>URMK01000008.1 GCA_900548905.1 uncultured Lachnospiraceae bacterium | reverse complement strand
GCGTTTTTAGACGCCCCTTCCAGGAATCCTTGCAGCACTGCCACCCCAGGGAAAAAGGGGGGAGGGGATGCCACAGGACACAAGGGGCCGTCTGAACTGTTACCTTATTCATTTTTACTGAAGTCCCCAATCCTTCCCAAATGCTCCCCCGGAAGGAAATAATTTTCCGGAGAATAAATGACTGGTTTAATCTTTCGCAGATCAAAAAAATCCAGATCCAATATTTCTTTCGAAGCGCATATCTTTTTTATCTTTGCAAAATAAGTAATAGTTTCTCCAAGTTCTACCTGATTAATCACTTCACATTCATAAGTGAATTTTCCATCTGCCAGCTTAGGTGCCTGCACTGTCTCCGCTTGTATAATGGGGAAATTTAAACTTTTACTGCGATCTTCTTTATACGTGCCTCTATTGCATTGTTCTATGAACGGAAGCATATCCTCCGTCACCACTGCAGCAGTTAGCTGGCCGGTTCTTGCAATATTCTTCTTTGTCCGCTTTGTGCCGTAAATACTGATAACCAGACAGGCCGGGCTTCCCCAGCTATAGCTGACCCAGGAAATCGGCGCAAATCTGGGGCTTCCGTCCGCATCCGCAGTTCCTATCAAATAAACCTGCTGTGTAAAAAAACACGCCTCTTCAGGTCCCATCGCTTTCATACCTATTCCCCCTGTTCTTTCTCCGGTTCTTCCTCCAGTTCCTCCACCGGAAACAGCTCTTTTGTCAGATTATGGTAGTAATTACCTTTCTCCGCAGTAAACCGCAACACACAGTAATCCTCATCGTCCACACCCTTGGGATAATACATTTCATCCCCGTTACGCCAGATCCTTTCCCTTGTTTCCCGGTCTGTGCACACCTCCATTGTCCCGGTAAACATCAGCCCTTTAAAAAAGCGCTCATTGCAGTAGTAAATACATGCCTTGGGGTTATTCATAAACTGACTGACCCGCAAGGAAGAATAATTAGTAGACATATAATGCACCTTCATACCATCATGATCACGGGCAAACATAGCCTTTGTATTGGGAAAGCCTTCCTCATTCACAGAGGATACATAGACCTTTCCTGATTTCTCCACAAGCCTGCGGATATCATTCTTTATGGATTGCTGCATAGGAATTTCCCTCCTTATCCCTGGGTGAGATTCCGGAGTATCCGCTCCAGAGTCTCTTCAAACTGTTCTATCTCCGTATCGGTAAAGCCCTGGTAAAAACGTTCGCTCATGGCATCGGAAACCTGGTTGTATTTGTCATTCAGCTCCTTCGCTTTGTCCGTAAGGACGATTCTCACCTGACGGCGGTCCTTTTTGTCAAAGCATCTTTCCAGAAATCCCTTTTCTTCCATTCTGTCAAGCATTCCTGTCAGAGTGGTCTTAGCCAATCCGGTGCGCCGGGAGAGTTCCACAATCGGCATATTGTCCTCCTGCCACAGAATATAGAGGATACGCCCCTGGGCGCCGTTAAATTCTTCAATCCCCGCGTCCTGCAGCATGGCATCAAAGACTCTGCCCTGTACCTGCTTTACCTGAGAAATTAAAAATCCTCCGTTCGTTGCTCTCACGCTTTTTCCTCCTATATAGAATAGTACTATATAGTACTATTCTTGTCAACCGGCAAATTTTCTAATGTACTTACAAACAACATCGGGTTATCCTTCTGTCAGCAGCAGCCATTCCTCCATTTTTTCTTCTATTTCCCGCTCCGCTTCCCTTTTTCGTTCCTCCAGCGCCATAAGCCTCTCATAATCGGCACCGGCAAGAAGGATATCCTTTTCACAGCTGCGTTTTTCTTCTTCCAGTACTTTGATTTCCTGTTCCAGCTGCTTCTGTCGAAATTGGTTTTTTCCCTTACTTTTTTCATCCGGCTGAACCGGGTATTCTTCAGTCGGAACGGTTTTCTTAGCAGCAGTACGGCCTTCTTCATCTCCCTTCCCGACTGACACCGTTCTTCTGCCATTTTCCGATGCTTCTCTTCTTAATGCTTCCCCGCAAGCCGCTTCTTTCTTCGCCTTCTCCTGCTTGTAATATTCATAATTTCCCTGGTAGCTGCATATTCCTTCCTCCGTCATTTCCACAATTCTGGTCGCCATTTTGTTGATGAAATAACGATCATGGGAAACGATCAGCAGTGTCCCTTTAAACTGTTCCAGGGCGGTTTCCAGATTTTCCCTGGACGTGATATCCAGATGGTTCGTAGGCTCATCCAAGATCAGAAAATTTATTTTCCCGCTGCCATCCCCCTGGCCGCCTTCACCATACACCGGAGTTCTCTCCGACGTATAAATCCCCGTCTGCATCAATCTTGCAAGATACAATCGGCTCTTTTCCCCGCCGGACAGATTGGCCACTTTTTTGAATACGCTTTCCCCTGTAAACAAGTAGCGGGAAAGCTCTTCCCTGGCTTTGCCTTCCCCTATGACCAGCCCATCCCGAAAGGCTTCCAGGACACTTACATCCTCCTTCGGAAAATGTACCTGCTGAGGAAGATAACCAATCGTTACGCTGCCGCCCAAACGGATACTTCCTTCATCCGCAGGGATTTCGCCCAGGGCCATTTTAAGCAGGGTGGTTTTGCCGCAGCCATTCCTGCCAAGAAGTGCAACATGCTCTTTATAACGCACATCCAAGGAAAGGTTACGGAAAAGCTGCTTTTCACCGAATTGTTTTGATACGCCTTCCAGATGAAGGACATCCTTTCCGGAACGTTCCCCCTGCTCAAAAGCGACCCGCATTCCCGGCCCATCCTTTTGCGGCCGTTCCACTTTGTCCATACGATCCAGACGCTTCTGCATGGATGCCGCACGCTGGAACATTTTTTCATTATCGCCCTGGGCTGCCCAGATACGCATATCCCGGATTGCTTTTTCCATGCTCTTGATCTGCTTCTGCTGTTCTTTATAAGCCTCCTGCTGCAGCTGTATACGGCGTTCTTTTTCTTCCAGGTAATAGGAATAGTTTCCCAGGTATTCCTCTATCACTCCATTTTCCACTTCCAGGGTTCTTGTTACCACAGCATCCAGGAAGCATCGGTCATGGGAAACCAGGAGTACGGTTCCCCGGTACGTTTTCAGATATTCCTCCAGCCACTGCAGCATGGACATATCCAAATGGTTGGTCGGTTCGTCCAGAATCAGAAGATCCGGCTCCTGGAGCAGTGTTTTTGCCAGACATACCAGCGTTTTTTCCCCTCCGCTCAGCCTTCCGAATTCTGCTTTCAAGAAGGATTCGGACAGCTTAAGGCCCGTACAGATTCTGGAAAAACGTTCTTCCGTTTCATATCCGCCTTCCGTTTCATACTGCGTCTGCAGACTTGTATATCGTTTCAGGATAGCTTCCAGCCGATCCGTTTCTTCTTCCGAAAGCGTCCCTTTGTACGTAAGTTCTTCCATCCTCTTTTCCAGGACTGTCATTTCTTCCCTTATCCCGTCCAGCTTTTCAAAAGCCAGACGGCAGACCTGACATACTGTCGTCCCCGCTTCATATTCCGGTATCTGTTCCAGATAGCCGGTCACCGTATTTTTACGAATGGAAACCGTTCCTGCATCCGGTGATTCCTGTCGGGTGATCAACTTTAATATCGTTGATTTTCCGCTTCCGTTTTTTCCGATTATGGCAACACGTTCCCCATCCTGTACCTCAAACGTAATATTTTCCAGGACAAGCTGGACTCCATAATATTTTTTTACCTGACTGCATGCTACTTGTATCATTCTCTTTTCCTCCTTTATGGCGTCCGGTTCCTCTCCCTGTCTTTTCCACCAAACGCCTGCTGCGGCAAAGCGCACTACTCTCACAATCCGTACGTAAAAAGGCTCCGGCAGCATACACTGTCAGGGCCTTCCCTCTTTTACATCCTATCCCTTCCCACAAAAAACGGACGGATTATTCCTATTACAAAAAAGACCCGGAGAGAAATAACCTCCGGATCCGTTCTTTCATTTCCTGCTGTTCCGCCCTTTTGTTTCCGCGGGCAACTAACTAAACAGATGCACCGGCTCTTGGGGACACACAGCAATTATCTTCCATTCAAAAACAGTTCAGACCTCCGGCCGCTTCACAGGGCCGATGTCGGTTACTCTCTTCCAACTATGCAATTTTGGGCAGACTCCACCTGTAACCCTGGAAAATACATGCGTAATTCCTGACAGGGATATCGGTAATCTGTCTAAAATTGTATTATCATGGATAAAACCGACCATCTTTTTTCCTTCCTGAATGTTTCCGAATTTCTCTTATTCTACCATGGCCTTCTGAGGAATGCAAGCCATTTACAAACCTGTCCTCCCTACAAAATCACCGACATTTTTAGCTCTGGCCGCTTCCTTGAGCCACTTTGACAATAAATTTAAGTCCGTCTCTGAAAGAATTTTTCTTCGTAATTCCATAGGGATTTCTCCCAAATCCCCAAGCAGTGCTAATATGTCCTCAGCCTTTCCCTCAGCCTTTCCCTCAGCTTTCCCTTTTTCGATTCCAATCTCAAGAATATTCATCTTTACAGCCTCCCATTCTTCCGATTGTTTTACCTCTTTTACAATACGATCCAATTTGATTATCCTTTTATCCTTTACCAGTATTTCCGGATTATCCAGTGTTGTATTCTTCATATACTGCAGAAGACTCACCAACTCTGGATTTCCGCTTTTACTGGCCATATTCAGAAATATCTTTTTTGTCCCATCCTCCAGATGCAGGCCGGCTATTTCTTCACACTGCTCCGTGAACGTATACATGGCCAGATCGTGGTGAAAAATGTCCTCTTGTGTGATGAAAATTATGATAGTGGAAGGCAGGTAACGGTATTTGGTGTGTTTTCCCGATTTTAAAACCGGCGTATCCAATAATCCCTGGTAAAAACGGCTCCTTTTTCGTAAGTTATCATTTTTGGAATCATTCTGCATTTCCGTATTAAACTGCCGGTTTTGGCCGTCACGTGCCCATGCATCCAGCCGAATTGCACGTTTTCCCGATTTGTTAAGCACCACCTGCTCCACCTTCACTTCTTCCAGTTTTAAGTCCGGCTCGCCAAGTATGATACTCAGGGTACTCTCATAGGCAACCTTATTTTTCATCACTGCTAAAAATAAGGCAAAATCGCTCAGGTTAAACTGATATCCGTCTGGCAGGGCCTGCTCCGCCATCGCTGTAACCGTTTTATGTTCCATAGGCGTTCCTCTCTTTCTTTGTATGCAGAGAGAAGCAGCGCCTATCCTCCTCCCCGCTTATTTAATTGTCAGCAAGGAGTTCATGCATCAGCATACATGTCCATGTATGCCAAGGTACCCATAGACGATACCATGCATCAGATACCGGCCTTCTTAAGGCTCGGATCATGAAATAAAAGATAATCAGAGATATTGAATTCATTGCTCTTCTTGATTCTAGCATAAACATACTATTCTTTCAACGAAGAAAAAGATTTATGAAGAAAAAGATTTATGATCAATTTCGGTCTTTCCAGTGTTACCGTTCAGCCTGTCAAGGTTGCCGTCCGTTTAATCCGGCGGTCTTCCACCCAGTTTCTTTCATAATAGGTGTTTTTTTCAAAGGTATCGGAGATAGCTTCCATTTTGGCCCACATCTTCTCTTTCAGGGAAACTGCAATCGCTTCACAGCCGGGTTCTCCGATCAGATTATGCATCTGATAAGGATCTGCCTGGTTATCAAACAGAAGCTCCTGCCCGTCGGATTTGAATACGGCATAGGTATATTGTTTTGTACGGTAGGCTCTCCACTCATTGCCGTCCCCAAACACCGCGGTCGGTCCGGTGCACATCATAAGCGCGCCTTCCCCGGTATCCGTTTTCCCCTCAATGCAGCTGCTGTAATCACTGCCTTCTGCCTCTTCGGGCACCGGCAGCCCCATCATGGATAAAAGGCTTGGCATGATATCAACGGTATTGAGTACAAAATCCCGCTTCGTCCCCTCTTCCAAGTGTCCCTTCCATTTTATGAAAAAAGGAACCCGTACCGCTTCTTCATAAAAAATATTTTTGGCTCTTCTTCCGTGCGCGCCGAACAGTTCCCCATGGTCGGAGGTAAAAACAAGAATCGAGTCATCCTCCAGCCCCATCTTTTTGATGGCTGTCATCAGGCGGCCTATATTGTCATCCAGATTTGCAGTCATTGCGTAATAGACACGCATCCACTCGGTCAGACTGCTGCGTTCCTCATCAGACAGCTTTGCCCAGTTATCCGCATGAGGATCATTGTCCGGCAGATAGTTTTCCGGCAGGTGAAACTGTTTGTCTTTGAAACGCTCCAGATATTCTGCGGGTACATTTTCCGGTACCCAGGGATCGTGTGGCGTTCCCACAGATAAGAATAAAGCAAAGGGTTTTTCCCCCTTCGACATTCGTTCCAGCTGCTCTATCGTCATATCCACCTGGGCATCCGGTTCATATTTGTCATAATATATTTTATCCGGGCTGTCCAGATGATAGTAAGCGGTTCCCACCTCATACTCGTGCCGGAAATTATAGCCCGCAAAATAATCATTAAATCCAAGTCTGTCCGGACCCGCAGGTATATAGGAATTCTCCGCATCATAATGGTTTCCAAGTTCGGCAGCATACATATGCCACTTGCCGATATACGCCGTTTCGTATCCGTTTTCATCCAGTACATCTGCAAACGTATGATGATTGGGGTTCATCCGAATTTCATTAATCACCATGCCTGTGCTGGTCGTGTATTTTCCCGTGAACAGGGAGGCCCGATAGGGTGCGCATACAGGATGCCCTGACACGGCCTGGCACAAATCGCAGCTCTCTTTGCAGAAGGCATCGATATTCGGTGTCAGCGCATTTTCATCTCCTGTACAGCCCAGGCTGAAATAGCGGAGCTGGTCGGCAAAAATGTAAATCAAATTGGGTTTCTTATAATCACTCATGGTTATGGCCTCCTGTCCTTCCTATCCTTTAATTGCGCCTACCATGATACCTTTGACAAAATATTTCTGTACAAAGGGATACATGATAATAACAGGCGCGCTGGCTACGATTATCAGTGCATACTTCATAGTTTCACCCCGCATGACCTTTTCGTACATACCGGTCAGGTCACCGCCCACCGCCTCCAGGCTGTTTTGCAGCAGGATATCACGCAGTACAATCTGCAGCGGAAACAGTTCCTGATTACGCAGATAAATAACGGCATTGAAAAATGCATTCCAGTGCCCCACCGCATAAAAAAGAACAATGACTGCCAGAATAGGCGTTGACAGGGGCAGCACCACCTTCATCAGCGTTTTGAAATGGCTGCAGCCATCTATAGCGGCCGCCTCCTGCAATTCCTCCGGGATACTGCTCTGAAAGTAATTTTTCATAACAAGGAGATTATAGGTAGCGATGGCGTTGGGAATGATCATCGCCCAGGGCGTATCCGTCAGATGGAGATTGCGCACCACCATATATACAGGAATCATACCGCCTCCAAACAGCATTGTAAAGGAAATAAAGAAGGTGAGCGGCGTGCGCCAGGGCATATCCTTTCTGGACAGCGCATATGCCGCCAGCGTTGTCAGCACCAGATTAATAAACGTCCCAAACACGGTATACAACAGCGTGTTGCGGTATCCCACCCATACTTTCCTTTCAGTCAGTACCATTTTGTAAGACTCAAGATTAAAACCTACCGGCAGCAAACGCAGCTTTCCGCCTAACACAGCCTCCGGCTGGCTGAAGGAGGCAATGATTACGAAATACAGCGGGTAAGCGATAACAAGGATAATCAAAAGGCTTATGCTGATTAATACGATATCAAATACTTTATCCCCTCTGCTCTTTTTACTCCACATAGTATTCCCCTCCCTACCACAGACTGGTATCAAAAACCTTTTTGCAGAATTGGTTCGCTGCAATGATCAAGAGCAGATTGATTACGGAATTCATAAGGCCCACTGCCGTTGCATAACCGATGTTTCCCTGCAGGATCCCCTGCTTATAAACCAGGGTGGAAATAATTTCACTGGATTTTAAATTCAGATCATTCTGCAGCAGGTAGGCTTTTTCGAAGCCGATACTCATAATCTGGCCGATTTTTAGTATAAGCAGTGTCACGATCGTCGGCGTGATGCCCGGCAGTGATACATGGATAATCCGTTTGAACCTTCCCGCCCCATCGATTTTGGCCGCCTCATACAGGGATGGATCGATGCCGGCCAGCGCCGCTATGTAAATGATAGAACTCCAGCCGCTCTCCTGCCACACTTCCGAAAGTACATATACGCCTTTGAAGTATCCTGAGGATTCCAGAAATCCTATCGGCCCGATACCGAATACACCCAGAATTGTATTCAGAATGCCATATTGAGGCGACAGGAACAGATACAGCATCCCGCACAGTACCACAATGGAAATAAAATGAGGAATATAAGTTATATTCTGCAGTATTTTCTTAAATCTCTGTCCCGGCAGTTCGTTTATGATAACAGCCAGGACGATCGGAATCGGAAAACCCAGTACTATGGAATACAGGCTGATAGAAAATGTATTCCAAATAATATCTTTCCAGTAATAGGAGGAGAAGAACTGTTTAAACCAGCGCATTCCCACAAAAGGGCTTTCCAGATAACCAAGCCTCGGGTTATAGTCTTTAAAAGCCAGCTGAATGCCGTACATAGGGACATAACAAAAGATGAGATACCAAAATAAAGGAATAACAAACATGGCAAGAAGCTGCCATTTGCTTCGGAACATTTTTCCTATTTTCTTTTTCGGTACAACAGCCGTTTTTGCTTTTGCCATATCTGAGCCGCCTTTCCCAAAAACAGGTACCGTCTGGTATTGCCTGACAAAAATGCCGTATCCGGCAATACCAGCCCGCTATTTTTTATTTGTTCAGAGTATCGATAGCTGTCTGATAAATGGATACCCATTCCTCCAGACCGATTTTGTTCATTGTGTCAACATAAGTATTCCAGTCGCTGTCAAAGTTGAGTTCCCCGCGTATAAACTTCGCGGTGGCCTCTTTTTCATAGTTCTCCAGATCTGTCCAGAGAACGGAAAGCCTGTCGGAAACTTCCTGTTCCAGAAGAGGTTCCGCATAAATCTTTTCCGGCACACAGGGATCCAGCGCTTTTTGCGCCGCCAGCGTCGCTTCCGAAGCGATGGCTTCACAATTATTATCATTCACCATCTGCGGCGCACCGCCTCCGGGCCAAATCGTAAATTTGCCGATTTCCGTACCGCTGCCTTCAGGGCTGTCCAGAATACCATCATTGTAATGCGGCATACCGTCCTCATCAAAATACATGTTCTCGCCTTCTACCCCATAGCGCATCAGACAGGAACCTTCCCAGCCGTAAAAATAATCAATCCATCTCATGGCCGCTTCTTTGTTTTCACAGTCTGCACAGATGGCAAAAACACCGTTATCACGTGCGGCAGGCGCTGATTCCACATACTGCTTTTCCGCTTTTCCCCGAAAGGGTGCCACCCCGGCAAAGTTAGTGGAGTCAAAGGTATCATCCGCCTGATTGAAGAAAAGCCCCATCTGCTGCCCCGCCATTTTCGCTGCATACTTGGCATACTCCTGTGTAAATATTTCAGGATCAATCAGCCCTTCTTCATATATCTTATTCAGCCACATCAGCATGTCTCTGAAATTATCCTCCGTCAGGTACGTTGTAACCCTGCCGTCCCTGACCTCCAGGAAACGTCCGAACTGGTATTGATATCCCCATACGCCGGCAAAACGACGTACGAGTGCCTGCGCATCGGAAACGCCCATCGGAAATTCATCGGCCTCCCCGTTGCCGTTGAAATCAACGCCTTTAAATGCGCGCAGAACTTCCTCCAGTTCATCCACCGTTACGGGGATTTCTTTTCCCACCTGTTCCAGCCATGATGTATTCATCCAGAATTTATCATCCCTCGCGGCAGTCAGTGTGAAGATTGCCGGAAGGGCATAAATATGACCATCCGGAGCCGTGATTCTGGACAAGATCGCCGGATCTTCATCGATCAGCTTCTGCAGGTTCGGCGCATATTGGGGTATCAGTTCCTCCAGAGGCGCCAGGATTCCCATATTCCCATATTTTACGATTTCAGCATTATTGATGAACGCTCTTACAAATATGTCCGGATATTCATTACTGGCCCACATCAGACTCTTTTTCTCATCATACCCTTCCGCGGGCAGTACATCCGTAAAATCCAGCTTTATGTTTGTCATCTCCTGGTATTTCTGCCACATCGACATTTCATCCCATTTGCCCTGGACAGGCCCCTGCTGCCCGAATACTTTCAGCGTAATTTCTTCATTTACAATCGGAAATCCTTCCGCATTGAGATTTGCCTGTTGCTGCATCCCGCCTTCCGCCTCCTGTGCGGCCGGCTCCTGCTCGTTTTCCGCCGCCGTTTTTTCTTTTGCGCCGCAGCCTGTCAACAGACCGGCTGTCATGCAAACAGCCAAAACAACTGTCAGTACTTTTTCCTTCTTCATGGTAACCTCCTTTTGCTATCTTCTCCTGCACCTTATCAGGGAATCCCATCCCTGTTCTGACCATTTATGAGTATAGCAAAGTATAAACATATAGGAACTACACAAATTTGCTTTTTTAGTTCAATTTTTTAGCATTCTGCTTTCCTTTTCCGTCTCCGTCAACTGTTTATATGCAAATTGCACAAGAAATACCCTCTTGCCATTTTGCCGTATCTATGCTATTTTTGTCTCAGCATACACAGACAGGTTCTTGACGGCGCCTGTCCCAGGAGGAGGGAAGAGACAATGAAACGCTTTTTTTACCGGATCAGACAGCGGATAACCGGATCCATCAACGCGAAATTCCTGGTTACTTTCCTTTTCCTTCTGATCATTCCTCTCACTATTCTGACACAGCTTTTCGTCGTCCGCCTCCAAAGCGTTCTGAAAGCAAAAGAACAGGCTTCCATCGATGAAAAGATACAGTTTGCAGGCTCTGAATTCGACCGTATTTTCTCCGACATGGATCGTATCACCACCTCCCTTATCCTGGACTATCATGTGACGGATATCTTAAATGACGCCGCACAAGTTCCCAGCTATGAATGGTTCACTGGTTATAAATCCATGAACAGCCTCCTCTCCCTTCTGACCACCAATGCCGACCATATTTATAACATCACTGTTATCAGCACCGACAACAGGCTCTATCGCTCCGGCGCGCTCTATAACGCAATGCTGACCACCGATGCACCCATTTTTTCTTTTGTCCGCGGGGGAAACGGTCAGCCGGTTATTTTCAACAGAACCCTTGAGCAGTTTGACGAAAATACAGTCATCACATTGGGGCGCTCCGTCTTTCAGAAAGGGGATTTCCTCGGCACAATTCTGGTAGAGCTGCCTGTCGATTATCTGAACGGACTGCTCAAGCCATTCGACAGTGACTCCACACAGGTTTATGTCCTGGGTGAAAACGACAAGATCATTTATTCTTCGGTCCCTGTTGATTCTTCCGTCCTTCCCGACGAATTGAAAACCGCACTGAACAGCGGGAAATCCACCGTATCCCTGGACAACACTACCTATCTGTTCCGGCAGATGTATATGCGGCAGCAGCCCCTGTCTATCGTCGCCATGGTAACGGTACATTCCGTTTTCCAGGAATCCACACAGGTCATAACCGCCTATGTCCTGGGCTTCTGTCTGCTCACTGCCGCAACCATATGCGGCATCCTGGGCCTGACCTTCTTTTTCACCAGAAATATCCGGGCGCTCAATACTGCCGTATCCGGTTTCGGCGCCCAGACTGTCATACAGATCGATCTGCCGGTCCGTTCCCATGATGAAGTCGGCCAGCTGACGCAGGGTGTTATTTCCATGTCCCACCGCATCAATCGTCTGGTTTCCCAGATCCGGGAAAATGAACGCAACAAACGGATTCTGGAGTTCAATTCCCTACAGGCACAGATCAATCCGCATATGATTTACAATACGCTGAATACTATCACTTACCTGGCCGAAATGCAGAACATCTCCAACATACGGGAAATATCCTCATCCTTTGCTTATCTGCTGCGCTCTCTGTCCAATCAGGGCGAATTTATTACAATCGCACAGGAAACCGCCTATCTGGAATCCTTTATCGCCATTAAGAAATATAATCTGTTATGTAATGTGGAAACGGAATTTGAAGTGGAGGACGCGGCAAAAAACTGCAGGATTCTGAAGCTGCTTCTGCAGCCTATAGTAGAGAATGCCATCATACATGGCTTTTCCAACAGACTTGAGGACGGTTTCATTTTTCTTTCCGTCCACAGAAAAGAGGAAATGATTCGGATCGATATGTCGGATAACGGCAATGGTATGGATGAAGACCGGATCCAGAGGATTTTAAACGGAGAGGAAAAAAGCAGCAGTACTTTTCTGCGGGTCGGGATCAAAAACATCATTGACCGTCTGAAGCTCCAATATGCCGGCCGGTGCACGTTTACCATTATGAGCGCCCCCGGCTGCGGCACTACGGTGCACATCTCTTTCCCGGCTGAAGAAATGGAGGAAACGGAGGAAACTGTAAAATGATACGAATTCTGTTGGCCGATGATGATATTCTGGCTTTAAACCGTCTGTCCGGCCTGCTTGGCTGGAATGATTACGGATATGAAATCGTGGGGCAGGCTCTGGGAGGCAATGACTGTCTGAAGCTGGTAAAAGAGCTCTCTCCTGACGTACTGATACTGGATATTGACATGCCGGATAGAAATGGGGTGGAGGTAACAAGGGAACTGCACCGTCAGCAATCCCGTGTAAAAATACTTATTTTGAGCAACTACGATACTTTTGGCTTTGTCCGCGATGCGATGCGCTATGGCGCCTGCGATTATCTGCTTAAACACCAGCTGACTGCTCCGGTTCTGCTGGAAAAGCTCAAAGAGACCGAGGAGCTTCTCAAAAAAGAAGGCGCCGCACTTTCTCATGTGACTTTTTTTACCACCGTGGCCAAACAGAAATATCTGCACAGCCTCCTGGAAAACGGGGTGGCCAATCCGGAGGAATACGCCCATATGTCCGCCCAGCGTGATTTCTCTCCGGGCTGTTTCTGCATTGCCGCCATGCAGATCACAAATTTCATATTAATCACTCACTTTTCACCGGATATGGAGCGGGAAAAACTGATTGATTCTATCACAGCGCTTGGATCCAATATCTTTTCTTCCCTTGGGAACGGCCTGATCACGCATATGGAATACGGACAGTTCGCAGTGTTGTTCCATTTTCCCGCACAGACCGGGGCACAGGAAATCACAGGGCAGGCTGCTGCAGCTATGCGGCTTCTATCCTCCAATATCCAAAAAGTGTTCGGACTGACATCCATCTATCAGGTAAGCAGCAGTTTTTCCCGGATCGACAGCCTTCCGTCCTGTTATCTTAAAACCATGTCCGATCTGGAAAAACAGGCATTTCCCATGGTGCAGGAAACCAAAGATACCGTACCGAAAGAAGGTTCTTATATTCCCGGGAGTTCTCTTTCCGCACCGGCGGCGCTGACACTGCAGGAAGAAAAAGAACTGATGGACGCACTGACATCACTCGATATGCACATGACAGAAGCTCTGCTGAAAGCCCTTTTCAACCGCTGCCAGCAGGATACCGGAAGACTGCCCCAGCCCCTTATTTCCCGTCTTCTGCAAATTGGTGTAAAATTTCAGGAAAATCAGGGAATTGTCCTTCTGAAGAAGCAGGATGCTTCTCTGACAACCACGGTCCTTTCACAGATGAACCCCCGGGAAGTCCTCCATTTCCTTCTGGATTATTTTCGTGAGCTCATGCAGCAGGCGCCTGGCTGCGGCAGCAGGAAATACTCTGTCCATATCCAGAATGCACTCCACTTTATCCATCAAAACTATGCCGGAGATATTTCCCTGTCCACTCTGGCGGAGGCCCTGCATGTCTCCCCCACCCACCTATCCCGTCTTTTCAGCAAAGAAGTTGGTACCTCATTTATTGATTACCTGGTTTCCTACCGCGTACAGCGCGCGCAGCAAATGATTTTACACTCAAATCTGGACTTGAAAAGTATCGGCGAACAGGCCGGTTTTCACAGTTATAACTATTTTTTACGGGCATATAAAGAAAAAACCGGACATTCTCCGTCGCAGGATTTCACCAAACGCTCCGTCTGATTTTTTCCTGTTGTATCTTCTACCGTTCCTGCCCTTCATACAGCTTCTTCATCCTGTCATATATCATATCTATATCCCGCTCCTTAAGAAATCTTCTGTTATGCCGGAAAATATCCGCAACCGCAGAAGAAAGGGCATGAAGAGGCAGGGCAAAACAATTTTCCCCCATCCACCCCTGGGTAAGAAGCGTTCCCCGGCTTCCGAAAACTGCAAAGGAATAAAAGGGAAGCCAGGGCATATCCCTCAATTCCCACTGCATGACGTCCAGTATTTTTTTATTTTCCAGGAAAGGGTTGTACAGGTAATTCCTGCAGGCAAGAAGCCAGCCGTCCCGAAAGGTCTGCTTCCAATACCGGCCCTGGGGATTCCCGGATATTACTCCATCAAGATTGCCGGAACGCACCACATATATACCGGATTCATGAATCATAACCACCTCTGCCCTGGTATGCCCCCCTTTTTCTGCGGAAAGGAACACGTTTTTCAGGATCCTTTTATGGCCTGCCACCGGCTCCAGAATACGCAGAACCTCTTCCGTGCATTTTTCTTCCCGGCAGTAAGAGCATTCATAATAAGAGCTGTGGCTCAGACTGCTGTCATAAGGGTTATAAGACGTCCTCTTTTTATAAAACCATATAGATAGCAGAATCAGTAAAAGTATGGATATCATAGTAACCGCCGTGTTCCTCCCGAACTACCGATACAGGACATAATCCTGCATTTCCCTGATAAAACCTGCTGCCGCAAGCGCTGTCGCGGCTTCTGCAGGATACTCCTTTACCACCACTCTCTTTATCCCCGCAAACAGCCGTTTTCCGCGAAAAGCCTCTGCAAAGCGTTCCAGCATTTGTTTTCCCGCAGTATCTTCCCAATCTCCTAAGATACGCAGTGTCTTCCCCTGTCTCTCAAATACGGCTTCCGGTACCCCGGCTTTCACAGCCACTGCAGTACCCGGTACATTGGTGAAACTCCTGCCTTCCAGATGAGGTATGACCTTCCCCCATATCTGGACAGGATCCACGGCGCTCAGCCAGATTATCTCCTCCTGCGGCTGCTCCAGGGCAAGACGGACGCTGTGAAAATCCTTATCCCGGATAAACTGTGCGCCGGAAAGCCCCTCCACGAAATAGCCCCTTCGTACCTGTCCGGTATATTCCTGTATGCGCAGCACGCGAAGGGCATCCTGCCAGGAAACATTCCATGCAGCTGCCGTTTCCCGGCACAGAATAAGACTTCTGTCAAACAAACGTTCCCATTCCTGCTCCGGTTTTTCCAGAAGCGGCCTCACCACATCCCAGCGTCCGGCATGCAGGGCCATTACCCGGGTATTGACCCGCTGTCTCGCAGTAGCCTTCCGGATTTTGTCTTTATCCAGCCATTGCCTCACCGGTACGAAGCTATCTGCATATACGAGCCCTTTTTCCAGAAGGGAAAGCAATGTCTCGTGGGGGGACTCTCCCGGAAGCAGCCCCTGCAGAGCCTGCATGAAGCTGGCTCCCCGTCTCAGAAGAGCTTCATAGACAATCCGCTCTTTCTCCGTTAGTCCTTCCGGACTGCTTTCGGGGCCGGAATCCCAGTCAATGTCCTCCGGCGCGTCGAAACGGATCATCCCCTGCGGTTCCATATGCCAGAAATATTTTCCTTCCGCCAACAGGGCATCCAGCAGGGCGTCCCGGTATCCTTTGACCCGGGCGGGCAGAATGACATTTTCCCAGTTAGCGGCAGGCACGGCCTTTCCCGCATACATTCCTATCACCCGGGAAAGCTGCTCCGCCGCCGGCGCATGGACTGTCATACGTGCGGTGAGAAGAGCCGCATAGGAAGAGGCAGGCCTGGTTGCGATTTCGCTGCGCAGCTTCTTAATGGTCGCTCTTCTGGCTCTGTCGTACAGTCGGCCGTGATAATAAATACCGTCCTTTTCCACAGCCTCTTCTTTTTCAATAAGGGCATCCAGTACCTTCTTTGCTTCTTCTTCGCTCCAGAAATAACGTTCCGCCACCTGCCCCGCCGTATGTGCCCCGCGGTAACGAAGCAGGCGCCTTACGATATGCAGACGGCTTCCGCGGATTTCCTCTTCCGGTGCATTTGTGCCCGGCAGCCCCTTGCCTGAAGCCCAATTGTCTGCATCCGCATCGGGAAGGGCCATGAGATATTCCGTCCTTTGCTCCATGGCAATCCAAAGCCCCGGCTCCAGATAACCGGCCCGTCCCTGCCTTGCCAGGCTCTCCAGCCAGTCTATGGGAATATCCAGTTCTCCGGCTGCCAGATCTCCTTCTGCCATCAAAAGCGCATGCAGCTGTTTTTCATCCTCCGGAAGGCGGCTGCGCTCCTGAACCCGCTGAAGCTCTTCTTTTCCCGCAGCAATCATCTGGATCTGTTTCAATTCCTCTTCCACGGCGGCATGCACCCCTCTGGGCGTGGGATAATAGTCATACATAACAGCCGCCTCCTGCTGCCATTGCAGCGGAAGGGACATAGGGGAAGGAATCTCCGAATGAAATTCCCGGACGCAGATCGCCCCCGACCGGATCCCATGCAGTATTTCCTTTACTCCTTCCGGATCCCACATCTGGGTCAGGCATTCCCTTTTGGTTTCCAGGATCAACGGATGCTTTTTTTCCCGGACAATGGTATCCAGCATTTCCGCGCTCCGCAGACGCTGCATCCATAGCGGCAGCCTCCCGTTTTTCCTCACCCCCATCATCAGTGCCCTTCCGCAGTTATGACGGAAAGCCACATGGAACAGAGGGGTTGCGGGAAGCAGCGCCTCCAGGACAGCATCCGACGTTTCGGGCGACAGCTGGTAAAGCAGTCCATCCGGCAGGCTCTCTCTCCCATAAGAATACAGCAGAATACCGTCCTCGTCATCCACACAGCCTACATTCTGGCCGGTCTGCTCTCTGGCCGCTTCCTGGAGAAGAAGGGAAAGTGGTGCGTTCACTTTCCCGCCGAAAAGGGAATGAATCATAATCTGTGCATTTCCCGACTGATCCCGGAAATGCTCCACCAGTATGGTTTTATCATCCGGCAGCCCATCCGTGGCGGCTATCTGCCTTTTCAGATACCCTTCCGCCAGCCTGGCAGCCGGTTCATCCAGCCCCAGCTGGTACAGCGCCTGCAATAAATTCCCGTCCTCCTGTGCCATCTGCAGCCCGTGGAGTATTTGCCCGAAGGCCTTGCTGGTTCTCAGGTCCCTGCCCTTTAGTTCCCCTTTCCAGAAAGGGATTCTGGCACCATCTATGGGCGACTGGGTTACTATCACCGAATCCCTGCTGATATCCAGCACCCGCCAGGCAAATGCTCCCAGAAGGAACCGATCCCCTTTCTGGGATTCATAGACGAATTCTTCGTCCACTTCGCCCACCTTTACCCCTTCTTCCGTACGTACCGTATAAAGCCCTCTGTCCGGGATCGTTCCTCCCGCCGATACGGCAAGCATCCGGCTGTAGCCGTCTCCTTCCACATACCCATGGAGCCGGTCGTAAAGGATTCTCGGACGGGCGGGGATATCCTTATCGTGTTCAAAATCACCGGCAAGCATGCCGAGTACCCCGTCGACCTCTTCCCGGCTTATATTCCGGAAACAGTAAGCCCTGGACAGGATTTCCATCACTTCCTCCACCTGGTAACCATGGAATGCAGCCATGGAAACCAGATGCTGGGCCAGGACATCCAGACAGCCCACCGGCGGTCTGGCATACTCCACACCGCCTCTCCTGGCCAGCTCGGCCGTCATGCCGCAGGATACACTTTCCGCCGCCGTCCTCGGGAACAAGTACATTACACTCACCCGGCCCGGATTATGTCCGGCCCGGCCCAGACGCTGCATCGTGCCCGAGATCGTTCTGGGGCAGCCCACCTGAAGCACCTGATCGATTTCCCCCACATCGATTCCCAGTTCCATGGACGAGGTGGCGCACAGCAATCGGAGACTGCCGTCCCGCAGCGCATGTTCCACCTCAAATCGCTGTTCCCTGGACAGGCTTCCGTGATGCACCCGGGCATAGCCTTCTCCCCCGAGAAGGTTTACGTAATAAGCAAGCTTTTCCGCATATCTGCGTCCTTCCACAAAGGCAATCACACTGCGGCTTCCCTGGCAGCGGCGGTATACCAGCTCCGCCAGTTCCTCCCATACCGGATCCTTCCTCTTTCCGGCCGTCGTATCCGCAAAGGGACTTGTCACAACAAGCTGAACTTCTTTTTTCATGGCAGGTGCAATGATGACCGCCGGCTCCGGGGAAAGATAAGCCGCCGCAACAGAAAGCGGTTCAATCGTTGCAGACAGCCCGATTCGCTGAAGCGGCCGGCTGCAGAGCTTATCCAGGCGGGCTACGGACAGCATCAGATGTGCTCCCCGTTTGGTATCGATCAGGGCATGAAGCTCATCCAGTATAATCGCTTTTGCCGTAGCCAGAATTCCCTGGCCGTTTTTGCTTGTAAGCATCAGATACAGGGATTCCGGCGTGGTAATCAATATATGGGGCGGATATTTGATCATTCGCTGTCTGTCACGCTGAGGCGTATCCCCGGTACGGATGGCAATCTCGATTTCCTCCCCGCCTTTACCGGCAAGTCCATCAAGCGGTCTGCGCAGGTTTTCCCGGATGTCCGCTGCCAGAGATTTCAACGGGGATATATAAATCAGCTGTAGCTGACGGGGCAGCCCGCCGTCCCTCGCCTGTCTGGTGAGCCTGTCTATAAATACCAGAAATGCGGACAATGTCTTGCCGGTACCCGTAGGCGCGGACACCAGAGTATGCTTTCCCTCCGCGATGGCCGGCCAGGCTTCTTTTTGTACCGCTGTCGGTTCCCCGAGAGCCGAAGCAAACCAATCCGCCGTATTCTCATCAAATATGCTGGTCAAATCTGTCATTCTTTTCCTCATTCTCTATTATTGCTGCAAGTCTAATCGTTGTCCTGCTCTTCCGGATCCGTTTCCGGAATACCGTTATCGGAAACATTGTTTGCAGATACCGAATTATCAGAGACACCGGGAGCAAGCCGCCAGGAGGCAAGCACATCACCGTCTATAATCCTGGAGGACCACTCTTCAATCTTCGCCACCTGCTCTCCGTCCAGAGGGGAGTCCACCTGGAGGATCAGCAGATATTTTTCCACCTGAACCTTCTTTTCTTCATCCAGGCTGCCCAGAGCCGCCAGATCCAAATCCCGGATCTGGGGATAAAAAAGAGGAAGCTCCGCCATCAGCTGTTCCTTAAGGGCCGTATTGAAAGAAAACTGGGCATAGGCGGGCAAGTACAAATCCACCTTTTCCGACAGCGCCCGGTTCTTCTCCTCATAATCC
Organism: uncultured Lachnospiraceae bacterium; assembly: GCA_900548905.1. Lineage (GTDB taxonomy): Bacteria > Bacillota > Clostridia > Lachnospirales > Lachnospiraceae > Eisenbergiella. Next base: position 119,203 of record URMK01000008.1, on the reverse strand, counting down.
ATCTGGATCTCTTCTCCTGCCGCCATTTCCGTATTGATCAGGCTTTCCACCTCTTCCTTGGAAATCCCTCCGGTAAATTCGGTTTGTGTCAGATACAGCTTCATCCCTCTCAGATGGCTGTATTCGGACAGCGCCTGCTGAATAGTCTCCTGCGTGGCGCTGTCCAGCCGTTTGCCCACCACCGCCACACGGATAATCCCGTTTTTGGAATCCAGGCTCTTGGAGACCACCTGTGTTTCTTCAAAATCAAACTGGCTGGAAATAAAGCTGCCGAACTGGCTGTTCACCGCACTGTTGTTAATCATCTGCCATGCCAGGTAAAGGCTGGGAAGCACAGTGATAATCACCACCAGCATCACATAAAATTTCTGTTTGCGCAGAATCCTGCCCGCGATTTCCCGCTTGGCAGATACATGCATGATTTTCAGTACCACCACAGCTGCCAGACAGATAAAGAAGCAGTTAATAAAAAACAGATACATGGCGCCGCCGAAAAATTTCCAGGAATGCCGGGCAATCCCATACCCCGCCGTACACAACGGCGGCATGAGCGCCGTGGCTATAGCCACACCGGGAATGACATTGCTTACCTTTTCTTCCCTTGTAACGCCTATGATACCGGCAAGGCCGCCGAAAAGTGCAATGAGGACATCCCAGATCGTCGGAGAGGTCCTGGCAAGCAATTCATTGGAAGGGGCGGTTATCGGGGAAAGCATAAAATAAATTGTAGATACCAGAACACAAAACACCACCTGAAAGGACAGCTTCATAAACGCATGTCTGACATGGGCCATGTCATAGGCGGCAATGCCATAACCAATATTCATGATCCCGCCCATCAGAGGCGATATCAGCATGGCGCCTATGATAACCGCAGTGCTGTTCATATTCAGTCCGATGGAAGCAATGAACATGGCCAGAATCATGATACACATGTTGGTTCCCCGCAGCTGGCCGCCGCTCCTTATCCGTTCCGCTATCTCCTCCTGGGAGGCACAGTCCGTATTCAGGTTAAAGGTGTCAATCAATATCTTTCGCAGCTGGTTCAACTTTAGTTACCGCCTTCTCCGGCTCCGCCGGGTATCCTCTTTGTAACTGTTACGTCCCTTCACAGTTATCTTATTTCTCCTATTATATCCTTTTCTGTTCCATATTCCAAACTATTTTTTCGAACATATGTAGCGGATCCGATAAATAGTTACTGGTCACGAAACGGGCAGTAACGTTAATTACTCAAACTTCGCAGGAGCAAAATGGCCTTCCGCAGCGCCTCTTCCGGCCAATCTATTCCCGCCCGGCAAGCTGCGGGGTATTTGATCTATACGAATAAATTGACATTGGAAAGCTCCGCATCTCCCAGATAGGAAGCCCCCCCCGCCAGTTCCACGCCGTCTATCAGTTCTTCTTTGGTAATCCCCATCACATCCATGGACATAGTACAGGCCACAAGGCGCACACCCTGTGCCATGGCCTGCTTCATAAGCTCCTCCAGGGAACTTACGTTTTTATCCCGCATCACTTTTTTCATGAGCCTGGTGCCCATGCCGCCCATATTCATCCGGGAAAGCTTCAGCTTTCCTGTTCCCCTTGGCATCATCATACCGAACATCCTGTCCAGGAACGGCTTCTTTACCCTTCCTTTATCCGGCCTGCGAAGGGCATTCAGCCCCCAAAAGGTAAAAAACATAGTTACCGGCCTTCCCATGGCTGCCGCTCCGTTGGCAATGATAAAGGCGGCAAGCACCTTATCCAGATCCCCGTCAAATACAATCATTGTTTTTCCTTCCCGTTCCCCGGACGCTGCAGGTTGTTCCCCGTTTTGAATGGAACATGCCGCTTCAGTCCGTTTCCGGCTTTCCTCTTTCGCATCCCCCTTCTCAATGGTAACCCGGATCTGCTTTCCTTCCTTGACAGATTCTACCAGCGTATTGCCGGTTCTCGAACACCAGGCGGCAATATCACGCGCAAAGCCCAAGTCGGTAGCCGCTGCACACAGCCTTTCTCCCCTTTCCATAGTATGAAGGGCTTCGTTAACCTTCATAATCGGTCCGGGACACTGCATCCCGCTGCAATCCAATTCCAGCGTCTCTGCTGTCCCTTTGCGGCTACTCTCCTCCTGCTTTGTCTTTTCTTTTCCTGCAATCATCCTGCACTCCTTATAGTGATACGATTTATAAAAGGTGGTTCCCCCTTCCAGGACCTTCACATCGGGGAAGCCGGACTGCTGAAGAATCCGGGCTGCATTGTAGGAGCGGACTCCCACCGAACAATAAGGGATAATCAGCTTAGCGGGATCCAGCTCATCCATTCTTTCCCGCAGTTCCCCCAAAGGGATATGCAGAGAACCGGGAATGGAAAACACAAGACGCTCTGCGTTTTCCGTCACATCCAGCAGCTGACAGGTTTCCATCCGTTTTTTATCCGCCCGGATTTCCTCCAGTTCCTGTACACCCAGGAAGGATACCAGGCCCTCCCGCACATTTTCTGCGGTAAAACCCGCCATATTCACCGGATCCTTAGCGGAAGAAAAGGGCGGGGCATACGCCAGTTCCAGCTTTGTCAGATCATCCGTCGTACCGGAAAGGCGCATGACGGAAGCAATGGTGTCTATTCTTTTATCCACGCCGTCCTGCCCTACTATCTGGGCACCCAGAATCCGGGACTTTGTATCAAAAAGCAGCTTCAGAGTAAGAGGTACTGCGCCGGGGTAATACCCGGCATGGGATTTCTGCAGGATCAGTACGGTTTGATAATCCCTGCCCTTTTCCTTCCCGGAAGTAAGCAAAGCCTTTTCATTCAGCCCCACAGCGGCAGCCGTGAGATCAAAGCATTGGACGACACTGGTTCCCATACTTCCTTCATACGGCTTCCGGTCCCCAACAATATTATCCGCGCAAATCCTTGCCTGCTTATTCGCGGGGCCGGCAAGAGGTATCATAGTCCGTTCTCCCGTCACAAGCTGCCCCACTTCAACCACATCCCCCACGGCATAGATATTGGGAACACTCGTCTGCAGGAATTCATTGACCCGGATGCCGCCCCTGGCATTCAGCGCAAGCCCCGCATCAGACGCCAGCCGGCTGTTAGGGCGCACCCCTATGGAGAGGATCACCATGTCCGCCCGTATTGTTTTTCCGCTGGCAAGCGAAACGGCCACCCCGGCATCCTCCTGTCCAAACTGCTTCACACCGTCCTCCAAAATCAGCTCCACACCGTTCATTTCCATATTTTCATGCAATAGCCGTGCCATTTCATAATCCAGGGGAGCCATGACCTGTTTCTGCATTTCTATTACGGTTACGGCAAGGCCGGCCCGGTGCAGGTTTTCCGCCATCTCCAGTCCGATAAAGCCGCCGCCGATAACCGCTGCACTCTTCGGCCGTTCTTTCTGCAGAAACGCTTTGATCTGATCCGTATCGGAAATATTCCAAAGTGTAAAAATCCGGCTGCCGTCAATGCCCGGAATTCCCGGCTTTAGCGGGGAAGAGCCGGTTGCTATAATCAGCTGATCATAGCTTTCTTCATATATTTTTCCAGTCTGTAAATCCTGTACCTCTATTTTGTTTCCCCCGGGATGGATAGATACCGCCTCCTGACGGATGCGGACATCTATATTGAACTTTTTCTTCATTCCTTCCGGTGTCTGCAGAAGCAGCGCCTCCCTGTCCTGAATGACATCCCCGATATAATAGGGCAGGCCGCAGTTGGCAAAGGAGATATATTCTCCCCTTTCCAGCATCACGATTTCCCTTTTTTCATCCCTGCGGCGAAGCCTTGCCGCCGCGGTGGCCCCTCCGGCCACACCGCCGATAATCACTGTTTTACTCATAAAAATACACTCCTTCGAAATAAGATCCTGAACCCATCTTACTCCGGGGAGTGTATTTTAACCGTAACCAGGTCACATATGTCCGGCTGCCGTCTTTTTTTCTCAAACCTGTTATTCTCTGGTCAATTCCTGCAGTTTTTTCTTATTTAACAGCTTTACTCTGCCTCTTGCCAGCTCCACCAGACCTTCCTTTTCAAAATATTTTAACATCCGCGATACCACTTCCCTTGCGCTGCCGGTATATCTGGCAATCTGGTCATGGGTCATCGTCAGCGTATCCTCTCCCGTTTTAGCGGCTTCATCAACCAGAAATACCGCCAGCCTTTTATCGAAGCTCATAAAAAGGATCTGCTGCATGGTCCACATCACATCGGAAAAACGTTCCACCGCCTGTTTGTAAATATAATTTTCCACGTAAATATTTTCATCCGCAAGCCTGCGGATAACCGCTGTGGGAATCACCAGTACACGGCTGTCCTTCTCCGCGTCAATGAGAATATCAAAAGTAATTTCCTGCATAAAGCAGGACGCGCTCAATACACAGGCTTCCCCCGCATCAATACGGAACAAGGTAATATCCCTGCCGTCCTCGGATTGAATATATACCCGCAGCTGTCCCTCCCTGATTAAAAGGACTCCCACACAGTCCTCCGATGCCCGGTGGATAAAGGCCCCCGCCGGATATGTCACAGAGGCGGCATTCCTGCAAACATTCTTTTGTTCTTCCTCCGTCAGGTTATCCCAGAAAGGGAAAAAATCCTCCGGTGCAGCGCAAACTTCCTTCTGCATATGATCCCCCCGTCCTACTGCTGCAAAGGCCTGATACCCGTACAAGGATGCCCGTCAGATTAGAGCTTTACCGGTACGAACTTCGCCTGGTTCATAAGCGGATGCTCCAGGGAAACCGCACCTTTATTCGGGCAGGCCATCACACAACTGCCACAATAATAGCATTCTCCCGGATAAATAACAATGGGATGTTTCCCCTTTACCGGATTCGGTATCATGATATCCACCTGGCACACATCCGCGCAGCGGTTGCATCCGACACAAAGGCTGTCGTCGAATTTCAGCGGCCTTGCGCTGCAGGGAATCACCGAAGCAGTCATTTCCTTTTCCATGGTTCCTCCTATCTGCGCGCTTTAGCACGCGTATAAAAGCATGGGAATCTCTCTGTTTCCCCTGCGTACCGCCCTGCTGCCTATCAGCGGCTATTGATATAATCCTGGTTCCTGCGTTCATATTCCGTTTCCAAATCCCCGAAATAGCCCAAAGGTACTTTCCCTTTAACAGCCTTTCCGTTTTCCATACGGATGGTGATAAAGCAGTTCTCTTCTTCCGGATCCCGCTTTGTGGAATCGCTGCGTTCAAAGCACAGCGGTTTGGAACTGGATTCCCGGAAGAGGCAGGCCTGGAGAATCATTCCGGCAACCTCCAGGATATCGGATACTTCATGGGCGCGCATGAGTTCGTGGGGATTATCCGCTTTTACCGTAGGAAGGGCTTCTTTTTGATAGCTGTCAAGCAGCGCAATCCCTTCTTCCAGGAGCGCCCTGCATTTCACGCCGCCGCAATAGTTCTGCATGGCCTTGGAAACTGCCATATTCAGCTCTCTCCAGTCCATGCCCTCCTCCACAAAGAGAGGCGCATAGAGACGTTTTTTCTCCGCTTCTATCTCCTGCCGGTCCGGTTCCGTCTCCGGCACACCTTCTATCGCATCCGCCGCTTTCCTGCCCGCATAATACCCCGTGGCAGCGGCAAACCCGCAGCAGTCCGATGCGAAAAGCTGATCGCCCGCCGCATAGATGCCGTCGATATTCGTTTTCAGATCCCAGTCATGCATGATGCCGCCGGGCGCTCCGAAGAGCTGGCGCTCCTGAGCCAGGAATGCGGCGGACTGCCAGCCGTTTCCATAGCTTTGCAGCATATGCCTGGCAGGATCAAAACCCCGTTTCGTATAATTTTCCAGGATGGGGATTTTGGTTTTCCCTTCTTCGCCTACCATCATCCCCCAAATCACCTTTCGCTCCATTTCGGGCATCCGGCTCAAGTCCGCATAAAAAGGAAGCTGATAGCCCCTCTGAATCAATTCCTCAAAAGGAAGGGTTTCCGGTCCGCGGTACTCATACTTGGCTTCATCAATCACGCCGCCTTTAAGAAAAAATTTTTGTCCCGGCGCCGGGTAATAACGTTCCGAAACCGACGTAAGTTCCCTGCCGTCCCGATCCACATAAGGGATTTCCACCCCTCTGGCATCCACCATGGTGGCAGCATACCAGGTATTATGGTTATTTCCTGTCCCATAAGGAGGAAAGCTTCTGCCCGCAGCGGAAAATTCCCCCTTCACGGATTTTTCCATCATGGTAAACTCAATTCCGGCCCGATACCCCATGGCATGGCCGCTGCCGATGCTCTGCGTGGGCCTGAACTCGCACAGGCCCACCAAATCCGGATTAAAAAGCCAGATTCTGGCCGGTCTTGACATGGTTAGAATGGTAGCCTTTGCCCGGAATATCATGAATTTTCCGGTTCTTACATTCATGCCCAGCGCACCGATCCCCCTCGTCTTCCCGTTTACCTGCTTTGTCAGCAGCGCAGTGGCCTCCGTACGATCGTATATCCTTACTCCCAGCTTCTTTAGTTCTTTATACAACGCCGGCTTAAATGTACTTCCCCATACACGGAGGGTAAAACGGTTTTTATAATCATAGGCAAACATAAGCCTGGTTTCATCATCCCGGAATTCGGCTCCTCTGAACTCATCCTCCGTGTCCCTGATCTTCCCGCCGAAGGCTTCCATATCCAGCAGCCGGTCATACCCTTCCCTGCATTCTATATAGTGGGCTATGCCGTTGCTGTAATAATCCTGCTCTTCCACGTAAGCCTCCGCGATTTCTTTCGCCGTGACACGGGAACAGGGATTGGTACAGGCGGACTCCCAGTGGTCAAAGCCGCTTCCCGCCGCACCGCTGCGCTCGGTCGCCCCTTTTTCCACAACGACGACCTTTTTCCCTTTCCTTGCCGCGGCTATAGCCGCATAACATCCCGCAAGGCCGCCGCCCAGAATCAGGACGTCACAGGAGACTTCTTCTTCCTGACCGATTTCATTTTGATAAGGCCACTGATATGTACTCATATATATTCTCACATTCCTTTTGCATATTCCTGTTTATCCGACGATCAGGCGCGTACTTTTTTACCGGCACTGTCCAGATTACTGAAAATCACAAGCGCCGCTGCCGATACAAGATAAGCGAACATCAGCGCCAAATCCACATTGACCACTCCGTAAAGAGGTCCGGGAATGCCGATAAAGAAAGATATTACGCCTACGATTCCGCCCGCTATAGCCGCTGCAAACGCCCCTTTTCTGGTAGCGCCCTTCCACAGAAGCCCTCCCAGCAGGGGAACCAGCATACTTCCCATATAAGGATAGTTAAATATAATCATCGCATCCAGGATATCCGTCATTTTAAAAGCAAACAGAATTCCTGCAACACTGCCGCCGAATACCGCAATACGGGAAATCAGCTTGGCCTTGGGAAGTTCGTCCAGATTCTCCACTTCAGGGTGAAGGAATTTGTTATAGAAATCCCTGGAAAAAGAAGCGCCCAGGGACAAAATAACGCAGTTTGCGCTGGACATCGCCGCAGAAAGTATGGCGGCAATCACAATCCCCGCCAATACGGGATGCAGGATTCCGGTAGCCGCGATGGTAAAAATTCCGTCCGTCACACCCGGGAACAGTATCGTGGATGCCGCCCCTACCGTAGAGCAAAGCAGGCCGATGATGATAACGACGACACCGCCGCCGATACATCCTCTGGTAGCCGTTTTCGCATCTTTGGCAGACTGGATTCTGGCATACGCGTCATAGGATACGGATATGGAAAGAAGAAAAGGCAGCACCAGGTAAATAAATTTGGTTCCCATTCCATGCGGAATAAACGGTGCGGCATATATGGCTGCAATACTCCCTCCCGCATGCGTATATTTTATCAGAGTGGCTGCCGCAAGGATAGGAATTCCCACAACAATAATCCCTGTCTGAATCACATCGGTAAGTACAACACCCCACATACCGCCCACCGTGCAGTAAATGAGAATAACCACCGCCGTTATGACAACACCTGCTTCAAAGGGAATCCCAAAACCGGCAAGAATCCCGCCGCAAGCCAGAAGCTGCGCGATAAAAATCCCCAAAAGGCTGGGCACATTGCTGATCCATGCCCAGAAACGGATTCCCTTGCTGTCGCCATATCGTTTTGCAAAAAAGTCCAGAGGCACATATCCTTCCTCCTGACGCAGCTTTCTCGCCGTTAACAGGCCAGCCAGGATCAGCCCGCCGCCGCAGCCAATGGAATAATAGATTCCGGGCCATACGCCGTCGTTGTAGCCATTTGTGGCGCTGCTCAATACAATGCCGACCCCTATCTGCACCGCCGCCAGCGTGATAGCTGTCATCGGCGTATTCAGCTTCCTTCCTGCTACCAGGAAGTCCGAAGCCTTGTTATTTTTTCTGGATGCGTAGATTCCGGTTCCGATCATGACCAGAAAATATACCACGCAAATTGTTACAATAATCGTGTTCTCCCCCATCGTTCTGTCTCCTTTGTATAATTTATCCCGGGTACTGCATATTATGGGTTACTGCCCTTGCGCACATGTGCGCTGCCGCGCACACGCTTTAAAGCAGCAAAGCTTTATTATTGTAACATTTTACCATAAGGAACGCAAGCTTCCATTTAAAACCACCTGCGGCAATGCGCTATATGACGGGTCGGAAAGCTCCGGCCTCCGCCAACCCCTGATCCCGAAATAAAGCCCGTACCGCTTCTTCGTAATCACACAGCCTCTGCGCCTTTTTTATTTTTTTTACATATTTCTCCGGATTCGTAAACAAAAAGCCCATATAATGCCAAAGCTCTTTCATTCGAAAAAGCACGTCTCTTTCACCGGAAAGCACTTCCCTGTAATCGCTTACCAGCCTGTCCAGGAACTGCTTTATTTCCTGCACGGACGGCTGCCTCCCGCCGCAAAGCAGTCCGGGCAGACCCGGATTGGCAAGCACACCCCGTCCCAGCATTACGGCATCGCCCTCCGGGAAGAATGAGGTAAACCGTTCATAATCCCCCACGGAAAAAATATCGCCGTTATATACCACTCTGTTCCGGCTTATCTGCAAAGCATCCCGGAAAACCTTCCAGTTGGGGCTGTTTTTATAATAATCCGCCTGGACACGAGGATGAATAATCAGTTCCTGCAGCGGGTATTTATTATATATATCCAACAACCGGTAAAATTCTTCCCCATCCTCCATTCCCAGCCTGGTTTTAATGGAAATATCCATATCCAGCCTGCCAAAGATTTCTTCCAGGAACCGTTCCAGTGCTTCCGGTTCCCCTAAAAAGCCCGCACCTTTTTTCTTGGATACCACTGTCCCTGACGGACATCCCAGATTCAGATTTACCTCATGATAGCCGAATTCACGGATTTTTTCCGCCGTGCGCATAAAATCCTCCGCCCTGTTGGTCAGAATCTGGGGCACCACCCGCATGCCCTGATTGTGTTCCGGCAGGATATCATTTTTTTCCCTGGAATTCAGGGTTTTATCCTGTTTGGGCGCTATAAAAGGCGTAAAATACTTATCCATGGGATGAAAGCAGCTGTGGTAAGCGCGTCTGTATATATAGCCGGTAATTCCCTCCATGGGCGCAAAATACAAATCCATCCGTGTGTCCCTTTCTCCCAAATGGGAACCTGCCAAAGCAGGATGCAGCTACTTCCGGTCAACCGTAACTATTCAGTCAGGCTGCTGCGCCGGCCGTAAGAAAATGATTCAGGAGTGCCCTGAACAAGCGGGAAAAAATAAATGCATTTCTCTCTGGCCCCCTCCCGGTACATCTCGTTGGTAACAGGGAGCTTCGCCGTCTCCTTCAAAATACCTCCTGCATATTCACAGGTTTTTGCAGAAGCCCGGTTATCCGGATTACAGGTGATGATCAAACTGTCCATATTGTGTTTCCGGGCCAGTTTGAACAAAAGGCGGCATGCTTTTGCCGCATAGTGATTACCCCGATACGGCTCTTCGATCCGATAACCGATATTGCCCCCGTAATATGTATTCTCACTATATCCTATTCTCAAGTCACAGCTGCCTATTTCTTTTCCGCTGCCGCGCAGGCAAACGGCAAAATAATAAGCCGGTACATATCCCTTTTCCTTATTCTCTTCTGATGTCCTGATAAGTTTAAGAAAAATTTCTTCCTCATACAAATCATCTGTCGGTAAAAAAAACATCTGCTCCGTCCTCCGATTCTGTTCTCTGCTTCCCGCTTTTTATGGTTTCTGTTTGCTTATCCCACATTATACCTCAATAACGGGCCACTTTGGAAGATGGATGTTCAAAAATGTAACAGTTCGGCCGTTGGCTGATTATTATACCAAAATAATTATAATACAAAAACCCGGTGATAAACCTGGCATAATCTGCTATAATACATTTTGGTAAATCATGCAGAAATGAGGATGCGTATGAAAATCCAATTACAGAATCTCACAAAAAAATTCCCCAACCGCAATAAGAAAATCCATGGTGATGTAATCGCCGTAGATCATTTCACCTTTGCGATCCCGGATGGTAAATTGATCGGCCTTCTCGGCCCCTCCGGCTGCGGCAAAAGCACTACGCTCAACCTTATCTGCGGCCTGGAAAAACCCACGGAAGGGAAAATATTCTTCGGTGATAAGGACGTGACCAACCTTCCACCGGAGCACAGGGGGGTGGGTATGGTATTCCAGAATTATGCCCTCTACCCCCATTTGACCGTAAAACAGAATATCCTTTTTCCTCTGGAAAATTTGAAAGGGGCTCAGAAGCTGACCAGGGCCGAAATGCTGGAACGTGCTTCCAACGCCGCCGCACTTGTTCAGATCGGGGATCTGATGGACAGAAAGCCCAGCGAATTGTCCGGAGGGCAGCAACAGCGTGTCGCCATTGCACGTGCTTTGGTCAAAATGCCGCATGTCCTCCTGTTGGACGAGCCTCTTTCCAACCTGGATGCCCGTCTGCGGCTGCAGACAAGGGAAGAAATCCGTAAAATCCAGAAAGCAACACAGATCACTACGGTCTTCGTCACCCATGACCAGGAGGAAGCCATGAGTATTTCCGACGGGATCGTTGTCATGAAGGAAGGTGTCATCCAGCAGATTGGGAAGCCCCAGGAGGTATATGACGATCCGGTCAATCTGTTCGTAGCGAAGTTTCTGGGAACCCCTCCCATCAATATTTTTCACGGGAAGGTACAGGACCGCCTGCTTTATATCGGAGAAGCTCCTGTCCTGCCCGTTTCCGGTGTGACGGACAGGGAGGTATGGGTCGGAATCCGTCCGGAAGGGTTCCTTCTGCAGGAAGACGGTCCCCTGAACTGTTCCCTGAACGGTGTGGAGGTCATGGGACGTGATATCAGTATCGTTTCCACCCACCCTGACTGTGAAAATACTCTCATCCGTTCCATTGCCGGATCGGAGAGCCGTGTGGATACTTCTTCTGATACGGTAAGATTCTCACTGAAACCGGGCAAGGTATTCCTTTTTGACAAGAACAGCGGCGAACGTATCCGGGAGGGCTGTTATGAAGAATGATAACGTTATTTCCGGCGGCGGAAAAGCTTGGCTGTACCTGCTCCCGGCTGTACTTTTTCTGGGTATATTTATGATTTATCCGCTCATTGACGTATTTATATATTCCTTTGAGGAGGGTTACAACTTTGCATCCCGGACCAGCTATGGAACAGGCGGCTACAATTATTCCTATGTGCTGCATGATCCCTACTTTCTGCAGGCAGTGAAGAACACCTTCCTGCTGGTGATCATCACCGTTCCGGCCTCTACGGGGCTGGCCTTGTTGCTTTCCGTTGCTTTAAGCTCCGTCAAGCCGCTCCGCGACCTGTTCCAGACCGTTTATTTTCTGCCTTATGTGACCAATACGCTTGCCGTGGGCCTTGTTTTCATGGTACTTTTTAAGAAAACCGCCTACTCCGACGGGCTTGTGAATCTTCTGATCCACTGGTTCGGCGGCCCATCCGTTGATTTTATAGACGGCCCCTACTGGGCGAAGATGACTGTCCTGTGCCTGTACACCATCTGGGTGGTTATGCCCTTTAAAATCCTGATTCTCACCAGTGCGCTGGCCTCCGTAAACCAAAGCTATTACCGTGCTGCTCAGGTGGACGGGACTTCGAAGCTACGGATTTTCACCAGAATCACGCTTCCCATGATCTCTCCCATGCTCTTTTATCTGGTGATTACCGGCTTCATCGGCGCCTTTAAGGCATACAGCGACGCCGTCGCCCTGTTCGGTACGGATCTGAATGCGGCGGGGATGAACACCATCGTCGGTTATGTGTACGACATGCTCTACGGCAGCAGCGGCGGCTACCCATCTTACGCATCCGCGGCAGCCATCCTTCTGTTTGCCATCGTGCTCACCATAACCTGTATCAATCTGTTAATCAGCAGAAAGCATGTCCACTATATATAAAAACTTTTGTACGCGCACAAAAGTGCGCAGATGGGAACAACCATGGATTACCGTAAAATAGAAAAAACTGCAAAACGACGTAAACGGATCACGAACACTCTCATTTATATCCTGCTGGCATTCTGGGCGCTTGTGGTACTGTTTCCTTTTTATTGGATGCTGCTCACCTCCGTAAAAAGCTACGGTTCCTATAATGCGGAGCGCGTCCCCTCCTTTTTCCCGCACTCCCCCACGCTGCAAAACTTTTCCGATGCCTTCACCACGGTGCCGCTTGCCGGCTATCTTCTGAATACGCTGCTTTTTACCCTGGCTACCACAGCTATCATGCTGGTTGTGATTACCCTGGCGGCCTATGCGTTTGCAAGGCTGTCGTTTCGCGGGAAAAATATCGCTTTTACACTGCTGCTTTCCCTGATGATGATTCCCAATGAGCTGGTCATCATCACCAATTACGCAACGGTCACCAACCTTGATATGCGCAATACCTTCCTCGGCCTCATCCTGCCCTCCGTCACCTCCGTATTTTACATCTATCTGTTAAAGGAGAACTTTGAACTGGTACCGGATGAACTGTACCGCGCCGCCAAGGCGGACGGCACCTCCGATTTCAAATATCTGTGGAAAGTCATGATCCCTATCTGCAAGCCCACCCTCGTCACCATCACTATCCTGAAGATGATCGAGTGCTGGAATTCCTATGTATGGCCCCGGCTGATTACGGATGATCCCAGTTATTATCTGGTCTCAAACGGGATTCAGGAAATCCGTGAAAACGGATTCGGGCGCGAGAATATCCCGGCTATGATGGCTGCAGTTGTTGTGATCTCGGTTCCGCTGATCCTGCTGTTCCTGGTATTCCGCAGAAAAATCATGGAAGGCGTATCCAGAGGAGGTACCAAGGGATGAAAACAACGCACATAAAAAAGAGCGCCGCCCTGTTTTTTCTCCTGCTTGCCCTGTCGATGCTGACCGGCTGCCACGGCCAGGGAGGCCAAAAGACCTTTTCCATCCCCGGACAGTTTGATACCTCCAGGCAATATGAGATCACTTTTTGGGCAAAAAACGATACGAACAAAACCCAGACGGACATTTATAAGAAAGCGATTACGGATTTTCAGCAGCTGTACCCGAATATCACTGTGAACCTGCGGTTATATACGGATTATGGCAAGATTTACAACGATGTCATCACCAACATTGCCACGGATACCACGCCCAACGTATGCATTACCTATCCGGATCATATTGCCACCTATCTGACGGGAAGCAGCACCGTGGTTCCCCTGGACGGGCTGATTGCCGATCCCGGGTATGGCTTGGGCGGAAGCGAGCTTCTCTTCGACTCTCCTACACAGGAGGAAATCATCGGACAGTTTCTCCGGGAATGTTCCTTAAACGGGCAGACATACGCCCTGCCCTTCATGCGTTCCACAGAAGCCTGCTATATCAATAAAACCTATGTGGAAAAGCTGGGCTACACCCTTCCGGATACGCTGACATGGGATTTTATATGGGAGGTTTCCGAGGCTGCCATGGCCAAGGATGCCAACGGAAATTATCTCATTAACGGACAGTCCGTCATGATCCCCTTTATCTACAAATCCACGGATAACATGATGATCCAGTATCTGAAGCAGAATGATGCCGGCTATGCTTCTGAAAACGGGGAAATCCAGCTGTTTAACGATACCACCACCCAGTTCCTGTACACAGTTGCAGAGCATGCAAAATCAGGCGCCTTCTCCACCTTTAAGATATCCAGCTATCCCGCCAATTTTATGAATGCGGGCCAGTGTATTTTCGCTGTTGATTCCACTGCCGGAGCTACCTGGATGGGTACGGATGCGCCTCTCACCGATATCAGTGAGGAGGCACTTGTGGACTTCGAAACCGAGGTGAGGATGATTCCCCAGTATAATCCGGAGCATCCCCAAATGATATCCCAGGGCCCCTCCGTCTGTGTGTTTAATAAGACAGATCCCCAGGAAGTGCTGGCTTCCTGGCTCTTTACCCAGTACCTTCTCACCAATGAGGTACAGATCGCCTATTCCCGGACGGAAGGTTACGTCCCTGTGACGAGCAAAGCACAAAACGCCTCCGCCTACCAGGATTACCTCTCCCGGTGCGGCGAGGACAATTCCCTCCATTATGATGTGAAGATCAAGGCCTCCCGTCTCCTGCTGGAGCATGTGGACGATACGTTTGTCACCCCTGTATTCAATGGCTCCGCCTCCCTGCGCAGCGCCTCCGGCCAGCTTGTGGAGGAGGTCACAAAAGCAGTCCGGCGTAAGAAAGAGATTAACGACGCTTTTATCGCGGATCTTTACGAAGATGTAACCTCCCTCTACCACCTGAACGAAAGCGGCCCCGCTTCCGCCGGCAAAGCGGATCTCGGCCCTCTGCCGCCCACAGCCGCCGCCCTGCTTTCCTGTCTTGCCGGCGCATGGATATTAATACTTGTATATCTCATCCGGCAGGGCATGAAAAAAAAGAGGAATTCTTGACAGTTTCTGTTGATCCCTGGTATTTTCAGGTATATAATGACTTTGTTTGTTATGTAAAATGCCCATCAGTAAAAAGGAGAATGTTATGAAAAAAGCAATCGTTTTATCCCTGACCCTCTCTCTTGTGCTCGGAATGACCGGCTGCGCAAAGACTGAGAATGCCCCTGCGGCAGAAAGCACCGTTGAAGCCGTTACCGAAGCTTCCAGCGCTGTTCCGGAAGAAACTACAGCAGCCGTATCGGAAGAAGCATCCACAGAAACCACGGCAGATGCCGCCGGCACCGTAGGCGTGTTGTCCTATGAGGAGTACATGGCCGCAGATCTGGATTCCGAAGTTGTTGTCGAAACCTATGTCCAGGCAAAGCAGTCATGGTGGGAAGACAAGGCTACCGTATATACCCAGGATCAGGACGGCGCCTATTTCGTGTACAACATGGCCTGCTCAGAGGAAGATTATGAAAAGCTGGTTCCCGGAACCAAGATCAAGGTAACAGGATATAAAGCGGAGTGGTCCGGTGAAGTGGAAATTATGGATGCTACCTTTGAAATCGTGGAAGGAGACACCTATCTTGCTCCTGTCAAAGATGTTACCGCAATGCTGGGAACCGATGAACTGATCGACTATCAGAACCAGTATGTTGCATTTAAAGGCATGACCGTGGAAGCCGCCGGACAGGATGAGGCCGGGAACGATGTTGCTTACCTGTACAACTGGGACGGATCCGGCACGGACGGTGACGACCTGTACTTCAACGTTTCCCTGAACGGCGAGACCTATTCCTTCGTTGTAGAATCCTACCTGTGCGACAATACCACCGACGTATATGCGGCAGTAAAGGACCTGCAAATCGGTGATGTAATCGATCTGGAAGGTTATCTGTACTGGTATGAAGGCGTAAATCCTCACATCATCTCCGTAACCGCAGCGAAATAAAATCAGCAAAAACAGCCGCAGGGTCATTTGTTCTCATGACCCTGCGGCATTTTTATTTCCGCCGGCGAAGCCTATGATTTCAAGCCTGCAGAAAATAGGGGCCTCCTTTAAAATCCTCCCATCTGGAAGAAGGAATCGCGGGACTCGTGATAATACATTCCGGATCAGGAGCCAGAATATGCCTGGTAACCTCAAATATCCCTCGCGCGTCACACAGGATGCATTCAGCATTGCCAAACCGAACCTGCCTGGCGGCCCCCGTCTCATAAAAGGCCTGCGTCAGCTTTACAAAATCCTCCGAAATATAAGGCTGTACCGCATTATAGTGCCTCCTCATAAAGATTTTCTTCCGGCTTCCGTCAGGCATCTTCGTATAGAATTCCACCGGTTTATCCGTCAAACGGTTAGGAATGTTCAGCACCTCTTCCACACTGTGGATATAGGTATTACGGGCATGTGTCACTCCCGCCAAAAGGATTCTGCCATTTATGTCTTTCAGCCGGTCATAGCATCCGCCGGGAGTACACGGCGTATTGCACTTCTCTTCCCCGGCTGTATATTCTTCCGCTCCCGCACCATAAGCCGCCATACTGTGGGTAGGATGAAGAGAGCGGCACACACCGGGCCTCTTACGGAAAAGATTGGGCAGAATTCCCACACAGGCATCCTCCTTCACAGGGTCAAATTCACGGTATTCCTCCCCCATCTGCGCCCAGGTATGGGTGGGAAGCAGAAGAAGCCCCCTTGAAAAATATTCCATCAGGGCATCCAGTACGGTATCTGCGCCTCCCTCCACCGCTCCCATCGATTTCATGGAAGAATGTACAAGAACGGTATCTGTTGGATACAAGTCCATTTCTTTTAATTGGTTCTGCAATTCTAAACGGGTGTAATTCATCTTTCTGATTTCCTTGTATAATAATAAAGTAGGAGTGATTATAGTCCCTCCCCAGGGACTGGCTTTTGCCCTCTATCTGTATACCGGCAAAAGTTCCACCCCCTGAACGGGGATTTTAAAAGAACGGGCGGAAGGAAAAATGCGGTAATATCCATTATCCACCTTCACTATGGTCTCCGTTCCGTTTTTTATTTCTTCACAGGTATGTCCGTTTTTCTCCAGAAAAGCAATTGCCGCACTTCTTCTGTCACTGACACTGGTTCCCACTATCACCATATCAATAAAAATCGCCTGCCGTCTGTCCAGAAACGGGAACATAAGGTTAACGCCCTCCAGATAAGGATTCCGGAAAAGCTTATGCTTCCAGTTTACATACTGTATACCCAGCAGCCACACCGCGCTATGGAATTCCTGCCCTAAAATGGCTTTATATAAGGGGTTTCCGGCGGCCGCTGCCGACAGCTTATTTTGGACTGTTTCCTGCTCTTCCACAGTGAAAATATCATGCAGACAGCCGCTCTCCCTGAACAGCCAGAACAATACCACTGTTTTTTCAGACACTTCCTCCTGTTCCTCAATAACTGCCCGTACGCCTTCCACAATACTCTGATAGACAGCGGGGTCACTCTTATATTCCCGCATGGTTACATTCGCGGTATAATAATTCATATCACAGCCCAGCAGGTTTGGTATTTCCTGCAATATTCCTTCTGCCTTCAGAATATCCGCCATATCCGTTTCCACTTCCCTACGTTTTTTACGGCTCATCTTTTTAACGGCATTCAGCTGTTCCCGAAGCTTCCGTTCCCATTCCGCAGCGTCCGGTTTTTCCTCCTCATATAAAAGCCTCTGTACGGCTTTGGCGGCGGCAATTCCCGCTATCACCGCATTTTTGGCCACAGAGTCATGCCGGCTGTCCTGTGCGTTCAATGCCACTATCGCAAATTGCTCCTCAATGGAATACTCTTTCATGGCTAACCTCTTTTCTCTGATAAAAACACGGCCAGAAGTCTAACGCTCCCCTTTACGCTTACGTCTAAAGCATAGCACGTATCTCCACAGATAACAACCTGTCTTCTCATAAATCCAGTTTGCTCAGGAAACCATAAATATCCAGAATTCCGTAGCCCCAATTGGGATTTGGAAAAGCATAGCCGGAATTGCTTCTGTCTGCACCGCGTATAATAAGCTTGTTTATGTCACTGCCCGTAATTGTCGGATAGTTTCCTCTCACCACCGCCCATTCCAGCATCATAGCTATCACACCGGCCCCAAAAGCAGACGCGGCTCCTGTACCGGTCAGATTGCCATAGAGCCCGTTTGAAAGCGCACATGCCATTTGATAACCCGGTGCCGCCACATCGGGAGTCACCCTCCAGTCCCTTGTATATCCCCAGCCGGATTGTGCCAGAATACTGTTTGTCTGCGGGTTATATGCCGTCACCGTCAACAAACCGTTCGAAGTTCCGGGCATGGTAACTGTGGTATAAGGTGACGGCATCAGGAAATACGTTTCATCAGACAGAAGCTCCCCTGCCGGAAGCCAGGAATGAAAGGTATAAGGCTCTTCCTCCAGATTTTCCAAACTAAAAGTCCAAATCCCTTCATGCGGATTTTTAAAACGGATTAATATAAGCTGTTCTCCATTCTCTTTTTCTAAAGTGATGTTATTCACCCATATCCTGCTTCCTTCAAAAACAAATCCGAAAGAATAGCAGCTTTCCAGCTGCGGATAAATAACCCTCGTATATTCCCCTGTGGGACACATAATCCGGATAGCAAGCCGTGCAGGAAGAGCCGTCCATATTTCCATAGCAAACAGGCCCTCCTGCTCTCCCACCTTCAATTCAAAACTGTGATGGTAGGGCGGTTCATCCACCGCGCCGAAATAATGCCGCCGGTTATTCCCTTCATTCCCTGCGGCAACAGCAATATCTATCCGGGGCTTCAGAACTACTCTGTCCATATAATCATTTAAGGTACTGTAACCGTCATGGCTGCCCTGGCTGCTTCCAAATGCAAAACAGATAACCATCGGCCGATCAAGCTGCATGGATATCCCTTCCAGATATTTCACCGCCAGAATAACATCTGTTTCCTGATAGCATTCTATATTTTCCGGTATAAAAGATATTTTCAGCAGGTTTTTCTTAGGCTCCTTTAATTTTACAACTGCCAGCTCAGCCCGGGTGACAATTCCTCTGAACCCATTATCCTCCCGCTGGCTTCCTGCAATAATACTGGCAACAGCAGTCCCATGTCCGTTATTGTCCGTACTCGGTACAACTTCCAGGGGATTTTCATCCATAAGAGCCTGTTCGATCCTCTCTTTGCTGTATTCCGTACCATAGGAAAAACCGGAAGGCGGCGGTCCGTCCTGTATAGACTGATCCCAGATACGGACAATGCGGGAACATCCATTCTCATCCATAAATGCCGGATGACAATAATCAATTCCCGTATCAATTATCCCTACCAGGACATCTTGTCCGTAAAGAGCCAGATGCGGATTCGTCTGGATACTCATAATTCCGGTATCCTCTGTCCCGTATTGTGACATAGGCGTATAAAGGCTGGGAATACTATGATACTGATAAAGCTCTCCGAGATCGCATGGAGAAGGTTCCCCGCTCAATATATGCAGGATAGAATATCTGTCATTTAATTCTGTTATATTATCTTCTGCAATATAATTATGCAGCAAAGCATTATCAATAATTAAATCAAGATAATTTTCATCCACAATTTTATTCACACATAGAATCCTCCCGCAAAACTTTTTACAATATATTAGCTTTCCGGCTAAATAAGACCTGCTGAAACAAAATATACGTTTACCTGCTATCCCTCCCCCTTTTCCGCCTCATACTTTTTTCCGAACCAAGCATAAATTTATGGCATTAAAATATAGATCAATCGGATTTACGGACACCGATAATGAATAAAAATAATTGGTTATTCGTAGTTTATGACGATCTTTTTTGTCGAATTACGTCTAATTTGCTCCTTTTCCGCAATTTTCCTCCAAAATTTAGTAAACTTAATACACTCACAATAAGGAGGACAAAATAATGGATGAAATCCATAAGCTGCTATGGCGCATAGGTCTGCGGCCGAATTATGTCGGTTATCATTATCTGGCTTATGCCATCAAATTGGTCACGGAGGATGAGACCTATCTGTTTAACGTCACCAAAAGATTGTATCCGGAGATTGCCAGCCACTCCGGTACAAAAGTAAAAAATGTGGAACGCGCTATCCGTTCACTCATTACAAATTATTGGGATCAATTCGGTGGTTCCTATTTATCCCACCTGTTTGGGTGTCCTATCGTAACAAAACCATATACCCGCGAATTCATAGCAATACTCGCAAATATACTAAAATTAAATACCTATGTATGATAGGAAAACAGCAGGCCGGAGTTTTAACAGACTCCGGCCTGCTGTTTTCAGTCCTGCCCGCTTATACCGCTCCCTTTTCCTTCCTGTCAGTCATAACCTCCGCCGGCTGTTCATATATAATACTAACAAATGAACTGTGTAACGTATAATGATAACACGGAGGGTCAAATAATGAACAGCCCCAATAATAAGGAATACAAAGCAACACTTACTATCCCCTACCCGCCTGTCTGCGCAGAAAGCTGCTGCAAGGACTATGCATGGGCCATGCTGAGTAATATAGGAAGCGATAATTCCGAAATGTCTGCAGTCAGCCTGTATTTTTATAACAGTGTGATACTGAAACCGGATTATGCTGATTTTGCAGCATGCTTCCACAGTATAAGTATCGTAGAAATGCACCATTTAGATATCTTTGCCACTCTCGCCTGCCAAATGGGACTTGATCCGAGACTGTGGAGTATGAAAAACCACAATTTATGCTATTGGACACCTTCTTATAACCACTATCCCCAAATGCTCTGTGAACTCCTTGAGAACTCGATTCAAGGGGAATTTGCCGCCATACGGAAATATACCGGGCAGGCGGAAACAATCCGGGATAACAATATCAAGGATAACCTGAACCGTATCATTCTTGATGAACAGCATCATATTGAACTCTTTCAATCCATGCTGCGAGAAATCAGGAACGGATAACTGATGCGTTCCCCTTTCCTGCACTTCCTAAAACAGAAACAGACAAAACGTCCAACGGCCAGCAAACCAGGTTTGTTGGCCGTTGTTCTCTCTTCCTACTCTCCGGTTAATCCAAAGCCACATCAACTTGATACATACTGTCTACCAGAAGATATGTACAATCGTATTTTTTACATAACTGCAGATTTTTCCCATTCTCCTCTTTCAGCATTCCAGGCGTTATCCAGGAATCCTCCTCACGTGTTTCGATAGCATTTGCATATTTCTTAATATCCTGAAAATGGTTATCAATATAGCTGTCAGTCATTATAATACAATAATAGCGAATACTTTTCAGATATTCCTCCGTAAAACTGTCTTTCCAGGTAAAAGGGATATAACATCCTTCGACGATCAGATTCTGATTATTTTCAATTGCCGTTTTTATCATCTCTCTGAGGACAGGCCACAGATAATCCGTCAGAAGCTCATCCTTGCTTTCCGGTGTCAGGCCGGTCTGTCCGCTGCGTATCAGCCCCATTTTCAGATGATCAATTGACAAATAAGGATACTTATATTTTTCCAGCAATTTCTGGGCCAAAAGAGTTTTCCCTGTATGGGAACAGCCTGCAATAAGCACTATCATAAAAGTTCCTCCTTCTGATGCAAAGGTTATCTTGCGGATATCGATTCCATCCTATTAAAAATGACCATCTGCTCTTTCATAGACATTCCGGCCACCTGATACAGAAATCAGGAAGAGAGCGGATGTTCCTCTCCAGCGTTCCGGTTCTTCACTACTAATCCCCGATGGACATAGCTGTCATTGCGGTCTTCTTCCTCCGGAAAAGGGCGTGTATCCATTTTAGCATACTTCTCACATATCCGTTTCTGAATATTCGAAAAGAATACAGGCAAACCTATGCAGGAATAAAAATGGGCTGTGTTCTGCACCTGAAAATGGACATGAGGTTCCGTCGTATTCCCGGAGTTGCCGCACCTGGCAATAACCTCCCCCTTTTTTACTATCTGCCCTTTTTTTACCAACACACTGTCAGGCATAAGATGGCAGACAACACTGTATTCCTTTGACAAATGCTTTATTGTGACCCGGTTGCCGCCAATATCAGGCGTATCCGGATCGGGCTGTCCATTACCCATTATGCGGCAATCGGGAAACCCGTTTTTTACTGAAACTACTATGCCGTCTGCTGGAGCAAGTATATCCTTTCCATAACAATAATAGCTGTGTAAATCCATTTTATCACCATGACAGCTCTCCCCATCTTCATCCACTATAATAAAATCATAAGCGTAACGCTGCGGGAGAATTTCCCACGAGTGAGACGTTTTTGGGGTAACACCGCCATTTGCAATATACCATTCGCCATCAAATGGCAATGCATACTCTATCTGCGGAGAATAGGTGTTTAAACTATCAATATTTTTATTCCTGTATTTTATTGCTGCATAACACAGTCCTGCCATCTGTAACAGGGCCTGCCCCAGTAAGTGTAACTTCATATGGGATTCCTCCTGAATCGGATTGATTTCTTCAATTAATAGGTACCTGAAGGCCAATCAATCCCCGATCCCACATCTGAACCTTAACAGTTCAAGAATTATTGAACTCATTTTATTTTCTCCTTCCGTTGATTCACCAACACTTATGGATAAAAAGATAAACTTGCAAAATAAAAATAGTCTGATTCTAATATTTACGAAATATAATTAGTTGAATCTGTATTTATACGATCTTACCCGGATAGTATATCACAATATTTTCTGTATATCACTGAAAAGTGATATCTTTCTTTTGCAAAACCTACAGTTTCAAACACCGCACCAACCATAATAGGTCAGTGCGGTTTAAAAATAAGCTTCGCATAATAAAATTTCTTTAGAATTTACCCTCTTTAGCGCTCTCCTCAATGGAAACGGTGAAGGACGGTTTTATAAGGGGTTGAGGGGTGGTTGAACGCTATGGGTGTGCTACTCTGCACATCTGTTTACAATATATTACCTCAATTACACATAATCTATATTACACATTCTTCTTCATACAAATAACTATTTTCATACATATATTCTGGTGCACAATCAATATCACCGTTCATCCATGTAACAAAGCCATGTGATACATGAACATCTTTAAATACCTTTTCTTCAGACAAGGGGGCAAATGCTGAACCTTGCAACATAGTAGTATCAAACAGCCTTTTTTCTCCAGTCGAAAAAGTCAACAGTAACATTCCAAATGGCAAAGGCTTAGCTTCTTTAATTTTAATATCTTCGGTCGGTTCTCCGGCATAAACAATACCATTCACTATATACATATATACTCCTTTCTCACTACATAGGCTTTATTTTATCAAAATGTTCCCCTTGTACAGCCAAGTTCCAAGCTTTATATACATTCTCTTCATTATAAAGTAGCCATCCAACTAAAATCTTATACTGCTTACTTGGCAAAGAACCTGCCAGCAATTCACCGTCTAATCCCACTGATGCTTCATATTCTCCATAATATACATGGACATGGGGTTTATTATGCTGTTTTGTATCCTTAAAAAGCATCACTATGACCATACCGCCAAATCTGCATAATTCTGGCATACATTATCACTTCCCTTATATTTTTCTTTTATTATATCATTATTGTGGTTTTTTTTCCAGATTCCCATACAAAAAGAATAGCTGCATTAACCATTAATGTCAATGCAGCTTTATAAGCCTCTTATTTTATGCGATTTTTATTAAAATTTCCCCTCTGCTGCGGCCATTTCGATACTAACCGCAACAGCCACGGTCATGCCGACCATCGGGTTATTTCCTGCGCCAATCAGACCCATCATTTCCACATGAGCCGGAACGGAAGAAGAACCAGCGAACTGTGCATCGGAATGCATACGGCCCATCGTATCCGTCATACCATAGGAAGCAGGGCCTGCCGCCATGTTATCGGGATGAAGTGTACGGCCTGTACCACCGCCGGAAGCAACGGAGAAGTATTTCTTGCCCTGCTCCAGGCATTCTTTCTTATAGGTTCCTGCAACGGGATGCTGGAATCTGGTGGGATTGGTGGAGTTGCCTGTAATGGAAACATCTACACCTTCTTTGTGCATGATAGCAACGCCTTCACAAACATCGTTTGCACCATAGCAGTTAACCTTTGCACGAAGTCCCTCGGAATAAGCTTTACGATATACTTCCTTAACGGTATTTGTATAAGGATCATATTCGGTTTCTACAAAGGTAAATCCGTTGATTCTGGAGATAACCTGCGCAGCATCTTTACCAAGACCATTCAGGATAACTCTTAAGGGTTTCTGACGTACCTTGTTTGCTTTTTCCGCAATACCGATAGCACCTTCCGCTGCTGCGAAAGATTCATGTCCTGCCAGGAAGCAGAAGCATTCGGTTTCTTCTTCCAGAAGCATCTTTCCAAGATTACCATGTCCGAGACCTACCTTACGGGTATCCGCAACGGAACCGGGGATACAGAAAGACTGAAGGCCTTCTCCGATTGCCGCAGCAGCATCAGCCGCTCTTTTACAGCCTTTCTTAATTGCGATCGCTGCGCCTACGATGTAAGCCCAGCAAGCATTTTCAAAACAAATAGGCTGGATTTTCTTAACCTGGTCATATACATCGAGTCCAGCATCTTTTGTGATTTTTTCAGCTTCTTCAAGGGAAGCGATGCCGTAGCTGTTCAATACGGCATTGATTTTATCAATACGTCTTTCATATGATTCAAATAAAGCCATTTCCGCTACCTCCTCTTATTCCTTTCTCGGATCGATGATCTTAACAGCATCAGCAACACGGCCGTACTGACCTTTTGCTTTCTCATAAGCTGTGTTGGGATCGTCGCCCTTCTTGATAAAGTCTGTCATCTTTCCAAGGCTTACGAACTGGTAGCCGATAATCTGATCTTCTTCGTCAAGGGCAATACCTGTCACATAGCCTTCTGCCATTTCCAGATAACGGGGGCCCTTCTTCAGAGTACCATACATGGTACCAACCTGGCTTCTTAAGCCTTTACCAAGGTCTTCCAGGCCTGCACCTACAGGAAGTCCGTCTTCGGAGAACGCGCTCTGTGTTCTGCCGTAAGCGATCTGTAAGAACAACTCTCTCATAGCGGTGTTGATAGCATCACATACAAGGTCTGTATTTAAAGCTTCCAGAACCGTTCTTCCCGGAAGGATCTCTGCTGCCATAGCTGCGGAGTGAGTCATACCGGAGCATCCGATTGTCTCAATCAAAGCTTCCTGGATAATACCCTCTTTAACGTTCAGAGTAAGCTTGCAGGCTCCCTGCTGAGGTGCACACCAGCCAATACCGTGTGTAAGGCCGGAAATGTCTTTAACTTCTTTGGATTTTACCCATTTTGCTTCTTCAGGGATCGGAGCACAGCCGTGAGCAACGCCTTGTGCTACTGGACACATTTCTTCAACTTCTTTTGAATAGATCATGTGAAAACTCCTTTCGATATGTAGATTGTATTAGCAAACAGTGGCACCTGATAAAAGGCACCTTATTGATAACAAAATACTCGGACGGCAAAAAGGCCGCAAAAGTACCTGTCCCTAATCGCTCATATTATTTTCTCATATTTCAGGTCAAAAATCCAGCCTTTTTGAAAAAAATTGTCAAAGATTTGTCGAGGTTGCAGAAAGATGCAAAACAGCGGCCTCTCCGGCCGCCGCTTCTGCATTTCTTATTGAATATCATTAATACCTGGCTTCAATTCAGCATCATGCGGTCTTAAACGACCGCCGATATCATCCCTTGGCTTTAATTCAGCATCATGCGGTCGTTGGCAAATTCTCCTCCGCTGGCTTGTTCGAACTTCTTAAGGAGATCGGATACATGAAGCTTTTTCTTTTCTTCCCCTGCCACATCATAAATAACCCTTCCTTCATGCATCATTATCAGGCGGTTCCCATGGGCAATGGCGTCCTTCATATTGTGTGTAATCATCAGGGTGGTGAGATGATCCCTCTCTACTATTTTTTCCGTGATTTCCAGCACCTTGGCGGCTGTCTTGGGATCCAGCGCGGCCGTATGCTCATCCAGAAGAAGGAGACGGGGTTTTTTCAGGGTTGCCATGAGCAGGGTAAGCGCCTGGCGCTGTCCGCCGGAAAGGAGGCCGACTTTGCTGGTCATACGGAATTCCAGGCCCAGTTCCAGAATTTTAAGCTGTTCCTGGTATTGTGCGCGTTCCTTTTGGGATATTCCGGAACGCAGGGTACGCAAGCTCCCTCTCCTGGATGCCAGTGCCAGATTCTCTTCTATCTGCATGTTTGCGGCAGTTCCCGTCATAGGGTCCTGGAATACACGGCCCAGATATTTGGCACGTTTATACTCCGGCAGCTTGGTTACATTGATGCCGTCTATGGTAATGCTGCCTTCATCGACGGCAAAGACACCTGCCACTGCATTGAGCATGGTGGATTTTCCGGCGCCGTTCCCGCCGATAACTGTAACGAAATCCCCTTCTTCCAGTTCAAGGGATAAACCGTTCAGGGCAGTTTTCTCGTTGATGGTACCCGCATTAAATGTTTTGGTAATCCGGGATAAACTAAGCATGAGGAGCACCTCCTTTTTTGGCCGGCTTATTAAAATATTGTCCCTTCAGATAAGGTATCGCAAGGAACAGGGCCACCACCAGGGCGGAGAACAGCTTCAGGTCATTGGAATTCAGGCCCAGCCAGAGGACTACCTGAAGCACAATATAATAGATAATCGCTCCCAGTGCTGCTGAAAACAGTTTGAATGCAAAATTACCGCGCACACGGCTGAAAATGACTTCACCGATGATTACGGCCGCGAGGCCGATAACAATGGCTCCACGTCCCATGTTCACATCCGCAAAGCCCTGGTACTGGGCATACAGTGCGCTGGCAAAAGCCACGATTCCATTGGAAAGCATGAGGCCCAGAATTTTACAGAAGTTCGTATTGATTCCCTGGGCTCTGGACATATTTGGATTGGATCCGGTTGCACGGATGGAGCAGCCGAGCTCCGTACCAAAAAACCAGTACAGCAGGGCAATCAATATAATCAGAATAACAATGCATATCAAAATAGTGTTTTGATAAAAAGGTACGTCTTTAATATAGCGCAGGGAAACAAGTAAATCGTATTTATCTACTCCCACAGCCTGGTTGGAGCTGTTTCCCAGAATTCTCAGGTTAACTGAATAAAGGCCCAGCTGGGTCAGAATGCCGGCAAGAATGGCTGGTATTCCCATAGTCGTATGGAAAATACCGGTGACAAGCCCCGCCAGGGCACCGGCCAGCACCGCAAACAAAAGGGAAATCCCGATGGAATGGCCGGCACGTATCATCATAATACATACGGCCCCTCCGGTAGCCATGGTACCGTCTACAGTCAAATCTGCCAAATCCAGAATCTTATAGGTAATATAGACCCCAATCGCCATAATTCCCCAGATAAGTCCCTGGGCGCAGGCGCCCGGCAGCGCGTTAAAGAGTGACATAATGTTCACGTCATTTTCCTCCCCGTATCTTCATATATTTTAGGCTTCACAGGTATTTATTATAAAGGAAATCATTCTGAAAAGATATCTCTTTTTTTGTTAAAAATGCAGCGGACGACAAAAAGCGGCAAAAAAGCAGGGCTTTTTAACCGCTTTTGTGGGTGCCTGACAGGCACACATCCGCATTTCACGTTATGTAGGAGCTATTGGTTATTCTGCCTTGATGGCTACATAGTCGTCAGGCACCGTAATATTCAGTTCCTTGCAGATAGCTTCGTTGTATTCCTTGGTTACATTGGGAGCAGATTCAATCGGCATTGTTGTAATGTCTGCACCGTTAACCAGGATATCCACTGCCATTTCACCGGCCTTGTATCCGATATCATAGTAGCTGATAGACAGGGTTGCAACACCACAGCCTTTACAGATACCTTCCTCACCTGCGATGATGGGAACGCCTGCAGGGAGACATACGTTATTGATCACTTCCGTATTGGAAGCCGAGGTATTGTCGGTGGGAACGTAGATAACATCGCATTCACCTGCAGCATTGGTGGTTACAGACGCGATATCATTGGAATCTGCAAAGGTATAGGTTTTGCAGGTGTATCCATATTCCTCCAGGAAGCCCTGGATAGTATCTGCCTGATAGACGGAGTTTGCTTCTGCGGAGCAATATAACAAACCTACTGTTTTCGCATCCGGGAACAACTCGTTAAGCATGGCGGCCTGTTCTTTCAGGGGAGCTAAATCCGATGTTCCGGAAATATTCTTTCCTGTAACGCCGTTCCAGCTGTCGATTTCCAGAGCGGTTGCATAATCGGTAATGGAGGTTCCCAGAATAGGGATCGTGCCGGTTCCTGCTGCAGCGGCCTGCAGGGATGCCGTGGCATTTGCCAGAATCAAATCCACATCTGCGGATACAAACTGGTTAATGATTGTTGCACAGGTTGCAGAATCACCGGATGCATTCTGTTCGTCAAATTTTACCTTATCTTCTCCCAGCTTCTCAATCATTGCTTCTTTAAAGCCCAAGGTTGCGGCATCCAGGGCATCATGCTGTAAAAGCTGGCAGATTCCAATCTGGTATACCTTATCCGCATCTGCCTGGGCACCTGCGGCCTCTCCTGTTTCCGCCGCCGTGCTTTCTGCCGCTTCCGGCTGAACGGACTCCTGTGCGGCGGGTTCCGACGCTGCAGAAGTGTTGGATGCGCTGTCCTGTGTACTGCTTCCACAGCCTGCCAGCATAACTGCCGTCATAGTAAAGGCGGTTGCTATTGCCAATAACCTTTTCATAACATTTTCCTCTTTTCTTTGCAGTTTGACGCTTTAGCGCGTGCAAGCATTAACGCGTCTAACAGTAACTATACACGAAAAAAATATATTCGTCAATACAATTTTCCATATTCTGTCCGTTCCTGATAACGACCGGCCTGCTGCCGGAAAAAACATCGGTACACGTTCTGCGGGCCACCCGTTTTTTCAATAAAAGAACCGGCAGATTACGTTCCGCCGGTTCCTATTATTTCTTCTGCCTGTCAGTCGGTTTTTCCTTCGTCATGGCTCTTTTCGGATATTTCTGTTTTTGTTTTATAAATACTGTCGGCGGGCACAAAACCTCTTACCATGGAGGTGGGATAAATATTGGTTCCCCTGCCTATCACGGTACCCGGATTCAAGACGGAATTGCAACCTACTTCTACATGATCTCCCAGCATGGCACCGAATTTTTTCAGGCCTGTATGGCATTCTTCCCCATTACACCGTACGACCACCAGGGTTTTATCACTTTTTACATTGGATGTGACGGAACCGGCTCCCATATGGGATTTATACCCCAGAATACTGTCTCCCACATAATTATAATGAGGAACCTGTACCTTGTTAAAAAGGATCACATTTTTAAGTTCTGTGGAATTACCAACGACAGCCCCCTTACCCACAACAGCACTTCCTCTGATAAAAGCACAATGACGGATTTCCGCTTCCTCATCCACAATAGCCGGACCGTTGATATTCGCGCTCGGCGCTACTTTAGCCGTTTTGGCAATCCAGACATCCTCTCCGATTTTATCGAATTTATCGGCAGGAAGCGTTTTACCCAGTTCCAGGATAAAGGCTTTGATTTCAGGCAGAACCTCCCATGGGTAGGTACGGCCTTCCAATACAGGTGCTGCGATCGTTTCCTTCAAATCATATAGATTACTGATTTTACATTGTTCCATTTCTGCTCCTATCTGTGTAATACCACACGTAACTTCCCGGATTTCAAGCTTCCTTTTTCGGTTCGCTCTGACGGGCCGCGGCCCTGGCAGGCTGTTTCACATAGTATTTCGCATTTTCATCAAACTGCCGGTACAGAATCTGCTGGTTGTTCAGCTGTTTTACAATATTTGTTCTTCTCCCCACAAAATCAGTGAGTTTTTTCATATATTCCGCTTCTGTTATCGTACCCTCCGCCACCATTGTCAGGCCCTTTTCCCAGCTTGCCGTAAGCGCCGGATTCAGAAGGGGCTTTATGGAATCGGATACGACATCATATATCATCTCCCCCATCTGTGTAGGGGTGATAATCTGTGTTTTCTTATTTAATGCCAGATACTGGATAGATACCAGTTTTTTCAGGATCTCGGCCCTTGTGGCACTTGTCCCGATACCGCTTCCCTTTATCTGGGCACGAAGTTCTTCATCTTCGATAAACTGTCCTGCGTTTTCCATGGTAAGAATAATGGTTCCTGAATTGTAGCGTTTCGGCGGGGAAGTTTCCCCTTCCTTGATTTCCAGCCCTTCACAGGAAAGTTTTTCCCCTTTTTTCAGGCCCTGCAGTACCTTCAGGAAATCCGCGTCGCACCGGATATCTTCTTCCTGGCTGTCATTCTCCTGCCCTTCTTTTTTCCCCTCATCCGTTTTGGAAGCTTCCTCCTTTTTTCTGGAAAAGGAAAACTGGCTTACCTGCAGGTAACCTTCATCGGTCAGTACCTTGAAGCTGGAGAAAAAACGTTCTCCCTTCATGATACTTACCAGGGATATTTTCTGGTAAACGGCAGGCGGATAAAAAATACTTAAGAATCTTCTCACTATGATTTCATATACCTTTGCCGCTGTCCCGGAAACAGACGAAAGAGCCCCCAGGCCCTGTCCGGTGGGTATAATGGCATAGTGATCCGTTATCTGTTTATCGTTAACATATCTGGTTTTTGCTATCCCCTGCCAGCTTTTCTGCTCCAAAATCCGGGCCGCAAAAACACCAGCCGGCTGAAATCCGCGCAGCCCGCCGATATTTTTGTTTATTTCCTTTGCAACGGCCGTTGAAAGCACACGGGCATCCGTTCTGGGATAGGTGGTCAGCTTTTTTTCATAAAGTTCCTGCACGATACGCAGCGTTTCATCCGGGCTTATTTTGAAATACTTGGAACAGTCATTCTGCAGTTCCGCAAGATTATATAAGAGCGGCGGGTTTTTCTGTTCCTTCTTTTTTTCTATTTTCTCAATTACAGGCGCTTCTTTTGGTTCTTCCTCCAAAAAAGAAAGCAGCTTCTGTGCATCCTCTTTTTGTTTGAAACCATTTTCCTTATATAAGGCAGGAGACTGGAACCAGGCGGAACCCTCCGCCGCCCTCCATTCCCCTTCAAAGCTGCGCCCTCCGTTTTGTCCGTCGGCAGAAGCGATGGCAAAGCGGCCTGTAACACGGTAAAACGGTGTCTTGACAAACTGCCTGATTTCCCGTTCCCGGTTCACGATCATTCCAAGGACACAGGTCATTACCCGCCCCACGGATATGACCGCTTTTTCGGCTTTCAGATAATTTTTCACCGGTGTTCCGTATTTCAGTGTGAGGACACGTGAAAAATTGATTCCCATCAGATAATCTTCTTTCGCCCGCAAATAGGCGGCGTTACATAGATTATCATAGGCGGATAATTCCTTCGCCTCCCGGATGCCCCGCAATATCTCTTCTTCCGTCTGGGAATCGATCCAGACCCGACGCCGTTCTTTTCCAAGAATCCCGGAGGTTCCATGCGTTCCGGAGGTTCCATGTTCTCCGGCATTTTCCTTCTTACCGGCGCCTTTTCCCTGAAGCTTTGCCTGCTGCTCCACCAGACGGTAAATGTATTCGCCCTCCCGTCCGGAGTCGGTGCATACATATATTCTTGTCACATCCTCCCGGTTCAGCAGGCCGCTTACTATGTCAAACTGTTTCTGTACCCCGGGTATTACCTCGTATTTATATTCCTCCGGAATAAAAGGCAGCGTTTTCAACGTCCACCTTTTCAGTTCCGGATCATAAGCATCCGGATAACTCATGGTCACCAAATGCCCTACGCACCAGGTAACGATAGCCTGTTCCGATTCCATATAGCCGTCCCGGTTGCTCATATTGTATTTCAATGCTTTTGCAAATTCGCGGGCAACACTCGGTTTCTCCGCAATAAATAAATCCTTGCCCAAATTATACCTCTTTTACCAGGACTTATTTTTTAGTAATAAAGCCCTGTGCTTTCAGCAGTTCCGCACACAGAACGGCGCCGCCTGCTGCTCCGCGGACCGTGTTATGGGAAAGTCCGATAAACTTCCAGTCGTAAACTGTGTCTTCTCTCAGACGGCCTACGGAAATTCCCATACCTTTTTCATAATCCACATCCATACTCACCTGCGGACGGTTATCTTCTTCCAGATACTGGATAAACTGTTTCGGGGCGCTGGGAAGCTCCAGCTCCTGAGGCACACCCTTAAAGTTCACCAGCTTTTCAATCAGCTGCTCTTTGGTCGGTTTTTTGTTAAACTTAACAAAAACGGCGGCCGTATGTCCGTTGAGAACCGGAACACGTATGCACTGACAGGTAATAACAGGAGATACAGCGGGAACGATCACGCCGTCTTCAAGCTTACCCCAGATACGCAGCGGCTCCTTCTCGCTTTTCTCTTCTTCGCCGCCGATGTAAGGAATGATATTTCCCACCATTTCCGGCCAGTCCTTAAAGGTCTTACCCGCTCCGGAGATCGCCTGGTATGTCGTCGCAACCACCTCTGTTGGCTCAAACTCTTTCCATGCGGTAAGTACGGGGGCATAGCTCTGGATAGAACAGTTAGGCTTTACTGCCACAAAGCCTCTGGTGGTACCGAGGCGCTTTTTCTGGAATTCAATAACCTGCATGTGCTCCGGATTGATTTCGGGTACCACCATGGGAACATCCGGCGTCCAGCGGTGTGCACTGTTATTGGAAACCACGGGTGTTTCCGTTTTGGCATACTCTTCTTCAATCTTCTTGATTTCTTCTTTGGTCATATCAACAGCACTGAAAACAAAGTCCACCTCGGCGGCAACCTTTTCCACTTCGTTGACATTCATAACCGTAATTTTTTTCACTGCTTCCGGCATGGGGGATGTCATCTTCCATCTGTCTCCCACCGCCTCTTCGTAGCTTTTCCCGGCCGAACGGGGACTTGCCGCAATCGTGGTCACCTCAAACCAGGGATGGTTTTCCAGCAGGGATATAAAACGCTGCCCTACCATACCGGTTCCGCCTAAGATACCAACCTTCAGTTTCTCACTCATTTTTTCTCTCCTCATCTTTCTTAAAATTATATTCTACGCAAACTTCGCAGGTGCCAAATGGCCCTCTGCGAAGTTTGTGTATTCTAAATAAAGATAATTACAGAACCTGTTTCTCCAGCGGCTGTTTGAGAATGCCGGGCTGAAGCTCCCACTCTTCCTTCAGATACTCCCTGTTTATAGCTATGACTTCTTTCATAGCCTCCATACCCGGCGCTCCGAGAGTCAGTCTTTTCTCCACGCAGGTTTTCAGGGAAACCGCCTCGAAAATATCCTCTTCAAAACAAGGGCTGATTGTTTTAAGTTCTTCCAGGCTTAACGCATCAATGCCCGTATTCTTTTCAATGCAGTACAGCACCAGACGTCCGATGATACCATGGGCATCCCGGAACGGGACTCCCTTTCCAACCAGGTAATCCGCCGCATCGGTGGCATTGGTAAAACCATTCACAGCACTTTTTTCCATATAAGATTTATGAAAACGCATGGTCCGAACCATTCCGGTAAAAAGAACCAGACAGCTTTTTACCGTATCAATGGCATCAAAGGTCATTTCCTTATCTTCCTGCATATCCTTATTATAAGCCAGAGGAATACCCTTCATTGTGGTTAGCATGGAAATGAGTGCACCATAAACCCTACCGGTCTTGCCCCTTGTCAGTTCCGCAATATCCGGATTCTTCTTCTGGGGCATAATGCTGCTGCCCGTCGAATACGCATCATCTATTTCCACAAAATGATATTCGTTGGAATTCCAGGTGATAATTTCCTCAGAGAAACGGCTTAAATGCATCATAATAGTGGAAAGGGCTGACAACAGTTCAATAAGATAATCCCTGTCGGATACGGAATCCATGCTGTTCAGGGTAGGCCCCTCAAAACCAAGCAGCGAGGCCGTATAGCTTCTGTCCAGGGGATACGTAGTACCCGCCAGAGCACCCGCGCCCAGAGGACAATAATTCATCCGCATAAAGATATCCTTCATCCTCAGCCGGTCTCTTTTGAACATTTCAAAATAAGCCCCTAAATGGTGAGCCAGGGTGGTAGGCTGTGCCTTCTGCATATGGGTAAAACCGGGCATGCAGGTTTCCAGATTTTCTTCCATCAGACTGATAAGCGTCTCCAGAAGCTCTTTCAGATAAGCATCCGTTTCCAGTATTTCCTGCCGTATGTATAACTTCATATCCAGAGCGACCTGATCATTCCGGCTTCTTCCCGTGTGCAGCTTCTTGCCCGCATCACCGATACGGTCGATCAGATTGGCTTCCACAAAGCTGTGGATATCTTCATACTCATCCGTAATGACCAGACGGCCTTCCTTCACATCCTCCCGGATTCCGATAAGCCCTTTTACAATGGCATCCTTTTCCGCCTGTGTGAGAATCTGCTGTTTTTCCAGCATCACCGCATGGGCAATGCTTCCCTCAATATCCTGCTCAAAAAAACGCTTGTCAAAATGAATGGACGCATTGAACTGATATGCCAGCTTATCCGTTTCCTTCGTAAAACGTCCGCCCCAGAGCTGTGCCATAATATCCTCCGTTCCGCCATAATCCGGCCTTGTATTCCTGCGAACAACGAACCGATTGAATGTACTTGCGCATCCATCCGGCAAATGCCGCGAGGGTCAAATCCCCCACGAACTTTAGTCCGCTTCTTAACAATTCAGATGCCCCGTAGGCTTGCTGCGGGGTATTTGATTCGATAAAAAGTAACTTAATTTTTCAATTTAAAAATGATACTACCATAAAATGAACTTTATTGCAATAAAGTTATTGCCATAAAGTTTCCTCAGCATCTGTTACTGTTAGTATTCAGCATCCGGCGGACACACATGCTGAGAATAAAACCGGAAACCAGAGTCGCTGAAACCACAAACAGCTTATTCTCCCATAGCCAGCTTCTGTCCTCTTCCATCGCCAGGACTACGGAAGTCAGATTGGAAACCGCATGCACGAGAAAGGCGGCCGCCAGCCCGCCGCACCTGTTATAAGCAACAGCCAGGAGCAGTCCCAGGCAGACGGCATACAATCCCTGTACCAACTGAAAATGATATATCCCAAACAGTGCCGCCGTAATTCCTGCCGCCAATGCTGTTTTGCACCCCTTGCACAGTCTTCCGTATCCCATCTCACGGAATACCAGTTCTTCCGTAAAAGGAATCATGATGCAGGATATGAGGAGCTGTTCCCACACCTTGCTGCCATATACCATATCCGCCCTTCCATCATACATGCCGGAGGGACTTTCCAGCCCGGAAAGCACAAGCAGCCCATTCAGCATAATACATGAGGCTATTCCCGCCGGTATCAGCAGCCAGCCATACCCCAGTGCCCTGCTGCCTCCCCGCATTATTTCCAGGCGGACCCTTCCCCGGAATATCTGCTCCCCCGCCAGAAGAGTCAGCGCTGTCACCGCTGCGGCCAGCCCTGCCACCTCCAGCACGGAAAATTTCCCCGGACATAGCAAAGCCGCCGCTGCCGTCACTCCCAGGTACCATAAAACAGGCCACAGAACTTCCCATCCCATTTTCCATCCCCGCATAAGCACACCCCTCATAGTACGCTGTCAATCTGTCCGCAATTGGTTTCTCATTTTTCTGTCTCTAACGGTTCCGTATCTTTACAGTTACTTCTATTTTACTATTTTATCATTTTCCGCCGTCCCGCACCACCCTTTACCGCCTTATTACAAGATTTCCATACCTCACCGGCCGAACACAGCCATCATTTTATGCCGGCATCCCTGAAAAAATACCGGCAAGGAACAAATTCCCGCCGGATTCATATGATATGTTATATAACTGACCGGAACCGAATTGCCACTATGGGACCCGGTATTTTCTTTTCCGGCCAGATTGGAGGATTGACATGGAAGACATCATACTCTCATTGAAAAATATAGCTTTCTCCTATCACAGCCTGAACGGGGAACTCAAAGCACTCGACAATATATCCTTTTCGGTCCGAACCGGAGAATTCCTGGCCATCGTCGGTCCCAGCGGCTGCGGAAAATCAACGATTCTCTCCCTCATTGCCGGATTGCTGCAACCTGAATCCGGCGATATTACTTTTTATACGAAAGACCCTCATGATAAGAAGCCGGGAATCGGCTACATGCTCCAGCATGACCACTTGTTCGAATGGAGGGATATTTATAAAAACGTTACCCTTGGACTGGAAATCAATAAACAGCTGACTCCGGAAAAAAAGGCAAATGTCCTTTCTATGGTAAATGACTACGGACTTTCGCCCTTTCTTCATAAAAAACCAAGTGAATTATCCGGCGGCCTGAAGCAGCGTGCAGCCCTTGTGCGTACCCTGGCTCTGGAGCCGGAAATTCTTCTTCTTGACGAACCCTTCAGTGCCCTTGACTACCAGACG
The DNA here is from genome assembly GCA_900548905.1 of uncultured Lachnospiraceae bacterium. GTDB lineage: Bacteria > Bacillota > Clostridia > Lachnospirales > Lachnospiraceae > Eisenbergiella. The sequence continues at coordinate 82,972 of URMK01000008.1, read as the reverse complement.
CGCCTAACCGTATCCGCGGACATCTGCCGTATCATACGTTCCGCCGGAAAAACCGCAATCTTGATTACCCACGACCTGTCGGAAGCAGTCAGCCTGGCTGACAGGGTCATTGTTCTCAGCAACCGTCCCGCACGGGTGAAAGCGGAAATCCCTATTCACCTCACCCTTAAAGATGACTCGCTGCTTGCTTCCAGGAATGCGCCGGAATTCAAGGACTATTTTAATCAGCTTTGGGAGGAACTGACAGATGAATCATAAAAAAACAAATACAAACATGACTCCGGCAGAGCTTTCCGCTTCCGCCCAGGAGCGTTTTGTTGCCGATCACAGAAGACACCACAGAATGGTTACTTTTATGCGTTTCTTCATTCTTATCGTATTCCTGGCTGTCTGGGAGCTGTGTGCTGATTTTAAGCTCATTGACTCTTTTTTCTTTTCCAGCCCCAGCAGAGTCGTTACCTGTTTTATTACTATGCTGCAAAAGAACTCCTTATTCACTCATATCGGAGTAACCCTCTATGAGACCATACTCAGCTTCCTTCTGGTGTTTGCCTTCAGCATGATCTGCGCGACACTGCTGTGGTACTCTTCCCGGCTGACGGAAATTCTGGAGCCTTACCTGGTCGTGCTTAACAGCCTTCCCAAATCCGCCCTGGCGCCGCTGCTTATCGTATGGCTGGGAACCGGAATGAACACCATAATTGTCGCCGGTATCTCCGTAGCCATATTCGGAGCTATCATCAATCTGTATACCGGCTTCCGTCAGGTGGATGAGGAAAAAATAAAGCTTATTTATACCCTGGGAGGCAACCGGAGAACAACACTGTTCAAAGTGGTTCTGCCCGGATCCGTTCCCATAATCCTGAGCACAATGAAGGTAAATATCGGCCTTGCCCTGGTAGGCGTAATCATCGGTGAATTCCTGGCGGCTAGAAGAGGACTCGGTTATCTGATCATATACGGAAGCCAGGTATTCCAGCTGAATATGGTAATTACTTCCATTATTATTTTATGCGTTATCGCCATGGTGCTTTACCAGATCATCCAGTGGCTGGAACATTGGTGCAAAAAGAGAATATAAAACAAAAAAAGACACGGCTCCCTGAAAACCATATGGGGAACCGTGTTTTAACCATTCCTATTTTTCAGATTTCCGTATCCCACCTGCCGCAGAACACATTTTCCTGGTATCGTCCTTTGAATTCGGATTCCCCCATTATTTTTTCAATGGCGGCGCGCATCACCGTTTCCGTGTCCATATACGCGTTGATATAGGTTTTTGCCATCGGCACATCTATCAGGTGGTTGGTAAAGCCAAGGGAAAGAAAAACCGTGGGTATTTCGGAAACATACCAGGGCTGGTCAGCCGGAGCCGCCCATTTGATACGCATGGTATTATATTGGGCAAAGCCCGTTACATGCAGGACTACGAGGCAGGCATCGTAATTTGCCCGGAATACCTCCATTTTTCCCTTTTCCACAGGTGTCTCTCCGTCCACCTCAAAGCCCTTCTCTTCCAGAAGGCGGATCAGGCTCCTTTTCACCTCTTTACTATTGTCCTTTATCAGTTTTCCCGCAACCACCATCCCTTCCCCGCCGATAAATACCAGCTTCAGTCTTTTGGCCTTTTGGATTGTAAGAGGAAGAGTATGGGCTGTATCCTTTACCAAGGTAATGAACCGGTCTGCTGCTTTCTGTGCTATCCATTGGTGCTCCTTGCACCCCACCACCTCCAGCGCATCTTCCGGCGGCATCAGCTTCCCTTCCGCCTGCTTACGGTGCAGACCGGCAGCGGCCTTTACCCCCAGTATCCTATATAAGGCATCCTGCAGGCGTTCTTCCGAAAGGATACCCTTCCGGTATCCTTCCAGCATATATCCGAAATCTTCTTCACAGTCATTAAAAAACAGAAAGCAGTCACAGCCTGCGGCGATAGCCCGCGGTACCTGTTCCCTTCGCGGCATGGCGGCAAACATTCCTATCATATGGGAGGCATCCGTCACCACCAGGCCGTTGAATTTCAGTTTTTCCTTTAATAATCCGGTTATCAGCTCCGGGCAAAGAGTGGCAGGAAGAATATCCTCCGCCCTGGTTTCCGGGCGGAATTTTTTCTGATAGGCAGGCAGGGCTATATGGCCCGCCATGATGGTCATCACGCCATTTTCGATTAATTCCTTATAAACCCTGCCAAAGGTACTGTCCCATTGTTCGCAGGAAAGATTGTTTACCCCCATCAAAAGATGCTGATCATTTTCCTCCGTACCATCACCCGGAAAATGCTTGCAGCAGGTAACCAGCCCCTTTTCCCCCGTACCGCGCATAAAAGCCCTGGCATAACGGATGGTATCTTCCGTACTGTCATTAAAGGCCCTTGTCTGCACAATGGTATTCCTCCAGTTAAACAGGAGATCCACCACCGGTGCAAAATTCCAGTTGCAGCCCACCGCCGCCGCTTCCGAAGCTCCCACGCAGGACATTTCATAAGCCAGTTCCTCGGAATCTGCGGCTGCAATGGCAGCGCCGTTTGCCACCGCTGTTCCCCCTTCCATTCCGCCGTTACCCCCTGCTTCACAGTTAGAGGCAATGAGCAGCGGGATTTTGCTGTTTTCCTGGAGGAAACGGTTTTGTTCATATAACACTTCTTTAGGAGCATTATGATAGCGGATTGCCCCTACATGAAAACGTTCCAGAACGGATTTCATATCCTGCGGTTCCCTGCTTCTGACCATGTATACAAAAAGCTGTCCTATTTTTTCCTCAATAGACATCCCTCTGATTGTTTCTTCCACCCATTTAATGTCTTCTTCTTTGAGGTAAAAAGGCTTTCCTGTTAAATCCACCATATCCCGTATTATCCTTTCAGATTTTTGTGAAATTCTTCGATCCATTCATCCTGCATGCTTGTGTCACATTCCCCCCGGATAAAAGACGGAAATGCAACTGTCCTGAACTTTTCCCAGGATTCCCTTTCCCGTTTCACCAAAACAGGAAAAAAAAGGATCCCATTGATCCCTGCCGCCTTTTCATCCCCGGGGGCATCGCCAATCATCATTACCCTTGTCTTTTCATAACCCAGCTTCAGCAGTTTACTTATGCAGTGTGCCTTGGATCCGTCATTCTGTGTCAGGAGAATATCTGTACAGGAAAGAAGTCCGCAACGCTCCCATTCTTCCTCTACCGCGTTCCGGTTGGCGGAGGAGACCACCGCCACATCCGCTTCCTTTTTAGCCTCTTCCAGCGCTTCCTTCACTCCGTCAAAAGCCGGCAGCATCTCCTTCGGCAGTGCATCGATTTTTACATTCACCTTTTCCGACCAGGACAATGCTTTCTTTAAAGCCTGCCCTTCCTTTGCGCCCCACTTTAAAATTTCCCCTGCAAGTGCCCGGTTGGAAAGCTCCGGTGCAGAGGCCGTCCATGCCAGCAACGCTTCAAGCCCCGGAATATGCCGGCATCCGTTATCCACTTCTTCCAACGCCATCGCAAGTCCCTGAAATCGGTTAATTCCTCTGTTCATAGAATAAAGGTTTGTTTTATTCCACTGTTCCTGAATTGTCTCCTGCCAGGGCTGCAAATTCCATTCCTCTATCATACAGGGGCCAAAACAAAGCATATGCTTGCTGTCCATGGTGTCCATGGCGCACCCGTCCGAATCCACACAAATCAGATAATCGTGCTTTCTGGTAAATTCCATTCCCGCTCCTTTCCTATATCCGATATCCTGGTTTTATCCATTCCTTTTTTCTAATATTTCCCGGAAAGGAAGGAAATATGTGCCTTATTGTTTCTGCAGGAAGCTTTACGCAAAACCATGCGGCAGCTGCGGTTTTTCCAGCCCCGGCCATTTTACGAAAACCCCAAAAAACACAGGCCGCACGCCCCGTTAGTATGCAGGCAGACTATAGCAAATGTATCGGAATACCCGAAGAAGGGAAGCTCCGGAAGCTTTTATTTTCCGGTATCCATATCGGCACTTTTCTTTGCACTTTTCGCTCCATTTTCAGCGGCAGTATGGCGTTTTTCGGTAATTTTTGCTATCCTTATTTCATAATGAACCGATAGGGGGATACCATATGAGCGAACAAAAACTCACTTTACTTACCGTCAGTTCTCTGGAGAAGATTTTCCCGGATGAGCCGTTCCGTCCACAGTCTGCATACACCGGGGCCTCCTGCCTTCTGAATGAACGTTTTTCCTTTCAGGCTGCCTATTATTGGGAGGGACCGCTTACTTTTCATGCCCGGGTACTTGTATCCGGCTCCTTAGCCGATGCCGTTACCGTAAGGCAGGTGGGACTTGCTCCCAGTGAGCTGCCCATTTTCCCGGACGGCGATGATTTTCTTTTACGCAATACGCCCGGACTGTATCCGGATCCTCTTTATCCCTGCACAGAGGATCTCACTCTGCTTCCCGGACAATGGAGAAGCCTGTGGATCACTGTACCTGCGGAATCTTCCCTTCCTGCCGGTTCCTATGAACTGACAGTCTCTATCCTTGGGGAGGACAGTACGGTATTCGGCAGCTGCGGCTTTCAGCTGGAACGTCTGAATGCCCGGCTTCCGGAGCAGACCCTGATCCATACGGAATGGTTCCATACGGACTGCATTGCAGACTGGTACAAAATCCCTGTTTTCAGCGAAGAATACTGGGACCTTACCTGCAAATACATGGAAACCGCCGCACGATACGGCGTCAATATGATTCTCACCCCTCTTTTCACGCCTCCGCTGGATACGGCGCCGGGGGGAGAACGCACCACGGTGCAGTTAATTGACGTCTGCCGGGACGGGAACGGTTATACGTTTTCCTTCGAAAAGCTGGAACGCTGGCTGTCACTTTGCGAACGCTGCCATATCCGTTATCTGGAGTTCTCCCATTTATTTACCCAGTGGGGAGCCGGACACGCACCAAAGATTATGGCTATGGAAGGTTCTCCTGTGCACAAAGATGGCGGCGATACTTCCCGGACGGGTTTTCCGGCCAGTGAAAAGGGATGCCTCAAACAGATTTTCGGCTGGGATACCGATGCGGCGAGTGATGCGTACCGGGAATTCCTGGAAGCGTTCCTGCCCTGTCTTATGGATTTTATACGCAGCCATCAGTTACAGGAACGCTGCTATTTCCATGTATCTGATGAACCGAATAAGGAGCATATTCCTGCCTATCTGTATGCCAAAAGTCTTCTGGAGTCACAGATTGACGGTCTTCCTATCATGGATGCCCTGTCTGATTATGAATTCTACGAGCAGGGCCTTGTAGGGATTCCTGTATGCAGTAATAACCATATAGAGCCTTTTCTTGCTCATCATGTACCGGGACTGTGGACTTATTATTGCTGCGGTCAATACCGGGAAGTGGCAAACCGCTTTTTCTGCATGCCGTCTCAAAGGAACCGTATCCTGGGCATACAGCTTTATAAATTCCAGATGCAGGGATTTCTTCAGTGGGGATTTAATTTTTGGAATACTATGCTTTCCCGTCGTTCCATCAATCCCTATTGCGTGACCGATGCCGGTTGTGCGTTTCCTTCCGGGGATGCTTTTCTGGTATATCCGGGGGAGGATGGCCCTGTCGCTTCCCTCAGGGCAGAGGTCCTTATGGAGGGTCTGCAGGATATGAGGGCGCTGCAGCTTCTGGAACAGCTGACCGACAGGGAAAGCGTTCTTTGCATGCTGGAGGACGGACTGGATACTCCTGTCTCCTTCAGTAAATATCCTCACGAAGCCGCCTGGCTGCTCTCACTGCGTGAAAAATGCAACAGGGAAATAAGCCGTGTGATTACCGGAAAATAGTTTCGTGAATCCGTATTGCTTTTTCTTACGGAAATGTATATGATAGTAACAGACACACGATAAAGGAGGCCTGTAAATGTTATCTTTCATTTTATCTATTGTATATGGTGCTATCGCCGGCTGGATTGCCAGTAAAATTATGAATACACAGGGCGGTACCCTGCGCAACATCGTTACGGGAATTGTGGGCGGAATGATCGGAAGCTTTCTGTTCCGGCTGGTAGGTTTTTATGCCAGCGGTTTCTTTGCAAACCTGATTGTTTCCGTAATCGGCGCATGTCTTTTTATTTTTATCGGCAAGAAGTTATTCGGCCGGAGCTGATAAGCACGATTATCTTGATAAGTAACGCAGAGGAACCGCATGTCATCGCTGACATGCGGTTCCTTTTTCCGTTTCTTATCCTTCTATCAGGTAACTGTTACGTTATTATTTCAAAACATCCGATTTTACATAACCTGTCTGGCCGTTGAACTTGACCCTGGTCCAGCCGTCTGCCTGTTTCATGAGTATTTCCAGCTTTTCACCGGAATAGCAGACACCGATTCTTTCCGAATTCTCATTTGCGCTCTTTCTGACATTTACGGTTTCCGATACCGTGAATTCCCCGCTGTTAGGGACCTTTGCCGCAGCAGGGGCGGGCTGTGAAGGCTGTGAAGGCTCCTGTGCCTGTTGGCTTTCACTTTCCGCAGATGCCGTACTTTCTGCAGGTGCCTCCGTGGTTTCCGGCGTGTTCTCCTGCTCCTTCAGCGCTTCTCCAACCGCTACCATCATATCGTTAAGATAGCTGGACAGATATTGGGAAAGGGCTTCATCTCCTGCCAATATCTGTGCAGATTCATTCTTAATGCGCTCATACAGAGCCGCCACATCCTCCTGTGCAGTCACCTCATTGGCATAGGCCGCCTCTTCCGGGTTATGCTCCCAGTCCCGGATATAATACGTCCCATCGTCCTCGCGGCTGACATAAAACGGAGTCAGCCCGGGCACCAGGGTATCAAATCCCATAAACTTCACATCATAACAGGCATATACCACATAGCTGTCCGTATCCAGGCCCGGTTTGGTATAACAGACGATATTGTTGTAGGATTCAATATGAGAACCGTTCTCCTGCATACGAAGCAGTTCCTTGTCCTCCGCATAATCCAACAGTGTCTTTATCGTCTCCATATCATCCGACTGCAGGGCCTGATGATATTTGGTAATCAGTTCATTGACCTCCGGATATTCATTTTCCAGCAAAGGGGCCGCAGCGCTCTCCTGCTGCTCTCCCGTTTCCTCCGCAGGTGTAACCGAACCCGCCATAGCTTCCTGTGTTTCCCCCGCAGTCTTCTGCGTCCTGCCTTTTCCCATTCCCCAGCCTACCAGAATACCGGTACCTGCCACCACTATCAACAGCGCCGCCAGGGCTATAGACATTGTCTTATTTTTCTTAATCCATCTCACGGCAAGGGTCGGGTACATGGCCGCCCCATAGCTGTGTTTTTTCTTTTTTCTTCTATGATTTCCCGATGTTCTTTTTTTATCATCCATAACTGCTTCCTTTGTAAACGTTTACGGCCTTTTCCGGGCCACAGCAAACAAATCCCATGCAGTTAATCATAGCATATGCCGTATTCGTTGTCCATATAAGGAAAGCTTAAGATATTATGAAGGTTTCATGAATCGTAACAGGTCAGACAGGTCTGCGCATTTACTGCGCTGACCGTAAGAAAACCTGGTGGCAGCAGGCATCCGGCCCATCGCAAAGCGAGTTAATTGGCTGAACTGTTACCATGAATCGTAACCGTCCAGGCAAATAGTTACGGTTCCCAGGAAACAGCCGCCGTTACAGGGCCGCTTCGCTTTCCTGATTTTCCCGGATTGTTTTCACCCCCGCCAGAAAATAAACAAGGTGGCATACCCAAACCACTGCCAGAACCGCTCTGCCCGCGGGAACACGGCTCATCATAAGAAAACCAATCCCCATCAGAAGGGTAACACTCGAAAGAACCGCCGCCTTCGCTTTTACCGTCATTCCTTTTTTCTTCACAAAAGCTTCCAGATGTTTTTGATACATATTGGTTCCCACAAACCAGTCATGAAGCCTCCGGGAACTGTTAGCGAAACAGAATACGGTCACTAAAAAAAAGGGAACGGTGGGCAGGATGGGCAGTACTATGCCCACACTTCCCAGCACCAGGCAAATGCAGCCTGTTACCAAAAACAACAATCTTTTTATTTTCATTTTTACTCCTGTCCGCACGCTTTCGCACGCTCTCTAGTCTCTCTGCGGCTCTCCGCCATATGTCTCAGGGCCAGCACCGGATGATACAAAAGCATACGCGGACCGGAAAACCGCATCACCTCCCGGATTTTATTCCGCATATCCAACCGATAGCAATGTACCCGGCAGTTTGAGCAGAAGGTTTTGGTTTCCATGAAAGGGCAATGCCCGCTGCGTGCGAAGACATACGCTTCCAGCTCGGCGCATTCCCCGCACAGGCCCTGCCGACAATGATGCTTTTTCCTGCAATAAAGAGTAATCATCAGAGATACCACTTTCCTTTCCCTCTCCCTCTTTTCTGCCGTTGTCCTCATCAACTCACCCTCCCCTGTTCCACGGAATAAACGACATCCGCCATACGCATGGTGGACTGTCTGTGGGATACCAGAACCACGGTTTTATCCTGGCGTTCTTCGTATAGTGATTTCAGGATCACCGCCTCGTTGAGGCTGTCAAGGTTGCTCGTGGGTTCGTCCAGCAGGATAAAGGGTGCATCATGCAGAAAAGCGCGGGCCAGCCCAAGACGCTGGCGTTCTCCGCCGGAAAGCGTATCCCCCAGCTCCCCTACGGGTGTATCATAACCCTGCGGCAGAGTCATGATAAAATCATGGACCGAAGCCTTCCTGCAAGCCGCTTCCAGTTCTTCCTGCGTTGCCTCCAGCCTGGCGATGCGAAGATTTCCGGCGATGCTGTCGTGAAACAAATGGGTTTCCTGGGTCACAAAGCTTTCCATATCCCGAAGATTCTCCGTATTAATCCGGTTGATTTCCCGCTCCGAGAGCTGTAAGCAGCCCTTCTGTACCTCCCAGAACCGCATCAGCAGCTTGAGAAGTGTGGATTTGCCGCAGCCGCTTTTTCCCACAATCCCCACTACCGTATGTTCCGGGATCTCCACGGAAAAATCAGTTAAAATAGGCTCTTCCCCGTAAGAAAAGGTAATTTCTTCCGCCCTGGCCCCGGAAAAACCCAGTACCGGATTCCCGGTTATTTCCTCCACGGCGGGTTCTTCCTCCAGGATATCCAGCACCCGGTTTCCTGCCGCAAAAGTATTCTGAAGCGTGCTGCCCAGGCCGGCCAATGCCACTGCCGGGCCAAAGGAACTCATCAGCGCCAGCAGCGGAATCAGCACACCATCAAAGCCTACGGCCCCCTGCCGGTACAGGGCTGCGGAGAAAAACAGCATAAGGGCATCAAAGAACAGAATCGCCGTATTTGTCACCGCCATGCTGCGGCCGGCTGTTTTTTTCATTTCGGCCTCCTGTGCAGAAAGCTGTTTTGTGCTGCTGTTCATTTCCTCCAGCCGTTTTTCTCCTCCCTGATATTGTATTGTTTCCGACAGCCCCCGCAGACTGTCCAGTACATAGCCGCTGAGCAGGCCGGCTTTTGTCCGAAGCCGGAGTCCGTCATCTTTGCTGATACGGGAAACCGTAACCGGTATGACCACGCCGATCATAAGATAGGCTGCCGCAGCCGTCACTCCCAGCAGCCAGTGATACCGGCCGATAAACAGACTCATCAAGAAAGACATCAGCAGGGCAATAGCCGCCGGGGAAATCGTATGGGCATAAAAGACCTCCAGAAGCTCAATATCCGAAGTTATGACGGAAATCAGATTTCCTTTGTTCTGCCCTTCCAGCCTGGCGGGGCAAAGCCTGCGCAGCGCACGGAAAACCTTATCCCGTATCAATGCCAGAAGCTTGAATGCGATAAAATGATTACAGGATTGTTCCCCGTAACGCAGAAAGGCCCTGAGTACTGCAAAAATTCCCACACTCACAAACAGTGTTCCAAGCGCGGCCGGAACCGGAAAGGATAAAAGCTTCAACAGGGCATAACCTCCGAAAACCGTAATAAAAGCGGCACATAAATGTCCCAAAAGCCCCATCAGTACAGCGAGCAGCATATAACCGGTTAAAGGCTTTACCAGGCCAATCAGGCGGCCGCACACGGCCGCATTGCTTCTTTTTTTCATCTTTCCTCATCCTTTCCATAATTTTCAAGTGTCTGCTGGGCATTCCACAGCTTTGCATAGACTCCGCCGCGTTCCACCAGCTCCCGGTGGGTTCCGGCCTCCGCCGCACAGCCCTTCTGCATACAATAGATCCGGTCGGCAGCGGCAGCATTAGCCAGCCGGTGGGTAATGAGAATGACTGTTTTTTCTTTGGAAAGGCGGATAATCTGTTCCATAATATCGTCTTCGCTCTCCACATCAATGTTGGAGGTCGCTTCATCAAAAATATAGATGGGTGAATCATGAAGCAGTGCCCGGGCCAGTGCCAGACGCTGACACTGACCGCCGGATAAGTTGGATCCCTTTTCCGTAAGGAAAGTATCCAGGCCTTTCTCCTCCCGTAAAAAGCCGTCCAGCCTGGTCTGTTCCAGAACAGCCCAAAGCATTTCATCGGATGCATCCGGACATCCCACAAGCAGATTTTCCCGGACAGTCCCCTGAAAAAGCCAGCTGTTATGCCCCACATAGGTCACTCGTTCCATCAGGCAGTCCTCCCGGATATCCGTAAGCTGTTTCCCGCCCATCGTCACACTTCCCTTATATTCCCGGTTCCTTCCGGTTAGAATGGATGCCACCGTGGACTTCCCGCTCCCCGATTCTCCCACAACAGCCGTAAAACCTCCCATGGGAAATTCTAAATCCACACCATGCAGGATTTCCCGATCCGTTTCATAGGAAAAATAAAGCCCCCGGCAGATAATCCCGCAGTCCTCAGCCGGCACCGTTTCTCTTCCGTTTTCCGGCTCCGGCAGATCCAGGAGACGGAATATTTTATCACTCGCCGCCATACCGTTCATTGCCACATGGAAAAAGCTCCCCAGCTGACGCATGGGGATAAAAAAGTCAGCGGACAAAAGAATGACCGCAAGACTGCCGGCAAAAGAAACCTTTCCGGCCTGATACTGTGTCACAGCCATGATAATTCCCAGCGCGGCTCCGCCGTAGGCCACCAGATCCATAATGGTGATGGAATTCAGCTGCATGGTCAGAACCTTCATGGTGATTTTCCGAAATTTTTCCGCTTCCCGGTTCATCTCCTCATTTTTACAGGCATCCGCCTGGTATATTTTCAACGTAGTCAGGCCTTGCAGGTTTTCCAGGAAAGTATCCCCCAGGGTGGTATACTGCCCCCAGTATTTCGACAGGAGCTTTTTGGCCCAGGTCTGCACCGCAGCAATAGCTATCGGAATCAGAGGCACACAAATAAGAAGAACGACGGCGGAAGGGAGGCTGACAAAAGCCAATACGGCAAATAGGGTGAGCGGCGCCAATAAACTGTAAAAGAACTGGGGCAGATATGCCCCGAAATAGGTTTCCAGCTGATCCACACCTTCCACGGAAACCTGCACGACCTCAGAGGTTCTGACCTGTTCTTTATAGGATGCGCCAAGCTTTAAAAGCTTCCGGTATATTTTTTCCCGCAGGATTTCCTTTACCGCCCTCGAGGAAAGATAGCTCATCCGGCTCCCCGTGACCGTACATGCAAAACGTACCAGGACGGCGGCCGCTATAACCAAGGCCACGCCGACACTGCTGCCGCTGCCTGCGGTTTTCCGAATCAGCCCCTGCAGATAAAAGGTAATGGTAAAAATCATGGTTATATTAGCCAGCAGGCTGATCCACTGGCAGGCTACATTCCCCGCTATGTACTTCTTACTCTCGCTGACCGTTCCAATCAGCCGTTTGTTAATCATCATTTTGTGTCTCCTTATCCGCAGCTTACTTCTATTTGTTTTTGCTTATTCATGTTAGTTTTTTCTAACTTATAGTTTTAAAGAAAACGCCCTGCGGCGCTTTCTATCTGCTACGGAATGTTATTATATCATATATTGCGGAATAAGGCACCCATAATTTGTAGCATCAGCGCTACAAACATATCTCTTTCTCTCGTATTCCCTTATTTAATTCTGCTGTTTTCCCCAATCTTTTTTGTTGCATATGTGCTACGAATTTATTTTACCAATAATCATGATTATAAAAGAACGGTAAAAATAGCTGTACTTTCCGGCATATATCCGGATCCGGCCGAACTGGACATTTTCAGGCAGACGCTTCCATGCAGCACTTGTCCCGGCTCTTCCCCAATATTCACAAAATGCAGCGCCTGGGCAGGAAATTGCATAAAATCTCCATTTTTTTCCGCATCGCAGAATTTTTCCCCGTCATAATATTTCAGGCTGCTGATTTTTGCCTGTATACCGGTTCCGTCAGTCAGGAAACGGGTAACCGGTACGGCGCGCAGCCGTATCGTTCCCGTATCTTTCTTTACGATAAGCTCACAGGGATGGGCAAAGCCTTCATTCGCCATGGAAATATTCTGCATATCCTTTACGTTCTCCCGGTAAATGATGAAAGGCAGCTGATAGCTGCCGTCCCTCAGGTTACGGCAAAGGACAGCCCCGTCAAAAGCCCTCCTGCCGCGAAGCTCGTATTTGATACGGTAACGCTCTTCCATTCCCCGGATTGCCTTAAAGGTTTCGTCCGAACAGTACAGGGACAGATAGGTGGCATCCTGCTTGGCCTCCGTTATCCCTACCCCTTCATAAATCAGATGGTTCACTGCTATGTCCATGCGATCCGCATATTTTTCCGCCGCAGCGATTCCTCTCGCCGTCAGCTTCGGATGCCTGGGACTGCTGCGATCCAGCAATCCTTCTTTTTCCAGGGCAATCATACCCCGGCTGACCGTGTATTTTTCCTCTCCCAGGGTTTTAGCCAGCTTCGTTACTGTACAGCTTTCCGGCGACATTTTAAGAAAGCTTATCAGAATACGCAGCTTTACTATTTCCATATTATCAGACATATTCCCCTCTCTTTTCCAGGCTTTTTGTCAATGGGTACCCATCACGATAGCTATCCCCGCTTCCTCCAGCCTTTCCTTCAAACTCTGCAGGGTTTCACAAAGCCTACCGTCTTTTTCCGTACATTTTCCGAAATGTACCGCATCCGGATGCATCGCCAAAAGACGTTCCATTTTTTCCGTCATGCCCTCATCTGTTTCCACCGTATGTCCGCAGCCGCTGCATCTCATAAAAGCGCCCAGGGTTATATCCCGGCCCTCATAAGGGGCAAAGCTTCTGGTTCTTTGGTTCATGGCTTCCAGACAGGAGGCTCCGGTGCATACACTGTTTGCTCTAAGACAATTCACAATCGCTATTTTCATTTTGTTTCATTCCTCCGGATAAAAAGACAATATTGGGCAGACCGGTTACCGGGTTCCTGTAGATCCGGCTTTCCACTTCATACACATCCCTTATGAGCGTTTCCGTAATCACCGCATCCGGCGTTCCCTCCGCCGCCACCTTCCCATCCTTTAATACATAAACATAATCACAGTATGCAAAAGCCATATTCAAATCATGCAGCGCCAGCAGAACCCCTTTTCCCAGGGAACGGATGATATCCATTGTCTGAAGCTGGTATTTTACATCCAGATGATTCGTAGGCTCATCGAGAATCAGCATTTCCGTTTCCTGCGCCAGTGCCCGTGCCAGAAGAATCCTCTGTTTTTCCCCACCCGAAAGGGTCAGGAATTTCCGCCCGGCAAACCCATCCATTTCCACTTGTTTCAGACAACGTCTCACAATTTCAAAATCAGAGACACTGTCCCGGTCAAACGCCTTTTTATGGGGGCTGCGCCCCATCAATACCATTTCTTCCACCGAAAAGTCAAAGCTGAGCGTGGTAAACTGTGTGACGACTCCCAGCATCCTGGCTATCTGGCGGCCCTTCATCTGTCTCATATCCTTCCCATCCAGATATACCACGCCCTTCTGCAGCTTCAATGTGCGGTATATTCCTTTTAAAAGTGTACTCTTCCCGCTCCCGTTAGGCCCGAACAGCCCCACCACCTGTCCGGTATCCACCTTAACAGAAACCTCTTTTACAATATCTTTGCCGGAAAGGGAAATACTTGCCTGTTCTGTTTCTATCCTCATTCGTCTTTCCCTCCGAAGCCGTAAGCATTCCTAAGCATAATAAACAAAAATACCGGTGCCCCAACGGCAGAGGTTATAATTCCTATAGGTATTTCTTTTCCTTTGACAAGAAACCGGGCGACCACGTCCGCCCAGATCATAAAAATACCGCCAACCAACGTGGCAACCGGAAGCAGCCTTCTGTAATCGGATCCGGTAATCGCTCTGGCAATATGAGGAATCATCAGGCCCACAAACCCGATAATCCCGCAGTGACACACCACCACTGCCGTCAGAAGCGAGGTAATGAGCATGTATATTTTTCGTGTCCGGGAAAGATTGACCCCCAGTGTTGTGGCCGCTTCATCTCCCAGCAGCATAATGTTAATCCGCCGAAGCTGGGTTATAAAATAAAGAAGGCAGACCGCCAGACAAACAGCAGGCAGTGAGAGTTTTTCCCATGTTGCGGTGGAAAGGCTTCCGAAGGTCCAGAAGGTTACAGACTGCATATCGGACTTATCACTATTGAGATAGATAATAATGTTGGAAAAAGCACTGCATATACTGGACATGACAACACCTGAAAGTATCATCCTTGAGGTAGTAACCCTGCCTCCCACACTGGACAGGAAAAAAACGGCAAGGGAAACCAGAAAGGATCCCAAAAAGCCCCAAAAAGCAATGTTTGTCCTGGCAAGAAAACCGGTAAATACAGAAGAGGCTCCTACCATAATTGAAAAAGTGGCTCCCAAAGAGGCGCCTGAGGACAGGCCCAGAATATAAGGATCTGCTAATGGATTCTGGACCGTGGCCTGCATAATCACTCCGGATAAGGCAAGGCTCATGCCTACCACACAGCCCATAAGCACACGGGGAAGCCGGATCGTCCAGACAATATCATATATGGATCCGGCTCCCGGGGATTCCAGCCCCTTCAGCCGGATTCCGGATAGCTGGTATAAGATCTGTCCATAGACCTCTCTGGCTGAAATCGGTACCGTCCCCGCTGTGACAGCCAATATGAGTGACAGGATTAATACAAAGATTAATCCTGTCACTGCCATCCAGAAAAGAAAGGCCCTGCTGTTACTTTTCTTCATAGATCCAGTCATAAATGCTTTGGATTGCCGGTATAATACGGATTCCGCCTCCGTAAATGTCATCCAATGCATAAATCGTCACGTCCCCATTAGCTACAGCCGTCACGTTTTGAAGCCCCTCCAGGGCAAAAAAGGCGTCATTGATACTCTGCCTGTCTTCCTCGGTATCCGAATCACCTGCATTCATAAGGAGAATTTTATCCGGGTTATAGGCAACGATATCCTCCAGAGAAATATTTCCTGTCTTTTCGATTGGATTTTCTCCTCCGGCATAGGGTATCATCTGGCCTGACAGAGATTCCGTTCCCCACGCAGTTATATTAGTGGAGCCATCATAATACTCCAGCATCAGTACCTTCTGTTTGTGATCCAGTGCATCAACCGCAGCCTGGATATCATCCAGCATATCACGGGCATCTTCAATATAGGCATCCGTCTTGTCCTCAATATCAAAAATCGCTCCAAGGTTGGCAAAATCCTGCAGCACAGCATCAATGGAAGGCTCTCCGCAGGCATTGTTTGCACAGTTAAGAACTACCATATTGATCCCTTTATCAATCCAGCTCTGCATATCTCCCAGGCTGTCTTCCGCAAAATGGGATCTCCAGCCAAAGAATACCTGCGGCTGTGCCGCAATAATTCCTTCTTTATTATGCCAGGTATCCTCAAGCTTGGGAAGCGCATCGTAACGTTCCTGGAAATCGCCGTATACATTAGAATCCGAATTGGCCGCTCCCACAATATATTCGTCCAAATCAAAATACAGCAGCATTTCATTCCAGATCTGCTGGCCGGAGATCACTTTTGTGGGCTTTTCCGTAAAGGTCAGCTCAATCGGGTTCTTTTCATAATCGTATGTAATTACGGTGACCGGGTAATGGCTTTCCTTCGTTTCTGATGAAACAGTTTCCGCCGCACTCTCCTGTGTTTCCGCCGCCTGTTCACTGCTTTGCTCTGCCACTGTGCTCTCCGCCGGAGCCGTCTGCGCTCCACTGTTCTGCGTGCTGCTTCCGCAGCCTCCTGTCACGGCAAGCATAGCCGCAATGACTAACATAGGTACTGCTTGTAATCTTTTTAATCCCTTTCTCATTCTTCCTCCTACGTACGTTTTCGGGTAAAAATGGGGTCCGGCAGAAGTTCCCTTCCGCTGCCGGTTCCCTATTTTCCCACAGGGTCAAAAAAAGAGCCTCACGGCTCTTGTCGAATGAATGCAGGATCAACAGACAGAGAACTGTCTCTGTCATTATCCAGCAAAAATCCTCTCCCTCCGAAAGTAATTGCTTTTCGACAAAATAGCAGGTCTCCTGACTCGAAATCATCCTACTTTCCTTTATCTTCCCGGTTGCCCAGTGATCTTGCAAAGGAGTTCGTCCTTCCTACAGTAACGGGGGTTGTCAAGGCTTGTACCTTGTTCCCTTTTAAGCTTTGATAAAGCACTATTCCGCCGTTATTCAGTTGTAATAATTCATGTCCGGGTATCTTTTCCTGACATGTCCTGTGTCATACTTGGCCAATTATGGATACAGAATATCTTCATTATAGGAGAACGTTATTCCTCTGTCAATGATTTCCGGTGTGAGTTATAGGTGTTCCTTGCAGGAGATTTTCACCACCTCCATTTTAAAGACCCGGACGGCATCCAACATAGAATCCGAAAACTCCCATTCTTCTTTTCCTGTATTATGCAGCATAATTGCCCGCAAAGCCGTCTTCTTCTCCTCTTCCGCCTCCACGAAGTCCACATGCCCCGTTCCGATAATGCTCAGGAAACCGGCGGAATACTGGCAGGCGGTTTCTCCCTCATGAAGGCGGTAATTGGTATCCAGCTCAAATCCGGCGGTATGTGTCCTGGATATCAAATCCAGCTTACGCCCTTCTTTCGCGCTGTGGAAATAGAAGATACGCTTGCCGTCTTCTTCCGCATATCCAAAATTCATAGGAACAATATAAACCTCGCCTTCCTCATAAAAGCCCAACCGGCAGCAATGGCTGGCAGCGATCACTTCACTTATTTTTCCATAATCCGTCACTTCCCTGTCTTTTCTCCTCATCTGTGTTTCTCCTTCCCGGTACCATATCTTTTTCTATTTTAAAGGGGATATTACAAGGATGCAAGCCCTGTTTGTCAAAATACAAGTGTTCAGTACTGGAAACAAACAGCTAAGGGAGCACCCTATCAGCCGGAAGTATCTGTTTTGGTTATATCTATCTGCCTGTTGAATATCCCATGCTAAAAAGCCTTCCTCCGTTCAGAAAAAAAGAGGCCCGCCGCTGCATAAATTACAGCGATAGGCCCCGCCCTCATTCTCCGATTTGGTATGCAAACTCCCTGTCATAATCACCACGGAACCAATAACCCAGCTTTCCGCTGTCCTGGGAATATACCATGGACCACTGTGTAGTCCATTTCCCTTCCATCTGCGATACATCCACAAGCGACTTCTTCACCTGCTGCCATGTGAGTATCCCTTCCCTCTCTGCGTACACCGAACACAGGCTTTCATAACGTTTCTGTGATCCTTCTCCCCCTGCCGAGCTGTCATTGCCCGCCAGGTTAAAATTAGTGGCATAGGGAGATGTTATGGGAAGCATTTCTCCTTCCACGAATTCCAGTACCACCGAAGTCCCCGAGGCATCGGAGATAGCCAGGTGATGGCTGATTCCACCGGAAGCATAGATATCATACTGTCCAAGAAGCGCCATCGCTTCCTCCACGGTAGCCGCACGGTTTAAAATAAGCCGGGTTGCGGCAGTAATGGTCAAATCCGTTTTATCGGTATCTGTTGTTTCCATCCCCCCTTCATTGACTTCCAGATCCGCAACGCACAAACCGGCTTCATTTACCCCGTCCATAGGAACGTAAAGTGCTGCGATTGCCAGCATTTTATTCATCATATTGTCCGGCTTTACTTCTGTACTTCCCGTAATATTCTGGAAATCGCAGGTTGCTATGGATGCATAGCCCTCTTCCGGGATACATTTCACTATAATCGGTACCGAACCGTTCCAATCGAAATTCCTTCCCCAGACATGCTCTCCCTTTTCATTCACTGCTGAAATCACGCTGCAGGCCGGTCCGCTTTCCTCTACCCCCACCGGATAAAATCCTTTTGAAATGTAGTCCGTTAAAAAGGCTCCCACCTCCTGATCCGAAGAAGCACCTCCCTTTTCCAGAAATTCGTCAAAATGATACTCCCCCTTTACTTCCATATAATACAGAGGAATTTCCCCGTCCTCCAGCCGTATGGTGCGGATGATACCCAACTCCTCCCGAAAGAGGAACCCGGCTCCCCCCGCTGCAAGAAGCAGCAACAGCAGGGCGACACCAAACCCTGTCAACAATCGGTTACTTTTCCGTTTTTTTTCGTTTTGCATGACTTTCTTCTCCCGCCTGTTCCGGCCTTACACGCCGCCATTCTCTTCACATCCAGGCCAGTATAGCGCAGTCATTCTCCCGCCGCAACACGGCGGACAGCAGGATGCAAAAACTGCACGGTAAGCTGCAAAAAAAGGACGGCAAGCTGCCGTCCCCAAAACCGGTTAAGAATGATATTTTTTTTTCAGGCTGTCATTTAACCTATCGGCGGTTTTCTTATCCTGGCGGTACCCAACCGCAAGTACTATTGCATAAACTCCTAATATCAGCAGGACAAAGACAGCAACCTCCAAAGGCTTGTCTATGTTTACCCAGTCCCATTTCCAGGCAAAGCCCAAAACAATAGCTAGCACTAAAGGGATATGGATACAGAAGCGTACCGCCATCTGTTTTTTGCCCAGCTCCTTTCGGGACGCAAAAACAAGAAAAGATACATCACAAAGCAGTGCAACAAGAAAAATCCCCCCGATATCACCGGGAGTCAGAACCGTTTCCGGATAAAGCAGCAGGCAGGTTAAGTACATGGCCATAGTCACACCCGTTGTAATTACAAAAAAAGACTGAAACATCGCTTTCAGCAAATCTTTTATCTGCATTTTCCTTCCCTCCTAGATTCCCAGCCGCTTCTTTAAGCCGCTCACATACTGCCTTGATATAATAATCCGCTCACCATTATCCAGAACTGCTTCAAATCTGCCGTTTAAGGCGGGACTGAGAGATCTTATTTTGCTCAGGTTCAGCATTATGGATTTGGATACCCTCAGCAAATCACTGCCCGCCAGACACTCTTCCAGCTCATAAAGCTTCTGTTTTAATTCATAAACATCGTCCCTGCAGTAAAGGAAGGTTTTATTTTCCACCACTTCTATATAGTAGGCTTCCACAGGAGGTATACGGTGAATCCGGTTTCCATCATATGCCACAAGACCATCCTGCGTTTTCAGCAGGGCGAGCACACGGAGAAGCTCCGGTGACATTTCACGGCATCTGAATATAACCTGATCCTCCTCCTGATCGCCTGGCTCCTCAATAACGATTTTCACCGGTTTCCCTCCTAGTTTTACTTTATTAGTTTAGCACAAATAATTTTTAACGTCCAATATACTATATCACTCATGATTGTATTAGAATAGATCAAAAATATAATGTTTCATACATTAAATTATTTATTAATACGAAAAGTGACAATACACTTTTTCAGTGATATAATTATTATTGTCCGATATAAAGACAAGTTGCAGTTATAAGGAGAAAAAAATGCCTGGACGATGTATGGAAAATCAAAAACTTATTAGTGAAAAAACTCTGCAAAGATATATATATGAAATATTAACTTATGGCAGTAAGAAAAAATACCAGTCTTTATTTCCCGAAAAGTTTGTGGAATGGTCAAAGAAGCGAGTAAAGGTGATTATTCCTGAATATCCACTCTCCTACAATAGTAAACAGAATAAGCATTTGACAGATTTTCACATTATCTTTAAAGACAATACCTGTTTAAACATTGAAGTGGAATGGCAGGTTTCCAGATTCAATCACGGAAATGAAGTCTATGACATGGCTTATAAAGGTACAAAAGGCTTTCTAATCGTACTTAACAATGACCGTAAACCAGATTCCTTTATTGAAGCCGAAAATATTTCCGTATTAGATGCAATTGACTTTTCATATTGGTTTCTAAAAAAAGCGAAACATATTATAGACGGAACTATTGGTAACTATCTTAATGAGTATGAATCAAGAGCAAATAAAAACTGGCTTATTTTCCTTCCCTCTGCCGGCCGTAACGGTGGAGATAGTTATAATGATTATACTGTAAAAGGAAGAAATAAAGGTGTTTGGGCCTTTCGGTATAGTAACACACAGACGGTTATGAGGAATATTCTAGATATTACCGCTGGTGATACAGTTATTTTTGTATATGGTTTTACATATGGAAAAGGAACTCATGGCAGACAATTTCATGCTGATACACAATGGACATTTACAGGTCTTGATATCCTGAAAGTAAAAAAAGGATATTATTGTGATTTATATGATGATACCTTTGAAAATGAAAACTGGGGAAGTATTATTGCCGATAATAAAACAAGCAGCAAACGTTATATGCACTATTTTCAATTCTTATATCCGCCAACATCTGGTAATGAGAAATATTTTACAAGCAGTAAAACACCAGTATTGATAAGTAATGATAGTTCTACTTTGCCTGGATGGATCGAATTTATTAACCAATTACGCTGGTCAAGTTCAAACCAAGGAGGTCCCGCAGAACTATCTAATGAAGCAATGAACGCTTTGTACTGTATTCTGGGAGACATTAATTAGGAGGTATAACATGCTGGATCCGCAGTTTACATTATTTTCACTTGAAGCCACTTCAAACTCAAATATAAATTCTTCTTCGAATACTTTATTATTAAGATCATGCAACATTTATATTTTTAATTCTGGAAGAATATATTCTGACTTTGATGAAATGACCTTTGATTCATTAAATAAAAACGATTATGGTTTTGGAGCATTAGATATAGAATTTGCGTTTATAAATAGTGTCACAAAAAAGGATTACCCTGTCTTTTATACAAAATGTTTTGTCATACGAACTAATACAAACAGCATTATAAAGCCTATGAAAATAAGTAATAACAGAAATAATTCAAAAATAAATAAAAACGGGGAACTCACAATTGGTATCAGATATTATTTTAAAGATAAGAAGGAAATAATAGCAATACAAAATAGCCACTCTATTTTAATAGAGGGATTTATTGCTCTGGAAAAACCACAAAATGTTTTTGGGATTATGTGTCAACTAGAAAAAGAACAATCCTCTTGGGCTATTTCTTCAGCATATACTTATAAACCCCAATATGCAAAAAACATAAAAAATCTTATTGACTGACCAATTTATTATATTTATAAATAATAGATTGGCCAGTCACTCCTATGTAAAGAAATAATTCCTTTATTACAACAGAATCTCCCTATAAACCCGCAATACATTCCCCGAAAGGATCTTATCTATCTGGGCAGATGTAAATCCGGCCTTACCAAAAGCATCCGCCAGCAGCGGCATACAGGAGGCGTCCGGCAATTCATCATGTGTCCGGATGCCGTCAAAATCGGTTCCCAGGCCCAGGCAGTCCGTGCCGCCCACATTGACAATATGCTTCGCATGCTCCACGATAGCAGCGATGGATCCATATGTGGCCTCTCCTTCCGGCACATCCGTCAAAAAAGCCGGACAGAAATTCAGGCCGGTTACGCCGCCCCGCTCCGCCAGCATACGGATCATATCATCCGTCAGATTGCGCGCCCAGGAACAGACGGCTCTTGCATTGGAATGGCTCGCCACGAAGGGTTTCTTCGTCACCCGCAGCACATCCATAAAGCCGGCATCAGACAAATGAGAAACGTCCACAATCATCCCCAGCCGTTCCATTTCCTGTACAAAAGCGACACCGGTTTCCGTCAGTCCCTGCACCACGTTGGCTTTCCGGAAATCCGGACGGAAGGTTTTGGGATCCACACCTTCTCCGGGCATTTCCAGATTGGGCCAGCCCAGCTCATTGGGGAAATTCCAGGTAAGTGTGAGCATCCGTACTCCCAGCCGGTACAGGGTGCGCAGAAAAGCCGGATTTCCCTTGCATACGCCGCCCTCCTCCACCGTCAGCATAGCGGACATGAGCCCATCTTTCCTGTTTTTCTCAATATCGGCATAGGAGTATACGGGACGGATGCAGTCTTTATTTCTATCCAGTTCCTCATAGTAAACATCTGCAAGCTCCAGGACTTCTTCCAAAGGATCACCACAACTGCTCATATGTACGAATAAAGCGAAATTCTGAAGCAGGTAATCTGCCTTTTTCATCTTTTCCAGATCAATATGTAACCGGTTCGAACGCAGCGTATTCTCTTGTATTCCGGCGGCATCCCCTTTTCTCCTTATCTCCAGCAATTCTGAAATGGTGTCACAATGCATATCCGCAATCTTCATTTTTATTTCCTTCCTTTTTACGTAGTTCCCTATTGCTTTGATGGAAGGAAAAGGGCAGCAGCCCCGAAGCTGTTCCGCCCTTTTCCTCTTTCTGATTCCTTTATTCCTTTTTTTCTCCGGCCGCAGGTCCTGAACTGCCGTTTACGTCCTCTTGTTCCTCCGTTCCGGCACCGCTGTCCTCTTCCGCTGCTTTTCCGGTCTCAGAGACCTCTTCCGAATTTTCCTGTGCCTCTTCTTCCTTTTCGTCCCCGGCTTTTTCTTCCTGCCAGGCAGTTCCGTCCGGCCCTACCATAAAAGCTTTTACTCCCTTTTTCGCCATGATCTGCGTGCCCGCTACCAGAAGAATTCCGGCGATTAAAGTAAAGATGGCGATAAACTGGGAGGTGGAAAGGCTTCCCACATTTCCCCTTTCCAAATCGCCGCGGTAAAACTCCAGAATAAACCGGCCGATGCTGTAAAAGATCAGATAAAAACCGCCTACCTGGCCTTCCGCTTTTTTCTTCTTTGCTATATTAATCAGGATAAAAAAGTTCAGGAAGTTCAGAACGCTGGAAATTTCCTGGGTAGGTATAAGTGACACTCCATTGGGGGCAAAATCAGAGTGTGAAAAGGTTATGCCGAAAGCACTGCTGGTCTCCCGTCCGTAACAGCAGCCTGCCAGAAAACAGCCGATACGGCCGAAACCCTGGGCAAGAGCAACGGAAGGCACCGCCAGATCGAAATAAGACATAAAATTCACTTTCTTATGTCTGCAGTACAGAAATCCGCCCAGGATACCGCCTATCAGTCCTCCGTACACCACCCACCCATTCTGAAGCGAATGAAGGATATATGCCGGATCAGCAATGATCTTATCAATAACGGTAATACAGAACAGGATTTTAGAACCGAGGTAACCAAAGATAAGGCACCAAATGACCAGACCGAAAATCTTATCCGGATCCAGCTTCAGCTTCTTCGCCCTGCTCTCAGCAGTGAGATAAGCAGCAATAATACCGATTCCTATCATCAGTCCATAGCCGTAGATGGTAAACGGTCCGATGGAAAACAATTCGTTCTTCATATACTTATTCCTTTCCCTGTGCAGAATATACGTTGTGTCAGCGGCTTTTTCCGCCTGCCGGACCGGGCCGGGGCAAAGAAAGCTTATCTGCTATTCTACCATTCTTCCCCCACCAGCGCAACCCCGCATCTTTTCCCGGGTGACGCCAAACTTATTATCTACACCCTCTTTTCTCTTACAAGGCAATAAAAATAACCGCCGCACCCAGCATTATCTGTATGATAGCGAAACGGAAAACGGTCTGGGTATTGGACCATTCCCATACCTTTCTCGCCTGATCATGAAGGGGTGTCCTCACTTTCGTCAAAATCCTTATTTTCAGGAAACGCAGCAGGAAAACCTTAACCAGGCCAAGCCCGCCGTCCAGAATGAGCACCAAAGCCACGGGGATATACAGAAACGGGCTTCCCGTCTTCAATACCGCGATGCTGATAAACAGCCCCATGGCCCGGGAACCTGCATCCCCCATCATCAGTCTGCTGGGGGTGGCATTATACCATAAATATCCCAGTATACAGACACAGAACAAAAGAATCAGATAGGAAAAGCTGTCTCCCCTGCTCTGCAGCAGATCGACAAGATAGATAATCATCAGCGTTATAATGGTAAGTGTTCCCGACAGCCCGTCCACGCCGTCGGAACAGTTCGTCACATTGATGGAAACCCAGACAAGTACCACCGCAAGAATTCCGAACAATACCGGCGGAATGGTGAAAGAGGCACCTGTAAGAAGTACAGTCACCTCATTGGAATTAAAGTTCAGGAAAGTAACCGCCACCATCACTGCGATCAGCAAGTCTAAAAAACCTTTTTTATATTCACCCCAGGGTGTTTTCGCACAGTCGTCCAGGAACCCGGTAATCATGGCTGCTCCTGTGAGAATCAGGTAAATTATCATCTCTCGTCCCACCTGTCCGAAAAGCAGGGCCGCCGCAATAAATACCAGGACAAATAAAAATCCGGCTCCTCTCGGTTTACCGGCAGACTTTTTCCCGTCTACTGCATATTCCCTTCCCTGATCCCTGGGAAGCATTCCCATTCCTTTCCACATCACAAGGCAGGTGGCGGCAAAAGCAAATAAGATACCAATAAATGCTGTGGTCTTGATTCCGGCTTCCCCGGCGATAAAATTTATCATCTGTTTTTTGTTACCTTTCTGAAAAAATTGAATGTTCCAGCCATTCTTACATATTCTATCATTAACATGTCCAAAATGGAATGATATATTTCAATAAAATCTTGTCTTTTACCCTTTTCAAATCCGGGGAAAAAGGCTACAATAATAATGTTAAAGGAGGTATGCCTGTTATGAAAATCGACATGCATTGCCATGTAAAAGAAGGCTCTATAGACAGCAGAGTCTCCATGGAGGAATATATACAGCTGCTGCAGTCAAGAGGCTTCGGGGGGATGGTTATCACTGACCATGATACCTACAACGGCTACCGCTATTGGAAGAAAAACCTGAAGGACAAAAAATATACTGATTTCAAGGTTTTCAAGGGTATTGAGTACGATACCCTGGGTGCCGGACATATTCTGGTGATTGTTCCGGAAACCATAAAGCTCCGCATTCTGGAGCTGCGCGGCCTGCCTCTTAATATCCTGATTTCCATTATCCACTCTTACGGCGGTATTCTCGGCCCTGCCCATCCCTGCGGAGAAAAATACATGAGTTTCCGCAATACCAGAACCTATCGCCGGGATCCTAAAATCGTGGAACAATTTGATTTCGTAGAGGTTTTCAATGCCTGCGAGGATGAAGAGTCCAATGACACCGCCTGCCGCCTTGCCGCGAAATACCATAAGCCGGGCATAGGCGGAAGTGATGCCCATAAAATGGATTGCGTGGGCCTGGCCTACACGGAGGTGCCTGATACGGTGCAGACGGAAACCGACCTGATCAACTGCATTAAGGCGCAGGAGATCGTGGGCTGCGGCGGCACGCTTTACCGCAGGACAACCAAGGAAAAAATCGGAAAGGTGAATACCGTCCTGGTATACTCTTTCTGGTTCTACAATAAATTTTTCACCCTGGTTAAAACCCATAAACGGAACCGCAAGCTGAGAGCTGAATATTCGGATCGGGAGGCTCAAATC
Organism: uncultured Lachnospiraceae bacterium; assembly: GCA_900548905.1. Lineage (GTDB taxonomy): Bacteria > Bacillota > Clostridia > Lachnospirales > Lachnospiraceae > Eisenbergiella. The sequence goes on along the minus strand of URMK01000008.1, from coordinate 57,349 downwards.
TGACAATCCGCAGTCAGATCCTATATAAACTGAATACAGAGAAAACGGATGGCGCATTTTCCGTGCCATTCGTATATACAGCCGGAAAGAGCAGATAAGGGGGATCACCCTTTTTCTCTGCTCTTTTTGCTTTCCCCGGGCCCGCGATCCTTTCTCACAAACCGGAATACTCCCTGGGGAAGCTCAAATACACAGACAATCCCCAGTACGATAGCTATCGCCGCCTTAACCGCGGCAAACCCCGCCTCCCCGGCCTCCGTAAGCTGATCGGTAACCATGTAAAAGGCGGACCAGTAAATCCCCGCCCCCGGCACCAAAGGGATAATTCCGGAAATCAGGAAAATCGTAACCGGGCATTTTTCCCTCACCGCTCCCATCCGGGAAAGAAAGATGACCAGTACCGTGGCAAAAAAAGTGGCTTCCGCCGCACTCAGCAGCGGCTCCAGAATGCAGTAAAGCAGCCATCCCGCCCCGCCGATAAAGCCGCAGTAAAGATAGTATTTGCGCGGAACGCCGAAGAGAAGGGCAAAGGCAACCGTTCCCAATGCGGCAGCAAAGACCTGTGTCACAATCATAGCAGCATTCCTCCTGTAAGCCGGTGGTACACCGTAATGACCGCGCCGACGCCTACCGCAATACATAAAAATACCAGAATGGCATCCAACATCCTGACGGAGCCTGCAATGTAATCGCCGTCTGCAATATCCCTTATCCCGTTAGTAAAAGCAATTCCCGGAACAAGAGGGATTATGGCGCCGATGATCATGTGGTTCAGTGCGTCTCCAAGATGGATCCGGTACATAAAAATGCACAGCAGGGTTACCAGCGCTCCGCCCCCGATATTCCCGATGATCTTCGACATCCTGGGCTGGCTCAGTTCCAGCACATAAATATACAGAAGAAAACCCGCAATGAATGCGCCGAGACAATCCCTGTAGCTTCCTCCGAACATCAGGCAGAAGCAGGCGCTTCCCACCGCAGATGCCAGGACCTGCATCCGCTTGGTTTTACGGGGCATATTTTCTATCTGTTTTAATTGTTCCCGCACTTCCTCTATCGTATAACGGCCTTCCACAATTTCTCTGGAAAGCTGGTTCACCGCCGCCACTCTGTCCAGCTGTGCCCCCCGCACAGGGATATGGCGGACCTGGGCATAAAAGGATTCCCTTTCATTCCCCGCAGTGATAAAGATACCATTGCTTAATATAAACGCGCTTTCAGATTCCACACCGTAATGACGGCACATCCGGGTTATCGTTTCTTCCACACGGAAAATTTCCGCCCCGTTCTGAAGCAATATATTTCCCGCATGCATGGCGCACTCTAACACCTGGCTCCGCCCGGTATCGTCCGCCTGCATCCGTTCCAATGAGGATTCCATTCCTGTCTCTTCCATCGTTCCTCCGCTTCCGCTACATTTGCTTTCTCACTATACGGTATTCATCTTCCAGCTGGAAATAAGGACAATTATCAAACGAAGCACTTAAAAAACGTACCATCTCATCCTCATCCAGATCCATATCACATATGTAGCAGTCGTAATCCTCCTCATATTTATAGTTTACACAGCACTCACAATTCCCTGATGCCATCGTTTCTTTCCTCTCTTCTGCCTGCGGCTTTTCTCTCAGCAGCCTTTACCATCTGCCATTTCTTCGTCTTGCGGATCGATCCAGGCATCCAGCATGGCCTTTACCGAACGTGACATTTCTTCGCTGAAGCTGCTGTTCCATTTCCGCTTGCAGAAAGCCCGCAGCCGCGGGGCCAGTTCCTCTCCCCGCCAATTCTCCTTTTCTTCGATCATCTCCATCACCCGGGCGGATTTTTCTCTGTCATACCGGTTATCATGAACAATATCCTCCAGCGCAAAGCGCGGAGTCTGCTTACGCTCCTTCTGCTGTCTGACAGGATACCCGCCCACCACCATGGCGACAGGCATTACATAAGCGGGCAGCTTAAGCAGCCGTTTGTGGATTTCATAATTTTCCAGGATATCCCCGATATAACAGGTGCCAAGCCCGAGAGCATCCGCTGCGGTGACGGCCGTCTGTGCAGCAATTACCGTGTCCTCTGCCGCCAGCATAAAATCACCATAAGAAGGTCTGCGCACCTCTTCCTCCACCCGGCAGAAAGCCTGATACCACCGGCTGTAGTCCGCACAATAGATAAGGACAAGGGGCGCCGCCGCAATAAAGGGCTGGTTATCACAGGTAACCGCCAGCTTATCCTTCAGCGCCTGATCCGTAACATCGATTATCGTGTATAATGTCATGTTTCCCGCCGTGGCAGCACGCAGGGATGCCTCAAGAAGCTGTCTTTTTAACTCCTGCGGCACCGGTTTATCCTCATATACCCGCATGGATTTACGCTTCATCAGCAGGTCTATCGTCTCATTATTTATTCTTTCCATCTTACCACACCTTCTTTTATTGTCTCAAGTACCCGGATACTGCCTATTTCCATAGGGGGAACCGTCATGGGGTTATCACTGAGGATTACCATATCCGCAAGCTTCCCTTCTTCCAGTGTCCCTTTTCTGTCCTCTTCAAAATAGGCATAGGCCCCATTGATAGTTACCGCTTCCAACGCCTCATATACGCTTACCCGCTGCTGCGGCCCTATCGGGACTTCGCTTCTGGTAATCCGGTTTACGGCGCACCATACAGTATGCAGCATTTTGGGCTGTACGACAAGAGGATCCTGATGAAAATTTACTTTCAGCCCCCGATCAAAGGCAGAACGGGCCGGACTGATCCGGCTTCCTCTTTCTTTTCCCAGATTTTTCAGATGAATATCCCCCCAATAATAGGTATGCGCCACGAAAATGGACGGTATCATTCCAAGCAACACCATCCGGTCCAGCTGGTCATCCCTTACCGTCTGACAATGGATCATCACCGGCCGCAGTTCCTGTTTGCCGGGATATTGACTTTCAATCAACGCTTTTTCATAGGCATCCAGAAACTGATCCGATGCCGCGTCCCCATTGCAATGGGCGAGCAGCTGCTCTCCCCTGTCAATGGCCTCTTTCGCATATTCATATACCTCTTCATCGGTTTTCGCCGGATAACCTCTGTACTCCCCTTCCCCTTCATAGGGCTGCGTCAGCCAGGCCGTTTTTCCCTGGGGTGAACCATCCAGAACAATTTTCAGCCCGCCGATTTTGAAACGGTTCTGGTAAGTCCTGTCATAAGCTGCGTACTTTTTTAGCAGTTCTCCGGTATCCCCGCCCATAACCGGATAGGAAACCACATCGATAACCAGACTGCCGTTTTCCGCCGCTTCTGCAAAATTCTTCACATCGCCTGCTCCCGCTGCCCCGTCCTGGCAGGTTGTAATCCCATTTTTCAGATAGGTTTCCTGAGCCGCCGCAATCTGGGCCTGCATGTCAAGTTTTATCCTTGGGGCGGCGGTCATAAGCATACGGCCGATTGCTTCCGCTTCCTCCGCATAACCGTCCGGTTCCATACTCCCCGGCATACGGCCAAACCTGGCCCCTTTCGGATCAGGTGTACTGCTGTCAATTCCCGCCAGGGCGAGCATGGCCGAATTGCCAACTCCCATATGGCTGGACGTATGCATGATGTAAATAGGAATCTGTGAGGATACCTGATCCAGCAATGTTTTATCCGGATGCCTCTGCTCCTTCAGGAAATTATGGTCATAGCCGAAGCCCATAAGGATCCCCTCCGGTCCCGTTTTCTTTTCCTTCAGATACTCCTTCAGTTTCTGCAGGATCTGGGCGAAATCCGTACACTCGGACAAATCCGCAAAGGCCGCAAATTGGGCCACCATGGAAATATGTCCATGAGGATCTATGAAGGCAGGCATAAGCGTATGCCCCTGCAGATTTACTTTACAGGTACTCTCATCACATAATTCATTTGCCTTTTCCAGGCTTCCCACATGCACAATCCGCCCGTTTTCCGTCACCAGGGCCTCTGCATAATCGTTTTCCGCTTTCATTGTAAGGACAGGTCCGCCGTAATACAATTTTTTTTCCATATATGCCTCCGTTCTGTTCTCTGGCAGATTATTTTCCCCTCATGGACAACTCATTGCTTTCATTATACGTTACTGTTCACTCCGTGACCAGTAACATGCATAAATCCATTTAAAATCGCCTTCGGCGATAGGCTTTATACACCCTTGAATCACTTTCTCACGTACTGTGCAGTAAATGCACAGTACTGAGTGAACAGTAACCATTATACTTCTTTTTACAGAAAAATAAACAATGCAGTTGACAAAGTCCGGGAATAAAGTTAAAATAACAGTGTTATTTTATTATATTCAGCTTCTTCCACGGACAAAAGAAAAGTCCGAAGACGGGCGGACAGGAGGATAGATGACCAGACGTTCAGGTACGATACCGGAGGAAACCAAATCAAGGCTGCTGCAGTCCGCAGTCAGTGAATTCGGGGAATATGGATTTGAGAAGGCTTCTCTGCGCCGGATATGTGCCAGGGCAGATGTAACCACCGGGGCACTTTATTTTTTCTTCCGGGATAAGGAAGATCTGTTCAGGAATGTGATCGCCCCTGTTACCGATCGCCTTCTGAAGCTTATGGAAACGCACTATGAAATGGAACAGAATAGTCCCGACGTGAATATCGCCAAGGGGGAATCGGAGGATTTCCGGATAGCGGATGAATTCTTTGAGCTCTACTTTGCCAATCAGGAAATCTGCCGTATTGTTTTAAGCAACCGGGAGCATCCTCTGGTGACGTCTTTTTTCGACCGCCTTATACGGATGATGGATGAGCAAATGCTGCTTCTTCTCACCCTTGCCCATCCGAAACTTCCGGAAAGCCGGATTTTTAATGAATGTACCATTCATTGGTTTTCCCATCTTCAGATAGACGCTGTGCTGCATATCCTTTCCCATGATCTGGATAAAACGCAATCAAAAGAACAGCTGAAAATTATGATACGGATTCTCCGGGGCGGATTTCTCTCCGTTCTTCCGGATACCGGTATTCAATTATAAAAAGGGCCGTAATGGTCCTTTTTAAATAACATTTACATAACACTGTTATTTATTAAAGGGAGGTAATTTTATGTTTGTGGAAGTCAATGACATAAGAAAAAGCTACGGCGAGGGAGGCGGTTTTGTCCGGGTACTGAACGGAGTCAGCACCCGGATAGACCGGGGCCGGATCTGCGTGATACTGGGTCCCTCCGGTTCCGGCAAATCCACCTTGTTAAATGCCCTGGGCGGCCTTGACACTGTGGACAGCGGACATATTTGTATTGACGGGAAAGAAATCACTCGTCTGAAACCGGAGGAACTGGCTGATTACAGGAGGGATACCCTGGGGTTTGTGTTCCAGTTTTATAATTTGATCCCCGACCTCACGACAGAAGAAAACATCCAGGTATGCGGTTACCTGTCACGGACACCGCTTGCCATGCAGGAGCTTCTGGATACGCTGGGGCTTACAGAGCACAGAAATAAATTCCCATCCCAGCTGTCAGGCGGTCAACAGCAGCGCTGCGCCATTGCCAGAGCACTTATTAAAAATCCCGGACTGCTGCTGTGTGACGAACCCACAGGTGCGTTGGATTCCAAAACAGCCAAGGAAATCCTGGTACTACTGGAGGAAATCAATCAAAGGTACGGCACCACAATGCTGCTTGTCACCCATAATGATGCCATCCGGGGTATGGCCGATAAGGTGATTCAGATAAAGGACGGGCAAATTTACAAAGAATATGACAATGAGGTCCGGATACCGGCTTCCTCACTCACCTGGTAGGAGGATTACAGATGCAGAAACTATTGCTCAGACGTACTTTGCGGGATATAAAAACTAACTTTTTCCGCTATATGGCCCTGCTTTTACTCATCATCCTCTGTATGTTTATTGTGGTGGGCACCATTGGCTCCGCAGTAAGTGTAATTGATACTGTTAATAAAAAGGCAGAAGCCGCCCGCCTGGAGGATGGGCAGTTCAGTGTATTTGTACCGCTGACAGAAACCAGTCTCCGCAAACTGGAGAATAAGGGAATTCTCCTGGAAGAATGTTTCCATCTTGATTTTCTGATGGAGGACGGTTCCACACTCCGGATCATGAAAAACCGGGAAACTATCAATCTGGCGGAACTGTCGGAGGGTTCCCTGGCTCATACTAAGGGGGAAATCGTTGTGGAGCGGCTCTATGCTGCCGCCCATGATCTTTCTCTTGGCGACACCATACAAATAGGCGGAACTGATTATACTGTCACCGGCATCGGTACCAGTGCCGATTATGAATACTGTCTGCAGAATATGTCCGACATGTCATCGGACGGCAAGGTTTTCGGCACCGCCTTTGTTATTCCCGGCGCCTATGATGAAATGCTTGCCGGAGGAAAAGCCGTTCAGGCAGAAGAATACCGTTACAGCTATCTTCTTGGCAAAAGCATGACTCACCTGCAGCTGAAAGATCTTCTTATGGAAATCAGGATTAATCCTGATGAGGTAAAAGATCCTTTTTTCCAGGAACTGGTACAAAGAGAAAGGAAGAATCGAGATGCCCTGTCCGATAGCCTGGAGGGGCTTCTTAAGGAAGCCGGTACCCTTTCAGGCAGTCCTGAAGCATTTGCCTATGCAGCGGCAGAGTTCCAGGCAGAGGCGGAGACGCTCATCAGCCGAACCTTTCCTGAAGAAATGGAAAATCTGACAGATTTTATAAGACAAGAGGACAATCCGCGTATAAAAGCGGCCGAACGGGATTTGGAAACCAATATAAAAATCGGGATGATGGCCGGGATTATCGTGCTCATCCTGATTACCTTTTGTATCTCCGTCTTTATCATACATTCCATTGACCAGGAAAGTACCATCATCGGTGCCCTCTATGCACTGGGACTGAAAAAGAAACAGCTGCTCCGGCATTATACTATGCTTCCGGTACTGCTGTGCCTTCTCGGGGGCTCCGCCGGTACGGCTCTGGGCTACTCCCGGATGGGAATTTCCATGATGACCGGGGAATCCTATACTTATTACTCCACTCCGGCTGCAGATACCTGTTACAGCCTCTGGCTTCTCGCTTATGGTCTTCTGCTGCCGCCTCTAACCGCTTTTGCCGTAACCCGGATTCTGATTCAAAAAAAGCTGGGCAGGAGCGCCCTCTCCCTTCTTCGAAAAGAACCTGCCGGAGGAAAAGGAAAATCTGTCACTATCCGCCGTCTGTCTTATTTCAGAACTTTTCAAATTCGGCAGCTTATGAGGGAACGACGCAGCAGTTTTGCTATACTGGCAGGAATGTTTGTTTCCCTGCTGATATTAATTCTGGGCCTGAACTGTTATTCGTTATGCCGCAACGTAAAGCTTCAAAATACTGCCGATACCCTTTACGCCTTTTTATATCAATACAAGTATCCGTCCGAAGCTGTCCCGGAAGGGGGCTATCCGGCATATATAGAAGGTTTGAAAAAAAATGTCGTGGGGGTTCCTATGGAAATCCGTATTATAGGCCTGACGGATGATAACCCTTTTTTCCCTTCTTTTTCCGAAACAAGGAAAAATGAAATCTGTATCTCTTCTTCCGTTGCGTCCAAATACGGATTATCACCAGGAGACGAACTGATATTGAAGGATGATGTAAATGAACTGCTATATGGCTTTACCGTAACGGAAATCGTGCCCTATTCCACCGGCCTGTGCTGTTTCATGGATATCGGCAGCATGCGTTCCCTGTTCCTCCGGGATGATAATTATTACAATGCAGTATACTCTGATACCCCCCTGGATATTGAACCGGGCCGCTTATATGCGGTATCCACAAAAGAAGATGTGGAAAAAAGTTCCGATATTTTCATGGAAATCATGAAACCGCTTATGACCATGCTGATAACGGTTTCCGCACTGGTTTTCCTTATTGTTCTGTATCAGATGATGAAGGTGATGACTGACCGTTCCGGCTACAGTATCTCTCTCATGAAAATTTTCGGTTACCGCAGCAAAGAACTTAGAAAGCTGTATCTGGACGGCAGCTTCCTTCTCATTGCGGCGGGCGCCCTGGTTATGCTTCCTATTGCCAAGTTGCTCATGGATACCATATATCCGTCATTTATTGCCAACATAGCCTGCGGTATTGATTTATCCTGGTCTCCTTCCCTTTATCCCCTTGTTTATGGCGGAATCCTATTATGCTACGCAATAATCCGTACACTCCTGTTCAAAAAAATTAAAGCAATGAATCCGGCCCAGGTTTTAAAAGAGCGGGAATAAGGAAATTTCCCGAAACATAGCAGATAAAAAACACCGGGCACATAAAATGAGCCCGGTGTAATCCATTTATTATTTACTTTCCAAAAGCTTATCAACACTTACCAGCTTCACGCAGAGTACAAACAACCTGGTTGCCTGAAGCAGCTCTTCCATAGGAGGGAAGGAAGGAGCAATACGTATATTACTGTCGTGCGGATCCTGGCCATAAGGGTAGGTTGCCCCAGCACCGGTCATAACCACACCAGCCGCTTTAGCCTTTGCCACAATAGCCTTGGCGCAGCCGTCCAGCGCATCAAAGGAGATAAAATAACCTCCTTTGGGCTTCAGCCAGGAACCGATTTCCAGACCGCTCAGTTCTGTCTCAAGAATATCCAGGACTGTCTCAAATTTGGGACGCATAATTGCTGCATGCTTCATCATATGAACCTTGATTCCATCCAGATTCCCGAAATATCTCACATGACGCAGCTGGTTCAGCTTATCATGGCCGATGGTCTGGATGGACATCTGCTTCTTGATATCCTTCAGGTTATTATAAGAAGCTGAAATTGCCGCCACACCGGAACCGGGGAAACTGATTTTGGAGGTGGAGCTGAACTTGTAAACCATATCCGGATTTCCTGCCTTCTCACATTCCGACAGGATTTCAAGGATATTGTCCTGATCATCCTCATAAAGGTGATGTACATTATAAGCATTATCCCAGTAAATACGGAAATCTTCAGCAGCAGGCTTCAATCCGGCAAAACGGCGTACAGTTTCGTCGGAATAGGTAATTCCCTGCGGATTGGAATATTTGGGTACACACCAGATTCCTTTGATTGCCGCATCTTCACTTACCAGCTTTTCAACCATATCCATATCCGGGCCTTCCGGAGTCATAGGCACGTTCACCATTTCAATTCCAAAATATTCGGTAATGGCAAAATGCCGGTCATAGCCGGGAACAGGACATAAAAACTTCACCTTATCCAGCTTGCACCAGGGCGTACTTCCCATTACACCATGAGTCATGGAACGGGCTACCGTATCATACATCACGTTCAAACTGGAATTCCCGTAAATGATAATCTTATCTGCAGGTACCTCAATCAGATCCGCCAGCAGTTCCTTTGCTTCCTGAATGCCATCGATCACACCGTAGTTTCTGCAGTCAATTCCTTCACGGCACTTCAAATCGGTAGAACTGTTTAAAACATCCATCATTCCCATGGAAATATCGAGCTGTTCCGCCGACGGCTTTCCTCTGGACATATCCAGCTTCAAGCCTAATTCCTGAAACTTCTTGTATTCCGCTTCCAGTTCATTTTTGAGAGTGAGCAGTTCTTCCTTGCTTCTGTCTTTGTACGCCTTCATTCCACTTCTCCTTCTTTTCCTCATAATTATAGAAAAAAGAGCTGATTTTGCTTGAAATCAGCCCCTTCCACACAATTGATAGCGCCGGAAAGGACACTTCCCTCCGAACAAATTTTCTATCCAGTTTTATGCTGTTTTGCGCGATTCATGGTTGATAACTACTTACAGGTTTTTTTCTTATAATATTATGCACACTTTGCAGCCATTGTCAAGTATTTCCGTTTTTCTCTTCTTTCCCTCAGAAAATAGGTAACGGTTCAGTCCTTCTGAACTGTTACGAAAAAAGACAGCTGTTGGGACTCTTCCGTCCGCAGGCCTATCTATCCTGCGGGTACGTAAAATGAGATGCGTCCGCTCATTATTAATGGTAAAATGGATACACTATTTACGAAAGGAGGCAGCAGAATGGAATGGACGGAAAAACTACAATCCATCATTGATTATGTGGAGCACCACCTGCAGCGAACGGAAGAACCGATTCGACCGGATGAAATATCCCGGCTTGCCGGCTGTTCCTATTCTTTTTTCCAGAAGGTTTTTTCCTATATGAACGGAATCAGCTTTGCCGATTATATACGTTTCCGCAAATTGACCCTGGCCGGCTATGACATAAAAAGCACTAAATGCAAAGTGGTGGATATCAGCTACAAATACGGCTACGAATCACCAACATCCTTCACCAAAGCCTTTCAGCAGTTTCATGGTATTTCTCCTGCACAGTCACGCAAAGCCGATGCCCCATTACGGGTATTCCCCAAAATGCAGATTACACTGCCCCGGCAGTATTCCTGGAAATTGGTGGACAGACCATCATTCCGGCTCCTGGGCAGGCATATGAAAATCAAAAAAGCTGAGGGAATAAACGGCAATGGACAGCAATCCTCCGGCATTCCGGCATTCTGGAACAAATGCCAGCAAAACGGCGCCATAGCCGAATTACTTGCCCTTGATACAGGTAATCCGGAGGGTCTTTATGGTATATTCGGCAGCTATGAGACAACTTCTGATGCAATAGATTACATGATTGCAGTGGAATCCTCGCAACGGGCCGGAATAGAGGATACGGAAATTATTTTGCCGGCTGCCACCTGGGCGGTCTTCGACTGCAAAGGCGCAGTCCCGCAGGCCATTCAAAGCGGCTGGAAATTTCTTACGGAAGAATGGCTGCTTAGCTATCCCTTCAGGCACGCGGACTGCCCAGAGCTGGAATGGTACAGTGCCGGCAACAGTTATGATGACAACTACTTAAGTCAGATATGGATACCTATTATTGAGGAGAAATGAAATGGTACATTTAGTTTATTGCGATAATACAGGAAAAAAAGGGGAAAGGGTTCTGGATAAAATACTGTCCGGTACAAAAACAATGGTAATCCGAGGCGCCGCCGGTAGAAAAATCCCTCACAGCCGGGTCTTTCAGGGTGAAGAGCTCTATTTTATGGAAAAAGGGAGCATGATGATTACTGCCAAAGCGAAGGTTAAGGATGTACAGAACTATGTTAAACTGACAGAAGAAGAAATCTGCCGGATACTGGAAGAAAATCAGGCAAAACTAAACTTATCAGAGAAACAAAAAGAACGGTGGCACAAAAAATGCCTGTGTCTTGTTGAATTTGAAGAGGTTCAGGAACTTTCCCCCCTTATGTTTGATCATCAGGGAAATATGGATGATTGGCTTATTATCGAAAAGATCGAAGATGTTGTAACAGGGACAAACATTGCTTACAATTATGAAAAATCCAGATTTTAGGCTGTCTATGCCGGGAGATACCGCAGAATTGCGCGGAAATCTCCCGTTTTTCCTTTGCTCCCGGCATCACTCCTGCCTATCTTGTATCCTGCCCATCAAGCAGCATTTCAAATAGTATTTCATGTTTTAATGGAATCCCATTCTCTCCAATCAGGGGGATTTCCGGCTTCAGCCTACGGGATACCTCCAGGGAATTATGATAAAAGCCCGCCATGTCAAAACCTCTTTTCTGATAAAATCGCAGGGCGTTTATATTATCATTGGTAGTAATCACTTCCATTTTCCCACATTTCAGTTCTTTCGCAATACGGATTACCTCCTGTATCAGAGTGGTTCCCGTTCCCCTGTTTTCTTCAAGGCTGTCGAGCGAGATTATTTCACATATAGCGTCCCTTATCATATATGTTACAAGCCCGGTAATATTCCGTTTCCCATCCAGGGCCATGATTCCCTCTACCCGGGTCATGTCAATAAGTTTTCCCCGCAATGCCATTTCAGTGGTACACCAATGCTCCCGTATAAATGAATTTGCAAGTTTCCTGTTATCTTCCTTAATAGTTACAAACTCCATAGCTACTCCTTCACGGCTCCGGCAGGGTTCCCGGCTTCCCCGGAACGAAACTGCTTATCGTACTCCCCGACAGCTTCTTTATTCAGAGAATCATCATATATGGATGATTCATAATATTTCCCTTCCACAGAATCAAGATATCCCTTCTTTAACTCCATCGCCATAAGTTCCGGATAGTTATTTCCGCTGCAGTCGGTTATACCGAATACCGCCGCTTCCACAAAACCTAGCTTTGGGTAATATTCAGGCCTTCCGAAAAAAACAATTGCGCCGTATCCCTGGTCCTTTGCCTGCTCAATAGTTTCTCTCATCAATGCCTTACCTATCCCCTTGCGCTGGTAAGAAGGGTGAACACTAAGCGGGCCGAAATTAAGCACCGGAACCTGCTGTCCGTCTGGTGTCTCAACATAAGCATGGCTGTAAATCACATGCCCGGCTATTTTACCGTCAGCTTCCGCCACATAACTCAATTCCTTAATCCCATCCTTTTCCCGCAGGACATGCACCATCCAATGCTCAAACGGGCACCCGATATCATTCCTTTTATCCCGGCCCGGATAGTAGGGATCGTCAAAAGCTTCCCGCGTTATTTCTTCTACCCTTCTATAATCCTCCTCCTGTTCCAACCTCACAATTATATTCATATTTTCTCCCTATACTCTTCCATACGTATGACAGCTCTTTACCATGCCGCAATACTTGCCGCAAACTAACTTTTGTAAAAATCCTTCTGACTCATACCGATATCATTTAGTGCCTGTTCCGCATCAGAAACTATTTTTTCTTTTACAGGAAGTATTTTTATTTTGGCTTTTTTTAGTATTTCCTTTACCTCTTTATCCGTAATGCAGTACATTTTAGCTACCTTTTTCGTATTCAGGCTGTCATTATAAGCAAGAACGATTTCAGCAGGCCCCCATTCAAGCTCTACCGGAGGATTCATTATGTTGTTGTCCATCAAATTCAGCGACTCCTTTTTCCCTGTATCAGATTTCTATATACTGTCTGATAGACGCACCCGTCATACAACAGTTCCCAGCCATCCCTTTCAGCAAAAATCCGAACATTTGTTTGCTTTCATACTAACACAAATGCCCGGAGGTTTCAAGAACATACGTTTCATTATTTAAAGTCAACTAAATAAATTAACACTATCTCCCAAAGGTTAACGGTCATGGTCTCTCCATGCCGGGAGGAATCGCCCCCGGGGCACAGCCGTGAATAGTAATGGCAAGTCATACCGGAGCTATCCTTGAGTCCATATTAAACACCAGATTCCAGGTATCCCCGCATCTCTTCCATATGGATACAACATGAAACAGTCCTTCCAAATCCTTAGCATCCGCATTATCAGCCTCCACTCTCAGTACATAATGAAGCGTTACCTCTTTTTCAGAAGCGCTGATAACCTCCATATCACAAATCGAATATCCGCTGATATCAAAATCCCGGATGAAACCTGCATATTCACTTCCCGAACATCTGTATCCCCCGCATACCATCACAGCCTCCGGCAAAACCAGCTTACTGAATGCCTCCGCATCTTTATGCAGCGCCGCCTCCCACATATCATGCTCCAACTGAATCACCTGCGTTGTCACTTTTTCCATAATACTCCCTTCATTAATTAATGCTGATTTCATCCAAATGATAGGTTCCTTCAACTATTATATCTTCCCCGCCCTGTTCAATATAGGTTTTCATCTCATCGATAGACTCAAAAAAGTCTTCTTCATCTTCCATTTTACTTAAATTGAAACAACTAAGCATATACTCTTTGTGCATCTTTATCTCCTCCTCACATATGTTAATACTCATCCTCCGCTGCTGAAAATAGCAGGATATCCTGAATTCCTCCGTTTCTACATTATACCGTTTTACATGTATAATAGCTATCGAATTTTTCCGGCAGTATCGGGCGGATATGCCCCTCTCCTGGTTCCATCCTTATTAAAATATTTTTTTAATGCTTTTTCAACAGGGTAGACCGATGCAACCAATATGACACACTGAACCGTACAGAGTATGCCTCCCACCAGGCCTATTACATCCTCGTCACTTTTATAAAAAGGGAATTGGATGATAACCGATGGGACAAGGACGATCCAGCCCAGTTTCCACCACAATTTCCCACAAGTTTTCTGTGCAAAAATCCAGGTATCCTCATTCTTCATCGACATGGAGGTGCGATAACCGCAGATGCAGTTAACAGACTTTGGAGGATGCCGCTGCATAATTTTACCTCCTGCTATCAAAGTTATGGGGACTAAAAGATTGCAAATAAACATAAAAAACCAAAACCACATATTCATTGTCCTTTCTGTAAGGATGGTGCTTATCAGGAAAAGCAACGCATCCTGTAGTTTCCGCATGTGGATATTATATCCCGGACAAAAGTATTATTATATAAACTTGCATCGTTATCAGAAATGAATCTCAAAAAAGGTTTGTTCGGTAAAGCTGTATTTAAATAAGCCGATTGTATTTTTTTGATATTGTATCATATGAATACTTCCCGGTTCTATTTGTACATTAGCCGCTTCATATACAATTTTCCCTTCTGTAAATGATGTAATTACAACTTTCAGAATAGCCCCGTGCGCGGCAATCAGAATATTATTTTCCTTATGATACCTATTTATTGTGTTATGGAAAGCTGCCTTGGCCCGTTCCAAAAGCAATATCATGGCCAATCGGTTTCACCATGCCGCAGCAGATAAATATTCATATTTACACCCGCTTTCCGGACAGTATGTACCCTATTTCTTTATCTTATATCCGATCACTTCTCCTATCAGCATACCTAAGCTGATACCCAATGCCATGCTGATAATCCCTGTACTTCCTATTGCCACACCCAGGCACATACCAATACACATTCCTTCCGTCATGCAGTTTTGGGCTTCTTCCCCGGTCCTGCGGCTTTTGAATGCAAAGATAACCGCAACGGCTATCCCTATTGTTATCCATGGCAATGCTGCTATAATAAAATTTTTCATTTTCTCCTCATTTCTAAGCCACTGTTTTAATCCTGCTATTCTGACTCCAGACGGAACATAATCTGAGGATCATATATTATGTACCGGCCGGCGGTTTCCAGGGGGGCAGACAGATTAATGTTGTCTTACCAATATCGGGCAATACGTCGTAAACGGAACCGTGCATTTTGCTTTCGAAATACTCTTTTATAGCAAATGTAGCATTCCATCTTTCGACTGAATTTTTCCAAATACCATACCTGCGCGCAACATCTACAAACCGTTTTTCCAGAATACAAAAGCCATAATCAACGGCAAGACTGTCACACAATTGAATCAGCAAATCATAATCATCACAGCTGCAGGTCTCAATAAATTCCTTTATTTCTTTTTCTTCCCCGGTATCCGGTACATCATCAAATTCCTGTGCCATCAACGGATAAGAGTGCGTCATACATATTTTGGCAACTTCGTCCCAATGTCTGGCACTGGCATACCGGTATCCTTCGTATACATGAGTAGTTGTATCAACTACTCCCACTCTCCGTCCAATATCATGCAGCGCACCTAAAACATATGCTTTTTCCGCGTCCATTGTTGGTATCTTTCCGGCAATATTGCGTGCAGCGATCCCTACATTAATAGAATGCTTCGTCCATGGACCGGGATTTAATGTCTCTGCTATCTGTAATTCTTCTTCCGCAGTTTTTTTATCTGGCAGCATCGCATTTTATCTCCTTTTTGTTCAGCAGCTTCTTCAGTAAAGCACAATATCACCTTCCAGATAACAGATCGCTTTTCCGCTGATATTTACCCTTTCGCCCAAATCTTCGCATATCAGGATTCCGCCTCTGGGAGATAGCTGCTTCGCTGTCATATTGGTTTTGCCCAGCCTGCGGCTCCAAAAGGGTATTAATGTGCTGTGCGCAGAACCGGTGACCGGATCTTCACTGACTCCTGCATTTGGAGCAAAAAAACGTGATACAAAATCGCAGCTCGTTCCTTTTGCTGTAACTATGACAGCAAAGGCAATATCTTTACTGATATCTGCAAGTTTATTACTATTTACCTGCAAATTTTCAACAACTTTCTCACTTTCCGCCAGAACGAGGAGATCTCTTGATAAATATGTTTCCAGGACTCTGCAGCCAAGTGCCTCTTCCAACAATGGATTTATCTTGGTTTCTACCGGCATCCTGGCAGGGAAATTCATTGTATACCAATCATTTGCCCTTTCTACCGATAATTTCCCGCTTTGGGTCTCAAAATCCAGGTTCATCAGGCCCGGTTCAACATAATTCATGACAACAAACGCCGTTGCCAGCGTAGCATGTCCGCATAAATCTATTTCCACTTCAGGGGTAAACCATCGCAGATAATACGTATTTTCCTTTTTTAACAGGAAGGCGGTCTCTGCCAGATTATTTTCGTATGCAATTTTCTGCATTATCTGATCCGGCAATTCCTTTTCCAACAGACAGACACCAGCCGGATTTCCCCGGAACAGCTCATCCGTAAAAGCATCTACGATATAGTATTTCATAATTCCTCCATCTTTCCGGTCATTCTCCGCCGGCCTTAAAATTGTAAATAGGTTTAATCACTCGTTCAGGCTGTGCCGTTTCCCCAATGTAATTAATGATATCTTCCATTCCTTTATAAGCCATGGGGCACTCATCCAATGTAACATTATTTACAGAAATGATAAATATTCCGTCCATCTGCCTTTTGAACTCTGTAACGGTAAATGTTACTTTGGCCTGGGAACGGCTCATTAATCTGCCGGTTCCCGCATGGATATCCGGCATCAGTCCTATTTTGCTTCCTGTAACGAACTCCTGATTCAACAGCAGCATTACCTGAACGACAGATGCTTCATCCACAGTATTATATTTTCCTTTAAGTTCTATCATTCATCTTTTTCATTCCTTCTCATCTTATCTAACTTTTGCTTTTTCAGGTTTAGATGCCTGACCTTTGCACGCGGAAAATACTTATCACATCTCTGGCAATAGCCTTTGTAATCCGCTTCCCTTCCTTTTTCACATTTTCCCGCACAAATATAGTATTTACACGGTGTTTCTCTGTCTTTAGCCATCTCATCACCTCAACTCATTTCCCAACCCTGTTCTATAATACTCTTCCGCAATTAGGACAGTATTTCACTCTTGTCTTAATACTGTTTCCTTTCACAATAATAAAAAGCTCACCTACGCTGTTAACAAACATACAATTATCTGAATCGTCATAAAAAAGAGGATTATTACCTTCACAACACTCACATCCCCGTTCTTCCGTCACCCGTTCCGTTTCCTTTATTTCCATATCAAATAAAACATTAACCTCATCAATCTGTAAATTAGGGATAGGAATTATACAATCCATATTTTTTTCCATTTCTCTCTCCTTTGAATCTTATTATGCTTTTATCCGTTTTCTGAGATACTATGTAACAGTTACTGCCTCATCCTATATCCTTTCCCCGGTTCCTTTCCTCATGCCGCCTCCGCAATGCCGTTTCTGCTCCTTCTTTTTATGCACGGGCGTCTTCTTTATGACTTACCTTTTCTATTCTACCATAAAATCATCTGTGATTATACGCTTCTCTCTATTTTCTCTGTATTACTATTATCCGCTGCAGGTTATGAATGTTGACTTTGATCACAAAAGAGGTATCCTCCGAAAACAGAATGGATATAAGCCGGATTCTGCCTGTCTTCTTCCAGTTTTCCTCTCAGATTGGAAACCGTATTCGCTACCACCTTACCCGTATTTTCACTTTCCCTTCCCCAGACAGTGTCAAAAATCAGTTTTTTTTGTTACGCTTCGCCCTGTATGCAGAGCAAGAAGATAAAGTACATCATATTCAAGCCGGGTCAGACGGACTTCTTTTCCCTTATGATACACCTGACGCTTTTCACAGTCTATTGTCAATCCCGGAAATGACAGGGAAGGTGTGGTGATAGAAGATATGACTTCTATTCCCCCCTTATGTTCTGAAGCCAGTTCCATCAATTTCCGATACAATATTTCATCGGTATCATCGGTTTTATAAATCAATACTTTCATAAATTATCTCCTGTTCTTTCCTGTTTCAACCGTTCCTGGTATTTCGTGCCTTTTCTTCGGGGACAGGAAGTTCTGTAAGATGACAGCGACGGAGCGCCGAAGCAACAGGCCTATACAACAGCATCGTAGCCGCCGTATTCAGTCCGCCTTTTATCAGGTTAAAAGGCAGAAAGGCAGGAAGCAGCAATTTCGCTACGGCCTCTCTTGGATACCCCATATAAACAGGCGCAATAAAATAATTCCACAACAGCATTATTCCAACCATCGCTCCCCAGCCACACAGAAGTCCCTTAACAACAGAGGACGGTCTGCGCCATTTCCTGTAAATAACAGCAGACGTACACGCAAAGGAGCAGCTGGAAACAACATTCATAAGGAATCCTAACACCCCGTTTTCGCTGATCGTTAACATCTCAGCAAAAGACACAAGAAGTGTAATTACGAATGAGGTGAGCGGACCGAAAAGCAGACCCCCAATTGCTATAATAATGTCTTTCGGATCGTACTTTAAAAAAAGTACGATAGGTATGCGCCCTACGGCCGCCGCCGTATAAGCGAGGGCACAAAGCATACCTGTTGTTGTCAGCTTCCTTGTTTTACTGTTCATATATAATACCTCCTAAAATAAGTAACGCCTGAAAGCATAATAATATCTTTCAGACGTTACTTTTCCAGGTGTATTGATAATGCCGTCAGAACAGGGTTACCCCATGCAAAGCAGACGGAAAAAGAGTGTAAAAATAGCCAGACTCGCCCCTGACATTCAACACACCTTCTTCAATCCAGACTATACTGTCGGTTCTGGAGTTTCACCAAATCCTGCGCTTTCACGCTCGCGGACTTTACCGCCGATCGGGAATTTCACCCTGCCCTGAAGACATTATTAATATTCATTTGTTTGTATCAATATAACATGCCCTCCAAAATAGTACAATACTTTCAAGAAAACCGGGATGAAACCGGGACAATTACAGATATTCTCCCAGGACCCAAATACAAAATCTCTTCTTGACATAATACATATTCATATGCAACAATAGTTATGTAACATATGTTGTACATAAACATACCAGGGAGGATAAAACATATATGCCGCCTAAAGCAAAAATAACAAAGGAAATGATTCTGGACATTGTTTTGGATATGACAAGGGAGTCCGGATTTGAGACCATTAATGCGCGGAGTATTGCGGGTAAGCTCCAGTGCTCTACCCGCCCGATCTTTACCTGCTATAAAAACATGGAAGAACTAAAAACTGATTTCCTCGCCTTTGCATATGAATATTATGAACAGTATGTCATCACTTACAGGAATTCCCAAAAAGTAAAGCCTTATTTAATACTTCCTCTTTCATACATTGCCTTTGCGCAGGAGGAAACGCATTTGTTTAAGCTGCTGTTTATTAATGATATCGATTTAAAAATGACGGAGGCGAAGGATTTTTATCAGGAGATCGGCAACGAAAATAAAGCCCGCCTTTTTTCAGAAACCATCGGAGTAGAATTAGAACGTGCGAAAATTATATTTCTTGATTTATATCTGTACACACATGGTATCGCTGTTTTAATAGCAGGGGATAAAATAAAATTGAACCGGGAAAATACCGAAAAAATGATAGACAATGTATTGAGTGCTTTTATAAGACAGGAAAAGGACAGGAACATTTCCTTTTGAGGTTATTTCAATAAGATAAGGAGTATATCATGACAACCAATCAATATCTGACAGACTTTTACAGTCATTATGACGAGGATAACCGGCTGGCATTCAAGCATGGATCCGTTGAATTTCTGACTACTATGCATTATATTGAAAAGTACATCAAACCGGATGACCGGATCCTTGAAATCGGTGCCGCAACCGGCCGGTATTCCCATGCCCTGGCCCGCAGGGGATATGAGGTTGATGCAGTGGAACTGGTGGAACACAATATAGAAGTCTTCCGCAGTCATACCCAGCCAAAGGAAAACATAACCATCACTCAGGGAAATGCATTGGACTTATCTGCTTTTCCGGACAATACATATGATATAACGCTGTTACTGGGTCCGCTGTATCATCTTTACAGCAAAAAAGATAAACAGCAGGCGCTGCGTGAAGCTATCCGTGTTACCACACCAGGAGGTGTGATTTTTGCTGCCTATGTTATTTCCGACAGCTGTATCCTGGACGAAGGCTTCCAGCGCGGGCAGTTTAACGTCGCCGGCTATATCGGGAAAGGCCTTATTGATCCCCTTACCTTTGACACTAAATCCGAACCAAAGGATCTGTTTGAACTTGTCCGTAAAGAAAACATTGATGATCTGATGTCTGTGTTCCCGGTAACCCGGCTGCATTATGTCGCTTCCGATGGTTTTGCCCTGTGTATGCGTGAAGCAGTCGATGCTATGGACGATGACACGTTCGAACTATATCTGAAATATCACTATGCAACTTGTGAACGGGAAGATTTGTCGGGGATTTCTAGTCATACGATTGATATATTCAGAAAATAAATCCCTCCAAAATAGGGGACCCTGAAACATCCTCCACATTAAAATTTGAAAAACCGCAAGAGCGTAGGTATGTTTTGACTAAAAGAAATTATAAAACAACACAGCAGTTATCACTTTCCGGTTTGATTCGTTAAAAAACCGAGAAAATCAGATCAAAAAAGGTCAAAAAAAATTAATAAAAGTAAAAAATACTCTTGTCAAAAAGGCAAATAGCATTTATAATGAATAGCGTCGGTAATTTGCTGGAATAGCGCAGTTGGTAGCGCAACTGATTCGTAATCAGTAGGTCGAGGGTTCGAGTCCCTTTTCCAGCTTTACAGGCTTTCACAAAAAAAATAATCCGGTACCCTTTCGGGTGCCGGATTATTTTTTTTATTGAAATACAAGAATGGATTCTCATTCTCCGCCATCCAGATGCACATCCATCTGAGGGAAAGGTATCCCAATGCCATTTTCATCAAAGGCATATTTAATATCTTCCAGCATATCCCACCGGACCGGCCAGTAATCCTCTGTTTTGGTCCAGAACCGCATGCCGATTACCACGGAGCTGTCTCCTAAATCATCCACAAAGATCCGGTACTCCTTATCCTTCATGATTCTGTCGTTGGCTTCTATCAGGGAGTTAATAACCGCCTTCGCCCTGCGGATGTCTGACTGATAAGAAATCCCCACCTTCAGTTCCACCCTCCTGTTATCCTCATTGGTCACATTGGTGATACTGGTATCCGCTAAAGCCCCGTTTGGCAGAAGGATAATTTTATTATCGATAGTCGCCAGCTTGGTGTAGAAAATGGTGATTTCGGAAACCGTACCTTCATTCCTGTGGTTGTCCTCAATAATATAGTCCCCCACGCGGAAGGGATGGAGAAGCATGATAAGAATACCGCCTATGCAGTTCTTCAGGCTGCCCTGGAAAGCCAGTCCGATGGTGACGGTGGCGGAGCCCAGGACAGTGGCTATTGTGGTGGCATCAATCCCCAGCTTAACGGCTATCTGGAAAATCAAAAAAGCATACAGCCCCACCTTTAGTGTGGAATCCAGGAACTGCTTTGCTTCTTTACTTGCGTTTGCCCTTTTCAGCGCATTGGACGTCAATTTCCGTATCAGGCTGATAATCCGGGAGCCGATCAGGAAAACTATTACACAGATCACCACGCGGATTAACAAGTCAAGCATGGTCTGGGGCGCCGCTTTTAGCAGTTTCTGCCCCAGGGCCAGTTCTTCCGTGATATCTGCTGTCAATACTATGAACTTATTCATTCTTTCTCCGCCTTTTTACGGGTTTTAACCACCTTGACCGGCTTTTCTACCTCCCCCATCTCGGAAATGGCCGCATCGGCCTTGAAAACCTTATCAGCCAGTTCTTCCTTCAGGGACTGGGGGGCGGCTTTTTTAGCACCCTGTTTCTTTCTTGCCGCTTCTTTTGCTTTCTTTTCTTTTTCCGCTTTCTTTTTAGCTATTTCTTTCAGTTCCTCTTTGGTGTAGGGCTGGTATGAAAAAATGCTTATGCTCAGAGGGGCCTGATTTATTTTAATGGAATAATCCTTACCGTCAAAAGGTTCCTCCAGAGCAGGCTTCATCCTGGGGTTCACTCTTCCTTCGCCACCGTAAGCTTTGGCATCCGAGTTCAGGATTTCCTTATATTTTCCGTTAAGAGGCACTCCCACCTGGAAATTCTTTCTTTCCACATTGGCAAAGTTCAGCACCACCAGAAGCTGCTGCTCCGGCTTGTCCGCCTTTCTCACAAAGGAGAGGATACAGTCATTTGCATTGATGCAGTTCACCCATTCAAAGCCGTCCCAGCTGGTATCCTTACGGTATAAGGCAGGCTGTGTCCTGTACAGGTTATTCAGCTCCTTTACAAATTCATTCAGCCCTTTATGCTCCGGTTTCTCCAGAAGCTCCCATTCCACGCTGCGATCTTCGTTCCATTCGTCATATTCCCCGATATCCTGGCCCATAAAAAGCAGCTTTTTCCCGGGATGGCACATCATAAAGCCATAGCTGGCCTTCAGGTTTTCAAACTGTTCTTCTTTGCTGCCCGGCATTTTCCCGATCATGGAAGCCTTTCCATGCACTACCTCATCATGGGAAAGCACCAGCATAAAATGTTCACTGTAGGCATAAACCATGCTGAAGGTGAGCTCATTGTGGCATCCGGAACGGAAATAGGGATCCTGCCTGATATAACTGAGAAAATCATTCATCCAGCCCATATTCCACTTCATATCAAAGCCCAGGCCGTCCTCTTCCAGGCTTCCTGTCACCTTGGGCCAGGCTGTGGATTCTTCGGCTATAGATAAAGCCCCTTTCCCGCGCTTATGAATCATACTGTTCACATGCTTGAGGAACTCCATAGCTTCCAGGTTCTGGTTTCCGCCATAGATATTGGCTACCCATTCCCCGTCTTTTTTACCGTAATCCAGATACAGCATAGAGGCCACCGCATCCATCCGGATCCCATCCGCATGATACTGTTCGATCCAGAACAGGGCGTTGGCAATCAGGTAATTGCAGACCTGGGGTCTTCCATAGTTATAGATCAGCGTGCCCCAGTGGGGATGCGAGCCCTGCCGGGGATCCTGGTGCTCATAAAGACAGGTTCCGTCAAACGCAGACAACCCATAGGTATCTCTGGGAAAATGTGCCGGCACCCAGTCAAGAATCACTCCGATTCCCGCTTTATGCATTTCGTTCATGAAATACATGAAATCCTCCGGCGTACCATACCGGGCCGTGGGGGCATAATAGCCGATTACCTGATAACCCCAGGAGCCGTCAAAGGGGTGCTCCATGATAGGCATCAGTTCAATGTGTGTATATCCCATTTTCTTCACATAAGTGATTATTTCCGGGGCCAGTTCCCTGTAATTGCAGTAGGTTTTCCCCTCTTCCGGCTTACAGAAGGATCCCAGGTAAAGTTCATAAACACTTACCGGTTCCTTTGTAAAATCGGTTTTTGCCCTCCGGGCGATCCACTCTTCATCCTCCCAGGCAAAGCCGGAAATTTCCCGGATAACGGATGCCGTCTCAGGGCGCAGCTGCTGTGCAAAGGCATAGGGATCCGCTTTCAGATAGGTAAGGCCTCCCTTCACCTTTAATTCGTATTTATAGTTCTGTCCTTCCAAATCCCCCGGGATAAAAATCTCAAATATGCCGGAATCCCACAGCCTGCGCATCTGGTGTACTCTGCCGTCCCAGTTGTTAAAGTCTCCCGCAACACTCACCCGGAGTGCGTTCGGTGCCCAGAGGGCAAAATGTACGCCTTTTATCCCATCCACACTGCATATATGGGCTCCCAGCATTTTGTAGGCTTCATAATGGGTACCTGCGGCAAAAAGATCTGTGTCTTTTTTGGATATGATCGGGCCGAACCGGTAAGGGTCAGTGATTTCCTCCGTGCGTCCGTCCGGATATTCCACCCTGTAGGTGTAATCTCCAAGCTTCTTTCCCGGAATCAGCGCCGCAAAATAACCCGCTTCATCGGCAAGTTCCATCTGAACTTCCTTCCCGGTCTCCGCAATTACCACCGCAACCTGCTGCGCGCCCGGCTGAAAGGTCTGGAGCAGTATAGAGCTTCCTGCCGTATGAGGTCCCAGCAGCCTGTGCGGGTTATCCTCCTCCGAATAGATAACGGCTTCGATTTCGGGCCAGTTCATCAGCTTATACAATTTATCCTTCATCCCGTTTTCCTCAACTTTCTTGCTATATTTACCGCAGGCTGTGAATGAAAAGCCCGCTCCTTAATTTAGGTTCAAACCATGTGGATTTCGGCGGCATCAGAAGACCGGCATCCGCCACCGCAAACAGTTCTCCGATAGACGTGGGATACATAGCAAACGCCACCCTGCAGTCCTCTGACACTCTTCTCTCCAGTTCCTGCATTCCGCGTATGCCTCCCACGAAATCTATCCGTTTATCCGTTTTAGGATCCCGGATCCCCAGAACCGGCCCCAGCAGATGATCCTGCAGGATGGATACATCCAGTCCCTTCACCGGATCTTTTGAGAGGATTTCCTTCTTTGCCGTTAAGCGGTACCAGTTTCCGTCCAGATACATGCCGAAGGTGCCTTTCCGTTCCGGCCTGCCGTCCATACCGGACTGTAATTCCTCTATCTGGAAGGATTCCCCGATTTTTCCAACAAATTCCTCTTTTGTCAAATCATTCAGATCTTTTACCACCCGGTTATAATCCATAATCATAAGCTGATCGTCGGGAAACAACACGGACAAAAAGAAATTAAATTCTTCCTCTCCGGTAAAGTCCGGATTTTCCAGCCTGCGCTTTTCGGATACCTTTACTGCGGAAGCACAGCGGTGATGGCCGTCTGCAATATAGATCTCCCCCACATCGGAAAAAGTGCTCCGTATCAATGCCACATCCTCCGGCCGGTCTATCACCCATACCCTGTGGGCTATTCCGTCCGGAGAAACAAAATCATACAGCGGCTCTCCCGCCTTATATTGCTCCACCACCGCATTAATGGCCGGCTGGGACCGGTATGCCAGAAAAATCGGTCCGGTCTGCGCGTTGCAGACATCCACATGGCGGATGCGGTCGGCTTCTTTATCCGCCCTGGTGTTCTCATGCTTCTTTATCACCTGGTTCCGGTAATCCTCCACGCCTGCACAGGCCGTGATTCCGGTCTGGGAACGAGCGCCCATCACCAGCTCATATATGTAGTATACCGGTATTTCTTCCTGCACGAAGCTGCCGTCTTGTACCCTTTCCCACAGCAGCTTTGACGCTTTCTCATATACACAGTCCGCATAAACGTCCACATCATCGCCGAATTGGGTTTCCGCCCTGTCTATGGACAAAAAGGAAAGCGGTTCCCTGGTTACCTCACTCTTAGCTTCTTCCCTGTTATATACGTCATAAGGCAGCGCTGCAATCCGCTGCTCCAGGCCCTTTTTCGGCCTGTATGCCCGGAACGGTCTGATTTCTGCCATCCTCGTACCTCCGTTATTTCGTTATTTTACCCGGCACTGCATATGTCAGGTTTTCATAAATAAGTATAACGTATTCTCTTTTCCGTTACAAGGGGTCTCAAAGAGGCTGAAAACAAAATCATGACCACCGGCTTAGCCGGTGGTTTGCTCTGCGACTATAAGTCGCTGTTACCTGCTTGCCTCTAAAGAGGCTCTGAAAAAAGTTCGCCTTCCGCACTGCGGTCTCGGGCTGGCTCTAAAGAGCCTCTTTATTTGCCTTTTTGTACTGGCTCACCCGTAAACGGGTCAATGTACTCTTTTAATGTCATTTGATCGTATTGTAAATCCTCTTGTATTTGGTTTCTTATATACTCTTCGATTTTCTTTGCATTTTTCCCTACTGTATCGACATAATATCCTCTACACCAAAAATGACGGTTTCCATACCGATACTTTAAGTTCGCATGCCTTTCAAATATCATAAGCGAACTTTTTCCTTTTAAATATCCCATGATCTCTGAAACACTATATTTCGGCGGTATTCTTACCAACATATGTATATGGTCTCTACAGCATTCTGCTTCTATAATTTCTATCCCTTTTCTTTTGCACAGTTCACTTAAAATACGGGCTACATCTGCCTTTATTTTTCCATATACGATTTGTCTTCTGTATTTCGGTGCAAATACCAAATGATATTTACATTCCCATCTTGTGTGTGCTAAACTGTTTTTATCCACTTTGGATACCTCCTTGGTAAAATTTTTGCGGTTGGCGAACCTGCTTATATTCTACCACGGAGGTTTTTTGATACACAACGCTAAAGCTGTTTGGGAACACCCCTGCATAGCAGGGGGTTTATTTTTACTGCTGATACAAAAAAACGCCCGAAGCGGCATTATATGGCCGCTTCGGACGTATCAATGGATACCGAAAAATTTATACTATTTTACAACGCGCACACGGATAACACCCGGGATGGAACGGAGGGTGTTGATGATTTCCTCACTCGGCTGCATCTCCACATCCAGCATGGTATAAGCCACGTCACCTTTGGACTTATTGGTCATATCGGAAATATTAATGCCGTTATCTCCGAACAGTGCTGTAAATTTGGTAATCATATTCGCCACATTCAGATGGAAAATAGCAATTCTGCCGGCCTGGTTACAGATTCCCATATCACAGGAAGGATAGTTTACGCTGTTATTGATATTGCCGTTTTCCAGGAAGTTTTTCAGTTCCCTGACCGCCATTACCGCACAGTTATCTTCCGATTCCTCTGTGGAAGCTCCGAGATGGGGGATCACGATACAGCCCGGGTTACCTGCCGTGGTAGGATTGGGGAAATCCGTCACATACTTGCGCACCTTTCCTTCTTCAATACCGGCCAGGACAGCTTCTTCATCCACCAGAAGATCTCTGGCAAAATTCAGAAGAATCACTCCCTTCTTCATTTTGGCGATAGCTTCTCTATTGATCATTTCCCTTGTGGAATCCAGAAGCGGAACATGGATAGTAATAATATCGCAGTTCTCATAAATCTCATCCACATTGATAACATGCTTTACATCACGGCTTAAATTCCAGGCGGCGTCAACAGAAACATAAGGATCATAACCATATACCTCCATGCCCATATGCTTTGCCACATTGGCAACCTTCACACCGATAGCGCCCAGGCCGATAATTCCCAGCTTCTTATCCTGCACTTCCGTTCCGGCAAAATTCTTCTTCACTTTTTCCGCTTCTTTGGCGATATCCGGATTATCCTTATTAGCTTCCACCCAGTTGATCCCGCCTACAATATCACGGGAAGCCAGCAGCATGGCCGCGATTACGATTTCCTTCACGCCGTTGGCATTGGCTCCCGGCGTATTGAAAACAACAATACCCTTTGACGCGTATTTTTCCAGCGGAATATTGTTCACACCGGCACCGGCTCTGGCTACGGCCAGGAGATTCTCCGGCAGATCCATATCATGCATGGAAGCGCTTCTTACCAGAATACCATCCGCTTCTTCCACATTTTCGGTCTTTTCATATTCTTCCGTAAACCCATCCAGCCCCACCTTGGCAATGGGATTGAGACAAAGATATTTAAACATAAGGGACTCTCCTTTATTTTTCCGGTTATTCTGTCACCCGGACAGATATGGCTGCACATCCGCCCGGTTCGCTGCCCGCAGGCCTGATACCGCTGCCTGATCAGGCGTTTTCAGCCTCGAATTTTTTCATAAATTCCACCAGCTTCTCCACGCCGGCAACAGGCATCGCGTTATAAATACTGGCACGCATGCCGCCTACACTTCTATGGCCCTTCAGGCTCTCCAGGCCGGCTTCTTTCGCTTCTTTCACGAACTTGGCATCCAGCTCTTCACTGCCTGTGATAAAGGGAACATTCATAAGGGAACGGTCTTCCCTGCGCACGGTCCCCTTGAAAAGCCTGCTTTCATCCAGATAATCATACAGGATAGCTGCTTTTTTCTCATTTAACTCTTTTACAGCTCCCAGACCGCCCATTTTCTTCAGCCACTTGAACACCTTGCCGCAGATATAAATCCCGTAAGCGGGAGGCGTATTATACAGAGAACCCGCATCCGAATGGGTTTTGTACTGGAGCATGGTAGGGGTCCCCGGAAGCACATCTTCCGTAATCAGGTCTTCCCGGATGATGACGATTACAACACCGGCAGGACCGATATTTTTCTGCACACCGCCGTACATAACTCCGTATTTGGTGATATCCACCGGTTCGGAAAGGAAGCAGGAGGACACATCCGCCACCAGTGTCTTTCCCTTGGTATCAGGCAGTGTTTTGAATTTGGTTCCGTAGATGGTGTTGTTTTCACAAATATATACGTAATCCGCATCCTCTGAAACAGGGAGATCGGAACAATCCGGTATGTATGAGAAGGTTTTGTCTTCGGAAGAGGCAATTTTATTAGCTTTACCGTATTTGGAAGCTTCCTGCCACGCTTTCTTCGCCCACTGCCCGGTAACAATGTAATCCGCCACCTTATTTTTCATAAGATTCATAGGAATCATGGCGAACTGCTGGCTTGCTCCTCCCTGCAGGAAAAGTACCTTATAATTAGCAGGAATACCGATCAGATCCCTCAAATCCGCTTCCGCTTCATCAATGATCGTCTGATAGGTTTTGGAACGGTGGCTCATCTCCATAACGGACATACCGCACCCTCTGTAATCCATCATTTCCTCTGCAGCTTCTTTCAATACTTCCTCAGGCAGGACTGCCGGTCCCGCTGAAAAATTGTAAACTCTTCCCACTTCTTATTCCTCCTACTTGTTTTGCGGAGCAAAATGCGAGTCCTCTGACGAGCAGAGGAATTTTCCTCCTTGTTTTGCGGAGCAAAATGCGAACCCTCTGGTGAGCAGAGGAATTTTCCTCTCCGTATTCAATCTCCAGCCGCCGGCTGTATCCCTGCGGCCCGATACCGTCTATTTTACATAGTACCATTACTTTAGTCAACTACTACGTTAAACAATTTATGTGCATTTTCTGCAAAAAAGACCGTGAATTTTACCATTCGGGAAAACATTACCGCTGCAGGTACCTGATGTATAAGTATGCCGGGCTCAGCAATACTGTGCCCGGCACGGCTGTTTCTTCCATAATGGCTCCGGTTTCCTTCCGGTGCTACTGTATCGCATTTCCGGAAGCCAGATCATCTCCGTCAAAAACCCTGCTGATAGCTTCACCGGGGGAAACCATAGGAAACACCTTGTCATCCTCCGGTATTACGCACTCAATAAGCACCGGCCCGCCTGCGGCGATTGCCTTTTCCATGGCGGGAGCCACTTCCTCTTTCTGCGTCACCCGGATTGCCATACAGCCCAGGCCCTCCGCAACCTTACAGAAATCAACCTTATCCGCAAGGACGGTCTGGGAATATCTGTGGTCATAGAATAGGGTCTGCCATTGCCGCACCATCCCCAGTACATGGTTGTTGATCACCACCTGGATAACAGGGATATTGTATCTGCTGGCCGTGGCAAGTTCGTTCATATTCATTCGGAAACAGCCGTCGCCCGCTATATTCACACAGATTTTATCCGGTCTTCCCATCTTGGCTCCAATACAGGCACCCAGTCCATACCCCATGGTACCAAGACCGCCTGATGAAATAAAGGTACGAGGTTTTGAATAGCGGTAGTACTGTGACGCCCACATCTGATGCTGCCCCACATCCGTAGTGATTACCGCCTCTCCGCCCGTAATCCGATCCAGTTCTTCCATTACATAAGGGCAGCTGAGTGCACTTTTATCATATTTTAACGGATATGTATCCATATATCCCTTTATATGGGAAGTCCATTCTTCATGGGAAAGCTGGGGAAGGCGGCTGTTTACCGTATCCAGGATACCTTTGAGATCCCCTACAAGCGATGCATCCGCATGCACATTTTTGTTAATTTCCGCCGCATCGATATCGATATGCAGGATCCTGGCATGGGAGGCAAACTTATTGACATTTCCTACCACACGGTCGGAAAAACGGGCTCCCAGAGCGACAAGGAGATCACATTCGCTGACGCCCAGATTGGACGTCTTGGTTCCATGCATGCCTATCATTCCCGTATACAGCGGATTATGCCCGTCAAAAGCCCCTTTTCCCATCAGGGTATCACAGACCGGCGCATCCATCTTAGCGGCAAATTCCCTGACCTGATCGGCGGCCCCGGATAAAACGGCTCCTCCGCCCACAAGAATATAAGGCTTTTTCGCCCTGGTGAGCAGCTTCAGCGCCTTCTCCACGTCATCTTCAGTATATTTATTTACCCATTCCGGTTTTTCCGGCTTTTCGGGTGTATATTCATACAAAGCGGCGGTGACATCCTTCGTAACGTCCACCAACACCGGGCCGGGCCGGCCGGATGCCGCAATACGGAACGCCTTGCGCAGGGTATCTGCCAGAATACTGATATCCTTTACGATATAGCCGTGTTTGGTAATCGGCATGGTAACACCTGCAATATCCACCTCCTGGAAGGAATCCTTCCCAAGCATGGGAAGCGTTACGTTGGCGGTAATCGCCACCATGGGAATGGAATCCATATAAGCAGTGGCAATTCCTGTAACCAGATTGGTGGCGCCGGGGCCGCTGGTTGCCAGACATACGCCCACCTTTCCCGTAGCTCTCGCATAGCCGTCCGCAGCATGGGCCGCTCCCTGTTCATGAGAGGTCAGCACATGAAAGATTTCTTTCTGATGTTTATACAGGGCATCGTAGACATTAAGAATCGTTCCTCCGGGATAACCGAATACCGTATCCACACCCTGTTCTTTCAGACATTCAACAATGATTTCCGCTCCAGTCAGCTGCATGCATTCCTCCGTTCCGCCGCTTTTGCGGCCTGTACTTCTTATTTATTTGATTTCCAGGATAGCTCCCCGGTTGGCACTTGTAACCATCTTCTGGTATCTTGCCAGATACCCGGTGGTTATCTGAGGCTGCCTGGGCTGCCATTTCGCACGCCTTTTATCCATTTCCTCCCGGGAAACCTTCACATCCAGACGGTTTTCGGGAATATTAATACTGATGATATCCCCTTCCTCAACCAATGCAATAGGTCCGCCCACAGCGGCTTCCGGACAAACATGGCCTATGGAGGCCCCGCGGGAAGCACCGCTGAAACGTCCGTCGGTAATAAGGGCCACTGTGGATCCCATTCCCATTCCGGCTATCGCCGAGGTAGGATTAAGCATCTCCCGCATACCCGGGCCTCCCTTGGGGCCTTCATAGCGGATTACCACCACATCTCCGGGGACGATCTTTCCATCCTTGATAGCGGCAATGGCATCCTCTTCACAGTCAAATACTCTGGCAGGCCCTTCATGGACCATCATTTCAGGCGCAACAGCCGAACGCTTTACCACAGCAGTTTCCGGAGCCAGATTTCCCTTCAGTACGGCTATGCCTCCGGTCTGGGAATAAGGATTCTCTATCGGGCGGATAACCTCCGGGTTATTATTCACACAGCCCGCAATGTTTTCCGCTACGGTTTTTCCTGTCACAGTGATTAAATCCGTATATAACAGGTTCTTTTTATTTACTTCATTCATGACCGCGTAAACGCCGCCCGCCTCATTCAGATCCTCCATATAGGTAGGGCCTGCCGGAGCCAGATGGCACAGGTTCGGCGTCCTGGATGAAAGTTCATTGGCAATTTCCATATTAAGCTCTACTCCCGCCTCATGTGCGATAGCAGGAAGATGAAGCATGGAATTGGTGGAGCAGCCAAGAGCCATATCCATGGTCAAAGCATTCATAAACGCCTTTTCCGTCATGATATCCTTGGGCCTGATATCCTTTTCCACCAGCTGCATAATCTGCATGCCGGCGTGCTTTGCCAGACGGATTCTCTCGGAGTATACCGCAGGAATGGTACCATTCCCCTTAAGTCCCATACCAAGGGCTTCTGTCAGACAGTTCATGGAGTTTGCGGTATACATACCGGAGCAGGAACCGCAGGTAGGACAGGCTTTCTCTTCAAATTCCTGAAGTTCCTCCATGGACATGGTGCCTGCCGCCACGCTTCCAACCGCTTCAAACATGGAGGAAAGGCTGGTTTTATGGCCGCATACGTGTCCTGCCAGCATCGGGCCGCCGGAAACAAAGATGGTGGGGATATTGATTCGGGCCGCCGCCATCAGAAGGCCGGGAACATTTTTATCACAGTTGGGAATCATAACCAGTCCGTCAAAACCGTGGGCCATAGCCATACATTCCGTACTGTCACAAATCAGATCCCTGGTAACCAGGGAATATTTCATACCGATATGTCCCATGGAAATACCGTCGCATACGGCGATAGCCGGGAACACAACAGGAGTCCCTCCCGCCATGGCCACCCCCATTTTAACGGCTTCCACAATCTTATCCAGATTCATATGGCCGGGAACAATTTCATTATAAGAACTGACAATTCCGATAAGAGGACGCTGTCTCTCCTCCTCCGTAATGCCCAGAGCGTTGAACAAACTTCTGTGAGGTGCCTGCTGCACTCCCGTTTTGACTGAATCACTTCTCATATGGTTATCTTCTCCTTTCAGGAACTCCTTATATTCTGTCTGCAAGCAGTGTACCCATTTCCGAACAGGTCACCTGCCTGCAGCCTGCCTTTCTACAATCCTCGGACATGATATCCGACGTGCGGAATCCGCTTTTAAGCACCTGCTTCACCGCATTGTCCACCGCATCCGCTTCACTCGTCAGATTAAAGCTATACCGCAGCATCATGGACGCGCTCAGGATAGTGGCAATGGGATTGGCAATGTCTTTTCCGGCAATATCCGGTGCGCTTCCATGGCTCGGTTCATACAGGCCGAAACTGGTATCGTTCAGGCTGGCGCTTGCCAGCATCCCGATGGAACCCGTTACCATACTCGCTTCATCGGAAAGAATATCACCGAACATGTTTTCCGTCAGTATCACATCAAACTGAGCCGGATCCTTAACCAGCTGCATGGCACAGTTATCCACCAGCATATGGGAAAGCGCCACCTGCGGATAATCCTTTGCCACTTCATTGACCACATCCCGCCACAGTCTGGAAGAATCCAGAACATTCGCCTTATCGACGCTGGTAACCTTCTTTCTGCGCTTCATAGCTATATCAAAAGCTTTCACGGCAATTCGGCGAATTTCCTTTTCATTATAGGTAAGGGTATCCACCGCCGTACGCACGCCGTTTTCCACCGTAGTTCTTCTTTCCCCGAAATACAGGCCCCCGGTCAGCTCTCTCATAATCATCATATCAAATCCGGCCCTGCTGATTTCTTCTTTCAGAGGACAGGCCTCTGCCAGTTCCTCATATAAAACGGCCGGACGCAGATTGGCAAACAGCCCGAGTTCTTTCCTGATGGCCAGAAGCCCCGCCTCCGGGCGCTTCTGGGGGGGCAGCTTATACCAGGGAGAGGTATTGGCATCCCCGCCGATGGAACCCATCAGCACTGCATCACTTTTTTTCGCCGCATCAACCGCATCCCGGGTCAGAGGCACACCATGTACGTCAATAGAGGCTCCCCCCAGAAGAATTTCCGTATATTGTATCGTGTGGCCGAACGTTACCGCCACCTTGTCCAGTACCTTTTTCGCTTCCTTCACAATTTCCGGCCCGATTCCATCGCCCGGTATACATCCGATATGTAATTCCATAACGTTCCTCCATCCCTTCTTCCTGGAGCGTTCAGCACGTTCTTACGCCTGCGCTTTCAGTCTTCTTATAATCATAGACCAAAATATGCAGAATTTCAACAAAAAGAACCGGGGGCATTAAAAAACAGCCATACCCTTTCGATATAGCTGTAATAACCTGCAGGAATAGAAATGCTTTCTTTCATAGCTACAATGTATATCCTATACTATACTATACCCTATCCTGATCCGTACGGAATGCAAAAAAGCGGAAAAGCTTGTCCCGGGACAAACATTTCCGCCTAATTCCAGAGAGCCGCCATACAAAACAAACCCGCCTCCGGCATCTGCTGCAAAAACCCGCTGATCCTTCTCAACAGAAGAATATACGGCTATTCGTCCGCATTTGCCTTCTCAACCTGCGAAATCGATGATTTCTGCATAGGGATACGACAATTCTTGTTGTTTCCGAATTCCACAATAACGGTATCATCTGTTATATCGATAACGACTCCGTAGAACCCGCTGCTGGTCAGTATACTGTCCCCGATTTCAAGGGAAGAAAGCATGGTATTCATCTTTTTCTGTTCTTTCTTCTGAGGGCGGTACATTACAAAATAAAAGAATACACCAAAAATAACAACGTACATCAAGATAACGCCAATCATGCTTCCTGTTCCTGCTGTTGCAGCTTCACTCGCTAAAATTCCCATTTCTTCTTAATTCCTCCTACGTCAGGCTGGATACGCCCTGTAAATTTAACTGTATACTACATTACCGCATACATTTCTAAAAAACATCATACACAAAAAATGGACAAGGGGCAAGCCCTTTTATCCAGTTTAAAAAAATTTTAGAATATTACGGCCACAGGACACAAGGGGCCGTCTGAACTATTACTTTAGAATCACTCTGCCGGCCGGCTCATACCTTCCAGCTTCGCTTTTTTGTAAGAGGAAAACTCTCCCCTGTCAAGGGAATCCCGTATTTCTTCCATCATGGTATTGTAAAAATACAGATTATGGAGAACACAGAGACGCATTCCCAGCATTTCCTTGGCCTTCAGCAGATGGCGGATATAAGCTCTGGAATACCTGCTGCAGGCAGGGCACCCGCACCCTTCCTCTATCGGCCTGTCGTCCAGTTCAAATTTGGCATTGAAAAGGTTAATCTTGCCCTGATTGGTGTATAAATGCCCATGGCGGCCGTTTCGGGAAGGGTATACACAATCGAAGAAGTCAATCCCCCGTTCCACACCTTCCAGGATATTGGCGGGTGTTCCCACTCCCATCAGATAGGTAGGCTTATCTGCGGGCAGACAGGGCACGGTTTCATCCAGGATATGGTACATTTCTTCATGGGTTTCCCCAACGGCCAGCCCGCCTACGGCGTAGCCGTCCAAATCCATTTCCCGGATTCTTTTGGCATGCTCAATCCGTATATCTGCATATATGGCCCCCTGGTTGATCCCGAACAGCAGCTGCTTCTTATTGATCGTATCTTCGAGCCCGTTCAGACGGCTCATTTCCGTTTTACAGCGTTCCAGCCACCGGGTAGTGCGGGCCACCGAATTTTCCACGTAACCCCTCTCCGCTTTGGCAGGTGCGCATTCATCAAAGGCCATGGCGATAGTGGATGCCAGATTGGACTGGATCTGCATGCTTTCTTCCGGCCCCATGAATATCTTTCTTCCATCTATATGGGAATTGAAATAAACGCCTTCTTCCTTGATCTTGCGGAGGGTGGACAGGGAAAACACCTGGAATCCGCCGGAATCCGTCAGGATGGGCTTATCCCAGGACATAAATTTATGAAGTCCTCCCAGCTGCTTTACTATCTTATCCCCCGGTCTGACATGAAGATGATAGGTATTGGACAGCTGTACCTGGGTCTTGATTTGTTCCAAATCCCCGGTAGAAACCGCTCCCTTGATAGCGGCGACGGTTCCCACATTCATAAATACAGGGGTCTGCACCGTCCCGTGAACGGTTACCAGTTCCCCTCTTTTGGCTCTTCCTTCCTGTTTTAGCAAACGATACATTGATATTCTCCTTTTATAAATCTGCGGCCGGTATGCAAAGCAAAAGGCCGTTGTGAACATAAGGACGCCCCGTGAAGGAGGCATCCGTTGTTTTCTCAGCTACATCCCGTTATCACGGAGCAGCTTTTCATCCAATTTCCGAACCTGCCGTTCCAGCCACCCGATGCCTTCTTTATTTTTCCTCAGCCGTCCCGGCAGCGAAGCCGCCGTTTTGCGCAGCATTTCCAGAAGGGCACATAGCAGGAAAATCCCTGCCGCAAGCACCAGCACTCCCGGCACCAGATACCATTTTCCTGCCATCCTTGAGGGATTGATCCACTCCCACAGAGCGCCTCTCCAGTTGGGGTTGTCATGAATCAGATATACACCGAAGCTTAATGGGGCGGCGGCCAGAATCAGCCGCTGGAGCCGTCCGGGTTTTATTTCCATATTCAAAAACGCCACAAAAAGCAAAAGGGCGGCCGCAAACACAAGGACGGAGTTGTATTGATAAAACAGGCTGAAGCCCCACATGAGATCCTGAAGAAAGCCTATTTTTCCCAAAGGGGTAACCAGCAGCAGTTCGATTGCAAACCGGCTTGCCGGTATCAGGAGGGCCGCCGCGAAAAAATGCAGGAAATGTCTGCCTGTCCTCCCGTCAGGAACATAAAACCGTTTCAGGTATGCACCGAAAAGATAAACGGTCACAAACCACACCACACCGCTTCCTCCGCCGAAATTCAGGGCCGGGGAAAAGAAAAACACATTGGGCCACAGGGAAAACAGGACAAACAAAAAGCCCAGCAGCAGACGGAACTGTTTCCGGGACAGCCCCAGCAGCAGCTTATTCAAAAAAGGCGACAGACAAAGCATGCCGGCATACATGGTGACAAACCAATATTCGCAGGATAACACCGGAAAAACAGCGGCTATCAGGGACGACATATCCATGGGCTGACGCAGTATCAGCACTGCCGCTATGCAGAGGGCTGCCGAATAAAACCATACCTGCCCTTCCAGACGAAAAAGACGTTTAAAGGAAAAAGAGGTTTCACACAGGAAATAACCGCTGATGAGGATATAGCTGCTGATGGAGACAAAGGATATGCCGAACAGGATCCATATGAGGAAATAGGAAACGCTTCCTTTTTGCAAGGTATCCAGCACGTTTCCGTGGTTGATTACGTGCATTGCTACTATCATCAGCATGGAGCAAATGCGCAATAGCTCCACATTGGGCAATCTTTCTTTTCCTGTGTTTTTCTGTTTTTCCATCGCTTATCCTTTCTGTGTCATATCCTGCATGGGGGTGCAGGTACATTGTTTTTTATGATACCATATCGGATGTTATGGTTCAAGATTTTTAAGTGTACACTTGTCTGGCTGTAAATAATACGCTATAATTTAGGCAATGTTTTACAGGAACGCGTATATCAGGAATTTATAGGCAGCTATGGCTGTTGGAGGATACTTTTATGGCAGGAAATACTTTTGGTACGTATTTTAAGATTACTACATGGGGGGAGTCCCACGGAAAGGCGCTCGGTGTTGTTATTGATGGGTGTCCGGCGGGGCTGTCTTTGTGCGAAGGGGATATCCAGGAATATCTCGACCGGCGCAAGCCGGGAGGAAGCCGGTATTCCACTCCCCGGAAGGAGGGGGATGAGGTAAGCATCCTTTCCGGTGTCTTTGAGGGTAAGACGACAGGGACCCCTATCTGCCTGATGATTCCAAATACGTCCCAGCGTTCCGGTGATTACAGCGAAATCGCATCTTATTATCGGCCGGGGCACGCGGATTTTACGTTTGACGCCAAATACGGCTTCCGGGATTACCGGGGAGGCGGACGTTCCTCCGGGCGTGAAACGGCGGGGCGTGTGGCGGGAGGGGCCGTTGCTTCTCTTATATTGAAGGAACTGGGTATCCGCCTGTGCGCTTATACGAAGAGCATCGGGCCGGTATCTGCTGCTATGGACAAATTCCGGGCCGAGGCAGTCCGTATGACTCCTACCTGTATGCCGGATGAGGAAAGCTCTGCAAAGGCGGAAGCTTATCTGGAAGAATGTATGGCAAATCATAATTCCGCAGGGGGTGTGGTGGAATGCCGGGTGGACGGAATGCCGGCAGGGGTTGGCGAACCGGTTTTTGATAAGCTGGATGCCTGTCTTGCCAAGGCGGTCATGTCCATAGGGGCGGTAAAGGCGGTGGAGATCGGTGACGGCTGTGCTGCCGCAGGTTCCACAGGGACGGAAAACAACGATGCTTTCCATATAGAAAATGGTACAATCGGTAAAAAGACGAATCATGCAGGGGGAATCCTTGGAGGTATGAGTGACGGTTCTCCTATTATTGTACGGGCTCATATCAAACCGACGCCTTCTGTTTTTTCTCCGCAGGAGACGGTCAATAAGGCAGGAGAAAATATCGTGGTACAAATTAAGGGGCGCCATGATCCGGTTATTGTTCCAAGAGCCGTGGTGGTGGTGGAATCTATGATCGCCCTTACTCTTGTAGATTTGCTTTTTGCCGGGATTCCCTCCCGTATGGACAGCCTCCGCCGGTTTTATGGAAGCCGGCAGGAATAAAAAGGGAGCCGATGATTCAAATTTATATTCTTTTTTCCGCAGAAACGACTTGTATGTGACGCAGCGTCATGTAATATACTCGTAATACAAGAAAAAACTGCGGGAGGTTCGTATGAAAGAAAATACAAGATTTGTTTTGCGGGTAACGGTCACTCATGTCATAACTTATATCCTGTGCGGAGTTATTTTTATGACATTATTCCATTATGACGAGCTGTATCAGTATGGGAACACCAAATATTTTATGCGGCCCGTTGACAGCGCTTCCAGTCTGGCAGGCCCTGTGTTCCAGATTATCCGGGGACTTCTGTTTGGTTTTATTTTGCTGCTGCTGAAGAAAAGCGTTATAGAGACAACGTACGGCTGGCTGAAGCTGTGGGGAATCATCGCTGTCATTGGTATTATTAATACCCCGGGGCCGGCGCCCTGTTCCATTGAGGGATTGATTTATACACAGCTGCCTCTTGTTCTTCATATTAAGGGGGCTCCTGAGATTCTGATCCAAACCCTGCTTTTCTCATATATTGTTGCGAATCCGTCAAAGTGCAGATGTCCGTTCCTGCATAAATATAAAATTCCGCTCATTTCCGCATTGTCCGGGGGTGTCATGTTCTCTTTTTCCGGTATGATACTCACCCTGGTTCTCGGCACGGACATAAATGCAGCAGTGACAGATGTCGGCGCATTTGGTGTGATGTTCGCTGCTGTCTTAGTTATATTCGCAGTCAGTAAATGGTATCTGTCCACAGCCTCTGACGCAAAACATTTTATGTTACCCGTGTGTTGTTATCTGGTGATGGGGATTCTTCCGACCGTCTATAATTATATAACGGATTCTCCGTTTGCAACCTGGCTTTCCCTGGTGATCAATGTAATCCCTGTACTCGTTTTATTCCTCATAAACTACATAGCCGACCGGCACAGGAACCGGATATAACGATATGTTAAGTGCGGGATCCCATGGACGGCCGCAGGAAACGGGAGCCTTTTACGGCTCCCGTTTCCTGCGCACCATTAATCCAGTTTGATAATCGTTTCCAAAATCCTTGTGGCACAGGTCTCAATCTCTTTACGGGATATCTTGCCTTCTTTTAATGCCTCAAGCACTTCATCCGGATCACCGGATCCCATTTTCAAGTCATTTCCGGCTTTGATTTCCTTGTACTGGTAAGCTTTGTTCCACCAGTCTGTGGTAACCATGCCTTGAAAGCCCCATTCCTCTCTGAGAATGCCCGTAAGCAGGTCTTCTCTTTCTGATGCATATTGACCGTTCACCAGGTTATAGCAGGTCATCAGCGTCCAGGGCTGCGCTTCCTTAACAGCGATTTCAAAGCCTTTCAGGTAGATTTCACGAAGGGCTCTCTCCGACACACGGGAATCACTGGCCTTCCGGTTCGTTTCCTTGTTGTTGCAGGCAAAGTGCTTCACGCTGGCACCGATATGTTCGGATTGGATTCCGTTCACCTTGGCTGCGGCCATCTTTCCTGCAATCAGCGGATCTTCGGAATAATATTCGAAATTTCTTCCGCACAGAGGGCTTCTGTGGATATTCATGGCAGGGGTAAGCCATACGCCAAGGTTATTTTCTTTCATTTCCCTTGCTCCCGCGGCGCCTATTTCATATACCAAATCAGGATTCCAGGTACATGCCAGCAGGGTTGCGCAGGGCCATGCAGTGGTGCATACCCCCATACCCGGTCTGATCCGCACACCGGCAGGACCGTCTGCCGTCATCAGGGCGGGCACTCCGTACTCGGGAAGATTTCCCATGCCAAAGGTATTCGCCACGCCGGTATTAGGCTGGCCGCACAGCAGATCGATAAGCTCTCCGTTTGTGAGCTGTGCCAGGAATTCTTCCATGGCCGCTTCGCCGTTCACCACATCAATGAGCATCACTTTCCTGTCCGGCGCGCCGGTTCCGCGCACCGCAGCGACTGCATCTCCTTCCCATTGTCCCTTGTGGGGAGGATTGCCTTCCACAAAACCAGGGAAGGTTTCCCTTGTGTGTTCCGCCTGCATCGGAAGTTCTTCAAAACTGCCGTCTGCCAGCATTCTTTTGGCAAGCCTGCGGGGGGCCACACGTTCCCGGAGCGTAAGGACCACTCTGTCTGTGTCTTCGTCATATACATAAGGAACCTTTTCCGTATTTCTCACAGAATTACCCAGATAGAAGGAATATTCCCCCGCTTCTAAAACATATGCGGATTTCCTGATTTTACCGGTATCGTCATAGCTGGCCATGGAATCTGCCGCCAGCCGCAGCGTAATCTGCTGTGTTTCCCCCGGCTGCAGGCAGCGGGTTTTAGCAAAAGCCCCCAGCACTCTGGCCGGCTTACCCAGCTTTCCCTGAGGAGCGCTGTAATAAAGCTGTACCACTTCCTTGCCCGCACGGCCTCCCGTATTGGTCACACTGGCTTCCACAACGATCTGTGCCCCTTCTGTCCCGTTTTCAAGACGGCCGCAGCAATTCTTTATGGAAAAAGTGGTGTAGGACAGCCCGTAGCCGAAAGGATAGTTCACCTTCTTTGCAGCGTTGGGAATGGTTTCAAAATACCGGTATCCCACATAAATATCTTCTGTATAATCCACATAATCCTCTGAATCATTAAAACCGGCAGAGGACGGGTAATCGTCAAAGGATCCGGCAAAGGTATCCACCAGTTTACCGGAAGGATTGGCGTCCGCGCAAAGGATATCCGCAATGGCAAGCCCGCCTTCTATCCCTGCCTGCCATGCCAGCAGGACGCCCTGTATGCCGGCATTATCCCTGAACCAGGAGGAATCCACCATACCGCCGACGTCCAATACTACCGCCACTCTGGGGAATGCCGCCGTCACAGTGTCCACCATCTGCTGTTCCTGGGGCGATAAGTAAAAATCACCGTCTCCCGGAATCCCTTTTCTGTCCCAGCCTTCCCCGGAAAAACGGCAGATCGTGATCACGGCGATATCCGTAAATCGCCTGGCCGCCTGAAGCAGTTCTTCCGGAACTGCGGGTTCTGCGGTCTTGCCGTTTTCTGTCCCTTCCGCATACTGCTGCTTCACATTTTCTTCGTAAAAACGGGAAAGCGCATCAAATACCTGAAGCTTACCCTCTTCTTCCTTACATTTTAGGCCCTCATAGATATTACGGGTATAGGAGGTCGTAACCTCTCCGCTTCCGCCGCCTCCCCTGACATAATCAATCTGCCCTTTTCCAAAAAGCGCTACTTTGCACCCTTTTTTCAGCGGCAATACCCCGTTATCGTTTTTCAGCAGCACCATGCCCTCCGCGGCCGCCCGCCTCGACAGCTGGATATGCTCCTCACAGGCTGTCACCAAAGTACCGTTTTTCCCCATCGGCAGACAGGGCTGATGTGCGATCCTTGTCCATTTTTCCATGAACTTTAATTCCTCCCTACTATTTTAGTCTATCAAAAACCTGCTTGTCTCAGTTCCCGGAAACCTTATGGAAAATCACACAATTCGGCTGTGCAATCTTCATTTCCGGGCCGTTCATAACGAGCAGCCCTTTTTCCAAATCCGTTGTAAAAAAGGTGAGGGTACCCGAATCCTGATTCAGGGAAACCAGATGCTTATTATCCGGGAACAGCGCTACGTCCTTGGGATATTCCCCGCTCACCGGCAGACACAGCAGCTTGGTTAAAATCCCTGTCTTCGGTTCAATTTTATAAACAGCAGCGCTGTTGTCACCCGCATTGGAGCTGCAAAGATATCTGTAATCGTCCGAAAGGTTCAGTGCGCTGGCGGTGGAACCTCCCGCATGATAATTGTTCAGTGTGCTCACGGACTGTATTTTCTCAAAGAACGGATTATCCCGTTCCTCCCGGTACGTATACACATCAATACAGTTTTTCAGTTCATGGACAATATAGAGAAACTTTCCGTCTTTGCTGAATTTCAGATGTCTGGGAGCGCTCTCCAGATCACTGCGGATGACATCCACCAGCTTCAGCTTTCCGTTGACGTGATCCAGACGGTATACATTCGTATGATCCATGCCCAGATCCGCAACACACAGATAATGGTTATCCCTGGTCATTTTTGCACAGCTTATATGCGGGCGGAAATTCCGCTCCGCCACAATTCCCAGGCCTTTATAATAAATCTCTTCCGTTATCTCTCCCACGCTGCCGTCATCATTGATACGCAGTACCGTAAGCTTGCCGTCATGATAACCGGCCACAAAAATATATTTATCTTCATAATCCGTGGAAACATAGCAGCCTCTCATCCCATTGATGGAGCCCATGTTGATGACCTGAAGCCCGCCGTCTTCCTTTATCCTATACGATTCCACACCAAAATCAGTAATGGAATACAGATACTTCTTATTATGGGAAATCGTAACATAAGAAGAATTTGTAATCTTAATCTTCTCCTTCTCGGAGAATCTCCCTTTCGCCATATCCACATCATATACCGTGATCCCATGTTCCTTCCGGTCACCGGTCGTATACGAGGATACATAAGCCACATATTTGTCCTGTCCCATCTCTTCAGCCTCCTGTTATGATTTACCTTGCTAATCGGCATCCCTTTGCAGGTCATTTTGCTAAATTCATCTTATCATAACCCATTGATTTTGTTAATCTTTTTTGTCCAAATTTTTATTTACGGCATTGACATTTAACAGGAATTCAGTATAATGGGGATCAGCGTCTTGTTTAGTGTCAGTAAACTTTTAGTTTATTATATGTTCTTTTCAGGAAAGGCCGGTAGCCGTTTATGAAAATAGGAAACAAATTAAAGGAACTTCGGGTCCAGAAGGGACTGACCCAGGAGGAGCTTGCCGACAGGGCTGAGCTTTCCAAGGGATTTATCTCCCAGCTGGAAAGGGATCTCACTTCCCCGTCCATTGCCACGCTGGTGGATATCCTTCAGGTGCTCGGAACGGACCTCAATGAATTTTTCAGCGAAAAGACAGAGGAACAGATCGTTTTCTCCTCTTCCGATTATTTTGAAAAAACGGATGAATCCTGCAAAAATAAAACGGAGTGGATCATACCGAATGCCCAGAAGAATATCATGGAGCCTATCCGGCTCACACTGGATCCCGGAGGATCCACTTATCCCGATAATCCCCATGAAGGAGAGGAATTCGGATATATCCTGAGCGGCAGCGTAACCATCCATATAGGGAAGCGGGCCATCCGCGCCAAAAAGGGGGAATCCTTTTATTTTACCCCCAATTCCACCCATTATCTCACCGCCAGCGAGAAAACCGGCGCTTCCCTCATATGGGTAAGCAGTCCGCCCAGTTTTTAAGGCGGGTCCCCTGCCTTCCACAGAGCTTTCGTTTCCGGAGGCCATAGCCTCCCGGGAAAAGTTCTCAGGAACCAAACTTTAACACCACCG
This sequence comes from uncultured Lachnospiraceae bacterium, assembly GCA_900548905.1. Taxonomy (GTDB): domain Bacteria; phylum Bacillota; class Clostridia; order Lachnospirales; family Lachnospiraceae; genus Eisenbergiella. The sequence continues at coordinate 13,852 of URMK01000008.1, read as the reverse complement.
CAGAGCGGAGAAACGGAGCATACATATGAGCAACAGACTGATTGATTTGCAGCATATCACAAAATCTTTTGGTTCCTCCATTATCCTGGACGATATGAGTCTTTATATCCGGGAAAATGAGTTTCTGACCCTGCTGGGTCCAAGCGGATGCGGAAAAACCACTACCCTCCGTATTATCGGGGGCTTTGAATCGCCGGACAAGGGGCAGGTTCTTTTTGACGGAAAAGATATTACCAATCTCCCCCCGAACAAGAGGCAGCTGAATACCGTCTTTCAGAAGTATGCTCTTTTCACCCATATGAATATTGCGGAAAATATAGCATTTGGGCTGAAAATCAAGGGAAAGAGCAAGTCATACATCAAAGACAAAATAAAATATGCCCTGAAACTGGTGAATCTGGACGGCTATGAGAACCGTATGCCCGACTCCCTGAGCGGCGGGCAGCAGCAGCGTGTTGCCATCGCCAGGGCCATTGTAAACGAGCCAAAGGTCCTTCTTCTGGATGAACCCCTGGGCGCCCTGGATCTGAAGCTCCGGCAGGATATGCAGTACGAGCTTATCCGCCTGAAAAATGAACTCGGCATCACGTTCATATATGTTACCCATGATCAGGAGGAAGCCCTGACCATGTCGGATACCATCGTCGTTATGAACCAGGGATACATCCAGCAGATCGGCACGCCCGAGGATATCTATAATGAGCCGGAGAACGCCTTTGTGGCAGATTTTATCGGCGACAGCAATATTTTTGACGCGGTAATGCTCCAGGATAAGCTGGTACGGATACTCGGCGCTAAATTCCCCTGCGTGGATACGGGCTTTGGGACGAATAAACCGGTTGACGCGGTAATCCGTCCGGAGGATGTGGAACTGACGGCCCCGGAAAACGGCATTATCCAGGGTGTAGTCACTCATTTGATCTTCAAGGGCGTCCATTATGAGATGGAGGTTACCGCCAACGGCTTTGAATGGCTGGTACATTCCACCGGCATGTATCCGGTAGGCACACCGGTGGGAATCAAAGTGGATCCATTTAATATCCAGATCATGCACAAGCCGGAATCTGAGGATGAGGAGGCCGTAGCAGTTGATGAATAATAAAAAATATAAGCATCTGTTGTCGGGGCCTTATATCCTCTGGTCCGTTGCTTTTATCATCATCCCTTTGTGTATGGTTTTTTATTACGGGCTGACCGATAAAACCGGAGCTTTTACGCTGGCCAATGTAACGGCAATCGCAAGTGCGGAGCATTCCAAGGCCCTGTGGCTTTCCATCGCCCTGTCCCTGATCAGCACTTTTGTCTGCTTCCTGCTGGCCTACCCCCTTGCCATGATTCTGGCAAATATGAACGTAAACCAGCACAGCTTCATCGTTCTGATATTTATTCTTCCCATGTGGATGAATTTTCTTCTCAGGACTTTGGCATGGCAGACCCTGCTGGAGAAAACGGGAGTCATTAACTCCATTCTCTCCTTTTTACATCTGCCTTCCCTGAATATCATCAACACACCGTCGGCTATTGTGCTGGGTATGGTATACAATTTCCTGCCCTTCATGGTGCTTCCTATTTATAATGTGCTTATAAAAATCGATCCGAATGTGCTGAATGCGGCAAGGGATTTGGGAGCCAGCGGGATACAGACCTTTCTGCGCGTGACGTTTCCCCTGAGCCTGCCCGGGGTTATCAGCGGCATCACTATGGTGTTCGTCCCTGCGCTGACCACCTTCGTCATCAGCAATCTGCTGGGCGGAAGCAAAATCCTGCTCATCGGCAATGTGATCGAACAGGAATTCACCCAGGCCAGCAACTGGCATCTGGGAAGCGGTCTTTCCATCGTGTTAATGATATTCATTATCCTGAATATGATTATCACTTCTGTCTTTGATAAGGAAGGGGAGGGACAGACCTTATGAAAACAAAAAGAAATGTACTGCGCAAAATTTATATTGCCCTTATTTTCCTATTCCTTTATGCCCCCATTGTCACCCTGATGGTGCTCTCCTTCAATGCAAGCCGCACCAGGGCCAAGTGGGGAGGCTTCACCCTGAAATGGTATTTCCAGCTGTTCCGGAACAGCATTATACTGGAAGCGCTTTATAACACGCTGCTCATTGCGTTTTTTTCCGCCGCAATCGCTACCGTGATCGGAACCATTGCATGTATCGCCATCCATGGAATGAAGAAAAGGAACCGGGCCATTATGATGGGGATCACCAATATTCCCATGCTGAATGCGGAAATTGTTACGGGTATTTCACTGATGCTGCTGTTTATCAGCCTGGGGGTACGGTTTGGGTTCGGCACTATCCTGCTGTCCCATATTACCTTCAATATCCCTTATGTTATTTTGAGCGTCATGCCCCGTATGAAACAGCTCAATCCAAGCACCTATGAGGCGGCTATGGATTTGGGGGCCTCCCGGATAAAGGCTTTCTTTAAGGTGGTTTTTCCGGATCTGCTGCCCGGTATCCTTTCCGGTTTCCTCATGGCCTTTACCATGTCCCTCGATGATTTTATCATCACCCATTTCACCAAAGGCCCCGGTATTGATACCCTTTCCACCAAAATCTATACAGAGGTCAAAAAAGGGATAAAGCCGGAGATGTACGCACTGTCCACTTTGATTTTTGTAACTGTGCTCCTTTTACTTTTACTTGTAAACAAAGCCCCGGCCAAACAGGAAAAAGAGGCGGCCGGCACCAATTAGGAACCGTCTGAGGTTCCATACCAGGAGGAAAAATGAAATGAAAAAAAGTCTATCGCTGCTGCTGGCGCTGTCTCTGGCTGTTTTCCCCCTTACAGCCTGCGGCTCTGCTTCCACCGCCGACGGCGGGGAGGTGGTGGTCTATAACTGGGGCGAGTATATCGATCCGGATACCATCACCATGTTTGAAGAAGAAACCGGGATAAAGGTTATCTATGATGAATTTGAAACCAATGAAATCATGTATCCCAAAATAGAAGCAGGCGCTTCTAAATACGATGTGGTCTGCCCGTCCGATTACATGATTCAGAAGATGATTGAAAACGGCCTGCTGGCAGAACTGAATTATGACAACATTCCCAATGCCAAAAAAAATATCGGGGATCAATATTGGGAACAGTCCCGTCAGTTTGACCCGGAAAATAAATACTCCGTGCCCTACTGCTGGGGGACCGTAGGTATCCTGTATAACAAAACCATGGTAGACGATCCGGTAGACAGCTGGGCCATTCTTTGGGATGAAAAATACCAGGACAATATTCTGATGCAGGATTCCGTACGCGATGCGTTCATGGTAGCCCTGAAGCTGAACGGCTATTCCATGAATTCCACCAACCCGGATGAACTGAACGCGGCAAGAGATTCCCTCATTGCCCAGAAGCCCCTTGTACAGGCCTATGTCATCGATCAGGTCAGGGATAAAATGATTGGCAATGAAGCGGCCATCGGGGTTATCTATTCCGGTGAAGCGATTTATACACAAAGAGAAAACCCGGATTTGGAATATGTGGTTCCCAAGGAAGGCACCAATATCTGGATCGATTCCTGGGTAATTACCAAAGATGCTCCCAATATGGAAAACGCAGAGAAATTCATAGATTTCATGTGCCGTCCGGATATTGCTTTGAAAAACTTTGAGTATATCACCTACTCCACTCCCAATGATGCCGCCAGGGATCTGATTGAGGACGAAGACATTAGGAATTCCAAAATCGCTTTCCCCAATCTGAGCGAATACAATAATCTGGAGACCTTTACTTATCTGGGAGATGATGCGGATTCCCTTTATAATGAACTCTGGAAGGAAGTAAAATCAAGCTAATTCCGCCCTGCGGCCTCGGGTATCCAAAGAACAGAAACCAAAAAGAGCGCAAGCTTCCGGTTCAACCGGACAGCTTACGCTCTTTTTGGCTCCTTCTTTCTATCCTAATCCGAACAGCTGTAAAACCTGGGCATTGATCGTACCGTCCACCACAAGCCCATAGGTCGTCTGGAACGCAATCAGGGCCGCCTGTGTCTGGACATCGTACACCCCGGTAGGGCTGCAGGCGCAGCCATAAAAAGTGAGCAGATTCTGCACCTGCAGAATCGTTTCCGCCGGCAGGGCCGCTGCCGTCAGCTGCGTATTCCCCGCACCCGGATTACCAAGTGCGGCCTGCTGGTTTAAAAGCGCCGCCTGCTGGCTGTAGGCCGCCGCCTGAAGCGCGGATGCATAGGCCTGCTGGGCCGCCGTCAAAGCCGCCTGGGCCTGAACTACCGCCTGGGCCGCCGCCTGAAGCTGTCCGTCCAGATTCCGGCGGGTGGCCTCCAAAGCCTGCTGCCGCGCCACAGCCTGTGTCAGCTGCTGGTTCGCCAGCGATACCATCTGCTCCCATCCCCCTGCCGGCATAACCGGAACACCGGCTCCTGCATTTCCTGCATTCGCCGGCGTATTATAAGGATACGCCCCGCTTATAAGCAACTGGTAATAATAATCCTCCGCAGTCTGGTTCTCCGCCGCGTTTACCTTTTGGACAGGCGGCATACACATAAGAATGCCTGCTGTCAGACATGCCAGAACTATCTTTTTATTCATAGGCCAAGTCCTCCTCTTGTACCTAATTATAAAGGATAATCCCGGTGAAGTAAATGAAATCTGTTTCCCTGAGCAAGCAGTAACAGGATTACGGTTCACGTCCCCCGATGCCCGCTGCCTTGTGGTTTCGACTGCCCGGGTTCCCATTCCCCCTCCCTGCTTTCCTCCTCGCTCAGTTCCCCGTCAATGATGTGTACGATACGCTCCGCCGCTTTGGCTACGTTCAGGTCATGGGTAATCATGACAATGGTATGTCCCATAGCATTCAGCTTTCCGAACAGCTTCAGTACCTCCTGTCCGCTTACACTGTCCAGGGCCCCCGTCGGTTCATCCGCCAGAAGGATGGCGGGTTCTCCCACCAGGGCTCTGGCAATGGAAACACGCTGCTTCTGCCCTCCCGACAGTTCGGAGGGCTTATGGCGCAGCCTGTGATCCAGCCCTAAAAGGCGGATGGTGTCCATACATTTTTCTTCCGCTTCGGCGGAGGACATCCCCCTTACCACCAGGGGCATTATGATATTCTGGAGAATATTATAGGTGGGTATCAGCTGATAGTTCTGGAAAATAAACCCGATTTCCTTATTTCTTACATTGTTCAGTTCGTTCTCTTCCATTTCATGAATGGCATTCCCGTCCAGGAAATATTCCCCGGAATCGGCAATATCCATACAGCCGATAATATTCATGAGCGTTGTTTTTCCCGAGCCGGAGGGGCCGAGTATAGCCACAAACTCCCCTTTCTTCACCTGAAAACATACATTTTTCAGTACCGGCACTTTTTCTTCTCCCAGCATATAGCCTTTATTGATATTGTTTATTAAAATCATGAAATCCCTGTCTTTTTCCATTTTGGCTCCCTGCAGTGTATCTGCTGCTTTATGCTTCTTTGCGTACGCATTATGATACAATCCATATTTTCAGAATATTATCGGTTCCTTCTTCCAGTAAAACAGCGATGATATTACCGGAGGACAGCCGGGAAAAAGTAGTGACCACCCCCAGCTTGGTAATCACTTCCGTCCCTACCGGTACCTCAAGGCTTTTGGTTTCTCCCGTGAGCGTATAGGCAGTCGCGTTCATAGCTCCTCCCGTGCCTTCCGGGAAGCCGGCAGGCCGGTTTCCCGCTGCCATGCTATCCTGCCCGAAGTCTGGGGACTGTCCGCCGGCTTCCGGCATTCCGCTTTCTTCTTTCCGGGCCGCCCCATCCGGGCCGCTTTCTTTTTCCCCGCTATCCGCTGCCGTTTGTTCCGCCAGAGAGAGCTCCAAATCATTTCCCACAATACTGTCGATCCAGGCATAAATGACTTCTTCCATGGAACGCTCTGCTTCCATTACCCCTGCGACGATCACAATTTCGCTTTCCGAAGCATCCGCTTCCTGCTTCTGCCAGAAAAGAACCCCTCCGGCGGCTGTAAGAAGACAGAAGCATACCGCACCTATAACGATCCTCTTTTTCCTTTTTTTCTTTTTATTGCCCTTTTTCTGCTCCATCTGCTTCTCTCCTCCTCTATTCATGGTTAAGAGCCACTACCGGAATCAGATTGGATGCCTGGTAAGCCGGATAGAACCCAAAGACCGTACCGGTGAGGACACCGAATATAAGGGACAGCACCGCACCCAGAAGGGAAAGTTCCACTCTCACACCGAAATATTCCAGGGCAGGCGTTATCCCAAGTGCCAGCATGACTCCCAAAACCGCTCCCACCAGACTGATACAGCTGGCCTCCATCAAAAATTCCACCAGAATATCCTTTTTGCAGCAGCCGATAGCTTTCAGGATACCGATTTCATTCGTCCTTTCCTTTACGGAAACAAACAGGACATTCATGATACCAAGGCCGCCTACGATGAATACGATAACCGCCATACAGATGAGCAGCATGGTCAGCGTATCATTGGATTTGGACGCGGCCTCCATTTTGCTTCCCGCATCGGAAATTGTGAATTCCGCATTGGGATAGCTTTCCGCCAGCACCTGCTCTATGTTGGTTATTACCGTATCCACATCATTCACATTTTCTGCTATAACCGTTATGGTGGGACTGACACTGGTGCTGGATAAATATTTAACCCCGGTATTATAAGGAATGAATATGGCGTCATCCGGGCTGATTCCGGAAGCTACGGTTCCCATCTCGCTGATAATCCCGCTCACCTGATAGGGCCGGTTATCGATATAAACGGTGCCGTCATACGCATCATATACGCTTCCGAATACCGCTTTTGCCACATTGTAGCCCAGGACACAGACTTTCTCCTTATACGTATTATTTTCGTCCGTCAGGAAATCGCCCAACGCCATTTGCAGATTGCTGATACCCGCATAATTGCTTTGTACGCCCGCTATCGTATAATTCATACTGCTTTCCAGCTCTCCTCCGTCCACAGTGGATGTCATAGAAAAACTCATGGTGGTCTGGGCAATCCCCGGCACAAAGGTTTCCAGATCTTCCCTATCGGCCTCCGAAAGGGTTATCCGTTCCGTATTGCTCCGACTCTGCTCCATCATGAACATACCGCCTCCGAAGCTGAAGCCTCCTCCGCCTGCGAAACTGCCGCCGGGCATTCCCCCGCCTTCCCCGCCGGGCATCCCTGCGCCTCCTCCTCCGGGCATTCCGCCTCCGCTGTTGCCCTGGTATTCATAGGAAATATCAATAGCGCCCGCATTCAGGTTTTTAAACTGTTCCGCAACCTCTTCCTTTCCTCCTGTCCCAATGGCAATTACCAGCATAATGGTGGCTGCGCCCACAATAATTCCTGTTGAGGTAAGAATGACCTTGGATTTGTTGGCCGATAAATTCAGCCAGACGAGCCGCAGTATTTCTGTCACTTTCATGAATCGCTCACCTTACTTTCTATCAGGACCGTATCTCCCTCGGAAAGTCCTTCCTTGATTTCCACGTTAATACCATCTGAGAAGCCCGTGGTTACCTCCTGTCTGGCAATGGTGCCGTCCGCCTCCTTTTTCTTTACGTAGGATTTCCCGTTTTCCCGGATTATTGCCCGGTTGGATACATAGGTTATGTTTTCCGTTTCTTTGGTTATAAACGTGATCTGCACCGTCATCCCCTCGTATAGCTTGGAGGTTTCTCCTCCCAGCTTCACGCTGATTTCCACATAGGTGGTCCCGGTGGAGCTGTTATAGGCGGATTCGCCGATATCCTCCACAACCCCCGTAAATTCGTCATCCGGATAGGAAGCGATGGAAACATTCACGGAATCCCCTTCCCTGATATTGGCAAGTTCCGATTCCTCAACAGAAACCGTTACGGTAACCTCATCATAATCATTCAGAATCAACAGCGTGTTCCCTGCGTCCACCGTATCCCCTGCTTCCAGGGAAACCTCCGTGACAACGCCGCTGTAGCCGGACGCAATCACATTACCGGTAAGATAACCGTCGAATTCATCCAGCTTGCCCTTTGCATCGTCATAGTCCGATTGGGCTGTCTGCGCATCGAAATCGCTGCGTTCCACACTCACATTATAAGCCTCTGTTGCTGTCTGGTATGCCAGGTTCCGCTTATCCCGCTGCGCCTGGGCTTCTATCTGCCCCAGTTCCAGATCCCGTTTGGCGCCTGTAAGGCTTTTTTCCAGTTCCGCCAGTTCCTTCTCCTTATCCCGGATGGAGTCCGTGGTTTCCTCTATCGTAGCTTCCAGCTCCTCCACCACTGCCGCCGCCTCTTCCCTGGCGTTTTCCGCAGTGATCCATCCATAAGCATCGGAGACAATTTCCGTAGTGTCCACCACATATTCCCCATTTTCCAGAACCTTCTTCTCCATCTCCAGATCGGCCTGCTTTTCCGCCAAGAGGGTATTCAGTTCCTCCAGTTCTTCCCTGCTATCCGCGATCTGCTCTTCCTTATCCGCAACGGCATCGGCAAGCGCTGTCACCGCGTTCTGGTATTCCGCATCCGCAAGGGTCCCATAGGCCACATTGGTTTCATAATCCTGCCCGGCTTCCAGTTCCGTCATCTGTTTCTGGGTGCCGGCCTTTGCCAGGGTAACCTCCGCATCAGAGACATCACTGCTCAGTTCTTCCCGGATAGTATGGATACTCTCTTCCGTAATCCGGTAAACCGGATCCCCTTTTGTAATCTCCTGTCCTTCACTTATGAGAACCTCTTCCACCACCAGGTTCCGGGAAGAGGAAGAGGAGGAAGGGGTGCCGGAGCTGCTGTTTCCTCCCATCCCCTGAAAAATATTTCCGCCCTGTCCCCAGGAGAAGCTGTCTGTGCTTCCTCCTGTATATGCACTCAAATCCAGATCAAAGGTCTGTTCCGTTGTCCCCACCGCCACATTGCCGCTTTCTTCCAACCCCACGGTCAATTCTCCATATCCCACCAGGGCTTCCCGGTAGGTAATCTCGCCGCCATCCCCGGATACCACCCAATAACCGATTCCGCAGCCAAGAGCCAATGCCAGGCAGAGGCCGGATCCAATCCATAACGTTTTCTTATTAATCTTCCTCATGTATGTCCTCCTCTCTTACGGCATTCCCGGGCCGCTGAAATCAGGAACGCCTCCTTGCGGGGAATTTTCCCGGGAATTATTTCCCGGTGCCTCCATGCCTGCCGGAAATCTCTGCTGCCCGCTTTCTTCTCCCTCCGGCATGCTTCCTGCGTTCTCATCCGTCCGGGCAGATCCGGACTGCTTCAGGCTTTCTTCGCTCTGTCCCGCACTCACTGTGCTGGCAATATAAACCGTATCTCCTTCTGACAAGCCGCTTGTTATTTCCACCTCGGATCCATTGGAAAATCCGGTTTCCACCGGCTTCAGTTCCATTTCCCCTTCGTTGTTTTTCACATAAACACCGGTACTTCCATCTTCTGCCGTGACAACTGCTTTTGCCGAAATATAGAGTACGTCTTCCACGCTGTCTGTGACAAAGGTAATATCCGCCGTCATTCCTCCGTACAGTTTGCCGGTATCCCCCTCTATCTGTATGGTTACCGGGTAGTTGACTGTGGATGTATAGCCGCTGTCTGCGGAAGTGGTTACCGCTGCCACCGTCCCTTCGTACGTTTCATCCGGATAGGCATTGCATATAATATCCACCGTGTCACCTACCTTGATATAGGAAATGTCCTCTTCCGACACATCAATGGTTATGGTATAGGCATCTCCGGTCGCATAGGAAAGCATAACTCCGGTATTCATCAGCTTATCGCCGGCTTCATAAGCGATATCCGTAACCAGGCCGGTTCCGTCCGCGTAAATAATCCCGTCGTTCCCAACAAAGGCTTCGAACTCCTCCAGCAGCTCCCCGGCCTCATCCACAGCAGCCTGTGCCTCATCCACGGTATCCTGGAGGGAATCCAGGGTATAGCCATAGATATCCCCCGCCAGGTTTCCTCCCAGAACCGCGCTGTCATAGGTCTGCTGCGCGGTCATTTCTTCCTGAGCAAGGCTGCTCTGGGAGGTATTTATCTGCTCCAGTTTTTTAAGAATCTGCTCCTGGTTTTCTTCTATACTGTCCCGATAGCCCTGCAGGGTATCGTCCAATGCTTCAAACGCTGTTTTTGCACTCTGAAAGCCGGAATAATTAGCGGTGTAGGCGGCAACGCTGGAGGCATCCGTTTCTTCCAGTTTCTTCTCCGCTTTCTCATAGGCGTATTTCAAATCACTGTATTCCTCCAGTGTATCCTCATCTGTCAGTTTTTCGTTATAATCATTGATTTCCGCCTCCAATACCTGTATATCCCCATAAAGTAATTCTATTTCCTGCTGCAGACGGTTTACGGAAGTCTCATAGGTACGGGACGCAGTATCCGCTTCCGCTTTGGAAGTACTATAGGTACTCTTGGCACTTCTGGCCTGGGAACTGTATTCGCTTCTGGCATCAGCCAGATCCAGCTGTGCCTCCGATTTAGCCTTCTGCAGCTTCCGCCTTACCGCCGCAATACTGTCCTGGGAAAGCTTAAACAGCGGATCTCCTTCCTGCATACGCTGGCCCTGTACGGCATATACCTCCTCTATCTGCAGATAACGGCTCGCTTCTTCCTCCTCCTCATCCTCTTCCTCATCTTCCGAATAATTAATATCCAGATCATAGCTGATATGGCTTTCCTGAAGCGTTATACTTCCACTCTCTATGATTCCCTGGACAAGACTGCCGGATTGTACCTGGCTTTCCATATAAATTACGGTTTCTGCGGTAAGGTTCGGGCGTATGAAAACCGTATAGACACATACCGCGGCCAGCACAAGAAATGCTGTTCCGGCCAGAACCAGCTTTACGACAACTTTTTTATTCCTGTGTTTGTGTTTCATTAACAGTCTCCTCTTCCGATTCCTGGATTCCGAAATATACGGTAGCCGACAGGTTCTGGGAAAGCCCGCTTATATCTCCGGACAGTTCTATGGTAACGGAGTAATAGATGCTGGATTTGCTGTTGGACTGGGATACAGGATTGATTTTCCCCACCCTTCCCCGGAAGGTACCATAATCGGAAATTTCCACCACAGCGCTTTCACCGATAGCAATGGACGCAATCGAAGACTGATCCACGGATGCTGTCACGGTTACGGATTCCGGGTTGCTGTAGGCAAGTACCATACTGCTCCCGGAAAGTGCAGATTCCTTTCTCGCTCCCACCATCATAATGGTTCCGGCATTCTTAGTGTATAAATAACCATCCCCTATTTGTTCTTCAAATTCCTGAAGGTTTTCCTCCGCTTCTTCTTTTTCATTCAAAGCCACACTTGTCTCTTCCTCTATCCGGCTCAGTTCGGCTTCATAGACCTCCTGTGCCGAACTGCTCTCCGCGGCCGCGGCATCATAGTCATTCTGACTGCTGACCTGCTGCTTATCGTATGCAATCTGTGCTTCCTCCAGCTGGGTGTTCAGCAGCTGGAGGTTCGTCCGGGCCTGGGCCAGGGAGCTTTCCGCCTTTTTCTTTGCGGCTTCATACTCTTCTACTGCCTGGTCATATAGCTTCTCATTTTCCTGAACCTCTTCATCCAGCATATTGTATACCGTAAGCTTCGTGTAGTTATTTTCCGAAGCAGGATTATTCCCGCCTCCCATCTGCCCCCCGCCGGATGACTGCTGCCCGGAAGCGGCAGGCTGGCCGGAAGAAGACTGGTCTGAAGAAGAAGCGCTGTTTCCCGCACTTGCCGAAACGGTTCTGTAATGATCCTCCAGCCCCGCCACATCCCATTCTTCGTAAAGCTGCATCAGGGCGGAAAAACTATTTTCAAATTCCGCCTTTTTTTCAGCCACTTCGTAATAGGTATAATAATAATCGTTTTCCACGGAGTCGGTATATTCGTCCACCAGCTCCTGCGCCTCTTTCACCTGTTCCTGCAGATCACTGATTTTATCCGCATACTCCTTCAGGGACTCTTCATAGGTATAAGAAGCATATGTCCCATTTGTAACACTGGTATCATAGGTCTGCTTTGCAGTTATCTTTTCCTCTTCACTGTCCAGAAGCTGCTGTCTGTAATTCAGGGCCGCCTCCACCGCCTTCTGTTCCAGTTCTCTCCGGGCTGCTTCCACGCTTTCCTCCGACAGCTTCAGAATCGGGGTCCCCGCTTCCGCCTCGTCACCGCCGGACAGGAATACCTCCTCTATTTTCAGTTCCGTTTCTATGTAATCCAAATCAAATGTTTCTTCCTGCATCCCCACAGAAGTACTGCCGCTTGCCGATATCACATTTTCGCCAAATCCTGCCGCCATCCCCGGCCCGCCCGCCGGCCCTGTCTGATTTTGCCCGTCCTTTCGCAGAAGCAAAAAAATAACACCGCCCAACAGCATCAGTGTCAGTATGGGGATTACCCCTAAGGCAATCTTCTTTTTTCTGTCCAGGCATTTCAGCCTATCCGTTATTTTCATCCGTCTCCTCCTCAATGGTATTCTCCGTTCTTCAGATGATCCGTTCTTGGAACAGGTTTGTTAACAAGCTAATAATATACATGTTAACAATTTACATGTTAAGCTTATTTGAATTTTAACGGGAAAATGTTTCTAATATTTGTTTAAAATGTGAAAATTCTGTGTTCATCTGGTTTTAGATAAAAAATAAGCGCGCAGGCGATTGTAGATGGATTTATGCATGGAACTGTGAAAAGGGGCTTTTTCACAGCCCCATTTATTTTTTTATCTACAACCGTCTTTATTTTAAGAGTGCAGATTTGGTCCAAATACTATATACTGGGTACAGGCACGCTTTTAGGGGCCCACAACAGCAGACAGGAAAAAGAAAAAATGAACCGGACTATCCAATATGAAATCGGGGCCGAGGAAGAAGGCCTTACTATAAAGCAATTTCTGAAACGCAGACGTTACTCCGGCCAGAATCTGGTGCAGCTTAAGAAATATGAACAGGGGATCCTGCTGAACAACAGGCCTGTCTATGTAATCCAGCCGCTGAAGGCAGGAGACCTTCTTACCGTGAATATCCTTGAGGACAGGGTCTCCGAAAAAATCCCTCCCGTCCCTCTTCCTCTCCATATTGTCTATGAGGATGAGGATCTCATGATCCTGGATAAAGCGGCGGACATGCCAATCCATCCGTCCCTGAATAATTATGAAAATTCCCTGGCAAACGGTCTGGCCTGGTATTTTTCCGCACAGGATATCCCTTTTGTCTTCCGCTGCGTCAACCGGCTGGATCGGGACACCACCGGCCTGACCATCATTGCCAAGCATATGGTGAGCAGCGGGATCCTGTCGGTCATGGCTTCAAGGCGGGAAATAAAACGGGAATATCTGGCTATTGTAAGCGGCACCGGCCTCCCCTCCTGCGGCACTATAGACGTCCCACTGGGAAGGGATCCTGACTCCGCCATCCGGCGGATCGCAGATTTCCAAAACGGGGAACCATCCGTAACCCATTACAGGGTGTTGGAGGAAACAAATGGCTGTTCCCTGCTGTCGCTTCATCTGGAAACAGGCCGTACCCACCAGATCCGGGTACACATGAAGTATCTGGGATATCCGATTATCGGGGATTTTCTTTACAATCCGGATACCACCCTCATACGCCGCCAGGCCCTGCATTCCTGCCGCCTGGAATTCTCCCACCCCATTACAGGAAAGCCTTTGGATTTTTCTTCTCCCCTGCCGGAGGATATGAAACAGGCTTTGGGCAGGTAACAGTTCAAACGGCCCTTTGCGCCCTGCGGCATCCCCTCCTGTGCCCCTCCCTGCTTTCCCCTGGGGCGGCGGTGTTGAAAGGATTCCTGGAAGGGGCGTTTGAAAACGCCAGTCCTTACGCTGTGTTCTTTACAGCGTTAGTACTGTTGCGTTTTTAGCCGAGCGGGAGCGGCCCCTGGAAGGAACC
>URMK01000007.1 GCA_900548905.1 uncultured Lachnospiraceae bacterium | reverse complement strand
TCACAACATTTTAAGGAGGTGACTTTACATTATTTTTTACTTTCCATTATCAAAATAATGTTTAGCTAAACATTATTGAGCGTCCAGCACTCTCCAAGCCAGGCTGAATTCATCTCCCAGAATGGCTGCCCCAGCAGATTCCCAGCGCCCGGCGTCAGGTCGAGGCACATGACCGGCACTGTCCTTAATGCGGAAAATTTCCTCGATGACCGCCCGGAAGTCCTCGCCCTCTGCGGAGCTGAAGGCTCCGGGGACATTTTCCCAAACGAGGTATCGAGGTCGAATAAGGTGATCTGGTATCCCCCGTTCTCCATCAGCTTTTCTCATCTCCTTTGCGATTCGTGTCTGCTCCATAAATAAGCCGGAGCGTTCCCCAGCCAGGCCGCGGCGCTGCCCGGCCACAGATAAGTCCTGGCAGGGCGAGCCGCCGCAGATCACATCCACCGGAGGCAGCTTTGCGCCGTCCAGCTTTGTGATGTCCCCCACATGGAGCATTCCGGGGAACCGTATTTTTGTCACCTCGATGGGGAAGGTTTCGATCTCACTGGCCCATAACGGCGTGATGCCGCTGTGGACAGCCGCCAGGGGAAAACCCCCGATCCCGTCAAAGAGACTTCCCATCGTCAGCATCATGCCATCCCCGGCACAGGCGGCGCCTGATGCATTTCCTGCCCGGCAGTGGCGATGCCCTGCCTGATTTCCTGCTCTGCCACATACCTTACGGGAATGCCAAGACGCCCGGCTTCCTTAAGTTCAGCCTTCATTCCCCTGGATAGCCGGTCACCGCACAGCCACAGCTCGTCACAGGCTTCCAGCACCCGCAGCCCCATCCGGATTCCTGCCTCACGCTCTGCCGGAACACAATCATCCAGCATCCTTGGGTAGAGCAGATGGACGGCCACCGGGGTCACCTCCTGTTCCATCGCATAGCGGCAGGCATCGATGGCAAACGCCGCATTGCTTTCCACATCCCCTGCATAGGGGGATGCAATGTAAACCAGCTTGTTTGTATCCATGATTCACGCTCCTTTACTTTGCCACGGTCTGGACAATGGTGCGTGTCAGGTTCACGGCTCCCTGCGCCGCGTACACTGCGCCCATCACATTGGCCCTTGTTGAAGTGTCTAACCCGAACTGTCCGGCAATCCGGGGGATTTCACCGGAGGACAGCATCAGTCCAAGCCCCAGCAGGGCATGGTCTTTCACCACCATCAGCCCGGCAATCAGCACCGTTGCCTGTAAAAATGCGGTCAGGCACAGGCCGACGACCTGCTTGCTCCAGCTTATGAAGCCGTCGCCGTAGCCCCGTGGGACGCTGAACATATACAGGCTGCCGACCGCAATCTGGATCAGCAGGATGCCGCCCCGCTTTAAGTTGGCGAAGAACACTTTAATAATGGCGTAACCCATGAGGATCAAAATAAAAATCATCAGGATCGGGCTGGTGATTGCGCCTAATCCCCCAAGCACACCGGCGCTTGCGGCCTGTTCCCATGTCCCGGCATCCTGCAGTGAGGTTACAATTCTGGAGGCCACGGTTCCAAAGTCCTCCCCCAGACCGGTGATTCCCGCCGTGAAGCTGCCCTGCAGGGAAACGCAGAGCTTATACAGTTCCACCGGAATTGTGGTAAACAGGCTGACAGACATAAACCCCTTTATGGCGTTGAGGGCGGTTTCCCTGACGCTGCCCCGCCCGTTCTGGCATTCAATGCCGCATTCAAACACGGCAACCACAAGGCCGGTCACATAGAGCGCCCATGCCAGATAGCTGAAAAACAGCACGATGGACTGTACCCAGGTCATCTCAAATAAGTCGGCTCCCATGTTTCCCATCTGCATAAAAAAATCGCCGAGAAACCCGACAATCTGTCCATAGACCCAGTCAACAATCTGCCCCAGCACGGTTTCGGCAACAAAATCCCATATAAACACGAGTAACGTTCACCTCCTTCTTAAATTCTTGGATGAAAAGAAAAATACGCATTTCTGTTGTATCATGCCTGAAAGAAACACAGCCTCAATACATTTTCTGACCCATCCGCTGCTCCTGCACCGGCTCCTGAAAGACGGCCAGATACGTCTGCACTGCGTCTTTTAGCTGCTGGCGGTCGGTTTCATTTGGCTTGTACGCATACCACTCAGTCTTTCCGTTGCATACCCACAGATGCGGGGAAACGCCGTCACGGAAGTTGGGGTTGTTCACTTTTTTCACGCCCCACAGGTCACGGAAACGAAGGAGCGCACTGTCAATTTCCCCCTCCCGGCGGTTGATCAGCGTCACCTTGAGCGCTTCGTAATTGTCGGCATAGCCGCAGGTGACAAACCGGGCTTTGATGCGCACATCCTCATTCAGCCTGCCGTAGCAGATGTTTCCTGCAAAGCGGGTATCTGCAAACACCGCGTCATGGTCAAAGAGCTTTCGCAGCTCCTGTTCAAAAACAGTCATCTTTTTCTCCCTGTCAGTTTATTTCATTGTCATGCCGGAGTCATCCTGCTCCGGCTTTTTTTCCATAGAAACTTCCTGTGCTCCCTCCCAAAACAGTGCCAGCTCATTCCCATCAGCAGCGAGAACACCGTCAAGGCGGCCAATCAGCGTCTCCATGTGGTTCTGCCAGCCGGTCCAGTCCTTTTCCTGAAACCATCCGCCCCATTTGTGTCCTTCTTCTGCATTTTTCATTGCATATTTCAAGGTGTCGCGCAGGTAATTCCTAAGCCAGCGCACAGATTCCCTGGAGGCGGTAAAAGAGGAAACCGCCCCAAATTTTTTATCTCCTGCCGCCCATGCATCGTCATAGTCCATGCTGTCAGCAGTTCCGTCCATAAAATGCACCATGATTTCCGCCAGCGCCATCGGACTGGAGTGTGACTCGGCATTGCAGACATCCGGCATCCGCACCTCGTCTTTTTGAATTGCTTCCACAATTTTTTCCAGTTCCAGCCTGCCGTCCTGCGGCAGACTGCGCCTGATGTAATCCACCGAATCCAGTCCGGCATCGGATTCAAATGCGGTAATTCCCCAGCATCCCATTGCTTTTCCTCCTTACATTCCAAGTATCTGCCATACATACAGGGGAGCCGTCAGGGTAAACACAAGGCAGGCAAACAGAATCGCCGGTGCTGCCCATTCAAACTGTCCATGCTTCCTGTAATCAAAATATGCGGTGCCCAGTTTTGCAAAGAAGAACACGGCAAGGATCAGGTCGATGGCCGGAAACACCACATTGTCCACCACGGTCTTAATCTGCTGGGACGCCGTTGTCCATGTCCCCTCAATCGCCCCTGCCACATCACCGCTGGCGGCATAGGCCGGGACGCTGAACACACAGGCTGTCATCATAACGGCACAGGCCAGTAACAGAATTCGTTTCATTTTCATTTGGATTCTCCCTTCATTTTGAGGCTGTGAAAAAGAAAAAACTGCAGAGCCGCGATTGATTCGGCAGTGCAGTCTTTGTTCTTTTTCTGTTGATTGTTCTTACATGGACAGCGTTGGCTGATGCTCCTGCCCGGAGAGCAGATCCGCCGCTTCAATAACTTCCGGATGCTCACGGAATTTTAAGTCACCCCTGAATCCCAGCTTCAGCCTGCTGAATTCGCAGGCTGCCTGCACCAGCTCCGGCGGGCTGCCCGGCGGCAGTTCCTGATTCCAGCGTATCCATTCTCCATTCTGATAGCGTGGCTCCAGCTTGAGGATTACGTAATCCTCCGGCACAAATTTCGGATAATGGGCAAGCGTACCGTTCACTTTATAGTAAGGCTTTCCCTCCATCATAAGGGTCTGACGCATCAGCTTCAGGGTATCTTCGAGGGAGCCGCACACCCAGCACTCAATATCACCTTTGCGCCGGATGCGTCCATCCCGCAAAATAGAGGGCAGATTTTTCCGGTCAGTGTAGTGGTAGACTGGTCCGGCCGGCTTGCTGATTCGTTCATATGCCATAGCCGCACCCCCTAGTCCGGCTTTTGCGGTGCGATGTGCCAGTCGCTCCAGAGGTTTCCGTCAATGGTCAGGCTGTCGGTCAGGTTCATACTGAGCATTCCTGCAGGCGTCCAGCAGTCAATCAGCCATGTATAGGGCGTGTAGCTTCCATCCGGATACCAGATCGGCGTGAAATGTGTCCGGCGGTTATAGGTGCTGTAGCGGTTTTTCTTGAATTCATGGGTCATGTTATAGCCTCCGCCCATCCGGTCAAGGAGACGCCAGAAGCCTTGATACTGGAACTCTGGGAAGTAGGTGACTGCATTCTGCGCCGCCGTGACCGCTGAACTCTGGTTCGTGCTCACATGGGTAGTGACTTCCTCGTTGAAGCCATATCCAGATTTCATTATTTTTCCATTGGCGGTAGGCGCTTTTTCATCCGGCGTGATGCTCATGGTGGCGGAAAGGCTGGCGTTGTAGCGGTCGAAATCGAACTCCCACCATCCGTGATCGCACCAGTATCCTGAGTCATCATCGTCTCCACTATGCCACACCCAATAGGCATACCACCATGGCCTCCAGATACCCCAGCTTGCCGAATTAACCTGTGCATTGTTCGGCACAGATGGTCTTGTGAAGCTGTCATTACGGTCATCTGCATTAGGGTCAGGAGGTGGATTTTCGTCCAAGTCTATGATGTTTACACGGATAGTTCCCTGAGAAACCGAGCCTCCACCATGAACACGCACCGTTATCGTCATGGTCTGTGGTGTATCCGGTGTTATCCAGCGAATCCATGCAAGCTGGCTGTCACCGTCCGGGTAATATACGTTATTCACCGTGTAACTGCGGCCGCCTACATCGAATGTGACTGAAACCGGGTGATCCGGGTCGCTCTGGCCTCCGCTGACATTTACCGATGTGATGACTTCTGTGTTGGTACGGTACTCATAGTCATAGGTGCTGGCTTCTGGAACTTCAGGGGGTGCCTCATTGAACCGTACCACGCCAAGTCCCAGCGATGTCTTTATCTCGTGATTAGATCGGACTCCTGTTGTCGGTCCACTCCATGCAGGATATCCTAAGTCCGCCACTTCGAGAAACATCGCCAGGGGCAGGTTCTGAAAACCAACGGTTGGAAGCATAGCGCGGACTGCACCGCTTGTCTGTTCATCATACAACGCGGCTTCGGTAGCTGTCATGGAGAGCTTCACTCCCTGGAACGTGACATAGGCAATTGGCTCTATCAGAAGCCTGTATTCTCCGTTGATCAGTACATCAAACTCCATTCCTGTAAGATTTGCAATGCTGCGGATGACCTGTTCGTCTGTAAAATAGGATTTGATTTCTGCAATGCTTGCCTGCCCCAGACTCTGTGAACTGATGATTTTAGGCAGAGCCTGTGCTGGATTCACATACGAATAAGTGCTTACGCTTGGGGAAATTGAGGTTCCATTCGTATACTGCACTTTGCTGACCTTTGAAAAATGGGACTGAATAACAGGGGATTTATTTGTCAAGTCAATCGATGTTGTCACTACTGTATGGTCAGACACACGAACCACTGTGACACGGACACCCTCATCTCCCGGTGTCCACTTATTAGCGCTGGTTCCCTGCCCCATTCCACCGCCTCCATTGTCTACATTTCCTTCACCTACGGCATAGGCTGTCTGACATGGCAGTATGGCTATAAGCATCAACACTGCCACGATGAGTCCTTTTATTTGTTTCAAACATATTCTCCTTCCACAAAAAAAGGCACAGCCCCGAAGACCATGCCCTTCTGTTTCTGATTTAATTTCCCATCTCTCCTATTTTATTGCCGTTTTCATACATATCATCTGCTGTTGTTCCACTGGAACCTGTATCTGTTACCCAGCCAAATCCAGGAAGGTATACTTTGCCGTCCTGTGTTTCCCCACCCTGCGGCTCTCCCGGAGCTGCAGTCGTTTCCGCTGGTGTCACTACTTCCTCATGTTCCACAGGAACTGGCGGAGTTTCCACTTTTGTTCCGTCCGGCTTCTGTGTGGGATCGCTTATCACCGTTTCCTCCGGCTCTGCAGGTTTGGTAACCTCCGGCTGGATGCTCTGTTCCGTCTGGTCAGTCTGTGCCGGTCGGGTATCCACCGACTGGCCGGTATCCGTGCCCTCCGCCGCATCCGTGTTCGGCAGGATCACCACCTCTTTTTCTTCTGTGGATTCCTCCGTGGAGCCGGATGCCGGAATGCTGGAATCGACTGCCAGCTCTGTTGCAGCAGGGCTTTCCTCCGGCAGTTTATCTTCTCCAGCAGGCGCTTTGCCAAACTGCAGGCTGATGGCTATGAGCAGTCCAACACAGAGCACTGCACCACCTCCGAGGACCAGATACTTTTTCGTTTTCTCAGTCAGTTTCATATAAAAAGCCTCCTTTCAAGGTTGGATATATCTTTTTCAAGTCACAACATACTATATATCTTTTTAGAAGTCCAGCAAATTCCCTAATTCTTCCCGAAGTTTTTCAGAACACTTCGATATATCCCGCCTGTACCTTCATCGTGATATGCATGGAGGGCAGTAATTTTCCCCCGAACCGCACCGGCACTTCCAGCCGGATTATTGCATCGGCTTCAAACCTCTGGGCATTTTGCGGGTCGGAAGGTGCCAGCGGTGCATTGCGGATGTTTACAGACAGGCTGTCAATGGCAAATTCCAGCGCATTACCGGCATCTCCGGCATATTTTACATGGCGGCCGCCAGACAGTTCGGTTCCAATGGTCCTGTCCAGATAGGTATAGATGTCCCCCTCACTCACCGCCGTTTCCCATGAAGTTTCGCCCTCTGGCAGATAACCGCCCGAATACCCCTCCCGGACACCATGATACACACCGGCATAGTTGTCATTTACCGTGGAGATAATGGCATCCTCCACCGCTTCCCGAACGCCGGAGGCAATGATCTGGAGCCGGAAATATTCGCTCACGCCGCACAAAATAATAATAAGTGCCAGCGTGACGCTGATCACCAGAGGGAAGGACACGCCTTGCTTATCTTTTAAGAGTCTCTTTAAGTTCTCACACAACCTCATTCCTCACCTCACTTCCAATATACTTCTGACTTGCCAGCAGCCTGCGCCCGCAGGGTAATGGGAAAAGAACCAAAATCTCCGAACAGCCCAATGTTTCTCTGAAGTGTCAGGATGACTGTCACTTCCTCGTTAAGCTGGATTTTTCCGCTGACTGACCATGATATATCGGGATCAATGCCTGTTTGCTCCCGCAGAACAGACGCCCGACGGGTGGTTTCTGAACCAACCCGTCCTGTGACCTCCGCTTCCCGCACCAATTCTGTGGCGAACGTGTCAAGCTGCTGTTTCGCCACGAACACCGGCAGCACCTTGAGCGCCAGTGCCAGTACCATGACGGCGCACAGCACCAGCACAATGACATCCACGTACCCCTCGGCCCGTCTGCTTTTTAAGATGACACCGAGCCGTTTCAGCACATGGCCACCCCCTGTTCCAACGTAGGGCTTTCAGTGCCTTCTCCCATCAGGGGATAGTCGTCCTCGCCGATGCCCTTGTCGGCCATATTCCACAGCGCATGATCCAGTTCCTCATGGTGGTCGTAGCTGTTCTCTCCGATCCAGTAATCCCGCAGTACCTCCAGCGGGTTTTCAAACTGCAGGAGGTAATCCGAATATTCGGTAAACGCTCCTTCCACCTCCAATTCCTCATAGATAAATTTGGCTGCGGCAATTTCGGACGCCATCTCAATCAGGTCGGGAGCGGGCTTAACCTTAAGCTGTTGAATATAGGCTTCATAATTTGCTTTCAGACGCTCTTTGAGTTTTCGTTCTTTTTCATGCTTCATCATTCTATTTACCTCCTTTCACATACTAACTCACCTTAATTCCATAGATATTCCCTGTTTTGGATGAAGTTTGTCGTATAAAAGAGCTTCATAAATTTCCAAGGTGTCGACACAGCCTGTCTGAAAATCGGCTGTCTGCAGCGTTGGGTATCGCGGTACTATAATGGGATTCAGTCTCATTTTCTTCAGTTCATGGTCTGTAAATTTCTGACGAACTTCCCGGCCTGTTATTTGCATCCCATCAAAGGTATACACTTCCATCCGTTCAGCCTGCATTCCTCTCAATGCATCAAAAATATTTACGTAGTGATGGCGCGACTTGTAGGTATAAAAAGCAGTCGCTGTAATTTCAAATACAGCAAGCAGGGCGGCCACGGTTTTGTAATTTCTTCCTCTGATTCTGCAGCCCGGAATGTAGGTGAGCAGTTCGGTCTGCGGGATACCTGCCAGTTCTTTTAACTGAATCAGAAGCCGGAACGAATCCATATATTCCAACGCTTTCTTCTTTGTCTGCTCCCGTACACAATTATCTGAAATTCCATAGGCCCGGCATAGTTGGATGCGGCTTTCATACCATTTTCCATCAAATTCTTCTGGATATCCCCGGCCGCTTTTCTTTACTGGCTGTGTCAAAGCACTTTCCAACGGCATCCCATAGGCAAGCCGGGCATAGGCGTTTGCTGGTTGCACCCGAAACTGAGCGCATAAATCCGAGAAATGAGCATACGTCTTTCCGCGAAAAGTAATCGGTTCCTTACTCAGTAACTCCCGTACTGCCGTTTCCAGTGGCACTCCTTTTTTCCATTGTCCATATAAAGACGCATGACGAAGTCCGAATTCCAGGGCTACATTTGATACTCCCTTATACGGTCGTCCCCATACCACAACAGCTTTTTCCAGTTGCTTCATGCAGCTCTCCACAGCGGCTTCTATGTTCTGTTTGCGACTGTAGAGATGAGAAAGGGAGCTATAAGGCAGGCCATATTCCTCAGCCAGTGCTTTTACGGATGGGTATGCCTTTCCTTCATATTCCACCGGATTGCCGGTTGTTACGATTTCACCAACTCCAACTTCCATTGTCTTTTCCAAACTCCAGCCATTCCTCATGCGGGTGGTAAAGGTGTGGTAGTTTATACCAAATTCTCTGCATAGCTCCTTTTGAGACGCATACTCCTTTTCTTTATAAACAATCGGCTTAGATGGCATGATCTCCCTCCTTTAAAACATCCCGCCGAGGCTGGTTACCGCCACATAAGCGATAATCACCAGATAGGTCAGCAGGAAACACACCAGCATGGCAAAGGAGAACACCCGGATTTTGGGTGGTATCTTCTGAGCCTTAGCCTTGAGTCTCTGCAGTTCCAGTTGCTTGAAATCATGGGCCAGCATCTGAAAATATACCGCGCTGTCATCGCCACGCAGCACACCGATAAGACCGCGCACCACATCTGAGAGCATCGGCGAATTGAGCCTTGACTCGAAACGGGTCAGCGCCGCCTCATAGTTGGAGGAACGCATGTCTGCAAGCAGGATATCCAGCTCGTTCACCAGCGCTGCCCCGGCGTTTGCCTTGAACCGCTCCAGCATCCCAATGACGTTACGGCTGGCTTTAAGCTCCTGCTCTATGGTTGCCACCAGACGGGGCAGCTCTCCCTCGATTTCATCCCGCTTGGCTTTCAGCCATTCATCGGCTTTCTGGCTCTCTTTGAAATAAGTCAGCAGCGACAGGATGATCACCACCGGCGACAATAAGGGCAGGAGAAACACACAGGGGATTACCCCCAGCAGAATGGCTCCGGCTTTCACGAAGGCGTATGCCTGATAGACCTCTGGGGTCAGGTTCATGCCGCTGGCTTTCAGGATGTTGTTCATCCGGCTGCGCTTGTACTCATCCATACGGATGTACTTTGCCAGCCGCACCGCCACGGTCATCAGATAGGTTTCTACGGTCCTGGCCGCTTTCTTCTCCTGCTTTACGGTTCCAAGCATAGCCCTGGCTGCTCCGATGGTGGGCAGACGCAGGAGGGAGGCGGCCAGAAAGAACAGCCCAAGGGCTAAAAACAGCCCGAATAAACATAAGAGTCCCGTCATGGCATCACCTCCTGTACTCAATGGGACGGGTCAGCTTTACCACGAAGCTGGCCGATACGAAAATAACCGCCGCCGTGACTGCCAGAATCATCTGTCCCAGCGCCGTATGCATCAATACCTGATACCAGTCCTTATTTAACAGATACATCAGCGGAATGTTCCCCACCACAAAAACCACCATCATGAGAAACTCTTTTCTCGGCTCCGCAATCATATACTCCAGCTCCGCATTCACATTCCGCATATCGGAGAGCTTTGCCACGATGGGCGTGAGGGTGGTCTTTAAACTCCGGTCATGCTGGCAGTCGCACAGCGCATCGCACCATTCCCGGAACACCTCGTTGTCAATCCGGCTTTTCATGGCTTTCAGCGCCGCCTCCACATCCGGATTCACCAGCTTGATCTGCATGAGGAAATCCCGGAACACCCTGGACACAGGCGGATTTAAGTAGGCAGTGTTTTCCTCCACTGCTGTCACGATGTCCTCAGTCCTAAGATAGGCCGTGGTCACTACCGACAGGGCGGTTTCCAGCTCGGAAGCAATATCCCGCTTGTAGTGGCTGGCAGTCAGTTTCACATACCAGAACGGCAGGAACATAAACCCCACCGCCATGACCGGGGCCAGAAAGAAATTTCCCAGCAGGATGGCAAGGGAACCGCCTGTGCAGAACAGTGCCAGCGATGCAGCACAGATTAATGAGAAGCGGCTGCTTCGCCCGGTCATTTCAAGGATGGCCTGCGCTTCCGAAATTTCCCGGCGCAGCGGACCGTCTTTCTTTCTGCCGGTGGAGGTCTGGATATCCTCCCGGATACTTCGTTTTGGACGGAGCAGGAACGCAAACAGGCTGTCCGTAAACTCCACCGGCTTTAAACCGAGGATCAAAAAAGCGCCGGCTATCATTCCAACGCAGGCTAATAATTGTATGGCGGTCATGCAGTCATTTCCTCCTTTCTTCCGGGTGCAAGGAGCTGCTTTAACATCTCCTGCGGCATTCCGTTTTCCATCAGGCGGCGGGCGAGGCTCTCCGAAATCGGATTGACCTGCCGGTGTTCGCCGGTAATGATGAATCTGCCGTCCTCAATGCGGTTTTCCGTGATCTGGTACTGGAACAGGGGACGGAAGTTCCGTGTTCCGTCCGACAGGATCTCGCACTCCATAATCTCCATCAGGCGGCGGTCTTTGTTTTCAAGCTGCTTGCAGAACGCTACGATGGGATAGGCTTCGGTCACAAATCCCATCAGCGTTTCATCGCTCATGTCAATGGCCCGTTTGCACAAAGACACCATACGCCGGTAGGTGGCATCACAGCTCATGGAGTGGATGGTGGTCACCACAGCCACGCCGGTTCTGGCTGCCTCCTGTGCGGCGTTGGCCTCCGGTCCCCGCATCTCACCCACCACAATCACATCGGGGTTAAACCGCAGCGCCATATCCAGCAGGGCGATCTGATCCACTCGCTGGCGCTCGTTTTCGCTGTCACGGGTCAGGGTATGGATGACGGAGTTAGTCACCTGCCCGGCTTCATTGCGGCGCACCAGCGCCAGCTCACGGGAGCCGTTTTCAATGCTGTAAATACGTTTGCTGTCGGGGATGGTCGTTAACAGCCATCCAAGCAGCGTGGTCTTGCCGGAAGAAGTTGCCCCGGCTACGCAGACGGATATCCCGTAGCGGATACACTCGGATAAAAAGTCCAGCATCTGCCCGGTGGCTGTTCCGCCCTTTACAAAGTCCTCTTTTTTCATGCTCTGCGGATTCACAATCCGGATAGAGGCCGCCACGCCTACATCTTCATCCACGATAGGACTTTTCAGCACAGCAATACGGATGTTCTTGGAGAGATGGCCCAGGACGCTTGGGCTGGCGTCATCCAGCACCATGCCGGACACATGGAGCATCCGGCGCACCACGTTGATGGCGTGTTCCGGGCTGTCAAAGTGTTCTTCCAGCTTTTTTGTAAAGCCGCCCGAATACTGCACCTCCACATCATCCCAGGCATTCACATCAATTTCCTCAATACCTTCTCCATAAATGTATTTGGTCAGAAAACCGAACTCCGCCATTTCGGAATAGATTCCGTCAATAAGCTGGTCAGTGGTCATGCCCTCCACGGCGATACGGTGATCCTGAATGTATTTGCCGGCAAAGCGCCGGATCTGCGCCTTGACTTCCTCTGTGGTATCCTCCGTCACCAGACTGCTGTACTCCTTGGATAGATATGCCTGCACCTCACGAAGCACCGAGGTGAAATCACGGTTCTTGTCCTCCGCGCCAAAAAACAGGTCATGGGTGCGGAGCGTCCGGGCTTTTTCCGGTGCGGCCAGCTTCACCGCAGGGGCTTTCGGTTCTGCTTCGGGTACAGGCACAGAATCTTCCTCCGGCTCTGCATCATCCACACAGGATTCCACCGCAGGCTGATCCGGCGCTTCCCATACGGCGTTCCCCACGGGATCGTCCGGCCCGTAATGGAGAGGTTCAAACTCTTCCGGCTGCTCCGGGTTCTTACCGGTAGCCGATTCTTTCTGAACACTTTCTTCAGAATCCGCACGGAATGCAGTCCTGCTCCGGTTTTCTCCTAACATCCGAACACCTCCTTTGTAATGGATTCGAGGGCTTTGCGGTATCCACGGCTGTCCTTCAGGTTCAGTTCCTTAAAGAGATTCCCCTCCAGAACCTGTGCGGCCAGTTCCTCCGAATGGGGGAGCTGAAATGCCACGCTGCCCAGCACCTGCTCGATGTGTCCGCTAGCCTCGTTAGGACGCACATTACTGGCTACCTTGTACTGCTTTTCCGCATCCCATTGGTTTTCTTTCAGCAAGGGAAGCTGACTGGACAGATAGCTGATGCTTTTTAAGTCACAGTTGACAAGCCGCAGCACCGCGTCAGACTCCATCAGGGCAATGGCCGAGAGGATATCATTGGCGATGTGGCTGCCACAGTCAATGATGATATGGGGCGCAATCCCCCGCAGGCATTCCAGCAGTTCTTCAGCCTGCTGGCGCTCATACACCGGATAGGTGTACTCATTCTCGCCCTTACGCATACCAAGGATGGTCAGATGGCGGAACTTTTTGTGAGTGATACAGTTATGGCGCACCAGCGATTCCGATACATGGCTGGCGGCTAGGATACTGCCAAGGGAGTGTTCTTCCTCCAGTTCCGTGGGCGGACAGATACAGGGCAGCATGGGGGTGTTCATATCGCACAGCAGCAGCGCCACATCCCGGCGCTGCTGTGCCAGACGCACCGCCAGCTTGACCGCTGTTGTGGTCTTGCCGGAGCCGGGGCTGCCCCAGACCGCCAGCATCTGGTTTTCGTTTTCCGGCTCCAGCTCCGTTCCCTCCGCTCCGGGGCTGCGGCTGAATATGCTGTTTTTCAGGAAATTCAAGGATTATTCCACCTCACTTTCCGCAGACGCATCGGTGGTACCGGAGTCCTCGCTTTCCGAGGAATCAGACTGTACGGTGTCAGTACTCTGTGCATCCGGGGTGTTCTGTCCGGAACCGTTTTCCCCAGTTGCTTCCTCCGTTTCTTCCACAGGCGGGTACAGCTCCAAAAGCACAGCCTCCTGTGCCGTGATAAATGCCCCGGCCCCGGTTCCCTCTCCACGGTACACAAGGGACAGGTGCGCTTTGCCGTCCGCCTCCAGTTCCGCAAGAATCTTACTCTGCTCCGGGGTAACCAGCAGCGTCACCGTTCCCGGCAGTTCTTTTTCCTCATCCTCTGCATCTCCCTGTGTATTTGTGTTGGCGTCATAGCCGCTGGTGGCTGTGACCGCAATCACCTCCACATACTGCAGTTCCGGCGGAATCACCGTTGCCCCCTGTTTTTTATAGTCAGGCGCAATGACGGACACGATATCGCCGCTCTGCAGCTTGCCGGAAAGTCCGTTTGCAAATGCCTTGAGGGAGATGGACATGGCCTGCTTTTCACCGGTCAGGCTGTAAAGGTAGGCGTTTTCTGCGGCAGGCTCATCCGCAATCTTGGAGGCGATGATGTAATCGCCCACTGCAAGGTCTGCGGAGGCATACCTGCCAATGGCGGTATCAAGGTTTTTCACCACATCTTCCGGCAGGTTATAAGCGCCCACCTCTACCGTTTTTACTTTGTCTGCCGTTATTTCTTCCCCGATTTTGACCGGCTTCACCACCCGGACAATCTCCGTCTTTTCACTGATGCTCTGGTTAAACAGCGGCGTGACCGCAAAGCAGATAACAAGCGCCAGCACGATGCAGAGCACTCCAATGACGGTTCTGTTTTTCAAAAAATTCATAGTTTTCTACCTCCTGTTTTACATGGTCTGCATTTGAAAGCCACTGTCCTGCTGTTGTGTGGTGTTCACAATATCCTTTAAGGACTGCATGTACTCACCGTCAAAATATTCCATCCCCTGAATGCTGAGACCGGCCCCATTCTTAAAAGGCAGCGGCTCTGCTGACAAAACGGCCCCAACCGCATCTTCTACCGGTTTTTCAGAAATAAAGATATCACTCTCCTTATCCTTATCCCCAATGGTATAAACATCATAACAGTATAGCCCTTGAGGAACCGTATCATGGTTCAAAACTGCGCCTGTTGCATACAGGTCGATTCCACCCAGACTGACTCTCTCATAGAGCCATCTGGATGCGTCATTCCGTTCTTTTTCCAATTTTCCTCCTCTTTATATAGCTGCCTCAAATCCAGAGCCGCCCGCTTCGTTTACTGTTTGCGACGATTAATAAGAGCTGCCAGGACAGCTACGGGAACCACGGTACAAAGGGTAATGATAATCTTCTTTTTCATACAATGTATCCTCCGATCTTCATAAAATAAGTGGCGGCAGAACCGGCCGCAAGAAATGGTCCCACAGGAAAGGCAATTTTGTCTTTCTGTCCATGGAGCCGTCTGAGTTTCATATAAATGGTACTGTAAATCACAAAACCGCCAAGTCCAAGCATGGAGGCGGTCAGGCTGGAAGGCAGCCCAAGCACTACGCCGGTGGACGCCGCCAGCTTGATGTCACCGCCTCCCATGCCATCCATCCCGCCAAAGAATAAGGCTATGACCAGATATGGCAGTGCGCCGAAGATCCCCAGCAGGTTTCCCGGCGAAAAGCACAGGAAGGTCAGGGCTGCAATGGCAAGCTGCAGGCTGTCCGGGATGATCCTCCATTTCAAGTCCCAGGCTGAAACCGCCAGCAACAGAAGGAGAAACAGTCCCGCCTGCAGTGTCAGCAGTTCTGCCGGATTAACCGGCATAGTCAAACATCTCCTGCACCCTCCGGACGAGTGTAGGTAACACGGTATCGTTGAAAAGCGCATACAATCCGGCCAGCAGCAAAGCGCCAAGCACAACAGCAAGCAAAATCTTAATTGCTGTATCAACATACCCCTCCCCGGTATTTTCTGTCAGTTTGTGTCCTGCCTGCAGTGCCTTGTTAGTGATGCCGTTCTTAATGCCGTAAGCCTTGTTTTTCATAGCGTTTACAAAGTTTTTCATGTTGAATTCCTCCATTTTTTTATAAGATGATGGGATACTGACTTGTATCGTGTACATTTCTATGGTGTTGCTGAAGTTAAGAAAACCGGGCGCAGTGTCTACATACCTGTCATCTGCGGCCCAGGAGCCTCCTGTTCCGGGGCCGCCTGCTCTGGGGCGGTCTGTTCCGGGGCGGTCTGTTCGGTTTGCGCCATCATAAGGGCCTGCTGGTAAGCATCCAGCACCGCATTGTGAAGCTGCTCTCTGAACTCTGCGGTCACGGGATAACAGATTTCCTTATAGCCTTCCAACGTTTTCCGGCTGGGCATGGAAACGAACAGGCCGGTTTCGCTGCCCTGGACAACTTTTACCCCTCGGACGGCAAAACACTTGTCGAAGTCCACGGTTGCATAGGCGCGGATACTTCCCTGGGCGCTGGGCGGGTACATGGAATTAATTTTTACGTTGATTTCGGGCATAGTGGTTCCTCTCTTTCTTAATTCATGGTTAAAGTTAAAGATTTTCTTTCGGTTCTATATCAACAGAAAGCAGTAAAAGCAGACCAGTTTTTCCATCTGCCTAAAGCTGCATATTCTGCTCCCATCCCGGCATGTTCTCCTGTGATAACTGCCGCTTTATTTCTTCTGCTAAATCTGTGCAGATCTTAAGATCCCTCTCATAGACCGGTTCATAATCAAGTTCCAATTCCTTACGATAATACGCAATGCCGTTGAGGATGGCTTTCATATGCGCTTCGTTAAGATCCGGCGCCGGCGCCGTCTGGCCTGCAAGCAGATTGTCCAATGGCGCAAGGTACTTTTTCCGGATGATGCTCTCTGCATCTGCTTCATAGCCTCCAATGCAGTGATACGAAGCCATCACTTCTGACAGGAAACGAATCCCACTGATTGTTTCCCGGTTCATTTCCAAATCTGCAGCAGCCAAATGCCCGGCATAAGCCTTAAGGCTGTTTAATGACGCTATAACAAGCGGTTTATCATTCTGCTGTTTCACTGATTCCTCCTCCTTACATGGATAATGTCTGTGGCTCCATCCTGTGTTCCATCGGTTCAAAATCCACCTGTTTGAAACCAACGCGGTCGATGTAATGGAAGCTGCTGCCGGAACCATCATACAGTTCCAGCACATCACTGATGGAAATGGCGTGTCCATGGTAACCAGGCGGATGGTCCATATCAAATTTGGTATAAAGGGCATCCAGATCATTGGTATCAACCATCCCATCAAACACACACTGGTAATTGTCCGGGTTGGGCGGACCGAAGTTCCGGCACAGCTTATCGTACCGGATGAATTTCATGCGGATGTCCACATCGGGCTTGAGCTGCCACACCCGGCAGTTTTTCAGTGCCTGCGATTCATGGGCATCCTTGGAACCGGTCATCAGCCGGTCAAACACACCATCCAGCCATTTCACTTCTTTGATATTCCGCTGATTTTTCAGGAAATCATTCAGTTCCTGCCCCTTAAACATGGGAACAACTACGGCACAATTCTTGCTGACGCGGCCCACACGGTTTCCATAGTAAACAATGACGCCGTTTTCAATGTAGATTGGTTTCATGGGTCATGCCTCCTTACTGCATCTCCATCCCGCCTTTCTGCTCCTGCTGATGAGCTTCCATATCCTCCTGGGTCGGGAACACAAGCTGGCCGTCCACCACCTCCATCACGGAAAAATCATCCCGGTCACAGATGAGGACACGGTGCTGGTAGGGTTTCTGCATCTCCACATAGTTCCCCACCTCTTCCAGACTGCACAGCCAGACACCGGAAGCATATCTTCCATCTTTTAAAAAGCTGTAGCCGGAATACTGGGGTTCGTGGGTCTTTAAATCAGCCGCTCCATTGGGCCGGATCTGCGAAAGCTGGAGTTTTTCCTCCTCCGGCAGAAGCTCCGGCTTCAGCGTCCCTATTACATCCTTCCGAAAAAAGCAGCAGGGTTCGCCGGTAGTCAGAGACACTAAAAATACCGAGCGTCCGATGGGGTCCGCCTTCGCCCCGTTTCCCCCGGTGCAGAAAAAAAGCTGCCCCGAATGTTCACAAGGCAGCACAGATCTTGGCAGAACCACAACCTTGTTCTTCAATGAAAATCCATAGCCGGTATGGTCGCAGTCCTCATGAGTAAATATCCTCATGGACGTTCCTCCTTTACATCTTCATCCCCATGCCCTGTGCCTGCCCCGGCAGTACCACAAGGCTGGTTTCCTGTTTCTTCCTGTCAAAGCGGTAAATCTGGTCAGACAGGATATCCTCCGGGTCTAGTTCCATGGCATTCACGGTCCTTACCAGGTCCAGGTAATTCTCCATATCCATATCTGGCTCCTCCGGTATGATAAGCGTTTCATGGACCGATGAAGGGAGGATAAGCAGGTCCTGGCCAAGCGTTTCTGCAATTCCCGCCATGATTTCCCTGTCGAACATATAAGCGGCTCCCCAAATACCCTCCGCATTGGTCAGCACATAAAGCGGCAGCGGCGGTACCGCCTCCATCATCAGTTCCGGTTCCAGATTCGGGTTCGCTGCTGCCTGTTTGGAAAACACCTCCCGAAGAACATCTTCCATACTGCGGAAAGAAGCCGGACTTTCCCTGTTCATGCTGTTCCAGGCATCCTCCCTCAGTTCCTGTTCCTCAATCCCCCAGTATTTCAGCATGCTGTTTTTCACGAGAATGCTTTCCATTCCCCTCTCCGGCTCCCCGGCTCTTTTGATACGGTAGGTCAGTGCAAGATCCTCCCTGCTTTCATGCGGCACGGTTTTCAGCAGCCCCCTGTTCTTCTCCGCATTGCAGACAGTCACGATAAGATGCTCCCTGACTTTATCATACTGGTATATTTCTTCTGAAAACTCTGGCGCTGTTCCCCTCCTGTTCTCATATAAGTCCGCAATCTCCTTCATGACACTGCTTAAATCCGCACCGTTTTCAGCCTGTTTGAAAAAATCATTGAGATAAATGACAGGAACGATCCGTTCTTTTCCCTGTATGATAAGTCCGTCCAGAATAACTCCGTTGTTTTTCCTGGACGGATGGATCTCTATCTTATAATCCTGGTATCTCTCCGGCAGATACGCTCTGATTCCCTTCTGTATTTCCTGTAAAAATTCTGGATAGTCCATACATCCTCCATTCTGTTCCATGTTATTCTTTCTTCTGGAGCAGGCCGCTCAGTTCGGCGATCATCTCCAGTCTGGTTGTGTCCGGCATGGATTTGAACGCAGAGCGGACAAAGGCTTCCACGGCCTCCGGCGACTGGTCCCCTGCCTCCACAATATCCACCCTGCGCACCGTGACTTTCCCATCGGCAAGGCCCAGACGCACAATATCGCCGTATTCCATCTTGGCGCTGTCCCGCAGGG
This sequence comes from uncultured Lachnospiraceae bacterium, assembly GCA_900548905.1. Lineage (GTDB taxonomy): Bacteria > Bacillota > Clostridia > Lachnospirales > Lachnospiraceae > Eisenbergiella. The sequence continues at coordinate 123,641 of URMK01000007.1, read as the reverse complement.
CTTTGGGTATCAGCACACGGCCTTTTCCATCCATCAGCTTGTATACCGGCTTATTCATTGAGATATCCCCCTTCCTCCAGTGCGCTCGTGACTTCCTCCTGCGGGATGCCCAGTTCTTCCAGCAGGTCAAGGAGCGGCTGGTTGGCTCTTTTCAGCGGTTCCTCCGTCCCGATCAACAGGACGCCGGGAATGGTTTCCACCGTCAAGTCACTGTCAGGCGGGATACCTGCCGCCTCCAGCATGACATTAGGGATGGACAATACACCACAGTCCGGCTGTTCCATGGTTTCTTCTTTGTTCTTCATGATTCCTCTCTTTCCGGGCCGGTTGGCCCTGATGTTACATATTGGATCTCATCCTCGTCCCCGCCGCCGATATCAAACAGACGGAGCTGGCGGGGTCCGCTCTTTTTCTGTTCTCCCGGATCATAGTTGGTGATGATCACCTCCGGAAATTCACAGCCTCCGTCGTAGCGCTGGGCCAGGTTGTTGATGCGGGTGACGGCGGTGATGGTATATCCGGCATACAGTTCCCGGATAAAGTCACAGTCATTGTAGCTGACCATCCACCGCCCGCTGGACGCAGCCAGCACATCCCTAAGCCTTGCATGGTCCTCTTTACAGAACACCACGGCATAATGCCCTTCCGTTTCGTAGTAAGGCGGATCGCAGTAGAAAAAAGCGCCTTCCCGGTCATACTGCCGAATCAGCGCTTCAAAGTCCTTGTTTTCGATTACCGTATCCTTAAGTCTGCGGGAAGCCTGCCAGATGGCGTCAAAGCATTTCCGCACATCAAAGGGCTTGCAGCCGAAGGAAGTACAGCCGCTTCCGTAGCTGTAGCGGATGAGCTTGAAAAATGCCGCCGCACGTTTCACATCGTTCATCTCGGCGTTTTCCAGCATGATGGCTTTTATTTCCTCAAATTCTGGCGGGGACAGGCTGTGTTCGGCCAGCTCCAGTTCCTGATCCAGATACCGGATGTCAAATTCCTGCTTGTCAATGAAGTCCCGGATAACCGCAAACTCATCCCGGCTGTTTATGGGCAGAAAGCCTGCCTCCCGGATGAATGACCAAGTCCGGTTCTTTACACAGTAAAACAAGCAGGCAAGATTGGAATTGAAGTCATTATAGACCTCCATGCATTTCTGGTCCGGCGGCTTTCCAAACAGCACCCAGCCGCCACCGCCGAACACCTCAATATAACGTTCAAACTTGGCCGGGAACATGGTGTAGATCAGCTTGCGGAGCGCCTTTTTACCGCCGACCCAGCTAATAAAACTATTGATGCCGCATCACCTCCTTTTGCGCGGCAGATGGTATCATAGAGTCTCCTTCTTCTGCTTATGTCATGGTCATCCCCCGCTGGAGCTTCGTGTACTCCTGTACAAATGGCATGTCACTGCGGGCAATGGAGCCATAGGGCGTCATGATAAAACTGCCGCCCTCCATTTCCCGTTCTCCATAGCCCTGAAAATCAAAACGAGAAAAAGCAGGATCATCTACATTTACCCCTCCTTCTTTCAGCAGATATTCCGCATAGGCCGCCGGGGAAATATCCATCCTGTCAAAATCGTAGCAGTCCAGATTCTGGGTGATGTCCAGCATCCGGTCAAGGTCTGGATAGCATTCCAGTTCCATAACCGCCTTGCATTTCATCAGCGTTTTACTGTCAGGGAATGCTGCCAGCCGTTCAGCCAGTGTGTTCAGCTTGTCGATGGCCTCATCCCCGGCAAGCTGATATTTCAGGGAGGGCAGGATGCTGTCGGCCTCAGCAATCACACAGCTGTCCAGCGAGGATTCCCCAAGAGCGTCCAGCGCCCGCTTCACCGCCTGCTCACCTGCCGGAAGTTCCAGCCACACGCCGCTGTTTTCTTCCGGCCTGCCATTCACCGGTGCCAGCCGCAGGGAAATCAGTCCCCTTTCCTCCGGCAGTTCCGGCAGATGGATGCCGTCATACACCTCCTGCCAGTGGTTACTGCTACGATATACATAGCCGCTTTCCGTGAAGGCGCCCTGGTCTGCCTTACGCATGGCTTCCCCCACCTTCTGCTCATCCAGCAGCTCCGCCGCTTCTTCCGGCAGGTCATCAATGGTGTCCAGCATTCCGCCCATCATGACGATCCTGCCAAGGTCACGGTCATCCACCACACCGGGATGGAACTCAAAGGAGTCCAGGTTATAGGCATAATTGATCAGCTCCCTGATGCTGACTGGATGGTCGATATCCCCGTCCTGACGGAGCTTCAGCGCCCCCTCGTAGATTTCAAGCTGGAATTCGTCCATTTCACTGACTTTTCCTGCCAGCAGGTTAAGCTCCGACAGGGTTTTATCTCCTGCATGGGTTAAATACTTGGAAAGGAATCCCGGCCATTTCTCAAAGCTGTGCAGTTCATACCCATCGCCCTCCGGAACATGCGCCCGCTGGAGGGCATCTGCCAGCCCAAAGCGGCTGGCGGGTAGTTCCACGTCTGCCCCATCATAGCCGCGTTTTCCTTTGTATTCGTCTGCAGTGATACGAACCTGCATCCGCCTTGGACAGTGATAGGGCTGTCCTGTTTTCAGTTCCTGTTCCGTTTTGATGAAGAAGCTGTTCCCTGACTTCCAAAAGCTGATGCACAGCTCACCGGAGTCCACACGGATTTCCCTCTGCTCGAAATTTTCACCCCATCCATCCGACTCCTGGCCGGACCATTCCTCCATCACTTCATCCAGCTCCGATTCGGAGAGCGGGCCATAACTCTGCACCTCCAGCACACCCCAGAGCCTGCCGTCCCATTCCTCTACGGTGGGCTTCATGCTGTGTACCTTGCGTTTCAGCAGTGCATCATCCATATAAACGGCAAGGCCGCGCGCTGCATCAAGGTACTGGTTTTCCTGCTCAATTGCTTCCAGAATGGTATCCTGATAGGCGCACAGCTCCTCCGAATCCATATCCACAGAGTCATAATCCAGGTCGCCCCACTCATTCCTCTCATTAAGTTGTGCATAGAGCGGGCTGAAAAGTTTCATCGTTGTTATCAGCATTCATTGCTCCTTTCTGCGGAGAGTGCCTCCGCACCATAGCGCCGGATCAGGAAAGCGGTTACCAGCAGGCGGAAGGCGCTGTCGCTCACCAGTTCCGGATCGGTCAGTTCAGACAGGCTGATGTGTTTCGTTCCGGTGTATAGGTCTTTGGCTGTATGGAACAGCACATAGCCGTCCAGATCCACGCCGTGAATGCGGATGGCAGGGAAGTCAATTTCCTCCGGCTTCAACGCCATTCTCGCCCTGCCCCACAGGAACGGGTCGGCTGCCAGAAGATAGACCGCTGCCGTCTGGCCCGCAGAGCCGGTCAGCTGTTCCCTGCAGGCGGCCTCAAAACGGAGCTGATGTCCTCCGGTTTCAAAGACAGGAAGCGGCTGCCTTGACAAGCGCGACACACGGGCCACAAAGGGGCGTGACCGCACCTCCCTGCTCAGTACGCCCAGAAGCTCGGTCAGGGGGACACTGCCTGCCACAAGGCGCTCACGCAGGCAGACGCTGCAGTCACAGTCACGGGCCTTATATTCAAACCGGCTTACGCTCATTCCGCTGCGGCGGGGTGTGAAGCCGGGAATCCTCTGCATTTCAAACTCGGTATTTGCATACCTGGTGTTGCTCATAAATTTTGCCGTCATGGTTCTCAGTCCTTTCGTTATTCTTTTTCTGGGTCTCCTGTACTTTCCATCCAGAGACAAAAAAAGAGCGGCTATGCTCTCGTAAAAACGAAGAACGTAACCGCTCTGATAAATGCAGGGGCCTTTGGGAAAGTAAGATATCCGGGACCCGTCTAATCATTTATTGCATTTTCATACATGAGGAAATCATTTCCTTTACAGAATTCATCTGTGCAGTCCGGCATTTTTCATTCGCCTGCCGTACCATTTCCAACGCTTCTTTCAAAGCCGCTTTCTCCGCCTCTGAATCAATTTCAGATCTAGACGCTGTTTGCAGCGCCCTTTCCGCCTGATCCAATGCTGTTTGCACACGTTCATAATGCAGCATAGTTTTTATCCTCCTTCTTTTATTTTTTCTGATTCTTATATCACACCGCTTACTCCATTTTTATCTGCGGCTCCTGTTTTTCTTCCTGCCCGGCTGTCTGCTGTAACCCCTCAAAGAAATAGGCGGCATGCTGCTTCATATCATCAAAGTCCATATAATCCGGCATGCTGATATGGGTGACAACCGCGTCCAAGATCCGGCTGCCTTTATGAATAAAGTAAAATTCCTGACAGTCTCCCCAATAGCCATCCCCGCCTGTCTTTATATGATCGGAACGCCCATCCACCTCAAGCATGTAGCAGGCAGTGTCTACACCAATCTCTTTTACCGCCTGCTCCTGCCCTTTGTACATACAGCCGTTCATATAGGTTTGTATGGTTCTTTGGGGCGCCGTATAAAGCGTCATCGTCCGTTCCATAAATTCCGGGCAGTCCTCCATCTGCTTTTCTTCCAGAACAACCCTTGCCTCGGAAAATGGAGGCGGACTGTAATCCGCCACCAGACCTGCCAGCCTTTCCCCCTTGAATTCTTCGAAGTACGATGGATCGCCGAATATAACTCTTTGCGGACACCTCACTTCATAGGTTTCTTTTCTCATTTCTTCATCCTTCCTGCTTCCTTCTTTTTTATTACAGGTTCCTTTTCCTGATGCTATAAAAAGAACCATGCTCCTTCTTGGGAAGAACATGGTTATCTTTCAGGCAAATCCGGCTTCTGCAATTTCTTTTGTATCCATCCATTTCTGACACTCTGTCCTCTGCTGACACTGCTCTCATCCTCCTTTCCCATCACAACACGATACCAGCAATCTTTAAAAATGCTATCCCAAAAATGCAACAAAAAAACCGGCTTCCGGATGTACTCCCTCTACCAGTTACTGCTTCATATCTATGTCAACGCTATACACATTTCTTACCTTTCATTGTGTATGCAGTTCCTCTTTGACCTACTTTTTAAACGCTATGCACACGATACACATAAAAAACCATACTCCATTTTAGGATACCCCAGATAAATAACATCATACGGTTCCATGCTCTCCGGATATGCCGCAAGCTCCGGACGGGCATCCCGTTTCTGGTCCGCCTGCGCCTGGGCAACGCATTCATTATAGTCTTTGGAATACGGCTGCTTCGGCTCTATTTTGAAGCTGTCGGCACCTGTCAACCGTTGGATAATCCCTGCCGCCACCTCCGTGTTTCCTGTGGCAAGCATCCTTAACTCCCCGTTTACGTAGTTTTCTTCTCCTCTTGAAAAAAATGCGATGAATCCGGCCATTCTTCTTCCTCCTTCCGCCGTTTTCCCGATACCGTTCCGGCCCTGCGTGCGCATGCTTTGATCGGGAGTGCTCTTTCTTTCCTATATTGGCTTTCCTATATTTTAGCCCCTGCTTTCTTGTTTTTGAATCTCCGATATGTTACCATGGTATAAACCTGAAGTTTATACGAAGGAGGATAATCCATGTATAACCCTATGCTGGATACGTTTCTGGCGGCGGCCGACTGCGGCAGCTTTACCAAAGCCGCCGAACGCCTGTATATCTCCCCCACCGCAGTCATGAAACAGATCAATGCTCTGGAGAATCATCTGGATATCAAGCTGATGGAACGCACGCCCTCCGGCATCCGTCTGACGGCGGCGGGGGCTGTCATTTATAAAGACGCCAAATTCATGATAGACTATTCCAAAAAATCCCTGGCAAGCGCCAGGGCTGCCCTGCATACGGAGGACACCACGTTCTGCATCGGTACCTCTCTATTAAACCCGGCCAGGCCCTTCATGGATTTATGGTATCGTGTCAATGCCAGTTTCCCGGACTATAAGCTGCACCTCGTATCCTTTGAAGATAATCACGAGGGGATCCTTTCCGAGATCGAACAGCTGGGGAAGAAATTTGATTTTCTGATCGGGGTATGCGATTCCAAAGCATGGCTTTCCCGCTGCCGTTTCCTTGCCCTGGGAAAATATAAAAAAATGATTGCCGTATCGGACAAGCACCGTCTGGCGGGAAAGACACGTATTGATATTGAAGATTTATACGGGGAAACGCTGATGATGGTGGAACGGGGAGATTCGGGGGTAAATGATTTCCTGCGCAACGACCTGGAAAAGCATCATCCGCAGATTCGGATTGAGGATACGCCCCGGTTCTATGACTTGTCGGTATTCAACCGCTGTGCGGAAACCGGTAACGTCCTGCTCACCATAGAATGCTGGCAGGATGTCCATCCGGGCCTGGTTTCCATCCCCGTAAACTGGGATTACAGTATCCCTTACGGGCTGCTGTACAGCCTGGAGGCGCCGGAGGATGTCATCCGTTTTGCCGAAACGGTTAAGGGCATTCTATGATTTTTCCTTCTTTTCCGTCTGCGGGCCGAATACCCGTCCGGCCGCTTCCAGATAGCCATAGCCGTACAAATCATCCGGTTCCAGATAGCTCGTTTCCGTCCATTCATTCCAGCTGTTGACGGTTATCAGCGGTGCCTGCTCCGGGTGGCTGTCCACATAATCCTTTGCCATCCGGAATGCTTTTTCCACCGCTTCGGGGGTATTTCCTTTCATCACACCGGGCCGGAAATCCAGGTACCGTGGATTGTTATCCCAGCCCACCGACACATGAGGATAATACGGGATCCGGTAATTGGCTTCAATCCGTTTCCACTCCGCCTCCACATCCTTCAGAACCGCTTCGTAATCCCTGTCTATTTCTGCGAAATGGACAAACTGGTAATGTGTCATCCCTTTCAATCCCAGTTTTCTGCAGACCTCCATCCCCGTCGCCGAGGAATGGCTGTCCACGCCGGAATAATTCATCGCATTTTCACTCCACATGGTCAGCATATAATAAACACCCGCCAGGCCGGCCCTCCTGGCTTCTTCCTCAAACCAGCCCAGGGCCTCTGCAGTTTTATCATAACCGCCCAGGCCGGTTACCAGATTGGATAAATCATATATCATGAACACCGGCTTCCCATCAATACAATAATAATTGGGAAGCTTGAAATAGGCCCCGATAATTCTGCGGCAAATCCGTTCAAATTCCGCCCGGTCCACGGCTCCCCGCCATATAACGTTGTCCTGCCCGCGCGACAGCCGGATATCCCATAAGGAATTGGCATCGTGATTGGCCCACATGAGGAAAAACTTCATTTTATCCTTGTTTTTTGCCTTCAGGAAGCCGTCATTCAGGCAGTTTTCCAGAAACGGCCGCCCGTCATACCAATACCAGTCATAAATAAACGTATTGATGCCGTGATCCACAGCCGCTTCGATTTCCATTTCCATCACATAGGGATCCGCTTCGTTCACATAACCCCACAGGGGTTTTCTCGGCCAGCTGTGTCCCTCATATTTTCTGACACTGTTCTTAACCGACTGCCATTCCCCCATTCCCTCCGGCCAGAACATTCTGGTCCTCGGCTCATCCGGCGTATAAGCCGGCCAGATATAGGCCGCCACGTCATATTTGCTCATCGCTTTCTTTCTCCTTTTCCTGTAAACCGGCGGCACGCCCCAACCCCGGGCCGTTTTTTTTCCTGCCGCCGCTGCTTATGATACCCCTATTATAGAAGTCAGCTTTCCTGTTGTACATGTACAAAAGGGAACCCGTTTTTATATTTTAAGCATAGTGCCGGCCGTCCTGCCCTCACCCGGCATTTACAGCAGCTTATCTGCGGCGGCGGACCGTTTTTTGTACTTCATTATAACAGAAATTTGTCACCCCGGCATACAAAAAGAAGTGCCGGCACAGAATTCTACTGTGTCAGCACTTCATCTATCCGTTTCTCTCCGTTGATTTTTGTCCAGTCTTTCCTGAAATCCGAAACGGCTTTATCAATCAGAGCGTTATCCGTCATGGCATCCAGCACCGCCGGAGGCAGTGTCACCGCCTGTGCCCCCGCAAGGACGGCCTCCAAAACCTGCCCGCAGTTTTTGAAGCTGGCGGCAAGCACCTTTGTTTCTATTCCATGCATGCGGTACATGGATACGATGTCCGTTACCACTTGTCTGCTGTCCAGGGAAAGGTTCTGCATGCGGTTGTAATAGACAGCCGCATAGTCCGCTCCCGCCATCCCGGCAAGAAAGGCCTGTTCCCTGGTATAGATAGCCGTGGCCGTGACGGCAAACCCTTTTCTTTTCAGTTCCCGGACAGCCTTTATGCCCTCCCGGTTCACAGGTACCTTGATATAGGTATTTTTTCCGTATGCCGCCACGGCCGCCTCTGCTTCCGCAAGAACCGCCTGTACCGTGTCACCGGTCGCCTGCACATGGAGGGGCAGGCCGGAGGCCGCTTCCCGTACCAGTTCCATCTGCTCTGCAAATTTTCTTTTTTCCTTTGCCAGGATGGAAGGGTTGGTGGTAATTCCCGTGAGGGGATACCCTTTTGTGCATCGCCTTATCTCTTCCGCATTCGCCGTATCCAATAACAATTCCATTTCCGTATTTTACCGTCCTTTCCGCCGCCGTCCGCAGCCCTGCCGGGGATACTTTAGCCCCGCCGCCTGATCACCCTTTTATAGCCCCTATCATAACACCTTTTACAAAATATTTCTGCACAAAAGGATAAATACACAGGACCGGAAGGGTGGAAACGATGATCGCGCTGTACTTGATCGTCTGCGCCAGGTAGATTTTTTTCTGCAGCGCCTCGGGATTCAGGTTCTGTGTCTGGCTCACATTGCCCACCGTATTCGTCACCAGGATATTCCGCAGGAAGGTCTGGAGAGGCAGCAGATCCTTGTCATTTATGTAAATCAGCGCATTAAAGAAATCGTTCCAGTGACCTACCATATAGTACAGGGCAATGACCGCAATGACCGGCTTGGACAGGGGAAGAACCACCCTGACCAGATACTGGACGGGATTGGAGCCGTCCAATATGGCGGCTTCCTCCAGGCTCTCCGGGATGCTGTTTACGAAATAGCTGCGCATAATGATCATATTATAGACGGACAGGCAGCCCGGAATCATCATGGCCCAGACCGTATCCACCATGTGCAGCCCTTTGACCACCAGATAGCTTGGGATCAGGCCGCCGCTGAAATACATGGTTATCATACAGATGACCATCAGGATGTTTTTGGGCATAAACTTTCTGCGGGAAAGGGGATAGGCCATGCAGACCGTCATAAACAGATTGATAACCGTACCTGCCGCCGTATAAAAGATGGTGTTGCGGTATCCGATCCAGATTTCCTTGTATTTTAATATTTCTTGATAGGAATCCAGGGAAAAGCCCTTCGGCAGGAAAATCACATTCCCCCTCCATACCTCCGACGGATTGCTGAAGGAAGCGATGACCACAAACCACAGCGGCCAGGCAAACACCAGGAACAGCACTATCATTATGAAAAGATTTGCGACATCAAAGGCATTGTTTTTCTTATCCATCCCTATCCTCCTACCACAGGCTTTCGTTCGTTGTCCGTTTGGCTATCCGGTTTGCCGTAATCAGTAAAAACATATTGATCAGGGAATTGAAAAGCCCCACCGCCGTGGAATAGCCGTAATCGTTGTCCACCAGGCCGACGCGGTACACATAGGTGGAAAGGACGTCGGAGGCGCTCATATTCAGCTGGTTCTGAAGCAGGAATACCTTTTCGAAGCCGACGCTCATCAGGGATCCGATCTGCAGGATCAGAAGCATTATGATCGTGGGTTTGATCGAAGGCAGATCCACATGGAGGATCCGCTGGAGCTTGGTGGCCCCGTCCACAATAGCCGCCTCATGAAGCTGGTAATCCACGCCGGACAGCGCCGCGATGTAGATGATGGAGGCCCAGCCCATCCCCTGCCATACACTGCTCCAGACATAGATGGACTTGAAGTATTTCGCTTCGCCCATAAAGTTTACCGCTTCCATCCCCAGCAACTGGAGAATACGGTTGATTACACCGGTATTGGGATCCAGGAAAATAATGATCATACCGCTCATAACCACTGTAGATATGAAATAGGGGGCATAGGACAGCATTTGTATAGTTTTCTTGAAACGTTTCTGCCGCAGGTAATTCAGCAGCAGGGCAAAAATAATGGGGATGGGGAATCCCACCACCAGACTGTAAACATTGATCAGAATGGTATTTTTTAACAGCATGGTGAATTTATAGCTTCTGAAAAAACGCTGGAAATTATAAAAGCCAACCCAGGGGCTTCCCCAGATCCCCTTTTTGACGTTGTATTCCTTAAAGGCCAGCTGGATTCCTCCCATGGGGATATAGCAGAACAGGATGAGGTATGCCAATGGGATCAGCACCATCAGGTACAAGGTCCAGTTTGCTTTAAAATCTTTGCGCAGGCGTTCGCCGAAGCTTTTTTGGGGAATTGCGGCCGGCTGCCTGCCGTTGTCCGCCGCCCCCTTGTGTTTCCTGTCTCTTAGCATGTTTTCTCCCATCCGCGCGACGACGCGCATCAATGAACCCGGCTGCTGTCCGTAACGAATCCGGGAATCGTCCTGCCGTGATTCCGGGGCTGCCGCACCGGCTATGGTATCCCGCCGGTGCGGCAGTCTGTCTTCCTCTCCCCCCGGAATCCGCCGCTTAGTTATTTCTCCGTTCTCTGGTAAGCGCCGTTGTAAATGTCGGCGTATTCCTTACCGCCCATGGCATCCAGCTGGCTTATGTATGCATCCCAGGTCCCATCCAGATCCTTTTTGCCGGTAGTAACCTCTGCCAGATATTCCATAACATAGTCGGAAATATCCGTATTTATTTCCACGATCCGTTTGGATTCTTCTTCCGTCAGTTTCAGGGACGGGAACGGCTCGGCGCAGAGGCTGGAGATTCTGCTTTCCTCCGAGCTTCCGGATACATTACTGTCATCCCGGTACTCGTCGTTATAATAGGTCTGGGGCCATGCCATGGGATTATAAGCGGAGCCCTGCAGTGTGGTATTGTCACGCACTGTGGATTCGTCCTCGCCGTACTCGGTACCTACAATATATTCCCATTTCCCGTCGTCTCTCCACTGCCAGGTCTTTCCTTCCACACCCATAACGGAGAGAATACCGCCGTCCTCACTGTAGAACTGATCCGCCCATGCCGCGGCGATTTCAGGATTTTCACATTTATCCGTGATTACCATGGCGCCTTCCGACACACCCGCGTCGGAGCTTACGCTGTTCTCGTTCCATGGGGTCATAACCATATAGTCATAGCCCTGGCTTAACTCGGAGCCTACGGTTTCACTTGGCGACCAGCTGTAAAAATAGCCATACACATCGGAAGGGCCTTCTGCATACTGCTGGTCAATGGTCTTGGAAAAACAGTCTTTATCCAGCAGGCCTTCTTCATAGAACTTAGCCAGATAGGACAGGAACTCTTTGTAGGTCTCGGTCCTCGGCACATAAACGATCTCATCGTTCTGAACCGCACAGAAGGTATTATAATCCATGGGCAGCATGTACTGGAACAGATAGATGGGAGGAACGGAATTGTTGGCTTCAAAGGGAATCTCGTCCGCTTTCCCGTTTCCATTGGGATCCTGCTCCTTAAAGGCTTTCAGAACCTGGTAAAGCTCTTCCATATTCGTAGGTTCGTCCATGCCTATCGCTTCCAGCCAGCGCATATTCTGCCATAAAAGGATGGTTGCAGGCACTCTGCGGCTGAGAGTGGGAAGGGAATAAATATTCCCGTCGGAGGATGTGATATACTGCCACGCATCTCTTTCGTCCAGAAGCTTCTTAAGGTTGGGCATATATTGATCAATCAGGTCGTTCAAAGGGATCAGTACTCCCTGAAAGCCGTACTTTTCTATTTCATTATGCGTAATAAAGGATTTAAAAAGGACATCCGGGTAGTCGCCGGAGGAAAGAAGCAGCCCTCTCTTATCTCCCAGATCCGCAGGGAGGCAGGATGTCACTTCCCATTTGACATTGGTATTCTCTTCCGCCACCTGGAACGCCAGCACGTCGGGAAGCTCTGCCCCCGTATAGCCTGCGGACACCGCAAACATGCTCATGGTCACCGGCTCCGCCAGAGGGAAGGTTATCCCGGAGGCCTCTGCCGCCGTTTCCGCCGCACTGCCTGCCTCTTGCGTGCCTTCCGGCTGCAAAGCGGCAGACGGGGCGGTATCTGCCTGGGTTTCCGCCGTTTTGCCGGAACACCCGATAAGTGAGCCTGTTAATGCCAGCGCAAGCGCTGCCGCAAGAATTTTGTTATATCTCTTTCTCATAGGAACCCTCCTTGTTTTCTGAAGGAAAATGTAAATCTCTGCGGGCAGAGGATTTTCCTTCTCTTTATTTTAACCACGGATATCGGCAGCTTCCGTCCGATTCCGCATTTTCGGGAACGTAACTAAATATACGGCATCCGGCTTTGCTTCTGTCCGGAAGGAATTCCCCCGGCCGTTCAGGACCGACTGCCGGTAATCATTCTCTCTGTCCGTCCGGTAAAGCTGTGCGCACAGGCCGGCGTCTTTTTCTCCGGTAATTCCCTCCACCGTAATATGCAGCGGGACTTCCTTTCCGGTAAGGTTGACCAGCAATAAGGCACCCTGTTCTTCATTTGCCGCCGCCGTGCAGTATATCCCGTCCGGTATGCCTTCCACCTTCACCTGGTTTTGAAGGCGGTACAGCGCATTGAAACAGACAAATGCATAATAGGCCTTATATACGGTCTTTCCGACCGGATCGAACAGTCCGCAGTAGCTGCTTCCGGCCCATGCGTCATAATACATGCATGCATCGATGGGTGTATCCTGCAGCGCACACATCATCGCCGCAATCCTGGCCGCGTCCTCCGGCGTCCCGCGGAGGGAGATACCGGCATTCCATTCATTAAAAATAAGTTCCGTCCGCTCCAGCCCGCAGGCGTCCAGCTGTTCCCTGGCATATCCTGCATACATCACGTTATCCGCAATATCCGCATAGCTGTGGAAGGAGAAGAAATCCAGGGGGCAGGCATGTGCCGGGGAGGTGATATATTCCAGGAAACGGCGGAAGAATTCGACAAAATACCCGACCCTGGATGAGGAATGGGCGACCTCGGAATAATCCGCCGCACTTAAGGCATAAAAACCGCAGCTGGAATAACCTCCTATTTTAATCTCCGGGAATGCCTGCTTCAAATAGGTAGATGCGGTTTCATAGAGGGCAAAATACTGCTCCATGGTTCCCCTCCACATGGGATTATCCTCCGCATCCGGCATGTTGTCCGGCTCGTTCCAGATCTCCCAGTAACGGATGTTCATATGATATCCGTTTCCCCAGCCCTTATTGTAATGCCGTATGATGCCTTCGCAGATCCTTGCCCATTTCCGGTTGTCCTCCGGCGGATAAATATGATAGGCCCTGATATGCTGCAGGTTTTCAATGGAGCAGCCCAGCCGGTAAAAGGGTTCCATCCCATGTGCGGTGATTTCTTCCATAAGCCTGTCGGTAAACGCGAAATCATAGCTGGAAATATCCTCCGGATCCGCAGCAAAGTCCGGGAAAATGTTGGCAATATCCACATAATGGGCGCCGCCCCAGTCTCCTCCCGTGTCATGGAGCCTGGAAAAGGGGATCCCCGCCTCGGACATTTTCTGAAACAGGCCGGAATCACCGTAATCCCCGGGCACAAAAGGTACATTGTTGACACCGTGCATGGGTTTTATCCTGCCGCAGGTTTTTGTAAAATCTATGGTGCACTCCATCCCCTGCTCCCTTTTCCTTTGCAGAAGTTCCCCTACGGCCCCTCCCGGATGGTTTTGAGCGAACTGCTCTTCCCTGTAACCGTTCTTCTCCATCACCGCCGCCTGCAGCGCGTCAAACAAAGCGCACATGACAACAAAGCTGGTGGTTCCCTGGCTGTTGAAGCGATCCGTTTCCCTGTCTATGCGCAGCGGCAGAACCACCTCCGCCCCCCGTGCCAGTTCGGAATCCGGGTTTTCCGTCACCGCGATGATGCGGATCTTTTTCTGTTTCGCCGCCGTAAGCATCGGCAGCAGTTCGTCTGTTTTCCCTCCCCGGGAGGCCAGGACCAGAACATCTCCTTCCTCCAGGAATCCCATACCTCCGTGATTGCCTTCCGACGGCGGGAGGAAACGCGCCGGGCGGTCAATACAGCACATAAGATGTGCCAGATGCCGGCAGGCGATGCCCGAATGGCCGCAGCCGCCCGCCGCGATCCGTTTTGCTCCGGCCAGAAGGCAGACCGCCCGATCCAGCTCTTCATAATCCATGTAGGACGCTATTTTTTCAATCGCACCGGCTTCCGTATGCCAGGCCCTCTGCATGGTTTCTTTCCGTATTTTTTCCATCCTCCGGGACCATACCCTTTCCCTCAATATCTGTTTCCTGTTATCCGCAGGCAAACCCTCCGGCAGCAGGTTACTTCCTGTCCAAACGGTTACGCTCCCGGTCCTGCGCCGCTCTGCGCACCGCACATATCATCTCATCAATCAGGCCTTCCCTGTCCTCCGCCCCGGCAATGCTGCTGGAAGCCCCGGTTGCCTGTGCCCCATGGTAAATGATCGGGTACACATCCTCTGCGCTTGTAATCCCCGCACCCTGCAGCACGAGAATCTGAGGATTGATGCCGTGTACCGCTTCGATGGAAGCCCTGACATAATCCGGGGAGCGCCTGCCCGCCTGCCCGGTGCCTATCAGTTCTGCAGGCTCCGCCACAATGATATCCGGTCCCAGACAGGCAGCCGCCCGGGCCTGCGCAATGGTATCGGCACACACGATTGCGGCGAGGCCGATTCCATGCGCCCGCCGGATGGATTTTTCCAGCGTCCCCAGGGACAGCGGCTTTTCACAGTGGTTCAGCATGACCCCCACCGCACCGGCGGCTTTCACCGCTTCGGGAAGGATTTCCGCCAGCCCTCGTCCCGGCTCCAGCACATCCATATGGGGCGCATAGACGAACAGCCTGTTTACGGCTTCCGCCACCCGGCGTATCTCCGTATAAGGGGCGGTAAAAATAATATCCACATCGTATTTTTCAGAGACCCTGTCCGCCGCCAGCGCCAGTTCTAAAATGTCATCCCCGTAGAGATACGACTTCGGGCCGATCTCGAAAAAGGGCGGGGCCGGCACATTTCTTCGTTCCATTCCGTCTCCCCTCACTCTCCCATAACCATCACCTGAACCACCCGCTTACGCGCACGGACCTGATCCCAGTCGATGAAATAGGTATAGCCGAATTCTCCCAGATCCATCTTCCCATCCTCAATTGCGATACTCTCCGAACGGCCGAAAAAACAGGAACGTAAGTGAGCGTCCGTATTCAGGCTGGTCCAGGGGCCTGGTTCCCCCACACTGTCCCCGAATTCCACATGCTTCGGGCCGGGGTGTAGATACTGGTTTTCCACCCGGCATGTGGGAACCAGCCGTTCCATGATATCGCACAGATCCTGCTGGAGATATTCCAAGCCGAAATACGTCCTGTCGTGGGAACATTCCTGTACCATGACAGAGCATGTGGTGTGATGGGAATAAACGGTTACCATACCGTTGCTGACGCCGGATTTTTCCACAATCCCTTTTACCTGATCCGTTATATTATGGAAGGTTGGGTGCTGTCCTTGCGATTGTACTTCTACTTTTTCCCTAAAAAAAATCATCGCTGCTTCCGCCTCCTTTTTCTGTGCCATGCATGCCGAACAGCCGGTTTGCTTCTTCTGTCAATCCTGCCGCCAGCAAATCACCGCCGTTTGGCCCCACGTAGGTGGATGCCGGTTCACTGCTGTAGGAACCGCCCCATATCGCCGCGCGGGTCGGCAGATAATCCGCATAGCCGTTGCACAGCTGAATATGAAAGACACAGCGCGCTCTGCACCCGGCCCGGATACGGAGTCCATATTCCGTAAAAAGCTCAAAGGGATGGGTGACAAACACCGCATCCTGCAGGCGGAGTATATGCAGCTCCACCGGAAAAGAAGTCCCTTTCTGCTGCAGGGCATAGCGTTCGGCAATTCCAACCGGCCCGTACAGCTTTCGCTGATCCGCCATGCCCATCCGGTGTTCTTGCGTAAAACGGCCCCGGAACTTACGTATAATCTTTTCCGCTTCCCGGTATTCCTCCTCGCTCACCGTGCGCAGAGGAAGCTCTTTCTGTACGATGCGGTGCGCAAATACAGGCCGGCTCCATTTTCTTCCCAGGGCCGTACGGTATCCTCTGGCGACGGCTTCGGCAATCCGTTCCCCAATGGCTTCGCAGGTCCCGGTCATGTCGAAGTTCCGGAAAACCTCCTCCTCCTGGGCTCCCCAGCGCAGAAGCTCCTCATTATTATCCTTGCTGATACGCACCAGATCCAAAGGGTTCTGGTCGCCGGCCGCTCCGCACAGGGGCAGGATATGGATATTCCCCAGCCTTTCCCGAATATGCTTTCTGGCATAATGCCAATAATCCGCAGACAGAAAGGAATGCAGCTCCATCACCTGGGCGGGGCACGGGATATTAACGGCTGCCCCGGTGAGTGTCCCGGCTTCATCCCAGGTATAAAGCACCGTCACCGTGGGATCTGTGGTCCCTTCGAACCGCAGAAAAGACGCCTGTGAACAGTCCCCGTACATCTTTGCGCTTTCGTGATCGCCGGTACCAAATACCGGGCGGCGGTTAAAGCCCACCACGGCATAGTCCTCCGCCGTGCCGGCACTTCCTTCCCGGCGGTTTTCCCATGCATCCATAATCAGGCTTTCTATCCTGTCCGCCAGATATTGTCTGCCTTCTTCGCCGCACAGGATGTTTTCCGGGGCCTCCGGTGTGTCTATCTTATCGCTTCCCATATACCTGACCAGCGTTTCATTTCCCACAACACTGAACCGGCTGGAGGTATGGGTATGGGTGGCACACAGGCTGACCCGGGCGGGATCCGGCCCTTTTCTCTCCGCCAGCCTGCACCGTATTTCCGCCGTGAGGAAGTCGGGCACAGCCACCGTATCCATGGATACGAAAACCGCCTGCTGATCGCCGTTATCCAGGGCCAGCGCGGAAGCGGTGATGGGATCATGTACATATCTGCTAACCCTTACATACAGCTGGCCCGCCAGATATACCGGCCTGTCCGGTGTTATATCCACGGCTGCCCAGCCTATCCGCAATTTGTTCTCCATAACAGTTCCTTTCTGTTTCCGCCGCGTTTTCATACGGTCTGTCCGGTACATGTGCGGACCCGGCCGAACGGCTCCCCGTCAGTTTCCGTATTTGCCAAAAACCGGCTCCAGTGCATGATACAAATCAATATAGGCGGCAAACCCACGGTCATAGACAGCTCTGTTTTCCTGTGCGGGGACAAAAACCCTCCCTGTCCCGGACACCCTTCTCACGGCGCTGTCAATATCGGGGAAAACGCCGGCCCCCACACCGGCCAGCAGCGCCGCCCCCAGGCAGGCACATTCCTTTACCGGTATGGTTTCCACCTTTTTTCCGGTGACATCCGCTTTGATCCGGCACCAGATATCACTTTTGGCGCCGCCCCCCATGGAATAGATGCCTGAGACCGTCTCCCCGATCCCTTCGATCTGTTCCACATTCCGCCGCAGCATGTACGCCACCGCCTCCAGGATCGCCCTTGAAAAATGCTTCCTCTCATGCCCCAGGGTCATGCCGTAAAATACGCCCCTTGCCATCGCATTATATTCCGGATTACTCGCCCCGCTTAAGTGCGGCAGCATCACCAGCCCTTCACTCCCCGCAGGTGCCAGCTCCGCTTCCCGGTCAATCAGCCGGTATATGTCCGCCCCTTCCAGGGCTTCCCGGTGCAGGAAACAGCCCGCATACCATTTGAGCACCATACCTGCCGTCTGTGACCAGAGAAGGATGGTATACCGGCCCTTTACCGCATGGTTCTGGCAGGTGACGGGCCGCTCCTCACAATACGGGACAAACCCTTCCGCCACCGCGCTCACCGCCAGGCAGGATCCGGTGGTTTCCGTCACTTCTCCGGGAAATATCTTCCCGGCCCCGATGCTTCCGCAGGTCTGGTCCAAAGCGCCGGTCACCACCAATGTACATCCGGAAAGGCCGGTCTGCCCGGAGGCTGTAGCGCTCACCGGCCCCACCGGCCGGCCGCAGCCCATCCTCTCCGGGAGCTGCTCCTGCGTTATACCCAGATAGCGGAGCATATCCCCCCACCAGCAATCCCGGTTGATGTCATACAAAAGGGAGGACGCCCATAAATTCTCTTCACAGACACAGCATCCGGTCAGCCGGTAAATCAGATAATCTTCCAACAGCAGATAGCGCTTTGTCCGCTGAAAGATATCAGGCCTTTCTTCTTTCAGCCATAAAATCTTGGTGGCGGGCCAGGTCGCCGTCACATCCGCCTGCCCGCTTTTCTCGTAGACAAGCTTTTTCCCAAAATGGGCGCGTATCCTGCCGGCTTCCTTTTCCGAACGGTTATCCAGCCAGCAAATGGCATTCATCACCGGCCTGCCGCATTCATCCAGGCAAATCAGTGTTTCTCCCTGGCTGCTGACAGCGAGGGAGAGAATTTGTTCCGGCGGTATCCCGCTTTCCGCCAGGAGCCTGCGCAGCAGCCTGCACAGTAACGCCCAGTAATCCTCCGCCTTGTATTCCACCCATCCGGCTTTCTGTGTCAGGAGAACGTATTCCTCTTTTACCATATGTACCGCAGCGCCTTCATCCGTATAAAGCGCCAGCTTAAACGAAGTCGTACCGGCATCTATGCCAAGTAAATATCCCGTCATTTTCTTTCTCCATGAATGTGATTGTATGCCTGTTTCCACCGCGTTTTCTTACGGTCTGCGCAGGCCCGCCTCCTTACCCCGCTATAAAATATCCAGATCAGCCAGTCCGCACATCGAACGGATCAGCTCCGTATGGTTTCCGTAACTGACAATCGTATGCTGGCCCCCTACCTTCTGCGCAAATTCCTCAACGGTACAGGAATCCGGGTATATCGCCAGGCTCGGCAGCTGGGGAGCCGGGGCATCCCAGCCGCATTCCTCCCAGGCGGGAGGCCTTTTGGCGTCGCCTGTGTAGAAATGCATGGCATACCGCCCCTTCCGGTACAGCAGCCTGGAACATGTGACATATCCCGGCTTTACCCGGGAAACATTCAGCAGCGAAGAGTCCAGCAGGCCAAACGCGGCCGGCAGCATAGTGACCGGCCCGTCGGCAGCCGGTTCCGGGATAAAATCAGGGACGCCGGCCAGCAGGCAGTCCTTGAAAAATTCGTAATATTCCAGATAGGGGACCGTCTGATCCGTGGCAAAATGCATCATAAGCTGCGTGGCCGAACCGAGAATGTCATTTTCCGGTATTACCTGTACCCCGTATATCCGATGCAGCAGCATAAAAACCATGGCGGGAGGAAAGCCAAGCAGTTTCTTCATGCCGTCCACATCAAGCAGAGTCACCGCATCGTATCCTCTCTCCTCCACCTTCCTGCCGACAGCCAGCGCATAACGGATCCCCCGTTCCAGGGTTTCCTCCGCTCCGGCATCCCGGTTTCGGATGCACCAGTTCCGGTCGATATAGGTTTTCCAGGTTTCGATATCCGCGCGGGATACCTTCTCTGCGTTCTGCACCATTTCCAGCATTTCGAAAGGCTCCGTTTCAATGCCGAGGACGTGCCGCAGGGATGTCCCCTCGCACTGGGTTCCGTACAGCAGCATGTCACGGTACCCCATCGTACCGATTCTCGCCCTGCGCAGCCTCTGCAGCGCATATGCGGAACGGATAAAGGAATCGATCCGGTCCGCCGGATGCCCCTGATCCATCGTGCTGTATACATAAGAATACCGGTATCCCATTTCCTCAAATACCGGACGGAGCGCGGTCGTCCCCGCCTGATCCGCCGTCGTGACAATATGGCCGTTCTCCATCCACCCGCACAGTCCCCATAAAAGCATGGGGATATGCCGGTAAGGATCCGTAACGCGGATTACGGCATGGGATGGGATCCAGCCTGCAACACAGATTACCAGGCAGCTGAATCCGCCGCCTTCCAGTTTCCGGATGGCTTGCTCCGCCGTTTCATACCCTGCGTCGTCCAGGACGATACCCGCATCCGCCACTTCCACACCCAGATCCTCCAGCAGCTTCCGTGCCTGATCATGCTTTGCCTTCAGGCGTTCATATGGTGTGTTTACTTCTCCGAAACATACGAATCCCGCTTTTCTGCCCATCGCTTACTCCTATCCGCGTGTACGGCACGCACCGGTACCCCAAGGCATTTTCCCGCCGCTTTTTGGAATGCTGCCGTCCTGCCCTGTCCGCCCGCTTTGTCTTGTGCAATTTTAGTGCAAATTTTGATTGCAGCGGTTCTTTTACAATCATTTTATCCTGTAATTGGTGATTTCACTTTGACTATATACTCTTTTTGCACATATGTCAATAATTATTGCATATATTTTTGCACATTATTTTTTCTTTATTGCAGGTTATTATACATTTTTTGCATTGAATTGCATTATTTTTTAGTAAAATAGGAGGTTATGCAGAACAGCAAGAGAATTCCTTCGCAAACCGGCAGTTTTTTTGCATTAATGATAGTGACATTTTCTTCACAATGGGCTATTATAAGAATATATAATGCAAATTTGCATTAAAATCTGTACAGGAATATCTTTGGCTTCCATTTTTCTATCTCAGCAGCTGCCCATGCTGCCGAAAAAGCCATGGAACAGGAGGCAAACAATGATTACATTAAAGGACATTGCCGCAATCGCCAACGTAAGTACTTCCACTGCTTCCCGGGCATTAAACGATGATCCGCGGATCAGCCCGGAACAAAAGCTCCGCATCCAACGGATTGCAGAGGAACAGAATTATAACAAACACAAAATACGGAAACCGGAGGAGAGGAAGGAGGACATCTGGAAGGATGCAGGGATCATTGTCCCGGAAATCAATTCGGGCTATTATTCCAATCTCGTGCATATTGCGTCCGATCAGTTTGCCAGACAGCACTATTCCGTCCTGCTGCGTTTAAGCGGTTTTGACACGGATACCCTGATCCGGCACATTTTCGGTTTTGAAAAAGCGGATATCCGGTGTGTCCTCATTGTGGCCGACGATGCGGAACAGATAACGGAGGAGGTATATCAGGCCCTGCGCCGGACCCGTATTCCCGCCATGTTTATCACCACGCAGTACAATCCCCATATGGACTATGATTCCATTTATGTGGATGAAACCCGGGGGATCCGGGCAGGGGTGGAGTATCTTACCGGCAGGGGGTATAGCAGGATCGGGTTTATCGGGGAAGAGATGACCCGCGGCAGGCTGAACGCCTTCCGTCAGGTGATGCACGAAATCGGAAATCCCGTCAGGGAGGATTTGATCCGCACAAGTGCGGCAAGGGCCGAAGAAGGCGGATACCAATGCATGAAACAGATGCTGGAGGCGCCGGAGCACCCGGACGCCATCTTTGCCGGCTATGATCAGATGGCGGTCGGCGCGCTTAAGGCCATTGACGAAGCCGGTCTCCGGGTCCCCGAAGATATCGGGATTATGGGTTTTGACAATATTATCATGTCCGGTTATATCCACAAGGGCCTGACCACCATCGAAAACCCGCTGGAGGATATGATCGCCATCGCGGTACGCGTCCTGATGAACCGCATGCAGAACGAGGATGCCGTCCCCCAGCAGATAGCGCTCAAACCCGCTCTGGTAATTCGGGAAACCACCTGATCACATATGTGCTTTTCCTTTTACAAATATACCCGCTGCCTTGGCCGTATTTTCCTTCCGGCCAAGGCAGCGGGTATATGCGCCTGTTCAGACAATATATTTCTTCATGACCGCGGACCATCTGTCCGCAATCCGGTAAATCCCGTCAATGCCGGGATGGATAAGATCCTGGGAGATACAGGCCGGGTCATCCAGAAGCTCGGTTCCGTCCGTAAACAGCAGCTTCCCGTCCGCATACTTCTTCACAATTTCCCGGAAAACCGCCGCCCGTTCCTGAATCGCGCCGGCACCGTTAAAACGGAATATGCTGGTGGCAAACACCGGCCGTTCTTCCCTCGAAAGGACCTCCACAAAGCGCTTTACCTTTTCTTCAAACTGTTTCACGGAAAACTCTCCATACAGCATGTTGATTCCCATTTCCACGGAAGCAAAATCCCAATCCTTCCGGCCGACAATATATTCCGCCATCTCTTTTTCCAGATAAGCGCTTCCCGCATACCCCAGATTCAGATAATCACAGCCCAGCCTGCAGGCAATCCGGAACGGATACGAACAGGGCGGGGCCAGGGCCAGGCTGCCATGGGTAATAGACGATCCATAAGCCAGATAGGTTCTGTCCGGCAGATCCTCCGGAGCGGGCGGCTCCACCTCTCCTTCCACGCCAAGGAAAAAGCAGCGTCCGTAAGGAAGTACCACACGTACGACCTCCGGGTTAAAAGGGAGGCCGCAGTCCCCGGTTATTTGGTGCAGGATCCCAAGGTTCTCCGGTGCGGGAACGGATATTGCCGTATCCTGTGTACCGATTGTTTTGCTGGAGTTCTGCCAGCCTCCCTGAAAGGATCCGTAATAGATATACGCGGTCATGGCTTCGCTGCCCGACTCCGCCTTCAGGTGCAGCACGGCCTCTTCCGACTTGATTTTGAAGCGCAGTTCCACCCCGGTACAGTTAAAACTCACCTGATCCCTGGCGTTTTCATATAACCGCAGGCGGACAGAATCGGGAACGCGCTGCATGGCATATCCCTGCTCCTGTTTCACCAGACTGTCCACGTTATGAAAATCAATTCCATGAAATACCATATGGAAAATCCTCCTGTTTACCGTTACCGGTCAGACCGGACCGTACACCCGCCGGGACCGGCAGGCTGACGGCGCGCCGTCCCGGTCTCCCGCTCCACGCAGGCGGGCAAGCCATCCGGGTTAACCGCCGGGAACAAGGCGTTGACATCCCTCTGCCAGCCGTGCAGGAGAAGCAGCAGCTGTTCTCTTATTTCCGGCTGTTCCTCCGACAGATCATGGGTTTCACTGAAATCACTCTGCAGGTTGTAAAGCCGTGTGCTGCCATCCTCCAGGAATTCAATCAGCTTATAGTTACCAAACACTACGGAAGAGCCCGGCGTGCCTCCCTGGTTTCCGTAATGGGGATAGTGCCAGAAAAGCGGCCGGGGCGGGAGTGCCTTTCCCTTCAGCAGCGGCACGAGGCTGACGCCGTACCTGTGGTGCTCCGGCTGCAGGGGAAGCCCTGCAAGCTCCAGGAAGGTGGGGAAAAAGTCTGTGGTCGTCACCGGCACATCGCATCTCGTACCCGGAAGGATCGTACCCGGATACCGGATGATCAGCGGAACCCGGACTCCGCCCTCATACATCCAGCCCTTGCCTTCCACGGCCGGCAGATTGCAGGTGGGGGAGCCTTCACTGGTAGAAAGGCCGCCGTTGTCCGAAGTAAATACCACTACCGTATTGTCCGCTTCCCCGCTTTCTTCAACCGCCTGCAGCAGTCTGCCGATATTTTCATCCAGATTCCAGATCATGCCCGCATAAGAAGGATCGGACTGGACAACACGCCGTTCCACACGTCTGCCTTTTTTATCCTCCGTATGCATGTATTCCCCTTCCACGATAGCAGCCACCTTGTCAAGCCCCTGCTCTTTTGCTTTTTTTTCGAACCTTTCCCTGTCCGTATCCTTAACCTGGATCGGCTCATGCACAGCGTAGTGGCAAAGGTTTAAAAAATAAGGCCTGTCGTCTTTTTCTTTAATCAGGCGGATGGCTTCATCCGTGATCCGGTCGGTCAGGTATTCCCCGTCCGGCCCCTCAGGCAGTGTATGGATTCCATAGGGGCTGAAATAGCCCTTGTGGGGATGTCCCCAGGAACAACCCCCTACATTCTTTTCAAAACCGAATTTTTCCGGGTAGAACGCTTCGCCCCCCAAATGCCATTTTCCCACATGCCAGGCGGCATAGCCGGCGTCTGTGAGCGCCTGCGCTATGGTATATTCCCCGGCGGGCAGGTGCCTGATATAAGGGGCATCGATAACCTTCCCACGCAGCGGATGCATGGATCCCTCCATATCAATCCAGTCTGTTACGCCCAGCCTTGCCGGATATTTCCCTGTCAGGAAGCTGGCCCGGGAAGGGGAGCATACCGGACAGGACGCATATGCATTAGCAAAATGCATTCCCTCTCTGCATAGTCTGTCAATATTTGGTGTTTCATAAAAGGTGCTTCCTGTACAGGCCAGATCCTTCCACCCCATGTCATCCAGAAAAATAAAAATAAAATTAGGCCTTTTTGCCATTTCCGCCCCTCCTTGCTTTCCTGTACCTTCTTACAAACAACTTGCTTTTTCCTATTTTCCCTGCGGGGCATAGATCTCTTTCCTGTATCCCCATGTCCCTGCAGGACAGAGCTGACCGGAACCGGTAACTCCTTCTTTTGCCCCATCGATCTCCTTATCGGTATACTTCTGAAACCAGCGTTCCATTTGATGCCTCATCGCTGTCACCTGCGGCCCGGCACTTTCTTTGTCTATCAGGTTGATTTCTTCGCCGGGATCCTTCTTCATATCATATAACTCATTTTTTCCATAGGGATAACGATGGATGTATTTCCATTCCCGGGTCCGTATCATCCTCACCGGGCCGTATTCATCATATACCACCACTGCGTTATCCCCTCTGTCCGTATCCGCTCCTTTAAGCAGATCCGCAAAGCTCCTGCCCGGAAGAACCCTGCCTCCGGGAGCGGAAACACCGCCCAGCTCCAGAAGCGTGGGGAATACGTCATAGGCGCTCACCATTTCGCCGCATACCTGCCCCTGCGGGATATGGCCGGGCCAGGAGGCGAGAAACGGAACCTTCACCGCCGTATCATACATGTTCATGGGAAAGGTGCCGTTTCCTTTCCCCCATATTCCATGGTGCCCCATGCTCATACCGTTATCCGCAGTATAGATTACCAGCGTATTTTTGTCCAGTCCCAATGAAACCAGCCTGTCAAGCAGGCGGCCTATCTGTTCATCCATTGCGCTTATTGCCGCAAAATAGCCGGTCAGGTTTTCCCTTCTTTTTGACGTCCCATATACAGGGCCGGTGGTCATATCCTTATGATCCGGGATATCCGGGATATCCGCAAACGTACAATCCCGGTAATATGCTGTCCATTTGGCAGGATGATGCTCCTCTCCCCAGGGAGAGTGGGGTGCCGTATAATGGACCGACAGATAAAACGGCTGTTCCTCCCCTGCCATCTCTTCCAGATATTCCAGCGCTTTGTCCGTGATCAGTTCCGTCACATATCTGCCATGCCTGACGGTGATCGTTCCCTGTTCCACAATATCGGGATGATAATAGAAACAGCCTCCCAGCCCGATAGTATACCACCGGGAGAACCCCTCCCGGCACCGCACACTGTCTCCCAGATGCCACTTCCCCGCAAGGGCGCACTGATAGCCCTGCCCGGAAAGCAGCTCCGGATAGGTGAGCTGGCCTTCCAGATAGTCCGTCGGTTTCCACTCCCAGGAATAGCCTCCCTGATAAGGATTTTCCTTTCCCTGTGCAGCGAACTTCTCCGCGTCCACATTACCGCTTCTGATCCAGTCATGCACGCCGTGGGCGGAAGGAATGGTGCCCGTGAGCAGCGACGCCCTGGCCGGGGAACACACCGGGGACACACAGAAAAAATCCGTAAACCGCATACCGTCTTCCGCTATGCGATCCAGATTCGGCGTATACAATTCCTTTGCTCCCGCGCAATGCATTGCCCAAGCGCCCTGATCATCCGCCAGAATAAATACAATATTGGGTCTGTCCTTCATGCGTATCCGCCTCCTGCCGCAGCCCGGGAAGGCGGGAACACAAATCCCGCCTCCGCCGTATTCCTCTTGCAATTTCTGCCTGTTTGTCGATTATTTATCCGCATGATATACTTCATTGACGGACTCCAGAATCTTTTCCCCGCCCTGTGTACGCCATGCTTCACTCAGTTTTTTCGCTCCTTCATCGATATCGATCTTGCCCTGCAGCATATCTGTAAAATACTGGGTAAATACATCACCTGCCACGGAAGCGTTTTCTATCTCTACCGGTGTTTTCTGTTTAATCAGGTTCTCCACCTGGCATTCGGTTGCAAGCTTCACGGTTTCCAGTGCCTGTTCCCGGTTGGGATCGGTTGCGGGGATATATCCGCTTTCCAACGGCCAGTAGAAGGATCCCCAGGCCAGCGCATGTGCCCAGCCGTCTGCCGCAAAGGCATCTTTGGCCCTTTCTTCTTCATTGAATACAATTTCATCGCCGTTCATTGTATAATGGATGCCTTCAATACCAAGACGCAGAAGGTTGTTTCCTTCCTCAGAAACCATAAAGTTCACAAATTCCACAGCTTTATCGGGATTCTTGCAGGCTGTGGTCACACAAGTCATCATGCCGCCCTTTCCCTGTTTATTCAGGCCGCTTGCCCCGTCCGGTCCTTCGGGAGGCAGTCCGTAGCTGATGGCGGCATCGGGGAACAGTTCCTTTACGCTTGATTCATGACGGGTAACATGACGGAACAGCGGTACAAGTACGGAACCGGTTTTTCCCTGATAGAATTTTTCTTCTTTCTTCGTGCTGTCATTGAGCATAAGCTCGGGATCAATCAGGCCGCTGTCCCACAGATCCTTGATGTATTTCATGGCCGGGACAAAGGAAGGATCCTCAAACCATGCGATTACATTATCATTTTCATCCAGCGAATAGTCCGCGTATTTCAGGCCATAGGCAAAGAATACCCAGTCAAACGGCCCTGCCGCATCCGGTCCCGTAACTTTGGAGGACGTATAGCCGAACGTATCGTTCTTCCCGTTTCCATCCGGATCGTCGTTCGTAAAAGCCGTAAGTACGGTTTTCATGTCATCCAGTGTTTCCGGATAGGCAAGCCCCAAATTATCAAGCCAGTCCTGCCTCATGATAATCAGCGCATTTGCCGCATTATACTGGGTAATGAAAGGCAGGCCGTAAAATTTTCCGTCGATGGCAGACCAGGCATACTCGTCGGTCCATTTTTTCACATCGGGATTGGCATCAAAATAATCATTCAGCGGGATAACCATCCCGTCATCGATCCACTGTTGGGTGGCTGAGGTTCCATAAGCTCCTGTCACCACGTCCGGGAAATCCCCGGATGCCATAGCCACATTTACTTTTTCCACATTGCCCTCAGGTACGATCTCTACCGTCAGATCTATATTCAGTCTGTTGTTGATCTCTTCAATAATCCTGTCGTCGTCCTTGATTACCGCCGCCGCGGCATCGCCTGTGGTCAGCCATCGGATGGGCACCCTTTCGCCCGTATCCTTCGCTTCCGTCTGCTTCTGTTCCTCCGCCTTATCCCCGGAGGCCTGCGCGGTGCCCGCCGGTTCGGAGGCGGCCGGCGTAGCGGCCGTCTCATTGCCGCCGCTTCCGCAGGCTGTCATTGACATCACCAGAGAGACAGCCAGGAACAGTCCCATAATTCGTTTTGCTTTCATAAGTATTTCCTCTCTTTCCTATTGTTTACGGTACTCTTCCGGTCGTCTCCAAAAAAGTTCCGTTGTTTCACATGGTTGTCAGCCCTTCACGGCCCCCATCATTACCCCTTTGGTAAAATATTTCTGGAAGAACGGGTAAGCGCACATAATGGGGATAACCGCCAGCATGACCGCCGCCATTTTCATCGGCTGTCCCAGCAGGAACAGGCTTTCCCCGCTTCCCGAATACGCCGCATCATTTTCAAACAGCATGGAGCGCAGGAACAGCTGCAGAGGCCATTTTGCCCTGCTGTTTATATACATGATCGCGGAGAAAAAGTCATTCCAGTGATCCACTGCATAAAACAGGGCGACCGTTGTAATTGCCGGCTTGGATATGGGAAGCATGATCCGGAACAAGACCCCGATATCCGTACAGCCGTCCAGGAGCGCCGCTTCTTCCAGCTCCGCCGGAAGATCCGAAAAGAAATTGCGCAGGATAATCAGATTATAGGTATTGATTGCGGTGGGCCAGATCATTGACCACAGGCTGTTCATCAGGTGCAGATCCTTCACCACGATATAGGTGGGGATGATGCCGCCTGAAAACATCATGGTAAACACCGCCAGAAACATGAGCACGCGATGGCCCCGCAGATCCTTTTTGGATAATACGTACGCCGCCATAATGGTGATCAGCATATTGATGAGCGTCCCGGCCGCTGTAATAAAAATACTGTTCGCATACGATATCCACAGGTCAATATTTTTCAGCATATAGGAATAACCTTCAAAGGACCATTCCCCCGGCCAGATATGGATATTGGTGGACAGGTAGCTTTTCAGGGAAGACATGGAAACTACCAGGCAGTCCCAGAAGGGATAAAAGGTCACCAGGGCCAGAAGCAAAAGGATACTTATATTGATTCCATCAAAAATCCGGCTTGCCAAAGACCGTTTGATATGACTTCCCGAGTTTATGTTTTTCTTTATCTGAGCCGGTTTCATCAATAGATCCCCTCCTCTCCCGCCATACGCGCCGCCTTGTTGGCAATGACAACCAGTACAAAATTAATAACCGATTTAAACAGGCCCACCGCCGCCGCCAGCTCGAATTTACCTTCCTGAAGGCCCATCCGGTAAACATAGGTGTCAATAATATCCGCCACCCCATATACACCGGGGTGATACAGGACAAATATCTGTTCAAAACCCGCCTGCATCAGACCCCCGATACGTGTAATCAGGATCACTATGATGGTGGACCGGATACAGGGAAGGGTAATATGCAGCAGCTGCTGCCAGCGGTTGGCGCCGTCCACCGTAGCCGCCTCGTACAACTGGGGATCAATCCCCGTCATGGCCGCCAGATAAATAATGGTGTTCCAGCCAAAGGTCTTCCATATCATGGAAACTACCATTGTCGGAACAAAAAACCTCTCATCCGTCAAAAAGCCGATAGGCGCAAAACCCAGCTTCTGCAGGATGCCGTTCACAATCCCGGAATCCATGGAAAGGAGATTGGTAAGAATACCGCCCAGTACCACCCATGAAATGAAGTTGGGGATATAGATCGCGGTCTGTACCGTTTTTTTCAGCTTCTGCCCCCGAAGCTCATTTAACATCAGCGCTACAATAATAGGGACCGGGAATCCAAAAATCAGACGGATTATGCTGATCCGCAGTGTGTTCCAGAAAACGGAGTAAAATTTATCCATTCCGAATAACTGCCTGAATACATCAAATCCTGTCCAGGGGCTTTTCATAATCCCCACCATCGGATTAAAATCCTTAAACGCGATACTCGCCCCATACATGGGTATATAACAGAAAATAATGTAATAGGTTAATGCCGGTACAAGCATCAGATACAGATATTTATGTTTCCATATATACTTGGGAAGCGAAGCCCCCTGCTTTCCCGCATCCCGCCCCTTTTTCCTTACAGGTAATTTTTCTTCCACCCTGCCCTCCTATCTCCCAATTCTTCGGGATATCTTCTTCCGCCGTTTTTGTGCATAATGCATTCTGTAAATCATCATTTAGTTTTTTCGTTATGCACATCTTCCAGCTTCTTTTATTATAGAATCAGCAAACAGTTAAAAAAACACAAAAAATCAACATTATTTCATACAAGGAATCCAATGCATCCCTTTATAATAGTAAATCCGCTGTTGATTGCAAAAAATCAACCTGATTATGCGGATATAGTTTATTTTTTGCCATTAATTATCACAAATATATACACGAAAGCTTACTATGTGTTGTTTTTTGTTGTGCATATACACCAATTCTGTAGCTTTCCAATTTGACAAAATTTGCATGACAGATATAATGAAGTTATCTTTAGGCAAGGAGAATACAAGATGGGCTTTTTAAAAAACAAACCGGAAAACAGGCATAAATGGAAGAACATCCTCAAGTCCAGGCAGTTCCGTTCTTCGATGCAGCTCCTCCTTATCTGCATTACGTCGCTTTTTGTCTTTATTGGTTTTACCCTGTCCCTTGAAAAGCTTCTGGGCTTCCGGGAATCCCTGGAAACAGAGGCCAGCCGTGCCGCCTATTCCTTCCAGGAGGTAATCAGCAGCACGAAAAACAGCGCTGTCTTTTTGGGCACCATGCCTTCCGTGGAGCTTATTTTGAACCATGAAAACCCTACAGTAGATCAGCTTTCCCGGATGATAAACGATCTGGAGCCTTTTTCCTCCCTGTATCATTATGAAACCATCGCCCTCTATTATGAGAAACCCCAGCGTATTTATGATTCCAACAACGGCATATACCATTACAGCGATTATTTCGCACCGGATTTTGTGGAACTGCTTCACAACATGAATACGGATGATATGTGGCTGTTCCATAAAGCCAGCACCAGTTATTACGGAGTCTCCAGGAACATGGATATGCTCACCTATATCCGCAAGCTTCCCCTGTATGAAACACACAGGAAGGGATATATTACCTTTTCCCTCTCCCTGGAAACCCTTCAGAAGCAGATCGCCGAAACGCTTTCCGGCTCCCCTTATCCATCTGTCGTATCCTTTGAGGGCCATCTGATCTGGTGTTCCGTCCCTGATGCCATGGCGGGATGGGATTATACAAAAACAACGGAAGAAAATA
This sequence comes from uncultured Lachnospiraceae bacterium, assembly GCA_900548905.1. Taxonomy (GTDB): domain Bacteria; phylum Bacillota; class Clostridia; order Lachnospirales; family Lachnospiraceae; genus Eisenbergiella. Next base: position 93,146 of record URMK01000007.1, on the reverse strand, counting down.
CCTCGTCCCTCCTGCCCGGCAGGCGGGAATATTCGTCTGTCACCAATTCCGATGTACAGTGCAGTTTTTATGTGACTAATTCCCAGATAACACGGATGATCCTTTCCGACCTGCTGCCGCTTTTCCTTGTATATCTGGGCGTCCTGGCAGCCGCCTTTCTGTTGTCCGTTTTTTATACCCTGCTTATGCTCAGGCCGGTGGATGAGCTGATGACTAAAATAGGGCTTACCCCCTATACCAAAGCCGCCAGTTCATCTCCCGATGAATATTCCCAGTTAAGCTCCGCCTTGGACAGCATCTCCGGCCAGCTGTCCAATATCAACCTCATCATGCAGGAAAACAAACAGCTTATCCGGGAACAGCTTCTGCGCGGCATCCTATATGACTATGTAGACCTGAAACAAATCACCGAGGAATATGGAGCAAATGAGATCATTTTTCCGTATCACAATTATGTCCTAATCCTGCTTTCACTGCCGGGACTGGAAAAAATTGATGCGTATGCCGGACAGGAGCAGATCAAGCTTGTGATACGCAATACTGCCGTGAGTGCTTTTTCAATTTTGGGGAATTGTTACAGCCTTTATGCGGAAAACCGGGTTATTGCCGTTATTCTGAATACGGACCACTGGGCAGATCTCCAGACAGAGCTTCTGAATATTTGTACAAGAATAAAAAATAACCTGAAAAGCAGCGTTTCCCTTTATCCCCTGTTTTCAATCGTACTATGCTCCCGTTCAGCCCCCCGCCTTTACCAGGCCTGGCACCTCGCTCAGCGGAACTTTATTTTCACTTCGGATGATGCGGATGATTTTGTTTCCTTCAGCAGCCAGGAGGAATACACGTCCGCAATCGACCTGGAGCTGCTCACCAGCTTTACCCAATGCATCATCAATAAAGATTCCGCCCTGCTGAAAACGTTGGGGAATACCTTCTGCGAACGCTATCTGCCGGAGAAAACAGATCTGGAGGAAGCCAAACGGCTGACAAGAATCGCTCTGTGCACCATTGTTAAAAATCTTCTGGAATTGAATATAGATGTGAAAGAGAACCTTCTGACCGAAAGCACCGGAAAGCTTACCAACGCCCAGTCTGTTCATGAATGCGACGGTATTTTCTTTGGATGTATGTCCAATCTCATTGATGATGAGGGCAAAATCTCCGATGAATCACACACCTATATCAGAAAGGCCGTTCATTATCTGGAAACCCATTATTCCGAACCGCTGACCATTCCCCAGGTTGCTGATTATGTAGGGGTAAGCGCTATCTACCTGAACCGGGTGTTCAAGCTTTCCACCGGCAAAACCCTGTCCGAATATCTCAACTATTATCGGACCACCCAATCCCTGCCCATGCTGGAAGCCGGTGTGGAAACTATACACGCCATCAGCGAGGCCATGGGATATAACGATGTCAGGAGCTATATCCGTTTTTTTAAAAAGTTCTATGCCATGACGCCGAATGAGTATCGGAAAAAGTACTGCGATATGTAACCTCCTGCCGTTTCTGCCTGCCGCTTAAAATCTGTTCAGGGCAGCCTTGCTCATATTAAATTTATATTATAGGACAATGCCGTTAAAAACGCAACGGACTTCTGGCTTTCTGCAGGAGAAAATGATAAAATAGCGTAACGGTTCAGACTCGTCTGAATTGTTACAAAATAGCATAACAGCAGATAAGGTGGTGGACAGCTTTTGGAAAAGGAACAGCCGTTTTCTAATTTGATATATGAATATTATCTGATGCGTTTCCGGTTTGGTTATTACAAACCGGGAGATACCCTGCCTCCTGTGGAGATTCTGTGCCAGGAGTTCCGTGTTGCGGAAAACACGGTAAAAACCGCCCTTCGCAGGTTACGTGAAGAGGGTTATATTGACCTGCGCGGAGGCCATGCCACAAAGGTGCTTTTCGAACAGACGGAACAGGAATACCGGAATTATATAACCGGTTTTTATTCAAAAAGGCGGGAGGCGCATTCCGACCTCTACGCATCCGCAGGACCGGTTTTTATCCCGCTGTTGCTGGAAGGGCTGCGCCGCATGAGCGGGGATGAGCTTGATACCCTGGCCTTTATGGCCAAACGGGGGGAAACGGACGATCTTCTGCGTTTTAATTATCTGCTTCTGGAAAAGCTCAATAACCCTCTGGTGATGAATCTTTTCTGGGAGACGCTTTTTTTCTGGGGGGTCCCCTTTTCACGAAGGGAAGGGCGCCCATCCCAGTATGCCCCGGGAGCCGTCCGGGAGCGGATAAGCAGACTGCTGGACGGGGCAAAGGCACAATCCTGGGATTGCGTCCGGGATGCGCTGCTCACATTCCAGCGAGGCGATTTTTCCGCTGCCGACGGCTTTCTGAGACAAAACATCCCTCCTTATCCAAAGGAGGGGCAGATACCGTTCGTCTGGCGGATTTACCGGGAGCATCCCCAGATTTGTTTCTCTTTATCGGTTCAGCTCCTGCATGAGATCTATATGGGATCGTATCGTCAGCGGACTTATCTTCCTTCTTATGCGGCGATGGCAAAGCTGTACGGCGCATCCGTCAGCACAGTCCGCCGGACAATTGCGGGACTGCATGAAATCGGCGCTGTCGAACCGGTAAACGGGAAGGGGATCCGCATTTGTCCCATCGGGGAGCCTTGTGAAACCGCCGATTTCTCAAATACCACCGTCCTGCGCAATCTTTCCTATTATATACAGGCTTTTGATTTGGGACGTTATACCTGTGAAGGTGTTACCCGTGATTTTTTACAGACACTCGCTCCTGAGGTCAGGGACAACCTGATCCGCCGGCTGGAAAAGGAGCTGCGCGCCGACCAGTGTGTTGTTTCTGTTTTCCATTTTTTAAACTGCGTGGTAAATCACCATCCTCTGCAAGGCATCCGGGAAATTTATGGTACCATTTATGCCCTGTTCCTGTGGGGAGCCCCCTTAAAAGGAAGCACCGGGGAAACGCCGGAGCCGGAACAGGAGTCCGTACGCTTTACCAGGCTGATGATTCAGGCTATAAAGGAAAACGACGCCGAGGGATGCGCCGCGGCGGTAAAAGAACTTTTAGACGGACATTTTGCGGCGGCGGAACGATTCCTGCGGCAGAAAGGGCTCAGCCCGGAAGCGCTGCGCTTCTCCTCCACCATCCACTTTTCGCTTACGTAAAAACCGGACTGCAGGGAAAAATGCCGGGCCGGAGGACACCGGCAAAGGTCAGCGTCCTCCGGTTCAAAGCCTTTGCCAGCCAAAATGCGGCAGGCAGGTGCCGCCCTCCTTGGGCCTGCCTCTTAAGAAACGGTCTTGCAAAGCTCTATAAACAGTTGCATCAGCGGACTGATCCATTTGTTTTTATGATGTGCACAGACGGCCGTAATGGATTTGCCGCAAATGGAAGTGGGAATCCGGGCCATCTCTCCGTTTTCCAGCTCCTCCTGCACGGTAAAAGCGGGCAGAAAGGAAATTCCCACATCGTTTTTTACAAGGTTTTTGATGGTGGGGATACTCCACAGCTCAATGGTATGATCAAGTGTAATGGATTTATCCCGGAGATATTGTTCGAAAATCTGCCGGAAAATACAGTTCGGCTCGTTGATGATAAACGCAACGGGAATCGTTCTGTCCGGTGTTATAAAATCCGGGTACAATCCTTTGGTTACAGGTGATGCAACCAGTATCAGCGGATAATTCCCCATGGGATGCACCGTAAGACCGGATCCAAAGCCTCCCACATCTTCATAAAACACCCCCAGGTCAAGGGTTCCGTTCAAAAGCTCGTTACGGATATCATAACAATTCATGGAGCGCAGCAGCAGACGCGCCTTTGGCGCCTGCCGATGAAATTCTTTCAAAGCGGCAGGGAACCGGTAGCACAGCAGAGTTTCTGCTATGCCAACCCGTAAATCCCCCCTGCAGTCCGCCAGATTATCTTCGAAAAAACGCAGTTTGTCTACCGACTGTAAAATCTCATCCACATAAGGCACCAAATTCTCCCCGGCCTTCGTCAAAACCATCCGGCGGCCGATTTTTTCAAAAAGGCGGACGGACAGTTCCTGTTCGAGCTGGCCTGTCTGGAAGGTAATGGCAGACTGGGTATAACCCAGTTTTTCAGCCGCCTTGCTGAATCCCCCTTCGTCAACAATTGTCCGGAAAGTATGCAGATATTTCAAATCCATAATGATGTTTCCCTTTCTTAATACTTCAATACAATTGAACTGTATCTTAAAATATTTCAATTTTACATAAGTTTTGTATAGATGTATTATAAACCACAGAAGGGAATCCGGCAACCCAATCAAAGACCCCGCTGCAGTCGCCAAATGTCCGTGCCGGAATGGCTGTTGCTCGTTGCCCGTGGGAATAAACAAAAAGGATGGTTCGTATGAAACAGGAAATCAAAAAAAAGCAGCAATTGCTCCGGGCTGTCGTGCTTGTTGCCGCGGCATGTCTTGTCCACGGCGTAATGCAGGGTGTACATGATAATTATGGGATTATGATGACCGGCCTTCTGCCGGTAACAGGTATCGGCTATGCGGAAATCAGCTTCTGCATAGGGGCCGGGGCTTTGGTCTATGGATTTGCCCAGCCCCTTCTGGGAATGCTGGCGCTCAAAAAGTCAAATGCATTTGTCCTTCTTTTGGGAATCCTGTTTACCATCACCGGTCTGGTAGTCACACCCATGTGCCGGAATTTTTTCCTGTTTTTCCTTTTTTTCGGACTCGTCCTGCCTTTTGGGACCACCGGCCTTTGCTTCGGTATCGTGATGGGCGCCATTACACCTGTACTCGGAGAAAAGCGGGCGGCGGTTGTTTCCGGGATTGTGCAGGCCAGCGCCGGGATTGGCGATGCGCTGATGTCCCCAGGGCTGGAGGCGCTCATCTCCAGATTCGGCATTCGTCCGGCCATGACGGTAACCGCTGTCCCGTTCCTTATCATGATACCGGTTGTCCTGTGGCTTGGGCATACGAATAAAACCCATACAATCCTTCCTGCAAAGGAAACAATCCGTAAAGAATCCCTTTCCGCCATTATTAAGAACGCATTGCACGATAACGATTACCGTCTGCTTGTGCTTGGCTTTTCCACCTGCGGTTTTCATATGTCTATTATTGAAAGCCATCTTTTCTCCCAATATCTGTCCTATGGGATACCGGGGCGAATGGCTTCCCTCTCGCTGACCGTATATGGGATCGCCACCATGACAGGCGCTGTGGCCGTAGGATTTCTCGGCACAAAATTCCGCCTGAAACAGGTTCTGGGAGGTGTCTATACTGTGCGGATTTTGGTTGCACTTGGTTTCCTTCTCCTGCCAAAAACAATTCCCTTCGCGTTTATCCAGGCAACGCTTCTCGGCTTGAGCGGAGATGCCACAGTGCCTCCCACATCCGGCATTATCAGCCGTAAATTCGGCTCGGGGAAAATGGCTGTCCTGTATGGATTTACTTTGATCGGACACCAGATCGGCTCCTTTATCAGTTCTTTTCTCGGAGGCCTGCTCGTTAAAATGGGCCTTGGCTATACACCGTTATGGGCAATTGACATGCTATTGGCCGCCTTTGCAGCGGCTGTGAGTTTTTCCATACAGAATGATAATTTTCTGGATTCTTCGATACAGCAGGATCCCAAACGGGATGGAGAGCGTTTCCGCCACGGCAAAAGCCAGCCAGACTACATTCAGCCGCTTCAGCCATGCCCCCGCCGCAAGCAGGGGGATCAAAAGAATCACCTGCCGCAAAAACGCCAGATACATGCTGTATTTTCCGTTTCCAAAGCCCTGGAATACCGCCGCAAATAGAATACCTATGGTACCGATATAAAAACTCACAGACAGCAGCCGGACCGCCGGTACCCCGATTTGCAGCATCTGCGGGGATGCATCAAACAAAAGCAGTATCTTATCCGGTATCAGCTCCATGAAAATAAGAATGGCGGACATGATAATGACTGCATACAGGAATGCACATCTTATGGTTTCCCGAATCCGTTCCTCCTTTTTCGCACCATAGTTATAGGCAATGATCGGTATCAAAGCATTGTTCATTCCGTGAACCGCAATCTGGGCGATATTCTGTACCTTCATCAGGATTCCGTACACCGCTACGGAGGTAGCGGAAAACTGATATAAAATAGTATTGATAAACACCCCCATAACGGACATAATCCCCTGCATGATGGCGGTAGGGATTCCCACTTTAAGGATATCCGCCGCATGTTTTCCGGAAATATGCCGTGTAAAACGGATAGGGATTTCTTTGTTGCACCTTATATTCAGGAAGATTCCCAGAAGCCCTCCCGCCATCTGCCCCGTGACCGTTGCTATGGCGGCCCCTGCCGTCCCCATGGCGGGAAAGCCGAAATAACCGAATATCAGAATGGGATCGAAAATAAGGTTCACGACGGATGCCGTCCCCAGCGTGGCAAGAAAAAGCGACGACTTCCCCGTAGCGATCAGCAGCCGGTCAAAAACCCACTGTATCATCTGTCCGAAGGAAAACAGCATGCAGATCCGGATATAATCAATACCGTATTGGGCAATGACAGCATTCCCTCCGGCCTGCCAGGCAAAATACGGTTTCACCGCCAGCAGACAGACAATCACATTGATAAGGTAAGCGCCGAATGCCATAACAATAGCCGCTGAAGTTGTCTTTTCCGCGTCGTCCCGCTTTTTCTCACCGAGCGCCTTGGATACCCTGGCGTTCAGGCCCACCGCAAGGCCGCAGCCCAAAGCGATCATAATCATCTGCAGGGGGGCGGCCAGGGATATTCCCGTCAGGGCCTCCTCACTGACACGGGAAACAAAGATACTGTCCACGAGATTGTACAGATTATTGACCAACAACGATATAATCAATGGTACGGAGGTTTTAATAATTAACCTGGGGATTGGCATTGTTCCCATTTGATTTTCCTGCTGCATCTTCCACCTCTCCTTTTCGGTTCCTGCCGCTGCGCAGGTTTCCGCACGTTCTTTTTCTATAGCTTTACTGTACCATCCCGGCATATAATTAACAAATAGTTATACTGAATGGTTATCTATAGGAAATAATTATGGGATGTTCACTGCTTACGCTCCCCCAACGCGTACGCCTCTTAGGATTAGGACTGCAGGATTTTTCTTATTTTCCCTGCCTTTACCGTCAAAAAAAGCCCGTTTCGCTGCATGATTTCCTGTCATACAGCGAAACGGGCCCAATACCGCTCAGACCTTCCGCCTTATCGCATTATATTTTTTCAGATACCGCCAGGGCAATCCCGCGCCCTCTGTCACCGACCGCACAATAAAAATGATATACTTTCCCTTCATATTTCAATAAAAAGGGTTTGTGCGCATAGGTCCTGTCATAGTCCTGCGATGCTTTTATTAACGGTTCCCCGTCCCATTTAGTCCAATGAAGCAGATCCCGGGAACAGGCAAAGGTATCATACCCCGTCCCGTCTTTTGCAACAAAATAATTCATAATCCACAAATCCCTATAACGGATCAACTGGGGATCGCCGCAGATATTGAACCGGTCGGTTATTCCGTTTTCTATCAGAACCCCTCCGTGCCTTTTCCAATGGAGCATGTCATCGCTGACGGCCATGCAGATCCTTTCGACCTGGATCCCTTCCTGCTTGGCATTATAATACATGATAAATCTGCGGCCGGTTACTCTGTCCTTATCCTCTATGATCGTACTTTTATATAAGGTCGCTTTTTCAAATTCACGTACATCCTCATCAAACGGTGTCAGAACCGGTTCCGGTATCCGTTCCCAGTTTCCGGGAAGCTCTTCCTTCGTACAGGCCATCCCAATACTTAAGGGGTCTGTTTCGTAACCCGGCAGCGCCCCTCCGATATAAGACATCCAATACTTATCCTCATATTTTGCCACGTTCATATCCCCTGCCCAGCAGGGATTAATCAGCGCCAGCCCTCCGTCCGCCTGCAGCGCGTCCCATCCTTTCCCGCTTTGCTCCAGCAGTACCCTTTTTTCCTCCCAATGAAGCAAATCCGTACTCTGTGCATACCAGGTTTCATATCCGTCTTTTTGAGGACGGTATTTGGCATATACCATTCCCCAGATTCCGTCTTTCACACGAAACACATTGGGACAGTCTATACCCGCGTTCTCTTCTTGCAGAACCATTCCCACCTTATACGGCGTCTGCATCTCATTGTATATTTCCTGCATTATCCTTTTTTCAATCATACTTATCCGCCCTTCCCTCTGCCTCATATTCCTGCAGGCTCCATTCCTTCCGGTAAGACAAGCTGATGGTATGATCCGGCCGGAGGCGAATCGGAAGCCAGATATAGGAACAGTGTTCAAAATTGGCCGTATTATGCCTTTCCGCCATGTGGATAAAGAGGTCTTTTTTCCTTCCACACGGAAAATCCAGGTGCTTTGGGAGTGAAAGGTGGTATGGGTATCATCCCCGGTACAGGGATCCCCCATATCCTCCCACGGCCCCCACAGGGACTGCGCCCGGAAATATTTTGCCTGGTTCGCCTGCCAGGAGGTCAGATCGGAGGTTATCATATAATAAAAGCCATCATGGTAAAACAACGCCGCCGCTTCCCGCCGGTAAGCCGCGTCAAGGCGCCGGTATTCCCCGGTAAAGGAAAGACAATCCTCGCCAAGCTTCACCAGATGCAGACAGCGATCCGCCCCCACCTGCCTGTCATAAACAAAATATGCTGTTCCATCCGCGTCTTTAAATACAGTGCAATCCCTGACAAGACCCTTGTCATCAATCGGCCTCGTAAATCCAATCCACCGATAACTGCCGTTCACCCTGTCACAGACTGCCGCGCCCGCCTCGGCTGTACCTTCCGTATCACCATGATCCCCGGGATACTTAACATAATGACACCACAGAACATATTGTCCGGTAGTTTCATTATATATAATTTTCGGCCGTTCAAACCGCATCGGCCCGTATAGCTCACTGTCCGGCTCCGGGGAGCAAGCCAGTATAACCCCTTCATATTTCCAGTGATACAGATCGACCGATTCATACATCACCACGCCTGTCGTGGTGGTCTGTCCGCCTTCCCCTTCCGGTGCGAAAGGCAGGGGCCGCAGTGACAGGCCATACCAATGGTACGTTCCATCCGCATAAATGATTACCCCGTCACTGGCATTGATCCTGTTTCCGTCCTCATCATACCAGGGGACAAATTCCCCCAGTTCTCCGTTAACAAAGTTTCCCATCTGTCCTGCTCCTCATTCCGTAATTTGAAACCGCTGTCCCTGACCCGGCGGCTCTTATGGCTGCCTTCAGACAATTTCATTTTACCCGCAGGACAAGAACCGATCAATTTAAAAAATTAGGATTTCTTTAAAAAATCAATGTTTTGTTCATTCATAATAATATATTTAAACATAAGTGTAATAGATTAAGGATCGAAGCCTATGACTCTGTATTTCAATAAGACATCTGAAAATAGAATTTTTCCTGTATTTTAGTATGGATTTAACCTGTAGAAATTTATGGACAGTGATGTGTTTTCTTATTTGGTTATAACCAAAAACAACACCTGAAAGCATGGAAATGCCGCTCAGGTGTTGTTTTTAATTGTCTTGATAAAACAAACGAATCAGCCGAAAGACATGCGGCAAGTAAACGCCTAAATCCTCACCCACATCGCAGGCCGGATGCCGCCGTCGCCATTTATGTCGCGATATGGATGATTATACACATCATCACCGCAAAGAAATATTTCTCCAATCAGTCCGATACTGCCTGATGTGTGCCGTCCTGCTCCGCCGGGAGAACGCAGCCACCACCAGCCAAGTGTACCGTCAGATTTATACGCTCTTCGGGCTGAACAGTATTGATCATTGATGAACAAACCGTCGATTAATGCCATTGAACTTCTAACAGGTATTCCACCCGGAAAGCCATCTGTGTCTTCCCAAAACCAACCCACATGATTGTGCAGATCGCCGCTGTCACCGAAATATCGGATTACTTCATCGTAGCTCAGCAGAAATATGTTATCGACTGTCGGGTTTCCGCATTTTGTACCGCTCCACGGATTATCGCGGTCACTCACCGGTGTTTCCAGGATCTTGGCCTGTTCTTTTGGTGAAAAGGTTTCATAAAACGTACTGTTCAGATACTGTCGCATTTCACTATGTTCCCATGTCACATCAACCAGATCACTGTGATAATCACGCTGTCCGATAATATATTCCGTGAGTAACAGCATGCTGCCGTCCTTCTCCTCTAATATACGCCACTGATATCCCCCAAAAGAAACCCGCCTGGTCTCCGTTATTTTCATATCTTCCATTGTTGCCGTCTCCTTTACCAGATTTTTAGAAAAGGATAGTGTTTCAGCAATGGAAAGTACGGATGAGTCAGTCAGCGAATCACAATCAAAAAGTAACCTGCTGTTTTGCTTCAATTCCCCTACCAGATGAGATAAGGCATCCCGGATAATTGAAAGCGTTTTGATTTCTTCGTCAAGTTCACATATATTCTGTATAAAAATGTTCATGACTTCTGCTGTCTGCGCATTGTTTAAAATGATATGCATCTGCTTCACGGAAATACGCAGCTTTCGTAAAATAAGTATCTGCCGCAGCCGCTGCAATGCAGTTTCATCATAAACCCGATAAGCATATCCACTCTTCCGCAAACTGGAAATAAGCCCCGTTTTTTCATAGTAATATAACATCCTCGTCGAAATCCCATATGCCTTTGACACTTGATTTATGGTGTATAATTCCATTATTATCACCTCCTAAAAATAGGATAATGTACTACACGGTGTTTAAGTCAAGAACTTTTTGCATTAATTTATCATTTCATACTTTTTATGCACGAATCATCTTTCATACAGTATATTCCCAGGAAAGATCCCTGAGGGCCGATATGCTGAAAAGCGCCCTCTCCAGTCCTTCCCCCGAGGCTGTCCGGCAGAATCTCAGCCCGTCCCCCGGATCCTAAAAAAAACGGGCCGGATTTAATCCCTGCCCGTTTCTCCTGTTTTTCACTCTTTCCATATTCTTAAAAATCTTCCCGGTCTATCCTGCAAAAACATTCTTTCTGTGCGGATTCCTTTGCCTTCAGACACATCAGGGCGGAGAGAATACCGGTTCTCAGCGGTGCCTCTGATTCCTGTCTGCCTTCCAGGATCCCAATGAAATTCTCACAGATTGCTTTGTCTCCCCCATAGTGGAAGGATTGGTTGTCCTTTACCACGTAAGTGGCGTCCTGGGCCGACCGATGATAATGTACCGTCAAATTCCCGGTTATCCAGTCAAATTCCATAGTTGCCTTATAGCCGATAATTATCGCCCCTCTTTTGGCGGCCCCTCTTCTGGCTACAAAGTCCTGCGTATATACCGCATGCACGCCGTTATCATACCGCACCAAAATGGAGGCGCTGTCATGATTTCCCGTATCCCTGGCAAAGCTGCAGCGCTTTCCATATACCTCTTTGTCCAGGAAATGATTGCGGATCACATAGGGGCTTTCCGGACAGGTCCGTTCCTCCGGACATTTATCACAGGTCAGCCCTTCTTCCCTGTCTCCCCTAAAAATCTGTTTGGATTCCATAGCCGCAATTTGTACAGGCTGCCTGCCCAACAGATAATTAATATAATCCAAATCATGTGTCGCCTTCTGAAGGAAAAGCCCTCCGGTTATGGAATCATCATGATACCAGCTCTGATAATATACTCTGCCGTAAGAGACATTGTTCACCGCTTCTACATGGCTTATTTCTCCGAGTTCTCCGCTGTCTATAATCCGTTTGGCCAGTCGGCATAAGGTGCTGTACCGCAGAGGAAAAGAGACGAGAACCGGCGCATGCTTCTCCTGTTCCAGCCGCTGAAGCTTTTTCAAATCCTCCATATTAATAGCTACCGGTTTTTCCAATATCATAGGAATGCCGTGTTTTAGTACTTTTTCCGCAAAATAAACATGCGTATTACAGTTTGTGGATACGCACACACCATCCAGCTGCGCGAGTTCCAGCATATCATCCACATCCTCATAAAATACCGTTTTCTCCGGATCATAACCGGTATTCTTGATCTTTTTTACAGAACGTTCTTTATTCCTGTCATATACGGCCACAAGCTCCGTCCCCATCTGAAAATCAACAAAATTTTTCAGAAGCCCTTCCGCTCTTGCTCCATAGCCGATTACACCCAATCGAAACATAACACGACTCCTTTCCGCTAACCCTTAATACCTGACAAAGCAACCCCTTCGATAAACTGTTTCTGGAAAACAGCAAAAAGGATGAGAAGAGGCATTACGGCCATTATCGCTCCCGCCATCATTGTAGGGTAATCCGTAGCAAACTGTCCCTGCAGATAAGACAGGCCCGCCGACAGCGTCATTTTCTGAGATGACGTATTTACAATAAGGGGCCACATCAAGTCGTTCCAGGCAAACCGCAGCGTCAGTATCCCCAATGCTACCAGCCCCGATTTAACGAGAGGAAGCATAATGCGGGAATAGGTGGTAAAGTGATTGCAGCCGTCAAGCCTTGCCGCATCCTCCAACTCCTGCGGCAGCGACATGAAAAACTGCCGCAGCAGGAATGTCCCGAATGCACTGAAGAGATTGGGGATAAATAACGCCGGTATGGTATTCAGCAGATGCAGTTTCTGCATAATCAGGTACTGTGGAAGTATAAAAAAAGAAGAAGGTACCATAAGGACTGCAAGCAGCGCCGCAAAAATAACATTTCTGCCGGGGAATTCTATCCTGCCGAACGCATAAGCCGCCATGGAACACAGGAATACCTGCGCTACCACCGTAACCACCGCTGAAATAATCGTGTTCAGATACATCTGTGCAAAAGGGATTTTCCTGAATACATTCAGATAATTATTGAAAACCGGCGTAGCAGGAAGGATCGCCGGCGGTACCCTGACCGCCTCTCCCTGTGTTTTCAAAGAGGTCAGCAGCATCCACACAAACGGTAATACGGTAATTAATATTCCTACTGTCAACACCAGATAAACCGCGATTTTCGAATAAGCGTGTTTTTTCTTGTCCACCATGTCCCCACCTTCCTTTTAATCGTAATTAACCCATTTCTTCTGCATTTTCATCTGGAATAAAGTGACCAGCATAATGATAACAAACAGAAGTATGGCGATAGCCGACGCATATCCCTTCTTAGAAAATTCAAAAGCGTTTCTGTAAAAATAAACAACAACGCTCTGCGCCGCTTCGTTTGCCAGGCTCTTTGAACTAATCATCATATAGATAACATCAAAGGTCTGAAAGGTACTAATCAAAGTTGTAATTAAAACAAAGAACATGGTAGGCGTAACCAATGGCAGTGTTATATTAAAAAACTGCTGTACTCCATTCGCCCCGTCCAGCGATGCCGACTCATAATAGCTCCTGGATATCCCCTGGATCCCTGCCAGCAAAATTATCATGTTATATCCGACATTCATCCAGACAGCTACAATACTGATGGCCAGCCAGGTAAGGCTGGGATTACTGAGCCACTGTATAGGCGATATACCGAATATTCCGAGTATGTAATTCAATATCCCGTAGTCCCCGTTAAAAATCCACTTCCATATCATCGCCACTGCAGCCCCCATGGTAATAGCGGGGATAAAATAAATCACCCGGAATACCGAACGCCCTTTTATCCGGGCATTCAGCATGACTGCAAGCAGCAATGACAGGATCAGGGTTGCGGGAACGATTACCAGCACATATCTTACAGTATTTCCCAACGACTGCCACATCACCGTGTCCGTCATCATTTTCTGATAGTTCGTCAAACCGATCCATTTTGTCTTATTAAAAGCCCCGACTTCATGGAAACTGTCAAAAAACACTTTGAAAAAGGGATAAAAATAAAATATGCCAAGCCCTAATGTCACCGGCGCTATCATGATATATCCCCAGAAGATATTGCTTTTTTTCCTTTTCGAAAATTTATTGTCCTTCACTCCCGCAACCCCTTTTCTTTATTGCAGCTGGTTACTCTGCAGCCAGCACTTCATTGATTTTTTCTGCGGCTTCCTTACATGCATCTTCCACACTGATCTCAAGGCTGTAAGCCCTCTTCAGGCTGTCCGCCTGATACTGCTCCCATTCCGAGGTATTGATGCTTCCGGGATGAGGGTAGGAATATTCTTCAGATGATTTGATAAAGGACTTCAGATTGAACTGCGGATAATTGTCCACCCACTGCTGTGCGGTCCCGGCCAACGCAGGAATCGCTGCACCGGTTTCGGCAGACAGCTTGTTGGCAGTTTCTCCGGCCATAAATTCCACCCAGGCCCAGGCTGCTTCCGGATTTTTGGTATCTTTATAGATACAGTTACCCAGCCCGTGGATAACAGTAGCTTTTTTCCCATTTATAGAAGGAAGCTCCACAACGTCAACCGTATCCTTGATATCGGAATCCATCACCTGGGAAACAAGCCAGGAACCGCTCCAATACATGGCTACTCTTCCCGAAAGGAACTGTACATTGCCTTTTGTCTCTTCCAGAGAAGCTTCCGAGGGAGAAACGCCGGCTTCCATCAGATCAATCCAACATTGTATGCCTGCCTGTGTTTCCGGCAGATCATAACCGGAGGTTTTCTTATCATCGGAAATAACATAGCCGCCGCATGCGGGAATCGTATTATAAATACCAACCTGTGTATCATATGCTGCGCAAATCCCGTATACGCTCCCATCGGCCTTCGTAAGTTCTTTTGCTTTTTCAGCCATATCTTCCCAGGTCCAGTCGTCGGTAGGATATTCCACCCCGGCTTCATCGAACAACGCTTTATTATACCAGACGCCAATGGTGTCAAAATCCTTCGGCAGTGCATACTGTGCCCCGTCAATATTGTACATTTCTACCAGCCCGCCGGGATAGTTGGCTTTATCAAGCGTTGAATCCGCAAGATAATCGTCGATAGGCATCAGAATACCGCCTCTTGCATACTTGGTAATGTTGGGCCCGTTCATCCAGAAAACGTCCGCTATGCTTCCGCCTGTTGCGCCGGCTTCCAGCTTCATCCAGTATTCATCCCAGGTATTGGGTTCCAGCGCGATCGTAACATCCGGATAAATCTTGTTGAATTCAGCCACACATTGTTCAAGATAGGGCTGCTGCGCGGCGTCCCAGAACGCATAACGAACTTCGCCTTTAATATCCGATGTCTGCGCCTCTTCCACCGCCGTACTTTCTTTGTCTCCCGACGACTCCGCCTGTGCAGGAGTTTCCGCCGCAACTTCCTTGTCTGCCGGCGCGTCCGCTGCTTTGTTCCCGGTTCCACAGCCAGACAAGGCCGACAGCACCATTCCTGCCGTCAGCAAAATAGATATTGCCTTTTTCATTTTCATAATTCCTTCCTTTCCTGCGTCTACGCGCAATCAAACAATTATTTTTTCGCAATTATTGCGTGTTAATTTACGAAATATATCTATTGTTTACTAAATTTATTTTATATTATCACTACTATTCTGTTGTGTAAATATTTTTGTCTAAAATAGTACATTTTCGTCTTTTTCCACAAAACAAGGCCATCTATACTGTATAAAAGTATAGATGGCCTGACGGATTTTATATTCACTTTGACGGTTCAGGTGCTTTTCCGTTCTATTAGATGATATGGCATCAATACACGCCGCGGCGAAATTTGTTCACCGTTCAGTCTCTGTACCAGAAGGTTAGCTGCCTCAATTCCCATTTCCCTGCTGGAAATATCTATGGTGGTCAGAGGCGGATTTGCATACTTGGCAATATTAATATCGGATACGCCTATGACGGCAACCTCTTCCGGAACACGTATGCCATGCACGCTAAAAGCATTCAGTGCGGCAATAGCCATCAGGTCACTCGCCGCATAAAAGGCCCTCGGAAGATTTTGTTCACGGCACAGCCTGCTTACAAGCCGTTCACATTCCATATCGTCCCATTTACTGTCAAGGACCCACTCCGTATTTATCGGCATATCCAGGTAATTCATGGCGGAGCGGAATCCCTGATATCTTCTGCTCCGGTTAAAATTCTGCTTCAGACGGTTACTCCCCCCGATGAAGCCGATTTCACGGTATCCTTTTTCATACAGATGGCAGACAGCCATCTCGGATACACCTGTATGGTCATATCCGACATTGTCGAAATCCTTGTGAAAGGTATCGATGCCGACCATACATCCGACTTTAACCCTCTGCCGGATAAACTGATAAACCTCTTCCTCCAGACTGTCCATTAGAATCAGGCCGTCCAGCAATCCAACCCCATCCCTCCTTGACAAATACTGGTTCTGAAGCTCCTTACTGGTCGTAACGGTCGCCACACTGTGCCCCAGTTCCCCAAGCCTTTCTTCTATGCTGGAAAGAATCGTCATAAAATAAGGATCTACAAACTGCTTCAACGTTGTGCTGATTATACAGCCAATATGAAGGCTTTCTTTTTTTTCGGGAGGATCAGATATCTGCTTCCTCTTTCTGACCGGAGCCTGATACCCCAACTTCGCCGCCGCCTGCCAGACACGTTCTTTCGTATCTTCCGTCATTTTGTATGTTGTATCGTAATTCAATACTCTTGACACGGTTGCAGGGGAAACGTTTGCCAGCTCTGCAACTTCTCTAATCGTACTCATAAACAGCCCCCTTTCACTGGTTTTTCGTTCTTATACAGTTACGTACTATTTTACTATATTTGTTTCCTAAAATAAATAATATTTACGTTAAATTTTTAACTTTTTACTTTATAAGGGACTGGCGGGGAAACATCAACTGTCATCTTGCCTGCCTGCTTTATACCATAGACGTCCTTTATACAATTATGCGAGCAATGACCGGACTGCCATACGCTGATCCCTGTTTTGGAAAAGCACCGGAAAGAATTTGAAGCACCGCTGCAGGCAGTTATCGCCGAAAGCGGCTGCTGCAGTGAAAAGAACCTGCTGTATCTGAAAGAGAACGGGAATTATTACAACATGACCTATCACTACAGCGAACGTTCTTTTTTGATTTTACCCACTTTTTTTGATCCAATTAAAGTGGGTGAACATTCTTTCTCCTATCCCAAGAAATAATACCTTATGTTTTAACTGGTGTCTATCAGGAACCGTCAGACATGATAATTAATATGGATAACATCTGATGAAGGAGGAACACCTTCTTCTGTTATCCGATTTTATAGGAACTTATTAACCAAGTAGTCTTGATTGACTACACCATTATTATACTAGGGGGTGGTTTTATAATGACTTATACGGCATATAATCCAGAAATTTTGGAACAATGATGTTCCGACAAAACCAAATTTCAGCTTTTTGATTCCGCATTACAGGATTATCTTCAGATATTTACTGACCAGTTCCATGCGAAAAGCCAAAAAAAGTATTTTTCTGTCCTTATCAAAGGCTTCTTCAGCCCATTGGACCATAAATCTCTGGAACCCATTGCCTTACATTTCCTTGGCCAGGATTCGGTCCGTTCCCTGCAGCAGTTCTATTCCCGTTCCCCTTTACACGATCAGCAGCTTATGGACACGTACCAGCAACGTCTGTCCGCCATGCCGGATACACCGGATGGCATGCTGTCTGTGGATGAGTGCGGTTTTCCCAAAAAGGGGACGCATTCTGTCGGGGTAAAGCGTCAGTACTGTGGCCGTCTTGGTAAAACGGAAAACTGCCAGGTCGGCGTCTTCCTTGCTTATGCCGGGGATAATGGCTATGGCCTGGTCGACCGCGAACTCTACATCCCACAGGAGTGGTTTGGGCCATCCCATGACGGCCTGCGTAAAGAATGCCGCCTCCCACCGGAAAAAACCTTTGCCACAAAGAACCAGATTGCCCTGGATATGTTAAACCGAGCCCTGGATAGCGGGCTTTTCCATGCACAGTGGATAGGCTGTGACGCCGCCTACGGGAACGACCACGCCTTCCTGGACGGCCTGCACCTCCCGGAACAGGTATGGTATTTTGCGGCAACGAATTGCAAGGAGCTTTTTTGGGAACAGCCCCAGGAGTGCATCTCCCAGGAGGACGGGGGACGCCCCAGAAAGCATCCCCCTTTATCCCCATCCCCTGTACGGGTGGAAAGCATCGCGCAGGATCCGGAAATCCCATGGGAGTGGGTAACTCTGGCAGAAAGGGCAAAAGGGCCGATCCTGGCACAGAAAAAGCAGATCCGCTGCGTAAGCTGCCGTGCAGACAGGAACCAGAATTATGTGGAACCAGGCCCGGAAATCTGGCTGTACCTGCGTAAGTATGAAGATGGGAGAATCAAGTACTTGGTATCAAATGCCCCCAGGGAAATAGAACCACAGGAATTATACCGTGCAGCAACCCTAAGATGGCCGATAGAACAGTGCTTTGAAGAATGCAAAAGTTATTTGGGGATGTGTCATTATGAATGCCGGAGTTATGCAGGCTGGAAGCGTCATATGCAGTTTGTGATGATAGCCCACCTGTATACAACCCAGTTCAAAGCTCTGGTTAAAACAAGGGGGGCTTTTTAACAATGCCAATGGCAGTACGGTTATTGCAGGAAACAATCACGTTCACCTGTTCCCATATGCTAGAGAAGGTATGCTACTACATCAGGAGAAATCGTTGCGCCTATCTGTCTCACCGCAAAAAGAAGCTAAAACGTTCGCTGTAGTGCTAAAATTCGCGGGTATTTGGTCTACGCTCCGCTTCGGTCGGTGCTAAACATGTGCCGCCGGCACATAGCACCTCTCGCGGCAGTCGCCAAAGCCAATCTCTCGCTTGGCTTTGGCTCGTTGCTCGCAGGAATAATATGTCCCTCAGCGTACCAGATACCCTCCGTCCACCGGAATGACTGCCCCGTTAATATAATCGGAGGCATCAGATGAAAGCCACACGACAGGACCTTTCATATCTTCCGGCTGTCCCCAGGCTTTTGCGGGGATTCTGTCTGTAATTTCCTGATACCTCGGGCTTCTTTCTTCCAACAGCTCCGTATTCATTTCCGTTGCCATATATCCCGGAGCCAACGCATTTACATTGATTCCTTTCGCGGCCCATTCATTGCAGAGCGCTTTCGTAAGCTGAGCGACACCCCCTTTGCTCGCTGCATATGCGGGGACCGTAACGCCTCCAAAGAAGGCGAGCATGGAAGCTATATTAATAATTTTCCCTCTGCTATTCTGTTCCATAAATGTACGTCCCGCCAACTGACAGAGAGCAAAAACGCTTCTCAGATTGATGTTCATGACAAAATCCCATTCCTTCAAAGGGAACTCTTCACTTTTGTTTCGTCGCTGCACTCCCGCTCCGTTTACCAGAATATCAAGATGCCCTCCCAGTTTCCTGACTGCTTCCTGAAAAAAAGCCTCTCTTGTCTCATCCTTTCCCAAGTCAACGATAACAGCACAACATGCATACCCCTTTTTGCGATATTCCTCAGCAGTTTCCTCTGCCATCGGATTGATATCCATGATACATACTGAAGCGCCCGCTTCCATAAGTCCTTCCGCCATGCCGCGGCTCAATCCCTGTGCCGCCCCCGTTACAATTGCCTTCTTCCCTGCTAAATTATTATAATTCATGCTCCCCTTCCTCTCTTTCAACAACTGTTAGTTTAGAAATGGCCTGCTGTAAGAAAATAACACTTAACAGCAGGCCGTAACCCTTTATACTCCGCATCCTATATCTTTATACTACTTGTACTCACCCAGATATTTTCT
The DNA here is from genome assembly GCA_900548905.1 of uncultured Lachnospiraceae bacterium. GTDB lineage: Bacteria > Bacillota > Clostridia > Lachnospirales > Lachnospiraceae > Eisenbergiella. Next base: position 73,508 of record URMK01000007.1, on the reverse strand, counting down.
GTTTGTCATGAAAAGTTCTTCACACATATCCCTTATTTCCTGCAGACTGCATACCGCGGAACAAAGGGGATCCATCTGTACGGCATTAATGACTTTCTCTTTGTCTTTTTCCATACAGGCCTCCACCACCAGATTTTCAATCTGAGCCGTTGTATTTACCAGAATTGCTATGTTGTCCGGCAGCTTCCCCACGAAAATTTTCTTCAAACCGTCTCTGGATGCCAGCATCGGAATTTCCACACAAGCGTTCTCCGGCAAGTTGGTAATGCAGCCCTCATTTATTACATTCCCGTTAAATACAAACGGTTTTCTATCACCAAATATCGCATTGAAAATGTGTGCTGCGTACTCCCCGCTGGGCTCCCGATCAATTTCCTCCTCCCGCAGCCACTTATCCATATCTTCATACAGAGTTTCCTCTCTTTTGATTCTGTTATTGACAGCGAATGCGTGTTCTCCGGGATTCCATCCGGTTCCATGGGTACAATATTTTTCCATTAAGTCTTTTCTCTTCCGAAACCAGGCACAATATTCGGAACTATGTCCGGAAGATTCTGTGACATAATAACCAAACTGCCGGAAAATTTCGTTTCTCACCTGCTCCTCATTCAAGATCTGAGGATCTCTTAATTTATCTCTGAGAAGCGGATAAGCATCTTTTCCGTTCCACTTAAACTCCAGATAAAAGGCCTGATGATTGACTCCTGCACAAGTATAATCAATTTCCTCAATCGGTGCTCCGATCCATCCGGCCAGCATATCTGCCGTATTTACAACACTGTGGCAAAGTCCGGTTACCAAAACGCTTGTATACTTCTGCATTGCACTGCACAGCATTCCCATTGGATTCGTATAATTCAGAAGTACCGCATCGGGACAAATCTCTTCCATATCCCTGCAGATATCCAGCATGAGAGGAATGTTTCTTAAGGCCCTGAAAATTCCTGCCACACTTCTGGTATCTCCCACGTTCATGCTGACACCGTACTTATACGGAATATCTACCTCTGTCTGCAGAACATCATTTCCGCCGTTGTATACCGTACAGATAATACCATCTGCACCTTTAAGCGCCTCCCTGCGGTTAGTTGTCATTGTAATGACCGCCGGATTATGAAATGCATTTATGATTTTCTGTACACATCTGCCCGAATATTCCAATCTCTTCTCATCAATATCCATGAGACACAACTCGGCATCCCGGAAAGCTTCCATTCCCATCAAATCTTTCACCAGATTTCTGGTAAATACCAGACTTCCGGCACCGATAAATGTAATTTTTTTCATATCCAATACCCTGTCCGTTTCAGTATGCTCTGGTTAACGGGTTATTTTTCCATCTGCGCTTCTGCAAAGCAGGAATCAAACCCCTCCTGCATATATTCCCCTACTTCCGGCACAGGCGTATTATTTAAAAGCATGGAAGTAGCTTCGCACATGGAGTTCCACACACCATTGGGCAGATATTTTCTGTCAAAGATATTGTCGTAATAGACATCTTCCCCATAAGCTTCGATAACCTCCTGATGCAGCTTTCCGATCAGAGAGTCATCCGGAGTGCTGTTTAATCCCGCAGTGCCGCCGTCAAAAGCAAAGAACCTGCCGGCCACTTCGGGCTGAGCCAACCAGTTAAGAAATGCTTTACATTCCGTCTCATATTCTGTATCTTTCCAAATACCAAAGGTTGTTCCTTCCGATATACACATGGATGCGCCGCCGTCTTCCGTCATGGCCGGAAAAGGCATAAGCCCCAGATTAGCATCGGGATAATAGGACAACGCAGATGCAATATTTGCCGTATTTCTGAAATAGAAAGCGCCCGTTCCACTGCCAAGCATCTTATGCCCGCCAGGCTGATCCTGTGTTAGATAATCAGCATTATAAAAATTATTGTCACGCCACTCCAGCATCTTTTCAAAGCAGGGAGCCCACTCTTGTGTAATCGTAATCGTACCATCCAAATGAGCATCCAGCTTGTTATGCGACGGGCTTGTTGGTGTTGCAAACTGCATAAACAGCAAAGGATTCAGCACAGAACCCGCACTTCCGGAATCCATGCCCGATATGATCACCGGTGCAAATCCTGCATCCCGGATTTTTTCGCATGCAGCGTCAAAGTCGTCCATTGTCTTCAGCTGCGTCCAGTCTACCCCCGACTGTTCCAAAACATCCTTGTTAAAGCAAATACTGGATAAAACAATGGAAATTGGAAGCACATAAAATTTACCGTCTTCATCTTGTATTACCCCTTTTGCCGCATCTGAAACATCGGATGCCCAGCTCTCAGTGCTCAGATCCATCAAATACTCACTATAACGAATGACTGACCAGCCGTGGGTCATCCACATATCCGGAAGATCATTATTGGCCATTCTTACTTTAAGCTGGGATTCATATTCCTGCCCGGGAGCAACAATATCGAACTTTACCCCAGTCTCCGCCGTATATTCTTCCGTTACTTCCCGGAACTTGGAAAGAACTTCATCCGTCCATGTTACTGCAAGCTCCAGCGTCACGTCAGACTTTGCGGTCTCTTCGGTTTCTTTTTGTTTTTCACTTTCCTGTGCAGACGCTTCTCCCGTGTTATCCGGTTCTGCTGTACTTTTGCTCTGTCCACATGCGCCAAGCATCAGGCTGAAACATGTGGTAACAGACAAGAATAATGCGATCCATTTCTTTCCTTTCATTTTCTTCCCTCCTGTTTTGTTCTCTTTCATTTTCTTGTTGCTTATATAAATCCCTTTGCCAAACAACCTGGCAAACTACAGCTGATATCTGTGCATAGTGGGCCCTGCGCTATACACGAAGCAGCCTTCGCGGGTTTTATATTTTCAGCAGCTCAATTCTCAGTACATTGCTGTCCCACTGTGCATAGGTTCCATGGCGTGTTTCATCTCCTGTCCGAACCACCTCAGAACAATATTTTCCGCTTTCATTAAAATGTCCTTCCGTCACGCTCAGATATTCTGTATTGGTAGGGAAATTTTTCCCGGAAACCGTCACGGCACTCAGCGAACCATCCGCATCTTCTTCCTGAAGGAAATAAATACGGAATTTATGGCCCACCACATAGAAAACATTTTCACTTTCCTGAAGCAGCAGCCCCCTGCAGGGTTCCCCCTTATTTCCCGATGTTTCTTCCCCACAAGCTTCTTTATGCAGAAAATCCATTCTATAATACTGATCCGTTGTGCCCTCAAAGCTCACATAGGCTCTCCATCCTCCCAAAAGCCCGTCTATGAGGACAGAAGGCTCTATCCCTCTCCGATGAATCCCATGGAGCCTGTCCGTTCCCGTATATTCCGGAAGCACAGGAACCACATTCCTGATCATATGGAACGAATGCTTCATACTGACGCCTTCTTCCGTATTCAGTTCCCTTTGATCATCCGTCAGCAGACTTTCCCCTCCAAAAATATGGTAACCGATGGAACCATAATCCCCGATCCCCTCAAACATCATTCCGCTGTTGAATACAGAACGGGACGATTCCGGTACATAAAGCGGGAATCCTTTTTCCGGATGAGAATATGTTTTCAAAACATCCAGATAACCGGTCACTTCCTGCAGATAAATATCCGGTGCAATATTATCCAAATGTGTACAAACCGCATAATAAATATCAAGATTATTCTGACGGGGCGTACCGGCAGGCCAATCCACACCGGCCAGTCCTCTCCCCTCATTCAGCCAGGCGTTCGTGTAAAGAAAAATATCATATATTTCCTTTCCCGCCCTGGCAATCTCATTGATGTAGGCTGCCACAGCCCATGTCGTTACCCATTCGCCCCCTGCGGTGCCGAATACTTCCGTCCAGTTTCCGGTTCTCTTCTCCCCCTGTTTTTTCCATTCTTTCGCCAGACGGCAGTCAGGGTTTCCTTCACAATAGGTAAGCAGACTTTCCGGAACATTCTCATTAAACGCTTTTTCCCCAAATTTACTGAAGTCCCGGCGCGTTGCAGAATGCAGGCCTGCTTCGTTTTCAATCTGTACTCCGATTACTGTATCGATATCCTGATCGACTCTCTTCACCACCTCTAAAAGCCGACAGAAAGCTTTCTTATCTGCTTCCAGATTTTCTGTGCAATGGGGTGAAAGATTATGCGTTTTCCTTCCGTCCTTTAGTTGCGCACGGGGAAATCTCTCCGTATCTTTTTTTACCCAGGATGGCGCATATTCCATTGTTCCATTCTTCCATGTTCCAAACCAAAGCAGAACCAGCCTCAACCCATTCTCCCTCGCCCGGCTGATGATATCGGCAACAAAAGCTTCCCGGAATTCACCTTCCTGCGGCTCAAACAGTTCCCACGAAACAGGAACTGCCACCGTATTCGCCTCTACTTTTTTCGCGGCATTCCAGGAATACTCCAGATATCCCGGCGTACTGCTACTGGAGTTATGAGTCTGAATCCCCAGGGAATAGAATGGTTTCCCCTGTACTGTAAAACAAGTTTTTCTTTCCATACCGCATTCCTCTCTGCTCTATCGGCGGCCATGCATTTACCGATTATGATTATCGTAATTATTCCAGAACAATCTGCACTTTTTCCTCATCCGGAAATTGCACCATCTGACAGTCATTTGCATAGGTTCGTTCCGGAAGCACCGTCAGCACATGTACCGCCTCCCCGCCTTTTACGAAGGGTGCAGCATGCCACACGCCTGGATTTATCACTGCCATAGTTCCCTTAGGTATGAGGAAAATCTCGATTTTGTCGTAAGGAACAGGTTCCTTCTTTCCCGCCGGCGCTACATGAATCAAAACATCGCCGTCCAACGGCATGAATGCCTCCCCGGTATAACTGTGATATTCAAATTTTTCCGCCACCAGCGGTCTTTGAGCAATCTGTGTCACTGAAAATGCAGGATTCTTTCCGCCAAAATCTGTTTTCAGAATATCCCGGTAAAATGCAACCGGAGGCGGTCCCAACCGCTCTGTATCCATGGCTACCATACTGTGATAGGATCCGAATTTGTTGAAGCTCTCCGGATTGAGCGCACTTACATTTCTCGATTTCATTGCTTTTCATACCATTCCTTTATTTTCTTTTTCAGTCCGTTTTCCGGAGCATTCTCTGCCATGTCCCGGATTCCCGGAAAGAGTAATGCATTTTTCAATATTGATTCATCCATGACATCAATAATTTCCTCCATGGACTTATGTGCATTCAGGGAAAGATCACTTAAAATTCTTCTTAAATCTGTCTGAAAGTCCTTTCTTGTTTCTGGATAACCGCCGCCATATGTATCATTAAAAAGCTTTTCAAACATGTATGTAAGGTTAATGTCCCCGCCTACTCCGCCATAACCTTTGTTTAACGGCAGTGACACGCAGTTCCCCGCGTTGATTCTGGAATAGAGAAAAGCGTCTGTCGGGTCGGCCAAAAGGCCGCAGAATGTACCGGGATACTGGAGGAGAGCGTTCATATATCCCTGGCCGGTTCCGCATCCTCCAACAACGAAATCAACCGCCTTCAGATTCAGTGCCAGTGCGGATAAAAATGCTGTCTCCAGATAGTTCAGCGGTGGTTCTCCCTCCTGTCCCCTCATTCCGAGATTTACAGGTTCATACCCCAGTTCTTCCAGTGCCTTTATTAAATCACCATTTCTGTTTTTTGTACTGAACTCATTGATTACCGCAATTCTCATTACTTTATTCCCTTCCTTTCAGATACTTGACAGGATAATGAATCGGTTCTCCTTTTGCAAAACGGACTGCTTCCTGCGCCGCTTTTCTTTTCAGTTCCTTCTGCGCCTCTTCTGAATACCAGGCCATATGAGGCGTCACAATCAGGTTCTTCAGCCCAAACAGCACAGAATCTTTGCTCACCGGCTCCCCAACCATGCAATCCAGCGCCGCCCCGGCTATCTCACCGCTTTCGAGGGCTTGTTTTAAATCCGCTTCATTCACGATCCCGCCTCTGGCTACATTTACCAGCACTGCGCTGTTTTTCATCTTTTTGAAGGCTGCCTCTCCAATCAGATTCTGATTTCCCTCTGCCGGACAGTGAATGGATATGATATCTGACTTCGCAAGCAGTTCCTCCATTGAAACACCAGATACATACTTCTCCGTTTCGGGAGCCGGCTTATAATACGGATCAAACCCTATGACATGAAATCCGATTGCATGCATTTTTTCCGCAAAATTCCTTCCGATCCGTCCAAGTCCGATCACTCCTGCCGTCATCTCACTGAACCGGTGAATCGGAATCGCCTTTGTATAATCCCATCTGTCCTTCTTCGTCAGTTCATTCATTTCCATTATTTTTCTTATCAATGAAAGAGTCAGAGAAATTGCGTGATCGGCTACTTCATTCATCCCATAGTCCGGCACATTCCCAACCTGTATTCCATACCGTCCGGCAGCCTCAACGTCCACATTATCCACTCCCACTCCATACCGAACCACACACTTCAGCTTCGGACAATGCTGCATGACCTTTTCTGTGATATGCGCATACTGAATGATAAAAATATCCGCATCCTGACAATCTGCAATCACATCGTCCTCCGTTATAGCACCTTTCAGTTCCACGCTCATCCCGGCTTCCGAAAACACGCTTTTTTCAATGTCGATATTATCATGGTCACAATCTGTAATTACGACTCTCATCCTTGCTCCTATCTGCACGCCGAAGGCGTGCGTACAAATCAAGGATGTTGAAAGTATTTTTCTTTCAACATTCATTCCCCGTCTCTCAGGCCCTTCCGTCCGCCATACATGTCTTAATCCAGCGTTTTACTTCTTCCGTCACTGCATTCACCGCAGGTAACATCAATTCCGTTGTATAGATCGTCGGTCCTTCCCGATCCAGAACTTCTTTTACAGTGCTCAGATAAGTATATTTAATAATAGTACCTACATTCACCTTATTGATTCCATTTTGAATCGCACGTCTCACATCCTCCTCAGGGATTCCCGTCCCTCCATGCATCACAAGCGGAAGTCCCAGCGCTTCGTTCACCTCTGCAAGCCTTTTGAAGTTGATTTCCGGTCTCCCCTGATAAAAACCATGCGCCGTCCCTATCCCCACAGCCAGAATATCCAGGCCTGATTTCTCTGCCAGTTCCACAGCATCTTCTACACGAACCAGAAAATCATCCTCTGTATAGCTTCCTTCCTCTGTACGTCCCTTAATCATTCCTATCTCCCCTTCAACGAAAACGCCGCGGGGCCTGGCATAATCCACTACCATCTTCACCCTTCTGATATTCTCTTCCAGGGTTTCCTTCGAAGCATCCAGCATTACCAGGGAATAGTTTTCATCACAGGCTCTCTGTGATACCTGCACTTGCGTAGAATGATCCAGATGAAGATAAACCGGAACCTTTGCACTCTCCGCAAGCGCTTTCGCCATTGCTCCAACCACATGCATTCCCAGTGCATCGTTCACTTTGGGTAATGCTGCCGCGATTACCGGCGCATGCATCTCTTCAGCCCCCTTTACGATCGCTTCCAAATCCCAGATATCTGAGAAATTGAAATGCGGGACCGCATAACCTCCCTCATCGGCACTTTTGAATTGTTCCATAAGCGTTACTTTTTTCATGTGTTTTTCCTCCTTCCAATCCTCTTTTTATCACAGCAGAAAATCTCTTATTTCTTTTTCATCAGGTTTTACCGGATCAGCTTCCAATTCCGGTATGTATTTACAGGCCTCCCAGATTATCGGCGCCACTTTCCCGTAGACACCAACACAGTGATGAATATACGGACCTTCAATAAATCTCCTCTCCCATATCGGCCAGTTCTCAAACTCAGCCCACAAATAGGTTCCGGTCGTCTTGGGGCCATCCACCCCACGGCCATGTCCGAACAGGCAGGAATACTTACCATTGCTGCCGTCAAAACGTACTACTGTGATATCATCATGCTTTAGTTCCCATTGTCCCACAGCCGCTGTCTTTCTGTTAAAATGAAAACCGATCTCTGCATCCGGGTCGTCCGACAATGCCCTTGGAAATACTCCGCAGTGCCAGAGAAGCTCTGCATTGTCATTAACAGGGTGACGGATGGTAAGATCCGCAAGGAACGTCGCACTCCTATATCTGGCTGCCGCAGCGGCTATAACAGAAGAAACCGCTCCATGAAGATCTGACTCACAGATGACCGGTATCCCCTCCCCAGTCAATTCTGAAAAAGTAAAGCAGACGGATACCCCTGCCACAGTGGCCATAGGCTTCCAACACTCCGATGACACGGCCGACAGATGATTGTTCTCGCACCATTTTTTAATAGTCTGTTTCAGATTCGCCATCTTTGTCCAGATATCTTCACTGAATTTATTTTTAGGAAATCTTTTTTTAAGCGAAACGACCTCTTCCAACACCAGGCGGTAGTTTTCCGTGAGGTTGTTCTGCAGCATCTCATCCAAAGCGGCTAATGTAATCGGAAGGATCTCAATTCCGAATTTCTCCATCAACTCTCTCTCGTTGGCCTTCACACTCCAGAAAGCATCCGGCCTTACGCCGATCTGTCCGATTCTTAAATGATGAAGAGCTTTTACAATGGAAACAGCCCCCAGGAAGTTCTCAAAGCCTATGTCAAACTTTTCATCCGTCATCCAACAGTTGGATATATAGGTATATTTAACGCCAAACTGCTGCAATACCTTTGTGAGTGCAAACATTCCACACTGAGCATCCCGCAGCCTGTCCCCGTTTTCATCCGGCGCCTCATCCCGCGGTCCCCAGATCAGTACCGGTTTCCCGACTTCTCTTGCCAACTTTGCCACTGCCTCTTCCGAACCAAAATTACAGTGCGGGAAAAATACAGCATCCACCTTTTTATTTTTAAATAACCCGCTGGCAGCCTCAACATCAGAGACCTGGGACAGAAGGCCTTCCTCATTGATACTGTCCAGATTGACCCATTCCACATCCGGAAACTTAGTTACATATTTTTCCACTTCCCCTTTTATCCGGATCGCCTCCTCTTTGCTGAACGCTTTTGGAGTTGTAAGTACGCGGCGGGTCGGTGCAAAGCCTATTCGCAGTGTTCTTCTATTTTCTTTCATTGTTGTTTTATTGCCTCCTTTACCAATTTCTCCCCTTCCGGAGTCTGCATTAAAATTTGATTGATTGTTTCTATGTACTCCCCTTCATCGGCAGCTCCCAGTCTTGCTACAGCACGGGCCCCCGCCGCATTGGCATAGAGCACACTGTCAGTAAGATTCCAGCCATGCAGTATTCCATGTATCAGCCCCGCCATAAAATTATCCCCCGCCCCTGTCGTATCAAGAACCTGCGTCTTAAATGAAGGAATCAGTCCTTCAAATCCCTGCGTTAACAGATAGCAGCCACTTCCCCCCAGCTTTACGCCAACATGCCGTGCTCCTCTGCCGGCAAAAAAATGTACAATATCTTCCGGTTTCTCCAGGCCGGAAAGATAGGAAGCTTCCTCATAGCTGGGAAAAAAATAATCCGTATATTCCAGCAGATTTTTTATTCCTGTAAGCCCTATATGAAAAGCATCATATTTAGTGTCTAGTACCGTGGCTGCTTTTGCCTCCCGCGCCTTACGGAACAGTTCAATACTGGCCTCCCTGTCAAAAGACGGCATCGAGTAGAGCCCCCCTATGCTTACGATCTCCGCCTGCTTTACCGCTTCCAAATCGATATCCTTTACCCCAAAGGTGCGCAGACACCCCTTAAACGTGCAAAACCGTCTCTGCCCTCCCGGATACACCATAACAATACAGGAGCTTGTCCCATTCTCTTGATCCATGGCAACCAATGAGATATCCACCCCTCTTGCCTTCATCTGCTCCAGTACCATGTTCCCTGTGACATCATCTGCAACCTTGGAAAGCAAAGCTGTTCTATGTCCCAGCGCCGACAAAACCGTCGCCTGGTTAAAAGCGTCTCCGCCGCACATGACCGTAATCCCGTCCACCTGCATGGTATCCCCGCCTTCAAACTTTTCCGGAAACGGATGCACCACAATGTTTCCCAGTGCAAGACCAACGCAGAGGACATCATATTTCTTATCACCTTTGCCCTTCATGATTTTCACCCCGCAATCATTTTTATTTGACGGCGCTGTCCATTGCGCCCTTGATAAAATATTGGTTAAGCACGATATATGCCGCCAATGCCGGCATCATTGCCACCGCACAGCATGCCGCCGCCCCCTGAAAATTGGAACTTGTTGAAGAAAAATACTGTTTTACCATCAATACATTGGTATATAACTCAGGCTTTTGCAGTATATAGCTGGGATACAAATAATCGTTCCACGCCTGAACTCCCTTTATAATAATTACCGACACTGTCACCGGTTTGAGCTGCGGAAGTATGATATACAGGAAACATTGAAAATAATTAGCCCCTTCTATCCTGGCCGCCTCATCCAAAGCTCTCGGAATGGACGTGATGTAATTGGTGTATAAAAAGATAGAAAGAGGAAGACCAAAAGCTGCCGTAATTAAAATCAGCGCCCAAAGTGTATTAATCCCCCGAATGGCACTCAGTATTGAATACACGCCCACCAACACGGACACCGCCGGAACCATCATAATAGCCAGGATTAAACTGCGGATAAACTCATTGAACCGTGTCTGTTTTCTGGCCAGAGGATAAGCTGCCAGGCATCCGCAGAAAACTTCTACCGTAACCGTGCCTACCGTCACGATCAGAGTGTTCTTATAGGCATTCAGCATATTATTCTCCCTGAGGACTTTTATGTAATTATCAAAGTAGAAATAGTTGGGCCATGTCAGCCTGGAAGCCAGATCCGTAGGTTCCTTCAAAGACATTTCGAGCAACACGTACAACGGCATCATTGTCATAAAGACAAGAATCGCACCTAAAATATATTTCCACCAATGTTTTATCAAATATTTCTTTAAGCTTTTCCCCTTCATTAATATTCCACCTCCCTTTTCCTGAAGTATCTGTTTGTGACGCTGGAAACCAGCATAATGAAAACAAACATAAATACGCCAATAGCGGAAGCATAGCCGGCCTTTTCCAATCTGAAATAATTCAGCGTAATAAAAGTGGAAAGAGAATGTGTATCATGCCCGGGTCCCCCGTTTGTAAGCGAGACGATTACATCATTTAGCTTCAGGCTTCCGATCAGATTAACAATAACTGCAGATGTAATCGCCGGAATCAGCAGCGGCATGGTTACATAACGGAAACGCTGTATGGCAGTGGCGCCGTCAACCTCAGCTGCTTCATAATACAATGCAGGAATACCCTGAAGCCCCGCCAGATACAGAACCATAGCGTTGCCATAATACTGTACACTGTTGACAAGCAGAATGATGGTCCTTCCCCGTGAGGAATCTGCAAGCCAGTCCACCGGTTCCCGGCCAAACCAGCCCAAAATCTCATTGAGTATTCCCCCATCATACTGTAGGAAATAGTACATAATGTAACCCATGATAAGGCCGGATATCATGATCGGAAGGTATATAAATGTCCTGACCACTGTGTGGCCCTTAAACTTGGAATCCACAAGCAGCGCTGTGGCCAGCCCGAAAATATTCTGCAGAATAGCGGAGCCGAACCCATATAATAAGGTATTTAGAAATACGGTCCGCATACTCCTGTCGGATAACATGTTGATGTAATTCTCAATTCCCACAAATCTCCTGTTCTGAGAATACCCGTTCCAGTTATAAAAGGAGAGCCGCAATCCGTTAAACAGTGGAAAGGCTATAAAAAACAACATCAATACTAATGCAGGCACATAGAACAGATTCAAACTGTTTTTCCTAAAAAATTTTCTCATGATACGCCCCTTTCTTTTCCATAATTTACCAATTCTTCATACAACTAAAATTATATTTTTCATTAAGTTGTCAGACAAGTCAGGGTAAAAAAACACTGTCTGTACATCCCTCCTGTTCCCGTCTCCATCCTCTTACACTTTCGCGCTGTCTGACAGATGCTTCTTCATATAACGCGCCGCTTCTCTCCCATTCCCTTTTTCAAGCTCAAGCAATATCCGGCGATGCCATTCCACAGCAGTAGAAAACTTATCCTCCGTATTAAACGCATAATGCTGGGATTCTATCTGCCCCATAATATATTCCATGCTCCGTACGATCAGATCATTCCCTGTCGTTTTCAATATTTCTTTATGGAAAGCAATATCTTCATTGATAAAGGCCTCCCGATCCGATATACTGTTCATCATATTTACAAGATGAACCTTCATACGGTTCAAAGCCTCCTCAGTCATGCGCTGTGCTGCCAGTCTGCAGCTCTCACCTTCAATAATAATACGGAACTCCACAAGCTGCTCCACACTTGTATTATTATACAGCGTTTTTAATTTCTGCTCGATATCGCCGATAGGCTTCGTCTTCACAAACGTTCCCTTGCCCTGGAAGCTTTCCAGTACACCAACTGCAATCAAATGCTGAATTGCGTACCGTACACTTGCCCTGCTCACGGAAAGGCAAGTAGTCAGCTCATTTTCGGAACTGATTTTATCGCCTGGTTTCCAGGTTCCATCCATAATCTTCTGTTTTAAATAGTCTACTACATCTTCAGTTACATTTTTATGTTCTGATGAGCTCATTCGTTTGACGCCACTTCCTTTATATTTTTTATTAACACAGTGAAACCAACAATCATATAATATTAGATTTTAGTGCCACAAGATATGCCCCCAGAGCCGCTGCCGTATTCTCTTTTTCTGATACAAATTCATGGATTTTTCCAAACCCGCCTTCAAACTCCAGAATATCAATCAATGCCTGTCTCAGAGGATTCTTTCCGCAAACAACAATATCCGTTTTTTTACTTATCTTAACAGCATCAGAATTTAGAATCGCCTCAATATCCCCCTCCAGGCTTGCCCCAAGAATATAATTTGCAATTTTTCCGGTATCTTTCTCTACAAATAGATTGAGTATCCTTCCGGAAAAACAAGCTCTGCCCAGCCCTGTCTTCCTAGCATTTTGATATCCGGTTAAAAGCCATTTCCTGTCGTAGGAAGCTTCTCCCACATATTTATGTCCAACCGATTTTGCCAAAATTGTATTATTTGTAATAGAAGCAAGAATCTCCCCCGAAATGGATGTGAGACACCCATCAATCATTCCCTTATCATTAACAGATACAAATTTATTATGAGAACCCGGAAGAACTAAAAGCATGGACTTTCCTCTGAAATATCGGTCAATCACCGCAATGCTCTCCACTTCCTCACCGCGCATGATATCCATTGCCTCATAATTATCGAGGCTTATATCCGCTATCGCATTCTTAATTCCCGGTATAAAATAAATCGGCAGCGGACATATTTCCTCAAGCTTCACGGGAACAACTGCGCGGGCCAGCTCCTCAAGACCCGCCGGTGCTGTCAGATGAGGTATTTCCACGATCCCCACGTCTGACGTAATCATACCGCTGGCAATGATTCTGTAAATCTGATTATACTTCAAATGTTCTGCAGCCAGCAAGCTTTCCAGGGATTCCTTAACCGCATTTTTCAATTTTTGATTATTTCCATCAATGGCCGTGTTTCTCACTCCTACGCCGCGCCGTTCCTCTGCCATTTTTCTGCGTGCCTTATCCCATAAAATGCAGCGTGTATTCGTTGTTCCCCCATCAATTGTTATCACATAATTCTGCATCAACTCATCCCCCAACAGCTTAAATCCTGCCTCTATTATAAAATAGTCACCTTTACACTCCGAACATACTCTCTGGCGTTGTTTGTAATTCTTACAAAATCCCCGCAGGCAATTGCTTTTCTGTCCGTCAGATTGCTTCCTACTCCAACACAACAGCACCCTGCCCTGAGGAATTCAGCACAGTTTCCAGGAGTTACGCCTCCAACTGCCGACATGGCTATATGTTTTAACGGATTACGGACTGCCCTAATATATTCAATACCTAATATTCCGGCAGGGAATAATTTCACAATGTCAGCACCTGCTTCATGGGCTGTCACAATCTCTGATGGAGTTAATGCTCCGGGGATGGAAACTAATCCCAATTCTTTTGTTTTCCAAATCACATCGGGGTTTGTGTTAGGAGAAATTATATAAGCAGCGCCAGCCTCGGCACAATGCCTGACCTCTTCCTCATTCAAAACGGTTCCGGCTCCAATACACAGCTCTTCTCCTAACTCCCTATGGAGCAGAGCGATTGCCTCATATGTATTCCTGACAGAGCTGTCCGTACTGTGATCCAATGCTATCTCCAGACAGCTTATGCCGCCTTCTTTGATTGCCCGGGCCGTATCCAGGATGGCTTCCCGATCAATTCCTCTGATAATCGCTATAATTTTCTCTTCTAAAATCAGATTTAATGTCCGCTCCATATTGTTATACCGCCCTTCCAATTGACTGACAAGTTAAGTGTTTCTTAGCCATAACTGTTTTACAACCTATATGTAGTATATATCACATAACGAATCTTATTACAATAAAACAAAATAAAAAAAAATAAATATGGCTATTTGCACAAATATTCATACATCAAACCAAGTTAAAGTTTTAAATATTTATTCATTTTTCCCCAACTTGTCATACATCCTATTTTATCAGTCCCCTTACAGGTCAGATGGAACGCTAGTTCAGCACAGCTTAAAATCAATCCCCTTTATGCCATCCTGAGTGGCTTTGCGTTTGGGAATGCCCCGGCGTCGGTACTTTTTATGACTTCCTAAACCGCTTATGGGACTCTGATTCCGACAATCTCTCCTCACATATCCATCCGACAAAAGACAAGGCCAAAAAGCCAAAAATTAAGGGGCCAAGGCGGCTCCTGTAGAGAAGGTCTCTGTCGAACAGCTTTTGCCGGAATTTGGAAACACCGCTTTGCGCATTGAGGAACAGCCCTATGGCTCCCTCTTTCAGTTAGATAAGAACGAGTTCCTTGACCGGTCCGTCTCTAAGGGGCTCATTACTCCTGAGAACCTTGCCCTGGCCGGGGACGGGACTCCTGTTGTTACTTCCCACCGGGAGCGTAAGCACCGCATCTGTGATTGTGCTTCAAAAGGTATTACGGACTGCAAGTGTGACCGCTACTTCTCTCAGCCTGACTGCGATATTGGCTGGGACTCTTCCTGAGATTGCTGGTATCACGGCTATGACCTATATATGCTCGTCGCTTCCGATTCTGAAAGCGATCTGCCTGTTTTACCGCTGCTCTCACCTGCTTCTACCCATGATTCCCACGGGTTCCTGCATTGCTTTTTCGGGATGAAATGCTTTCTTCCTGACTATAACGTCACAAAACTGCTCCTTGATTCTGCCCATGACGCAATGCCCTATTATGAATACTGCAGGCGTGCGCATATCACTCCTTTTATTGACCTGAATGAAAAACGCGGAATCAAACTGACTTACAAGAACGACTTTACCATTGGCAAAGATGGAGTTCCTGTATGCAGGGAAGGCAGACGCATGAACCATGACGGCTCGGATCCGTCGAAACATCGCATAAAATACAGATGCCCTCTTGCCAGCAGGAAATATGGCTGCTCCTGCGAGCGCCCGTGCTCCGGCTCTAAATATGGAAGGACCGTACATGTGGCAATGAAAGATAATCCACGGCTGTTCAACCTACCGCCACGTGACAGTGATGCATGGAAGCTTGAGTTTAATGCAAGAACTTCTACGGAACGCTCCAATAAACGCGAGAAACTAGACTTTAAATTAGAAGACGGCAGGCACCGCTCAACTAAGATGTGGTACTGCCGCCTCTATCACATCCTGATGTTACAACATCTGGATGCCTGGGATATGCCTTTTGAATCCGCCCTGAGAAAGTTGATTCTACAAGCAGTATAATCCTTAGACTATTATACACTATTTTCAAGGCATAGCGACAGTTATCTCTGTTTCTCGTACACTTTTTTTAATTATATTTCATCATGGATAATATTTGCTTTTCAATGTTCAGCTGCCAACTCCGCTGACATGATCAATCAGGATTCCGAGAGATCATTTGATACAATTAATATATTGAAAAATATTATATGAATCAATAATGTATGTCTCTTTTGTCCATCTGTTATCCTCCATTGTCAACTTATTAATATACATATCAAATTACTATCATCATTATGAAAATTGTATAGTAGTATAATTCACATAAAGCCACCAATTAAACAATGTAAACCACTGTTTTTACATAAGGTATGTAAAATAGATATAAAAACTGGTACAATTTATTTAATCATAAAGTGAAAACAGAAAGGGGTAATTATGTGTATATTAAAAATTAATAACATTAAAAAGTATTATGGTACGGAACCTAATCTGGTTAAAGCAGTCGATGATATTTCATTAACTGTAAATAATAAGGAATTTATAACTATTTGCGGAACCTCCGGCAGTGGGAAGTCCACCCTGCTCCACTTAATAGGAGGGCTTGATACCCCCGATTCCGGGAGCATCCGTCTCTATAACAAAGAGTTTTCCCTACTAAGCAAGGAAGAGCGCACGGTTTTCCGAAGGGAAAAGATAGGAGTCATTTTCCAATACTACAATTTAATTCCCATGCTTACTGTACGGGAGAACATAATGCTTCCTGTAGAACTTGATAATAAGGAAGTGGATAAAGATTATTTTGATGAAATTATCAATATGCTGTCTATAAAAGAGAAGCTGAAAGCCCTTCCTTCTCAGCTTTCGGGAGGCCAGCAACAACGGGTTGCTATAGCACGTGCATTGATAGCAAAACCGGCAATCCTCCTTGCTGATGAACCTACTGGAAACCTGGACAGCAAGAGCAGTGCCGATGTTATTAATTTGTTACTAAAAAGCCGTGAAATCTTTGGTCAGACCATAATTATGATTACACACAATGTACAGATCGCCCGGATTGCCGACCGTACTCTTTATATTGAGGATGGAAAAATTATTGGAGAGGAGAGAAACCGGAATGATATCCTTCAGAAGAATTATGAATAATTGTATCCGCAGTATTTCTATATCTGTCATGAAATATGAGTGGAAGAGGAATCTGATTCTGATACTTGCCATAATATCAACTTCTGCCCTTCTCTCTGCTATGACACTAAATACCTTTTTTTACAACAATTTCCTTGAGCGCTCCATCAAGTCAAAATATCAGGCCGGCATTACTTCAATTAATGACGTAAAATTTAAGATACTGGAGAACAGCGGCGACGTGGAATTAATAGGGAAAATTTACCTTCTCCCTACAATTCATAATGAATCTTATTCCCTGGACATTTCTTATATAGATGAAAATGCTTTATCCTTAAATAATGTGAAGCTCCTTTCCGGTCATTTGCCCGAACTAACCGATGAAATAGCGGTTTCCAGTTCATTACTTGAAAGGCTGAACCTTCCTGATTCTGTGGATCAGGCAATAACTTTGGATTTAGGCACTGGTCCCTGTCAGTATCAATTAACGGGAATATTAGACACTCCTATTCAGGATAGAAAAGAAACCGTTATTGTATCCAGGGAATTTGTTAACCGGACGGTGTCTTCCGATTTATATTACTCTGCCTATCTTCGCTTTACCAACTCCGAACAAAAATCGGAAACAGAACTTAAAGAATTTATAAGCGATTTTATGGCGGAACACGGAATCGAACAGCAAAAATACTTCTTCAGCTCTTCTTATTTTATTTCTACTTCTCAGACTTTGTCTGAAAAGCTGGCTTCTGTATTAACTGCGGGTTGCATAATCCTTATTGCCTGTGCATTATTGATCTACAGCTTGTTTTATACCACCATAGTTTCAAAAATACATGAATATGGAAGTTTTTTGCTGGCAGGTGCAAGCGAAAAACAATTATATAAAATAATACGTATGGAAGGCCGTATTCTTTCCATATTATCTATTCCCCCCGGGCTTTTGCTTGGCTCTGTCATCGCATACCTTATGATGCCTGCAGGATGGGATTTTTCAACTGTTCTTTTATGTAACTTACTGATAGCGCTGGTTCTCTTGCTCGTCATCAAATTATGCATACGCAAGCCAGCCAGGATTGCTGTCTCCCTTCCTATAATTGAGACAATAAAACTAACCAGCATGGATTCTGGTAAAGCAGGGGATTTTCATAACCGGAAAAAAAGTTATCGGATGTCTCCTTTTTCTTTAGCTTATTTAAATTTCAGCAGGAACAGGAAAAAAACACTGCTTACGCTGCTTGCCTTATGCTTTACGGGCATACTGCTTATTTCTTCTGCCACCCTCCTCGCTTCCTTTAATATAGAAAAAGCCGCCCGTCTTGCTTTTCCTGACAGTGAAATAACCCTTATTTTAAATCAGGACAGCCAGGAGCTTAACTCTGTCCCAGAGGCTTCTATACAAGTAAACAATCCATTTGATGACACTTTAGTAGATTCCTTAACCTCTATACCTGGAGTTACAAATGTTCGTACCCGGCAAGGCGTTTTCACTCAGGTTGCATGGCCGGATCAGGATCCAGTTGATTATCTTATGCACTGTACAGGCTTGGATGAACGGCAGGGACAAAAACTGCAGCCGTATTTAACAGAGGGCACCATTGATTATCAGACATTGGTAAAAGAAAGAGGAATTATCATTAACAATCCGAACTCCAACTTGGAAAAATGGGAATCCTACCATCCACAGATAGGCGATGAAATCCGCTTTTCTAAAACGGACGGTACAATTCTTACCCTTACAGTCCTGGGAATTACTGCTGCCGCCCATCAAGGTGTCGCAATAGATTTTATTTATATGCCAGTTGAATTTTTAGCCGAAATCAATCCGGAAGTCAGCAATTTTAATACTTATATTTATATCAAAACCGATGGTAACGATTTAGCTGGAATTGAAGAGAATGTCTACCGGCTTACTGCAGGTATCCCAATGGAATTCTGGTCTTATAAGGATTCTTTGCATATACAGGAAACAGGTATTTCTTCCCTGAAAAAAGTGGTTTATTTTATCACCGCATTAATTGGCCTGTTTGGCCTTATTAACCTGATAAACACTCTGATTACAAGTTATATAAGCAGGAAAAGGGAAATATCCCTGCTGCAGGCGGTAGGGTTAACTGATAAACAATTTATGAAGATGAATGTTATGGAATGTTTCATTTATTTCCTGACTATTATTCTTATTACTTTGACAGTTGGTACCGGTACCAGTCTTGTATTATATAATATAGTAAACAATATGGATGAAAATCCACTTTTTGTCTACCAGTTCCCGCTTCTGCCTGTATTGTTATATTTCTTTTTGATTTTGATTATACAATTCATTTACATTGTTTGTATTAATCGAATCAATAACGCAAGGACAATAGGTGAAAAAATCCAACTTCCTGAATAATAAAAACATATCGAAAGAAAGTATGTACCCATACATACGGCTATCCAACTTGCCTATATGCTTTTTCTCTTGCCTTGAAGTTCTGCTGTGTTACCAAAGAAAAAGAATGCGCAGGCTGTATAAAGTGGACTTATCCTAAAGTGTATTACCATGCAGGTTGGATATGCTATTGTAAACTCCCTGCAACACCGCAAAAAACAGGACTTGCACTTTTAAGAAACAAGCGCCGCCAGGCGCACTGAAGAGGAAAAACGTTGCCGCCCTGTTAACAGGACGTTCGCAACGTTTTTTAGTCTCTGACTGTATAAGGAGGGATCATAAACAGATTTATCTGTCAGGGGGAGAATTTTTTTCTTAATGTAAGTATAACCGGATTTTTTCAGCATCTACCGCTCTCTTCCCACTCTACCATCAGCGCTTCCAACTGTTCATCCGCCGCTGCACATAGTTCCTCCAGCTCCATCAGCTTCTCATAATCCGACTGAATCGAAGGCTCCTTACACTGTGCCTGATATGACGCAAGCTCTTCTTCCTTCTGTGCAATGAGCATTTCCAACCGCTCCAGGCGGCGTTTTCTCTTCGCTTCTTCTTTCCCCGGATTATAACCCTTCCGGCTGTTTTCCTTTTTGAGCGAAGACTCGCCGTCCACTGCATCCGTCTCCGGGCATCTGCCCTTTGCCGGTATGTCTGCATTTTTACCAACGGACTGTATTTTCCCCTCCGCCTGCTGCCCCTGCCGCTCTTTTTCGTCCGCCTGCAATTTTTCCCAATACTGCTCATAGCCGTAAGGATAATAATTAACGGTTCCGTCCTCAAATACCAGCAGGGAATCCGCAATTTCCTTCACAAAATATCTGTCGTGGGAAACAAAGAGCACGCTGCCGGGATACGCCTTCAACATGGCCTCCAGTGACTCCTTTCCCACGATATCCATATGGTTGGTGGGTTCGTCGAGTATTAAATAATTCGGAAGCCGCTTGAAGATTTTTGCCAGGGCAAGCCTTACCTTCTCCCCGCCGGATAGCATATTTATCTTCTTAAACACTTCCTCCTGTCCGAAAAGGAATGCTCCCAGCCAGGAACGGATCTCCAGCCTCTTCCGATCCGGGAACTTCTCCCAGAAATCATCCAGAACCGTGTTATCACTGGTATACTGTGCCATCTGCTGCTCAAAATACCCGATATCCGTACGATCACCGAAGGTGAAGCTGCCGCCAAGCGGTTCCATCTGTCCTGTAAGCGTACGCAGCAACGTGGATTTTCCGCTGCCGTTATCCCCTATAATTCCTATTTTCTGTCCTTTTTTCTGTTCAAAGCTCACTTCCGCCAAAGGCCTGTCATAGCCAATCCGCAGCCGTTCCGTCCTCAGTACGTCCGTAACGCTTTCCCTTGCCGGCTGAAAATCCGCATGAAAGCTTTTCAAATCATATCTGTCAGGCGCATCGATTTTTACCATATGTTCAATCTGCTTGAGCTTGGAACGGGTCATCGCCACCTTGGTGGGCTTATTTTTAAATCTGTCCACCAACGTCTGCAGCCGTTCTATCTCCTTTTGCTGCAGCTCGTAATCCTTCTTCTGCTTTTCCCAGTTCAGCCGTTTGCGTTCTACAAATGCGGAGTAATTGCCGGGATATCTCACTGCCGTCTTATATTCAATTTCATAGACTACATCCACCACCCGGTCAAGGAACATCCTGTCATGGGACACAATGACCACCGCCCTGTCATAATCTTTCAGATATCCTTCCAGCCAGCTGATAGTGGCCATATCCAGATGGTTGGTCGGCTCATCCAGAAGCAGGATATCCGGCTTGCTTAACAACATCCTGGCAAAAGCGATTTTCGTCTGCTGGCCGCCTGAAAATTCGGACAGCTTCTTCTGCTTATCCTCCGGTAAAAATCCCAGCTTCTTTATTACTATTTCATATTCCTTTTCAAAACTATAGCCGCCCAGGTAAGCAAACCGCTCTTCCAGTCTGACGTAACGGGAAACAGCAGTTTCCTCATTCTCCTTTCCCATGATCTCCACAAGACGTTCCATCTCTGCCTTCATCTGAAGCAGGTCGGAAAAAGCCTTACGCACCTCCTGCTCCATCGTCAGGCTGTCGTCCTCAAATGCATTCTGCTTTAAATACCCAATCACCGGCTTCCCCGCCCTTGCGATATAGATATCCTCATCACTGTCCCTTTTGGACAGCTCCACTTCTCCTGCAATAAGCTTTAATAAGGTGGTCTTTCCGCACCCGTTACGCCCTACTACCGCAATCTTTTCCTTACTGCGTATTTCAAAATTAATATTCTCAAGCACCGTTTCCGCTGCAAATCTCACCGCTCCGTTGCAAATCTGATATAACATGATGGTTATCCTCTCTTTTTCTAATAATAAAACAAAAAAAGACACTGTCTGCTTCCAAACAGTGCCAGTGCCCAAACAAAAAAACAATAAAATGCGGCTCCTATTCCGCTTCAGAAACCTATAGCTTCCTCCGCCTGCCGCTTCCATCCATATTCTGTCCTGCTGCCTGTTTGTAAATACAACAAAAATAAATCCGTTCTGCAATGCGGCATTTTCTTCCGCACCGGACGAATTCCTGTCATTTTTTAAGTTGTAGTCTACTACCAGCAGCGCTTCATGGGTCTCCTCCGGACAATCATCTTTTTTACCAGCGGTATACTTCCCGCCGTATTTGTTTTTACTATAGCAGGTGCGGCGGGCAGCGTCAATGCTTTCTTCTATATCTTGCATTACTCCGAATACAACATATACCAACCCTTCCGCTTTTTCTGCTTCTTATTCAGGAATCGGTTCAAACTCTTTCAAGTCATCATCCGTAATGTTTCGTATCACCTTACAAGGGCTGCCTGCGGCAAAGCACATGGGAGGAACGTCTCTTGTAACAACGCTTCCGGCCCCGATTACCGAACCCTTACCGACAGTCACACCGGCGCAGATAACGACGTTGCTTCCAATCCAGACGTTATCTTCAATTACTACTTTTTTACAGTACATTTCTCCACGGCTGCGCGCCATATAGTGCATGGGATGATTGGTGGTGCTCATTGTAACATTCGGCGCAATCAGAACGTTTTCCCCTATGATGATTTCGTAATCATCAACCAATGTAAGGTTGGAATTAATATAAGTGCCGCTCCCGATTGAAACCGTTTTTCCCATTGCGAGTGTAAGCGGCGGTTCGATCCATACACTGTCTCCGCAAAAAGCAAACAGTTTCTTTAAAATTTCCTTTCTTTTTTCTGTTTCGGCCGCTCTCGTTTGATTAAAATCCTGACAAAGCCCTCTGGCATATATTTGCTGATTCATATTTTCGCCGGTATCAACCCATAATAAGCCTTCTGCCCTTCGTTCGGCCATTGATAAGGTAATAATATCCTTCTTCATCCGTTCTTCCTCCGCTACCTGAAAAAGCAGTTTCCGCATTCAGGCCTTTTCGCTTTCCTTCCCACCGAAACCATGTCCGCGTATATTGTAATGTCCGCGTGATATTTTAGCCCTCTTTTTCACACATTACCATAGTTATCCGGTTATGCTTTCTATTCTTATGAAAACAATTATACATTGGAATCCTCACAAGGGCAATCTCTATCTGCGCAGACCGTACAAATACAAAAATATGGCGAAAAATAACAGCCATTCAAACCTGTCCGAACTGTAACACAACTATTCTTTTTTATGATATAATAGATTGTTGATTACAACACATCTATTTATTTTTTACAAAGGGGGAGAATATGAAAAAAAGATTTATTTTTGCGGCAGTATGCGGCGCTCTGTTACTCAGCGGCTGTTCAAAGGAAGTGGAAAACGAACCTTTGGAAATAACTCTGGCATATGGAAAATATGCAGTGGAATATACGGGCACCCTGGAAGACGGTGTTCCGTCAGGAGCTGCCGCTATTACAGGAGAAGCTCCTGACGGTTCCCAATGGAGCGCCGAGGGAACTTTTTCATCCGGAAAGGTAACAGATGCCAGAGTGGTATCTTTTCCCATGGAATTGCAGGCAGCAGGGCAAAAATATACGGGAACCTTTGAGGGTGAAGTTAACGGTAATAATTTCTCCGGAACCTTTACCGGTACGGACGGCTTTATGTATCACGGTGATATTTCCGACAATTGTGCATCCGGAAAAGGAAAAGTAGAGGGACTTGCCTATACCTTACAGGAGAGAGACCGGCAGATAGAAGGTATTTATTCCGGCGAACTAAATAATTCTGCAATAACAGGCAGCGGTCAATTCACATCAAATGACGGTGGTTTTATATATGAAGGCGGTTTCGAGGATGGTATGCTGAAAGGAGCCGGTAAATTAAAGGATAACGCCTATCTGGTTTCCTTTACCGATTTAGACAGAGTAGGAACATATGAGGGGGACACGATAGACGGACTGGCAGAGGGGCAGGGGGCCTTTACTGCCATCAGCAGTGAAAATCTGCAGTATACATATCAGGGGGGCTGGAAACAGGGACTCTTTCATGGTTATGGATCCAGGACATTCGAAGATGAAAGCATCATGGAATCAAACGGAAATTATACAGAAGGTGCCTATGATCCAAATGCACAGGAGTTTTTTACCTCATTAGGAACATTAGGTGCATTCCCCTATACTGTCACAGAGTTAGCAGAAAATTTTCTGTCTCAAAATGATTCGCTTTTTTTCGAACATAATATAGATGATTATAGTTCCTTCCTTGATGAAGAATTCAGCTATAAAAAATTCGAAAAAAATCCCGGTAAATTCGGAGATAAAATTATTCCGTTAAAAAGACTGAATGTAACACAGATTTTTGAAAGTGATTTTGGTGAATATCTGCCGGTTGTTACTACAATAATTGCAAGTGACTCTTCCAATCTCTATTGGATTTATTATATCGGAAGCTGTGATAACGTATATGCAGACAGTACGATTGAAGCATATTTGCTTCCCATGGGATATGGAAGCTATACCACAGTGATTGGAACAAGCAGAACGGCTATGGCGGCGGCAGCAGCGGCGATCAAGTAATAAACGGGATAAACCGACCCCCTCCTTCTCCTCCGGATCCTTCCGTTCGGATTTACATCTGTAAACAGTTCATGATTGTTCTGCATCATATATTCTCTGAATATATGATGCAGACTTTCGTTATTTGATTATGACTTTCTTCCGCCAGACACCCGGAAACAGCAGCATGCGGCATCACCATCCTCAATTAATCTTAATAACCGCTTTAACCACATTCGATTTATCAAAAATCGAAGAATCGAAGGCCTTCTGTATTTCATCCAGTGTAAACTCATGGGTCGCCACCTTTTCCACCGGAATCAGTCCGCCTGCCACCGCTGCTATGGTTTTGGGAAACATATTGACATAGCGGAACAAGGACTTGATTCTTACCTCCTTCGCCATAATCTGACCAAAATTATATGTGATTTCTTCCTCCGCAGACATGCCTACCAGGACAATCAGTCCTCCGCGTCTTACAATATAAGCAGTCTGTGCTATTGTCACCTTGCTTCCCGCGGTCTCAAATACCACATCCGGCCCTCTTCCGTCTGTCAGCCGGGCAATTTCAGCAAGAATATCCGTTTCCTTACTGTTAATGACATGGTCTGCACCAAGCTCCTTCGCCTTCTCCAGACGGATGTTTTCCAAATCGCAGGCAATGATTTGACTGGCTCCGCGCGCTTTGGCCGACATCAGCGTCATAAGCCCGATGCATCCGCAGCCCAGAATGACCACGCTGTCACCCACGGTTATCGCCCCTAATTCTGCGGCATACATTCCTGTCGCCAGAGGCTCGATGAGACAGCCGGCCCGGGAACTCACATTATCCGGCAGTTTAAAGCACAGATCCGCCGGAAACGCGAGATAGCGCTCATAGCAGCCCTGTACCGGCGGTGTTGCCAGAAACTCCACATCCGGGCACAGATTATAATGTCCGGATTTACAGAATTCACACTTTCCGCAGGTGATGCCGGGTTCCACGCATACCCGGTCTCCGGCCACAAGCGTTTTCACCTGTTCCCCGGCCTTTACCACAGTGCCCGCACATTCGTGGCCCAGCATAAATTCTCCTTCCCCCAGCACAAAGGTGCCGCATCTTCCATCATGGAAATAGTGGACATCCGAACCGCAGATCCCCACATATTCCACCTGAATCAATACCTGATCCGGTTTAATATCGGGTACCGGTATGTCCTTTACATACATATGATCCAGCTTATCCATAAACGCTCCAAGGTTTTCCATACTATTTTTCTCCTTTTTGTTTTTCATATTAAATGGTCGGAATCTATTCCAGATTTTTGTGAAGCCGGTACATCTCACTGCTTTTAACCGGCAGTTTATCCATCAGAATCAGCACAAGGGTATCAAAAAATAATTCCAGGCTCTGTTCAAACAATGTCCCCATGGGCTGAATGGAGATTTTCTCCGGTTCTTCTTTGCTCGCCGCCTGAAAGCGGAAGCAGACATTACTTTTTTCTCCGATGGGGGATTCTTCTTTTGCCGTAATCAGTGCGATTGTGGCACCGGCCGCTTCCGCTTTGGCCGCATGCTCCACAAGCCCAGGCGTTTTCCCGGAACCGCTGGCTATTATCAGAAGATCCTGTTTATCAATAGCAGGGGTAGTCACTCCATCGGTGTCATAGGCAAGAATCCCCATCTGTGCCAGACGCATGGCAAATGCCTTTACCTGAAGTCCGCTCCTCCCTTTTCCGTCACAGAACACTCTGGGAGAACGAATGATAAGTTCCACAAACGCCTCAATCTGCCCGTCGTCCACAGAGAGCATGCTGTCTTCTATTTCTTTTATAATACGTTTTCCGTATTCCCGGAAGTTCATAGCACCGCCTCTCTTTCTCAGGATTCCCCGCTGTTTTCATACAGCAGGCGGAAGCCGTCCAGCAGGCTTTCATAGATTTTTATGTAAATCCGGTGATAGAAGGCATATGTCTCAGCCTTACCGGGATCGCAGGCAGTCATTTCATCTTCCCGGATAAACCGGCTGCAGGCCTCCTGTACCGACGGAAAAACACCGGTTCCCACACCGGCGAGGATTGCCGCCCCCAGGGCAGGGCCTTCCTCCTGTTTCAGGGTATGGATATCACATTGAAACAGGGCTGCCATAATCTCTCTCCAGACAGGGCTTTTACTGCCCCCGCCGCAGGCTCTCATGGACACTACCTCTACCCCCAGATTCTTCAGGATATCATTGCAGTCAGCCAGACAGTAAGCTACCCCTTCCATAATAGCCCGCAGCATATGGGCTTGGGTATGGACCACATTCAGCCCGATAAAACCGCCCCGGTACCAGGAATGCATATGGGGAGTCCGTTCTCCCATCAGAAAGGGAAGATACAGCAGCCTGTCGCTGCCGGGCGCTATGGAGGAGGTTATTTGGGTAAGCAGCTCATAAAAGCTTATCCCCTCCTGCTTTGCCTGCTGTATCAAGTTCTGACAGAATTTTTCCTTAAACCATTCTATGGACAGACCGGCGGATTGGGGGCCTCCCATCGTATGCCAGCAGCCGGGGACGGCACAGCAGCAAAGGTGCAGGCCTCCATCCGGGATCTGCCGGAAGGTATCCAGATGGGTATACACAATAGCGGATGTCCCTATGGAGGTAAAAGCCTGCCCTTCCTTTACAATCCCGGTTCCCACCGCAGCACAGGCATTATCACTGCCGCCCGCCACCACCGCCGTATCTTCCGTAAGGCCGCAGGCTTGTGCAATATCCGGCAGCAATGTGCCGGTCACTTCCTGTGATTCATACACCCTGCCCAGCAGTTGTTCCGGAATATCCAGCGCCTGCAGTATTTCTTCCGACCACCTTCGGTTCTTACTGTCCAGAAGCTGCATGCCGGAAGCGTCTGAGACATCCGTTGCATATTTTCCGGTAAGAATAAACCGCACATAATCTTTGGGGAGGAGAATATGTCTGCATCTTGCGTACTCCTGCGGCCGATTTTCCCTGATCCAAAGGATTTTGGCTGCTGTCCATCCGGCCAGGGGCGGGTTGCCCGTAATGTCCATCCATGTTTTTACCGGCAGCTTTTCCCGCATTTCCTGTTCCTGCTTCCCTGCCCGCTGATCACACCAGATAATGGAATTTCCCACCGGCTGATCCTCCTCATCCAGCATCACCAACCCATGCATCTGTCCGGACAGACCAATACCCTTTACTGCCTCCCTGGGTACTCCTGCATCCTTAACAACATCCCTTATGGTTATCAGCGCCGCTTCCGCCCAATCCTTCGGGTTCTGCTCTGCCCAGCCGTTCTGCGGCTGGTACATGGGATAGGCATAAGATTTTGTCAGGACCGTTTGTCCCTGCCCATCCAGTAATAGCGTTTTAACCGCGCTGGTTCCCAAATCCACACCGATAAAATAGTTCATACCTGACAGCCCTCCTGTAAATATCTCAATAGGTAACGGTTCCGTATCCGCACAGTTACACCAATTGTTGTAACAACTCAG
Source organism: uncultured Lachnospiraceae bacterium (assembly GCA_900548905.1). Lineage (GTDB taxonomy): Bacteria > Bacillota > Clostridia > Lachnospirales > Lachnospiraceae > Eisenbergiella. Next base: position 45,773 of record URMK01000007.1, on the reverse strand, counting down.
CACTGAACTGTTACCAATTGTTTCATTTTTCTTATATTAGACTCCAGTTCTCCCTCAAAAAGCGCCTTTCCCGACACTATAATATCGGCTCCGGCCTTACTTACCTCCTTCCCATTAGAAAAAGTAATCCCGCCGTCTGCTTCCAGATATACCGGTCTGCCCATATCCCGCAGCCGTTTTTTCACACTTCTGATTTTCTCCAAAGTCTCCGGGATCAACTTCTGTCCCTCCAGGCCGGGCCTCACTGTCATTATCTGTATCACATCCGCCAGAGCGATTATCTCCTCGTTAAGGCAGGTAACCGGTGTTTCGGGATTTAAAGCGATTCCTGCATGCATCCCCAGATTTTTAACGGCATGAAGTGTTCCGCAGATGTCCCTGCATGCTTCATAGTGGACGGTCACCACATCCGCGCCGGCCAGGTGCAGCTGCTCCAGAAACCGGATCGGCTCCACTACCATCATGTGGATATCAAAAATCAGATTTCCCGCACTCCGAAGCCCTTCCACCATTTTCATTCCAAAGGAGAGCCCGGGGACAAAGTTTCCGTCCATAATATCAATATGGACATATTCTGCTCCCGCCTTTTCCATTATCCCAAGCTGCTTGCCCAGACACTGATAATCGGCTTCAAGAAGGGATGGCGCTATGATACACATGATTATCTTTTCCTTTCTATTTTGTTCCGGTCAATAGCCGTCTGTATTTCCTTCAGGTGCCTGTTGCAGTTCTTATTCATTCTGGTGGAATACCCCAGATACAGGGCATCCAGGATAAACTGATCCGCAACCCTTCTCGTTACCTTATCCCGTCCTACGGTAAGATCATTGACGGCAATAAAAAGGTTGATATCCGTATATTTCTGCATCGGTGATTTGTTCATTTTCGTTATCCCGATTGTCGTGGCCCCTCTTTCCTTTGCAAGCTTCATGGCTTCCACAACATTCCTGGTCCTTCCTTCATAGGAAACCGCAACCGCTGCATCCTTATCCGTCATATTTCCCGCCGCTATCATCTGGAGCATCACGTCGCTGTGAGCCGAACAGGTTATCCCGAACCTACTGAATTTCATATAGGCAAACTGGCATGCCGCATAGGCATCCCCCACGCCAAAAAAATGAATCTCCCTCGCTTTGAGCAGGGCGTCCAATGCTTTTTCGTAACCGTCATCCGCCAATACCAGGGTATCACTAAGTGTCTGCACATTGCTCTGGTAGACCTTTTTCAATATGGTTTTCATATCATCGAAAGAGTCTATTCTTTCGGACTGGATTTCCGGGCCTCTCTCCAGGGTACGGACAAAATCCGCCTTTAGTTCCGAATACCCGCTATACCCCATCCGCTTGCAGAAGCGGATAACGGAAGCTTCACTGCTCCCGGATTCCCGGGATATTTCCGCCAGGGTCAGACGGGTGATCGCCTCCGGATTATCCAGAAGTGCCTCCGCAATTGCTTTCTCTGCCCTCGGCAGGGAAGGCAGCAAAAACCTGATACGGACAAATAAATCATTCATTTGGCGTGCGCTCCCTTTCGCTTCATTTTTTGTTTTTAAATACAAAGTATTTTGATGGCTCAAGTGTACCATTCCGGTAAGGTGAAGTAAATATGTTCGTTTTTTTTCATGTATTTACTACAGATAACAGGCCGGAATAGCCGGTTGTCTTTTGTATATGTTGTATGTTTTATACAATTTTTTAATTTCAAATACTTCATTTTGAAGTTCAGAAAATGAATTTCACTTCATTTTTATCTTTTCAATTTAAAGAACCTGATACGCCCGAAAGGCCTCCTGTATAAGCAAAGGATCTTAAAACTGCGTGAAAACAGGAGTCTAAGACTGCCGTCTTAGGCTCCTGTTTTCGCGCAGCATCCATGGAACGGAACACATACAAGCCGGATTTTACATATAATGGTTCTGTGGTACCCGGCATTACCTTTCCCCGCTTTTTCCATCACGCACGGCCTTCATATGAGGCCCATACTTCCGGAATTGCCTTTTGCCGTCCTCCTTCGCGGCAAACAGTGCCATATCGGCCTTGCGGTATAATTCGTCAAAACCGCAGCCCTGCTCCGGTGCCATGGCATAGCCGGCGGAAAGCGTAAATAAAACAGCTTGCTTTCCGTCACTCTTCCTTAAGAACACCTCCTCTATAATTTTCCCGAGTCTGCATTCCACGGCCTCCTGGCTTATATTCTGGCAGAATACCAGGAACTCATCGCCTCCCAGACGGCAGACCACATCCTCCGGCCCAAAGCAGTTCTTTAACTTTCGGGCGATCTCCGCCAGGACGGTGTCTCCGAATACATGCCCGAACATGTCGTTTGCCAGCTTGAAATTATCCAAATCCAATATGATAAAAGCGGCTTTCCGGCCCTCCGTTTCCGTCAGTCTCTGCTGGATGATATGGATGGCGGCCCGGCGGTTATAAAGTCCGGTCATTTCATCCGTTTGAGCCAGACGGGTCAGTTCCAGTTCCTGCCGTTTCTGCTGATCGATGTCCACAATAAAAATATAAATATACGTGTCAGGTGAATCCTCAAAGCGGATATAATGAACGATCATATGCATCCATCTGGGGCTTTTGTTGACCAGCCGCCGGTACTCAAAGCTCTCTGTTGCCTTGGAACCGCGGCTCCGGCCCAGCATACGCGCACGGTCTGAGAAGGCCAGGAAACGTTCCCGGAACTCCGGCAGGATTAAATGATCTGCCAGATAGCTTGTCATATCCGTATAAACGGGAGATTCCTGTCCTCCTGTTTCCCTGGCCCAGCGATGCAGACTTCCTCCTGTAACCACCATATTGCGGGTCAGGTTGACCATAAAATCATAAAGCGCCTGTTTGCGTAGCAGTTCCAGGGTCTTTTGGTCTTCACGGCTCTGAAAGGTCTGTATCTTCCGGTCTGTGACATCCGTATAATAACCCACCGCCTTTACAGGCCGGTTTTTCTCATCACGCAGGATCTCACATGCAATGTGCAGCCAGATTGTCTCATCCCCTGCAGTACGGACGGGAACCTCGTATTGAAAATGGTTCCTGTTTACTCCGTTACGGACCTTTTCCAGGCTCTTCTCTATCACCGCGCGGTATTCCGCCGGTACGGAGAAAAGCTTCCAGATTTCGGAGGTGAAATGCGCCACTTCCGTATATGCCTTCCCCATTCCCGGATATTTTTCCGCGAGTGCCGGGTTGGGAATCGCATTCCGGAGTATAAGACGGTCATGGGGAATCTCCCATTCCCAGCTGTTTATTCCCGCCTGACGAAGAATACTTTCCGTTTGTTCCCCTGCCAGGCGTAGCTCGCTTTCCTGTTCTTTGAAGTCCGTCACATCCCCTAAAAGGAAAAGGTATGTAATCCCTTCCGGTCTGTCGTGAATATAACGTGCGTCCAGGGAGGCCCATAACCGGCTGCCGTCCGGCTCCGTAAATTGTACAACATCCTGGCAGCCGTCCCTTTCGGACATAGCCTTATCAATCTTTCGCTTGACCCTGGCCAGCTCCCCCTCCTCCATGTAATGCTCATAGGCGGCGGTATCCAGGGAACGCTGGTATGTCGCCAGATCGATCCCCCTCTCTCTGGATAAACCATTGCTCATGGCTTCGCACCGATAGGTTCCGTCTTCCGCCGTGACCAGAATAATGTCCTCCGGCATATTCCGGAGCAGCATCTGCAGCTTATTACGCAGCGTCACCGTCTCGGTAATATCGATTATAACGCCCTGGAAAAAACGGTTATTGGCATAATACATATAGCGGCTCTGATCCACCACCCAGATATACCCATGCTTGGAAAGCATCCTGTATTCCAGGTTCGACACAGCAGAGCCATCACGTATCTCTGCCGTACCTTCCTCTATGAGACGCCGGTCCTCCGGGTGCACCATGTTAAGAAATTCATTATTAAACAGCCGCCGGATTTCCTCTCGTGTATACCCAAAAATGGACAGGAAACGGTCGCTGATATAGATAAAGGGAAAACCTGGTGTATCCGAACAGCGGTGATAGCCGCCCGGCATATCACGGTTGAGAAAGGTAAGTTCCTGGTTCTGCCGCAGCAGCAGCGCATTCCGTTCGGCAAGCTTTTCCTGTACCATCATGGTTTCAGAGATGTCCGTACAGGCGCTGACGATCGCAAGCCGCCCGTCCTCCGCCTGAATAACCCTGCCTTTATCCAATGTCCAGAACCAGCTCCCGTCTTTTTTGGGCATCCGATAGGTAGTGGTATATTCCATCCCTGCATAATATTCCGCCCCCAAATCCTGGAGCACCCGGCTGCGGTCGTCGGGATGGATGGTATTCGCAACCTTATAGCGGATAGCTTCCGCAAATTCATCATAGGTTTCATACCCCAGCAGCTTCACCATTTCATGGTTCGCAAAATAAAGGGGAAAACCATCCTCACAATATCCTCCAATCATACCCCCCGGGGTCATTTGGGCGAAAATTGATGCCGCCAGCCTCCGGTTCTCCTCTGTCAGTCCCATAAATGACTCATCGTTTTCAGAAAGATGCACCACGGCGGTCAGGGCACGCTGTGAGTTTTCCAGCTGCTGCTCCCGGTGTTTCTGATCCGTCACATCACTGATAGAACCGTAAAACAAGCCGCAGCCGTCCTTCTCCCGCAGGAAGAAAACCCGCAGGCGGATCCAGATGCTTTGGCCATCCGGCAATACGCGGCGTGCCTCCACTTGCGCGCCATTTATGACATCCTCCCGTGCCTGTTCAAAAACTGCGAGGAAACGCTCCCTGTCCTCTTGATATACATTCTCTATAAAGGTTTGGCGGTGCGTTTCCGGATCAGCGGCAGCTGTCCTGGTAATCCTGCAATACTGCCGGTTCGTCCGCAGCAGCTCCACATGCCCGTCCCGGACACCATATACTGCCGCACCTCCCAGAATGTTATTCACGACAGCTTCGCTGATCCAGTCTCCGTTAAGCAGCTCCCGGAGCTTCAGCACTTCGGCTGCCGTAGGCTGGATTCCTCCGAAATCGATATTTTCTTCGTCTGCCAACAGAGATTCCAATTCCTCAATGGGCATGGGACGGTAAAAATAATAGCCCTGCCCGTAAAGGCACCCGATGTCCAGCAGGAATTTCATCTGCTCCCTGGTTTCAACGCCTTCCGCAATAACGCGCAGTCCCATCAGGTGTGCCATACTGGTGATGGCTTCCACAATCTCAATTCCTTTGCCCGCGCTTTGTGTATCCATATCTAAAAATTTCATGTCCATCTTCAAGAGATCCAGCCTGATATCTTTAAGCATATTGAGGGAAGAATAGCCGCTGCCGAAATCGTCCATCAGCACGGTAAATCCTGCATTACGCAGCTTTTCCACCACATTGGAGATCACCTGGAAATCCTCCGCATAGGCGCTCTCGGTGATCTCAATCTGAATGAGTCTGGGTTCCAGCCCATACTTTGCCGTCAGATTGGTGAAGCACGCCGCCACATCCAGAGTAAAGAGATCTGCACGGGACATGTTTACCGACACAGGAACCGCCCTGTGTCCTGCGTCAATCCATCGGCGCACGCTGGCGCATACCTTTTCCCAGACATATTGATCCAGAGCAGATATAAGACCGTTGCGTTCCAGCATCGGTACAAATTCTCCCGGACAGATAAGCCCCCGCTCCGGGTGCTTCCAGCGTACCAGAGACTCCAGCCCGACAATTTTTCCGGTTGCCATATTGCACATCGGCTGCACATAAAACACGAACTCCCCCCGTTCCAGCGCCCGCCGGATCTGGGAAAGCAGCTTATGGCTCTCTTCCAGATGTGTCATCATGCCCGCATCGTACCAGTTCATCCGCCGGATATAATTCCCTTTTACGGAATCCAGTGCCATACACGCCCTGTCATACATTTTACGCACCGAATCTCCGGGGTTCTCTATGGCATACAGCCCAAATGCAGGCAGGAATCCCGCCTGGCCGCCGTACTGTTTGACACAGCCCATGATCTGGTTCTGCAGTCCTGTGAGCAGAGCGGAATCATCGGGCAGAAGTATGGCAAAATCATCATTTCCCATATATCCCGCCACCCCTTTGGCACGCCGGACGGCTTCCTTCAGGCATCTGCCGATATCGATAAGGAAACGGTCCCCCGCTTCCTGTCCATACCAATCGTTGAAAAGTTTGAAATGCTCGATATCGACGGCCATCAGACAAAAACGCGCTTTCCCGATTCCCTTCAGAAGCTGACGGGCGGCGGCCAGGAACCTGCCGCGGCGGTATAGCCCTGTCAGGGGATCTTCCTCAGGATCGCCCTTTTCCTCCGGATTCTGTATCTGCCGTTCCCCATCCCGGACAAAACACATAACCATCTGCAAATCGGCGGCATTGCGGATTGGCAGTTCCATCCTGCCGACACTGACCTCCAACCAGCAGCCGGCTTCTTTGCTATAAATGAGCGAAACCCTGTCTTCCGTGCCCGGCGGGCAGTCCCCGCAGGGCATATTTTCGTCATAAAGAGTCTGATAACACAGTTCCCCTATCTGAATGGAAGGGAACATCTCCTTTGCCGTATCGTTACAATAAACGATCCGATATTCCCCGTCGATCAGGAGGATTCCCGCCTCCTTACTGTCATATGTCATATGCATGCCGATCACCTTCCTTCTTCCCTATCCGATTACTGTCAGCCTTCTTTCTGTTCTTCTCTTATACATATCACATATCTGTCCTGCCCATATATTTCTGCAGCGTAAAAAGCAACCCTTTGATATCAATCGGCTTCGCCACATGGGCATTCATTCCCGCCGCCAGCGCCGACTGGATATCCTCCGTAAAAGCGTTTGCGGTCATAGCGATAATCGGGATTGTCCGCGCGTCAGGCCGCCCCAGCCTGCGGATGGCGCGGGCGGCCTCATAGCCGTTCATTCCCGGCATCTGCACGTCCATCAATACCGCATCAAAGGTTCCCGGCACCGCCTCCCCAAAGGCCTGCACCGCCTGGATGCCATCGGGCTTTACCACGGAAGATGCCCCATACATCTGCAGCAGTTCACACAGAATCTCCGAATTGATGGCGTTATCCTCGGCGACCAGGAAACAACGGCCGCCAAGCGCTTTGCCGGGCGCCATATCCGCAGCCGCAGCATCCGGCGCCGTACTTTCCGTTTTCTCCGGCCGGACGGCTTCAAATTCCAACTCCACCCGGAAGGCCGTCCCTTGTCTTTCCCTGCTTTCAACCGTGATTACACCGCCCATCAAATCCACAAGGCCTTTCGTAATACTCAGGCCCAGGCCGGTTCCTTCCACAAGAGCCGCGCTGCGGCTTCGGGTAAAGGGGTCAAAAATATGGGAGAGGAAGTCCTCCGACATACCGATACCTGTATCGCTGACCGTAAACCGGTAACGAACATGGTCTGCCGGTCTCTTTGGCGCAAGCTCTTCCACCAGCAGGCCCGCTTCGCCGCCCTCGGGTGTGAACTTGATGGCATTTCCCAAAAGATTGATCAGGATCTGGTTGATGCGAAGGGCATCCCCCCGGAATATCCTGTGGCGCACCTCTCTTGTCCGGACCGAAAAACACACCCCTCCGGCATCGGCCTGTGAGGCCAGCATCGCCGAGAGCTGTTCCGTCAGCTCGGAAATATCGATATTCATACAGTTCAACGTAAGCTTCCCCCGTTCGATTTTGCTCATGTCCAGGATGTCGTTGATCAGGCTCAACAGGTGTTTGGAGGAAGAAGAAATCTTTTCCAGACAGTCTTTCAGCCGTTCCCTGTCTTCCATGTGGATGATAGCAAGGGCGGTCATGCCCATGATTGCATTCATAGGCGTGCGGATATCATGGCTCATGGAGGAAAGGAAGTCGCTCTTCGCCTGGTTGGCCTGCTCGGCCTGCAGAAGGGCATCCTCCAGTTCTTCTTTTCTGCTGCGCTCCTCAGCCAGCATATCCGTTACATCGGCCCGCACCATACAGACCGTCCTGTGGTCGCTGTCACCCCACAGGACATTTACCTGCTTGTAGCGTATGCCCTCCTCTCCCAGCCAGGGCAGAACAAAATCATAACCTGCCGGGTTTTCCCTCAAACGGCTGCACATGGTTTCCAGCCGGACCTGTGCTTCTATTTTCTCCCGTTCCGCCTCCGTCAGCCCCATGCCGTAGGATCCGGCAATCCGTCCCACAGCGCCGTCATAGTCCTCCACGATATAGGGCGGCAGGTTCTCCAGCACCGTCCTGCGGGTATGCAGCGTAAGGCGGCCGGTATCCACGTTGATCATAGCCAGGAGTTCAAAGGTATACGCCACTACGTTGAGCAGTCCCTGCTGTTCCCGCACGGAATCGGTGATATCGGCTCTCGCCAGGCAGACCCGCCCAAGCCGGAGATCGATAGCCGATACCGTCAGCTTTTTGGCCGAAATATTCCCGCCCTCCTCCGCCACGGAGAAGGAAAACGAATAGACTCCATCCCGTTCCAGCTGCTCCATCATATAGGATGGTTTCATCATCCGGGCGACCCGTTCCCGATCCCGCGGCACCACCTGTTCCCGCAGCATATAGGAAATCCGGTCGGAATGGAGGGCCCTGCCCACCGTGGCATCCTCTTCCTCCAGCCTGCCGCTGAGAAGGGTACAGTGATCCCGCAGCAGATCCACATCCACCACCAGGTCGCAGTTGACCACCGACAGCCGGTGGAGAATGCGGTCAGCAATGATTTGCTCCGTTATATCGGTGACGGTCAGCACACCGGTTACATCCCCGCTGTCGGGATCCTCCACCAGATTCACCTTGAACCGGACATAACGGCCTGCCTGCTCCTTTGGCAGTCTGATAAAACAAGTCAGGAAAACCTCTTTTTTCCCCTGTTCAAAGGAGGCCAGAGCCGGCGCGTTCAGGTAAGCCTCCATAAAAGCGTTCCGTTCTGCCTCATCCACGACAAGATTCCCGATACCGGTAAAAAACAATTCTCTGCTGTCGCTGAAGGTCTCCAGCAGATCGGAATCCGTATGGTCAATGATTTCCAGAATGCGGTTTTGGGTAATATTGCAGTGGCCCAGGATCAGCGCGTTGGGGCCCGGCATGAGGTAATGCTGCAGGATCATCTCCTTATACTGCTGCCGGATCCGCTCCTGCTCCTCACGTTCCGCCGTCATATCATGATAGCTGGCATAGAGACGCTTCTCCCCGCCTTCGCTCAATAACATGGACAGGGTATTCTTGACCCACACATAACTGCCGTCCCCCTTCAAAAGCCGATACTCCAGATCGCAGCGGTTCTCACCGCCTGCAATGAACTTCTCCATGTGCCCGATAACCCGCTTCCGGTCCTCCGGATGAACCCCTTCCATGGCGTCCCTCCGGTAAAGCTGCCATGCCTGCTCCAGCGTCATGGCGGTCATCCCGGCAAACCCGTCGGATAAATACTCCGGCACCATGCTGCCGTCCTTATTGCAGCGTACCACCGCCGCGCCGCCCGGCAGGTTCTTCACCATCGTCTGGAAGTACTGCTCCAGACGCTCCTTCTCCCTGCGGCCGTCTACCTGCTCCGTGACGTCCTTCACATATATCACATAAGCCGGTATGCCGTTCCAGTCGCTCTCCTGGGCACTGGTACGGAAAAACCGGTCCGTACCATCGATTTCCATCTCTTGTTCCCCGCCGCCCTCCAGACAGTTATGCAGCATACAGCTGTCACAGGGCTCCTGTCTGCCAAACAATGCCGCATAGCATTTCTGCCCGATTTTATCTGCCGTGCTTCCAAAAAGCCTTCGTGATTCATTGACATAAAGAAGATCATGGTTTTCCCTGTCGATGACATAGATACCGTCTGCCGCTTCGTTGGCAATGCTCCGGAAAAGCTGGCTTTCCGCCGAGATACCGGTAAACACGGCATAAAACTTCATATTATCGGCCAGCGGCCCCATCCGCCTTCCATTTAAATGAATCCAAATCAGGGTTCCGTCCTTATGACGCATCCGGTAGGAAACATCCAGCACCTCCCCGCTCTCCACAGCAATTTTTGCCGCTGCGGCAACACGACCGCGATCTGCTTCATAAATAATATCCAGCGCATCCTCACGGACCAGTTTTTCGAATTCCTCACGGGTATGGCCTGAGAGCACCGGGACCCCGTCGGAGTAAAAGACGGGCACAAACCGACCGCCCTCAATACGATAGCTGGCGATCCCTCCCGGAATGGAATGAATCAGATGCGCCAGTTCCAGCCTGGTCTCCTTAAGAGCGGAGATATTATGGAAAACGCACTGAAGCAGGGGCAGACCATCCTCTTCGCCCACCTGTCTGGCCTGGATATGGACCCAGACAACATGACCGTCCCTGTGCTGCTTACGGAATTCGAAATCAACCACGGTATGCGCCGCTATGGCCCGCCGCAGCTGTTCCTCCACCATGACGGTATCCTCCGGAAAGATCAGTCCGGCCCCATCACCGGTAACCAGCTTCCGGTATTCCTCCCCGGTATATCCGGAAAGCTCCGGGACACCCTTGGAAAAATAAACCGGTTCAAACATATCGGAGACCTTATAAACGGCTACGCCCCCCGGAATGGCATTGATGATATCCTGCATCCTCTCGTTGGAGGAGGTGATTTCGTTTTCCAGGCGCCGCTGCTCACTGATGTCGCTGTAAATGCCATAAAAAAGCTTTGTACCGTCCGGCTGCGGCTTCACGGATCCCATCAGCCGGATCCACTGGTATCGCCCCTTTACATCGCTCCATACCCGGAAGGTGTGCTGCGGGATGCCGTTGCCGCCTAGCGCTTCGGCAATGCACTCCTGCAGCGGGGCAATATCCTCCGGATGAACTCCCAGCCATTCGGTTTTCTCTTCGATCTGCCGGATATGCTCCGCTGAATACCCCAGTATGGTATAAAAAGCAGGATTGTGAAACACGGGGGAAATATGTGCCCCATCCGCACGGTAGACGCCCAGGCCGCAAGGGATGCTGCTGAAAGTTGCCTGAAGTTCCGCACTGAGCTCCTTTGTCCGGTCCGCTTCCGCCCTGGCCTCTGTAATGTCTGTGATATATTCGATGTGGGCTGTGCGCCCGGCCCAGTCTATCAGCTTGCCGCAGAGCTGATAGATACGGTGGTTGGCGGGATGGCAGAACTGACGGGTCAGCAGTTCGGAACGCCCCATTGTGTCCACCGCACAGAACGGGCAGGGCTGGTCATACCCGGCCATCTGGTAACATGCGCTTCCGGATCCGCCGTCTGCGGATATCGGAAAAAATAATTCTTTTGCCAGCCGGTTTGCATAAAGAAGTTCCCTGCTGTCCGCCGCGCTGACAAAAACGGCCACCGGCGCATGATCGAGCACCGCTGCCGCTTGTTCGGCCGTGGGAATAGATATCGTATCATTCTGCAACATACTGCTCACCTCTTTCTGTTCTCCCCTTCGCCGGTGCGGCCAGCTTGAAGTTATCCACATCTATAAAGAAAAATGCCGCCTTATTACGGTACTGGCTTTCCAGCATATCACTGTCATCCCCTTCCGGGAGGTATTTCAAATATTCTGTCTCATGGTTATTCGTCATGTATGACCCCTCCGGTTGATGCAGCTGTCCAGAACCTCCAGAAGCAGATCTATCTGGATTGGTTTCGACAGGTGCCCGTCCATGCCGCTGGCTATGGATTTTCTTGTATCTTCATCAAAAGCATTGGCCGACAGCGCAATCATCGGTACAGAACGGGCATCCGGCCTGCCTGAGGTCCGGATATGCTGTGCAGCTTCCAGACCGTCCATGACCGGCATGCGGATATCCATCAAAATTGCGTCATACCGCCCCGGCACGCCGGTACAGAATCGTTCCACCGCCTCCCGGCCGTCGGCGGCCGTATCCACGGAAAAGCCGTTCATTTCCAGAAGTGTCTGCGCGATTTCCCGGTTCAGTTCGTTATCTTCCACCAGCAATATCCTGCGGCCCCGGAAATCATGGACAGGCTTCTTCTCCTGATCCTGCCCGGCTGCTTCTGTGTGTTTGCGTACCGCATAATCGAGAGACAGGGTAAAAAAGAATTCCGATCCTCCTCCCGGCTCACTGCGGACCTCCAGCGTCCCTCCCATCATCTGCACCAGGCGGCTGGAAATGGAAAGGCCCAGCCCTGTACCGCCGCTGCGGGATGCCGCATCTGTTTCCACCCGCTCAAAGGCATTGAAAATCCGCGCGGCGGCAGCTTCTTCGATTCCAATGCCGGTGTCGGATACGGAGAAACGCAGTACAGCCCCGGGGTCCGCTTCCAGCTCCTCCACGCGCACAACAATGCCTCCCTGTTCGGTAAATTTAATGGCATTGCCCATAATATTAACCAATACCTGATTGAGCCGCAGGCCGTCCGTCATAAGCGGCCGGTTCTCCCTGCGTCCGTCCTCCACGCGAAGGCTCAGGTGCTTTTCCTCCGCCTGGGCACGGAACAGGGATTCCAGGCCGGACAGCAGCGAGGACAGATCCACTGCCTCACTGCCCAGTTCCAGCTTTCCGCTCTCTATGCGGGACATATCCAGAATATCATTGATCAGGCTCAGGAGGTAACCGTTTGCCGACTCGATCTTCTCCAGACAGTCCAGCGTCTTTGCCTTGTCATCCAGCACGCTTTTGGCAATGGTGGTCATCCCGCTGATGGCATTCATAGGGGTGCGGATCTCATGGCTCATGCGGGATAAAAAGTCAGTCTTGGCACGGCTCACTGCATCTGCCTTGGATTTCATGATAAACGACGGTACAATTTTCACCAGTTCCTTCAGAAGCTTACGCTGCTCCGCTGTCCACAGGTAATTCTCTTCATCCACCTCAAAGCTCATGGAGCCCGCATACTCCCCGTAATTCCAGATAGCCGCATGGAGACAGGATGCGATATGGGAGATCCCCTCCCGTACATTATGGTCGGCCAGACCATCCTCATCGTACATATGGGAACAGATCGTAAAATCCTCTTCAGAGGCATAAAAATCCCGCCCCATCTGCAGATCCTCCCTGCGCCGCGCCCACTGGTAGGAAAACCGGTAGCTGAGGAAGGCCGGGCTGGCCTCAATAATGGATACCCTGTCAAACCGGAAGGTCTTACCGATCCGGGATAACAGCAAGTTTACGGCATCCTCCAGATTTCTGGATTTTCCCAGCAGATCCAGGGCAAAGGAGACCAGATCATCCCCTGTCCGGAAGGCCTCATGCTCAATATCGTTGATGGGATGCTCCTCCTGATAGAGCTTCGTCAGAGGGATCCCAATCGCACCGCTCACCTCCAGATAGCCGGCAGCCTGCCCTTTGCCGTGTTCCTTGACATACTTCAGGGCACTCTCCGCACAGCGGTAGAGGATCTCATAATCCTCCGCAGCCTCCGTACTGCACATGCCGATGCTGACGGAGATATGAAGGTCTCTCTCCCGGTTTGTAAAAATACCCTGTACCAGCTCCGCAATCCGCCGCCCCATCCCAACGGCCTCTTCCTTATTGCTGTTTTGTATGAAAAGCAGGAACTCGTCTCCGCCGAGACGGATCCGGATGTTGTCCGGCCCGGTCTCTGCCCGAAGAATCGTTCCAACCTCCTGAAGAATGGCATCGGCAAAGACCTTACCTTCCGCCTCATCAATCAACCCGAAATCATCCATATCCAGAAGCATCAGCACGCCGTATTCATCCGCCGGCCTGCGCGCCAGATAGTCCTGAACCAGATGGATTCCGGTCTCCTTATTATAAAAACCGGTCAGATTGTCTCTGGATCCGGCTGCCAGAAGAGCTTCTTCCATCTCCTTCTGCCGGGTGATATCCTCTACGATTCCGATGACGAGCCGGGGGACTCCGCCTTCCCCGTTTGTTATGACCGTCAGCGTCTCCCTGCACCAAAAGCCTCCGTCCAGGCCGCGGAACTCGCAGGACGCGGTGCGCTCTCCCCGGTGGATGCGCTCGTACATATCATAAAAAGCCGGGCGGCTGGCTTCCTCCACCTGCTCCAGGGCAAAGCTCCGGGGCATGTCCTCATAGTGCGCCCCACAATGGTAGACGGCACAGGTACGCGCCGGCACCGTACATTCCCTGGCCTGGGGATCATAGTAAAATTCACAGGCCGCGGTATGTTCCAGCGCCAGATGAAGGATCTCATTGCTGGCCTCCACCTGTTCGGCCAGATGCCGGCTGCGCTGTTCGGATCTTTTCTGCTCGGTGTTGTCCAGATAGACCCCCTGGATAACTTCCTGCCCCTCGCTGTCCAGAATAACCTCCGCACTGCCGATAATCCAGCAGGTCATCCCGTCTCTTTTTTTGCGGAGGCGATACTCAAAGTTGGTCTTGTCTCCCGGCTTTTTCAGTTTCCTGACCGCCTTCAATATGTATGCCAGATCCTCCTCATCAATGAGTTCGGCCAGATTCCAGGCGCGTCTGGCCCAGAACTCCTCCGGCGTAAAGCCGAAGATACGGATGGCTTCCCGGTTGGCGCTTTTGAATACCACATTCCTACCCTCCATCCGGTACTGCACAATACCGCAGAGGACCGACTGGAAAAGGTGGTCATACTGCTGCGCCTGCAGACGCTGCTCCTCCGCCTGTTCCTTCAGACGGGCGCGCGTTTCTGCCTCCGCGGAAATATCCCGGATGACACTGATGCAGATCGCCCGTCCATCCTCCGATTTCACTCTTTTTCCTATGGCGTTTACCCAGATATAGCTGCCGTCTTTTTTCAGCATCCGGTACTGGAATTCGTAATCCGATCCGGTGCAATGCTCTGCCATGACAATGGCCGCTATCCGTTCCCTGTCCCCGGGATGGATGCAGTTGATGACCATACCGTCTGTGGCTCCCATAAACTCCTCGTAGGTATAACCCAGATAGTCCAGGATACGGTCATTGACGTAATAGAGCGGGAATCCCGGTTCCAAATAGCCCCCCAGCATCCCTCCCGGAATGCTTTTGCCGACGATATCCAAAGCTCTGCCCACCATCTGCGCCTCCATTTCCGAACGGTTTCGGACGGAAGCCGGAAAAAACTCTTCTTCCTTCTGTGCGCTGCCCGGCGCGCAGGTATGGAGGACGTCTATCCGGCAGACGCCGTCCCCCTCCTCCACACAGACAGCAGACACCCGCAGCTCCAGGGCGGCATCCGTTTTTTTCTCCGTATATGCCGTTACGGTCAGCAGAACCGCAGCAAAGCAACCGCCGTAAACCGCTTCCTGTATCTGCCCGTACTCCATGCGGCACATCGCCGGCATACGGGCGGACTCAGCACGCAGCAGCTGTTCCACCCGGACCGTTTTGCAGGCCTGCCCGAAGCCTGCGCTCCCCAGCCACCGGATATCCTCCGTCAGGTATCCTATTGCCCGCTTCCTGTCACGCCGAAGCAGATAAGCGTCGAAATATGCCTGTACCAGTGCAGATGCATCACCCGGTCGTATCATAATGTTTCCTTTCTTTTTCTTATAGGAACTGAATCTTTATTTGCTTATAGCAAGCTTGTTTATGTGTACCTTGATTATATTTGCCTTGTTCATATGTGCTTTTTCTATTATAGAACAAAAACAGGGAAAACTCAACGAGGTTATGACCATTTCAGACAAATGGTAACAGGCATTATTCCGGCGTCATAGCACAGGCATACGGAAACAAGACCTTCGACAGCCGCCTTGTATCACTGCGAAAAAGCAGGGAAGAAACCCTGTTCTTTGGATTTCTTCCCTGCTTTTTATATTCGTAACCTTTAAATTGACAGCCGCATTCGGCTTTAACAGTCCTCCGCAGTCATCTCCTGCATCCCGCTTTTACGCAGCAGTCCGTCTATCCGATCCACTTCACGGCACAGTATCTCTTCCAAAAGTGCCGCAAAGCCCTCTGCGTCGGACTTTTCCAAACATGCCACCATAGAATGATAATATGGGCGGTAAAAAGTATTGACGGTTTCCTGGCTCCCCATCAACCCTCTAATCGGTACTGCCCAGAACAGCAGCTTGTACAGTTCCGTATAGACTGTTCGTATCGTCCGCAACGGTGCATTCCAGGATATATATTTTAAAGAAAAGGCAGATACGTAATTAAACATTTCCTGCCTTCCATATTCATATAACCGTTCGAGCCACTGCCTTCTGCAGTCTTCGTCGATTGATGCGATTGTTACTGCCGCTGTCTTACGGCAAGACAGCGCAAAAAGCTGTAAGCTCTGCTTACTATCCATAAACCGTTTCCGTACTGCAGGACTTGATAAATTACAATGCTCCGCAACCTGATCCATCGACAGGACCTGCGTGCCGACTCCGTTAATCGTCTTTACAATTCCCAGATCATTCAATAAAGCAAGGCTATTGCGGATTGTATTGAAAGATACCTTTTTTTCATTTGAGAGACTTTTAATAGAAGGCAGGAAGCTTCCTTTCGGGTATAGGCCATCGACAATAGATATCAGGATTTCAAAACCAACCGAATAATAAATTTGGGAAGCCTTCTTATAGCCGCTCCACGCAAAAGAAATTTGATTTTCAGCCTTCGGAACGGTAATTCTGGCTTGGTATAAATTCTTAATGGAATAATAATGTCCGTTCATGGTACTTAAGATGGCCTCCTGAAGCGCCCCCCAGTTTTCCTGACGGCAAAGCTTTATCTTATAAGGAACGGAGTTTCCTTCAGAGGATGCATATGCAGGATCCACATATTTTTCCCAGTCATTCATACTGAAAAAGGGGATCATATAAATAATATTCAGCTTCCGGATAAGGAGCATGAGCAAGTCATTATTCAGAGAACCATATACTGTCTGCAGATACTGAATAACCGAATAGGACGTAGACGCCCGCCTGTTCATGTTAACATTCTCAATCCTGGCCAGGGCTTCCTCCGATATATGCTTCCACGCCTGCAGCTGGATATTCATAAATAACAGGGGCATGGAATGGCAGATGTCAAGCAGTGAATCCTCACACTCCGCATAAAATCTCAGGATATTTTCCTCGATTTCCGTCTGTTCGTAATGCACGTTTACCACGGTGCCGATACTTTGGGAAAGCGTAATATATCCGACCTCCCGCAGGCGGCGATAAGCAAGCCGGACGGTATCCACGGAAACAACAAGCAAATCGGCCATTTCTTCAATGGGCGGCAAATGTTCACCATATCCATATGTACCGAATTCTATCTGCAGTTTGAGAATACTATAAACGATTTTGTTTAATTCCAGTCTTTCTTCCAAAAATACCTCCACACAGGTGCAAAACGGCTGACTTTTCCTGAATAATTATACCATTTGGTATTGGAGATTACCATATTTTTTAAAAACTTCCGCTCATCTTCTGCTCATCTTTGGTTGCGGAACCGGAAATATTTTGTTATACTTAATATGTATATAGACAAGGTGTATATAGTCATGGTAGTTCGGTTATATAATATGTTTTAATTGTTATTCCGTCCCAGCAAGACAAGCCGGCTTTATATCTGCCGTTCCTATGTAGGCTCCTGTTTATATTATCCCTATATCTCTCGCCGTTTACTGCGGAAAGGACATAATAAATGATTAAAAACATAAGAATAAGAACGAGGCTGTTATTATCGTATGGAGTTATAATTTTTCTTTGCCTGTTCGCAAGCATCGCCGCCCTTGTATTATTAGATCGAATTGGGGACAACCTGACCAGCTTCTATGATAATAATTACACAGTAACCGTCAATGTGGCCGCCGCACAGAGAGAGATGCAGAGCGCAAGAGGGGATCTTTTAGGAGCTATTCTGGAAACTGACCCGGAAATTACGGCAGAAATGATTGAAACAGCCGGTGACAGCCTTGCTTCGATGCGTGCGGCTTTTCCTGTCATACATAGCGTTTTTAAAGGTGACATCGCACTGGTGGAGGAAGCGGAAGCTATCTTAAAAGAAGCAATCGTTTATCGTGACCAGGTATTTGAACTGACATTGGCAGGTGATAAAGAGAAAGCCTTTGAGGTCATGAATCTTGCCTATGTTCCGCTTTTAAATAAAATGACGGTGCAGCTGCAGACGATTGCCGACATTGCAGGACAGAACGCCCTAAAGATGGTCCAACAGGGCAAGTACGCACAGGAAATGGCAATTGTCATTGTTTCCGTGATTATCGTATTAAGCCTCCTATTCGCATGGATTATCGGTCTTTTTATCTCAAATACAGTCCGCCGGCCGATAAATGAAATAGAAAAAGCAACCCTGAAGCTGGCGGACGGGGAATTGGAAGCGGCACAGGTCAATTATTCATCAAAGGATGAACTGGGCATCCTGTCCGATAATATCCGCAGTTTAATTGACTCACAAAAGAAAATTATATTTGATATAGCCTATGTACTTGGTGAACTGTCAAAGGGAGACTTCACTGTCAGCTCACACACACCGGAGGCTTATAAAGGGAACTACGGGGAACTTCTGGCTTCCGTACAGAGCCTCACCCTTAATCTGAACAGAACCCTCCAACGGATAAATAATGCCGCCGATCAAGTTGCGGATGAGGGAACACAGATTTCCGCCGGCTCACAGGCGATTGCCCAGGGTGCCACGGAACAGGCCTGCTCCGTAGAGGAACTGGCTTCTTTCGTAACCGACATATCGGCTCAAATGAAAATAACCGCCGCCAATGCCGAAGAAGCCCGTGAGCAGACCATACAGGCCGGAAGTTCTGTTGCGGACTGCAAGAAACAAATGGAGGATATGGTTGCGGCAATGGACGACATTAACCATAAATCCTCCGAAATCAAAAGAATTATTAAAGTAATAGAAGACATTGCCCTGCAAACGAACATACTCTCTTTGAACGCTTCTGTGGAAGCCGCCCGTGCCGGTACCGCCGCACAGGGATTTTCCGTCGTGGCTAATGAAGTCCGCAGCCTGGCCGGCAAATCAGCAAAGGCCTCCAAAGAAACCGCCGCGCTCATCGAAGGTTCCCTGCAGGCCGTACAAAAGGGAATCGGCATAGCCGGCCAAACCGCCCATTCCCTTCTGCTGGTCGTTCAAAACACGCAGGCCGCCGCTTCCACCGTGGACGGCATTGCAGACGCCGCCAGACAGCAGGTGTTTTCTATTTCCCAGGCAAAGCAGGGAATAGAACAGATCTCCAGCGTAGTGCAGAACAATACTGCCACTTCCGAGGAAAGCGCTGCTGCCAGTGAAGAATTGTCCGCGCAGGCGCAGGTGCTCAAGGATCTGGTTTCGGAATTTAAGTTAGGCAGATCCACGGATGGCACAAACCCGTATTCCATTTCTGCTCCTTTCCCCAGGCTTCCCAGCAGATGACGGCCCCCTTTAACCTATTTCCCCTCCTCCAGCATCGCAAGCACCTGCCCAAGCTCCCGTACCGGCGGCATACATTGATGGCCGGTACAAAGGTAAAACTGTTCACCTGTCACAGGTATCGGATACTCTTTGGTATAAGGCGCCAGCCTTCCCAGCGCCTGTTCATTTTCCTCTGTTTTTACGATGACACACAGGCCGGGTACGGTTTCCGCCAGATATCCCAGCTGTGCCAGCAGTTTTTTCCGCTCCTTCGTATCGGAGGCCGGCGAAAGCGAACAGGAAAGTTCTTTCGCAGGATACAGCTCCTCCATCATAGTTAAGAGGGCATAGCTATGCCCGGAAGGATATCCGGCCATAACTCCGGCCAGAAAATGCAGTTGTTTTTCCAGCGCCTCCTGCCATTTTTTCTCACCGGTTAACTGCGCCAGCTGCTGCAGCACCCGGGCCGCTGCGGAGTTCCCCGACGGCATCGGACCGTCATAGGTCTCCTTTGTGCGCAAAATAAGCTGTTCTCCCTCTTTGCCGTACAGATAGAAGCCCCCGTGCTCCCGGTCCCAAAATTGTGCAAGCATGACCTCCATGCACCCGGCCGCCCGCTCTATATAATCCGTCTGAAAGGTCACGCGGTAAAGCTCCGTCAATGCGAGGGCATAGCAGGCATAATCCTCAAGCTTTCCCTCCCCGGCCGCATCACCGTCCCGGTAACGTACCAGCAGGTGTCCGTCCTTCATAAGGGATTGCCTGATAAAGGTTTCGGCCCGGATCGCCTGCGCAATATATCTGTCATCACCAAGCACAGCCCCGGCCTTTGCGAAGGCGCAGATCATCCAGCCGTTCCAGGAAACAAGGATTTTATCATCCTTATGAAGCTGCGTCCGCCTGATGCGGTATTCATACAGCTGATCACAGCTCTCCTTTTCCCGGCTGCCGGTACTGCCGCAACTACCGCCGCAGACTCTGCCGCCCATGTTGTCTCTGCCGCCGTTGTCCCGTTCCTCACTAACCGCTTCATAGTTTTCATTATCCAACAGGTTCGGTATGCTTTTTCCCTCAAAATTACCTTCCCCGGTAATCCCGTACCGTGCACAAAACGCTTCCCCTGCGCACTCTCCCAGAACCGTTTTTATTTCTTCCCGGGTAAACACATAATATTTTCCTTCCACCCCGTCACTGTCCGCATCCTGGCCGCAGTAGAAACCGCCCTGTTTATCGGTAAGCTCCCGTTCCACATAGGCAAGTATTTTATCCGCAATACAACCATACAGCTTCCGGCCGGTCAGGTTGTACGCTTCCAGATAAGCCAGAACAAGCAGGGCATTATCATACAGCATTTTCTCAAAATGCGGTACCAGCCATAACTCATCCGTGGAGTATCTGGAAAAGCCGCCGCCTATATGATCAAATATCCCGCCCCGGTACATCTGCACCAGAGTGGTTTCCGCCATTTCTATCGCTTCCCGGCAGCCCTCTTTTACCCCATAAGCCATCAGGAACAGCAGGTTATGAGGGGTGGGAAACTTCGGGGCACCGCCGAACCCGCCATATTTGTTATCGAAGCTGCCCGCAAACTGCCGGTACGCCAGATGTGCAAGAGCCATCCCCGGCTCAGCTGCCGCTTCCGTATGGACCTGTTCTTTTACAAACGCCTCTATCTGTTCGGCACTGTCCAGAAGTCTGTCTTTTTCCGCCTTCCATTGCATGGCCGCCGCTGTCAGCAATTCTTTCAGCCCCGCACTGCCATAACGCGCCGTGGGAGGAAAATAGGTTCCCGCAAAAAAGGGCCTGCACGCAGGTGTCATGATAATTGTCAGCGGCCATCCTCCCTGTCCGGTCATGGCCTGGCAAACCGCCATATATACCGAATCCACATCCGGCCGCTCTTCCCGATCCACCTTGATACATACATATTCCCGGTTCAAAATCTCCGCTATCACATCATTTTCAAAGGATTCCCGCTCCATCACGTGGCACCAATGGCAGCAAGATTTCTATAACCAACGTCAGGAATACCCAATAGATAAGAAAATAGGCTTATCTTCCGCTTTTGCTTTTAAAAATGCCTGTTCACACCAAGGCTGCCAATCAACCGGATTATAGGCGTGCTGAAGCAGATAAGGACTTTTTTCATGGATTAATCTATTGGGTTTCTTACTAGTTGTCATAGGGCATCACCTCCTAACTTACCTAAAGATATAACCTTATTATACCCAAACAAAAAGTGACTATGTAAGCCACATAGCCACTCCTTTATTTCGGTCTTTCGCAATCGTCAGGCCTGTCTTACAAATGGTTCTTCTTCCTTTCCATCTATGTCACTTATATAAGCTGAGAAGATCCTTCACTACTATTTCTCCATTTGTAAATTGTATTTTATGATTGCCCAAAAAGCCATCCAGCGATTCTATTGTTTTGTCCATAATAGAAATTTTCCATCTTTTGCTTCTATCTTTCTTAAAACTGATATAAATCTCATTTGCAAATGGATCATATACTATAGAACACAGCGTATTCTCCTGTCCGGTTTTTCTTAAAACTTCAAAGGCTTCCATTGTCCCAAAGTTATGAATCGTATTATAAATATATTCATAGGCACAGATATATCTATCAGCACCTATACCGTGTACTTTCTTATAATCTGCTGCCCTGAAATCCCCATTAGGAAAATTAGTCATTATAATAAAATCATTTTGGCAAGGACTTATTATATTTGTATTATTTCCTTCTTCCAGAATACATGCATCACCGGTTTTATCAGCGATCATCGTATGCAGCCCTAAATGGGGGAACAATGGATTTACAGGATAAGAGATCACTCTTTTATTAAGATATTCAAAAAATTCAGACGTTCTTCTCGTTTTCTTCAACGCCTCATCAAAAATATCAAAAGCAAACCAATCATTTTCATCACAACTTGACTTAAAATCCGGACTATATTCCACTGCCTGGTTACAGATAAAAAGGCCATCGCTGTTACAGCCGGCGATATCCCTGTATCTGTTATTCATTAAGCCTGAAAAGTAAAATATGTTCCTATCATGATTACCAATTACCCTTAGTTTTAAATCAATTTCCTCCGCATCGAAATTCATGCCGTAAACAGTTCTATCCTGGCCGTATACTGCAAAACTTGTACACATTTTGACGCCTCCTTTTCCTAAATAATTCTGTGGTATACCAGCTTAGAGTATTTCAAAGTCATTTAGCTGTTATTCATTCGCTTTCCTCTTCTTATACTTCCATCTATAGCATACCACCAGGCATCCCCATGTTCCTACCTACAACATTTTTCAGAATCAAACCTGTTCCGGTTTTCATTTTCTCCTGCTCAAGAGACATATTGTTTCAATCCCCGTCGTCCACGGAAACTGATCTACCGCAACCGCCTTCTCCACCACATACCCGTTACCGAGCAGTACCTCCAAATCCCTAACCAGGCTGGTAGGCTTACAGGATATATACACCATCCTGTCCACCCCGTACGTAATAATCTTCTGAAGCGCCCTGGGATGAATGCCGTCCCTGGGCGGATCGAGTATGATAAAGTCCGGCTTTTCCTCAATGTCGTCCAGAACCTTCAGCACGTCACCCGCAATAAACTCACAGTTGGAAAGTCCGTTCAGCCCGGCATTCTTCTTCGCCGCTTCCACCGCTTCCTCCACGATCTCCACGCCTATCACCTTTCCTGCCACAGGCGCCATCAGCTGGGCGATGGTTCCGGTACCGCTGTACAGGTCATAAACCACACAGTCCTCTTTATCCAGCCTGCCGATATACTCCCGGGCCGTCTGGTACAGCACCTGTGCCCCATAGCTGTTTGTCTGGAAAAAAGAGAATACGGAAACCTTGAACTTCAGTCCCAGCAGCTCCTCATAAAAAAAGTCCTGCCCATGCAGGATAGTAGTCCTGTCACTCTTCACCACATCCGCAACGGAATCATTTTCTATGTGGAGGATCCCCGCAATTTTCCCCTGCAGCGGAAGCGCCAGAAGCATGTCCCGGAACGGAAGAAGATCCCTTTCCTCCTGTGTGGTTGTCACAAGAGCTATCAGGATTTCCCCCGTATGGGAAGCCTTCCTCACCAGCAAATGCCGCAGATACCCCACATGGGTAAGGCGGTGGAAATAAGAAGCCTTTTGTTCCGTAAAAAAACCCAGCGTCCCCTGCAGTATCTGCCGGTAATCGCCGTCCACGATCCGGCATTCCTTAACGGACACAATATCATAAAAACTCCCCCTCTTATGCATTCCCAAAGCGAGGGGGCCGTCCTTCACTTCATCGCCGAAGGAAAATTCCATTTTGTTCCGGTATCCCAGCCGTACTGGGCTGGCTTTAATGGGTTCCCATTCCCAGGGCTGCTCCTGGCTGCAAAGCACGCTGTCCAGCAGTTCCTTCACCTGTTTTTCCTTCAGGCCGAGCTGTTTTTCGTAGGGAAGGGACAGGTATGTACAGCCCCCGCAGGTTCCGAAGTGGGGGCAGGATGCCTGTACCTCATCAGGTGAAGGGGCAAGCACCTGCAGCACACGGCCTTCTCCCTTTCCTTTCCTGACCTTCGTTATCATGAGGGAAAGCCGCTGTCCGGGCAGCACGTTTTTTATTGTACAGTATTCTTCCCGTTCCTCTGTCGGTATGTCTGCAGCGACTTCTTTGGCCGGCTTCTCCGGCTCCTCGCCGGCGGCCGGCAGCAGCTTCACGATTCCTTTATTCGGAAACTTTACATCAATCACAATTCCTTCTCTGATCTGTCCTTTTTTCATATCGTCCTCTCATCTATGAAACCCGAAAAAACGGGATGCCTCAGCATCCCGTCTCCTGTTGATACTTTTATTCTTCACTTGTTTCATCATCGGATGACTCATCATCATCGGATGCCTTGGCTGTATCTTCTGTTGTATCGGCGCCTTCATCCTCTTCATCTTCAAAGAATTCATCGTCGAAATCATCATCGAAATCGTCATCAAAATCTTCCAGATAGTCAGGCGTAAGATAACGGTACACCGCATAAGCAATTCCTGCTACTGCTGCAATTGCACCGATTATTGCAAGAATCCAGAGTACTGTATTTCCGTTGTCTTTCTTTTCTTCTTTTTTGCCAAGGAGTTCGTTTACTTTCATCATTTCCAATACCTCATCCAGCTTTCCCATGCAAACCATCCTTTCTTCCCTGCTACTAGTATGCTTAAATACTGTTCTTATCATACCACTTTTTACAAAGCTTTACTATAAATTTTTCATGAAATTACTATGAATTTACAATTCAGGAAATAACACCCAGCCGTTTAAATCTTTTTTAATTTTGCAAAGGCCGCGTACATGATCTTCTGTCCGGCATTATCAAAATCAACGGTAACCTGATAATCCCTGGGACCGTCCACGATACGCAGGACGGCGCCTTCCCCGTATTTAATATGGCGGACCCTGTCTCCCACCCCGTATTCCAGACTCGCCTGTTTGGCACCGGTTCCTTTGTTCAAGCCGTCCACACCGGACAGGCTTCCCAGTCCCTGGGCGATAAATGGCTTATTTTCCGGTGCCGTTCTCTTCGGCTTCACCACGGCTTTCGGCCTCCAGTCACCTGACTGGGAGCCTCCGCCATAGTTCCCCCCGTAAGGGGCGGACTGGAATCTTGCCTTGCTTTCAGGCGTTTCCCTGAAATCCTCAAAATCCGCTTTCTTTTTGAATACGGGCGGCTTATTGTCCAGCAGTCCGTCCGGTACTTCCCGTACGAAACGGCTCACCGGATTATACTGGGTCTCTCCGCGCAGCATGCGCTGCCTTGCACAGGTTATGGTAAGATCCTCTTTTGCCCGGGTTATTCCCACATAAGCAAGCCTTCTCTCCTCTTCCACCGCGGAAGGGTCATCGGAGGTAATGGTCATATAGCTGGGAAACACGCCATCCTCCATACCTGCCAGGTATACGTGGGGGAATTCCAGCCCTTTTGCCGAATGTATGGTCATGAGCAGCACCCGGTTATCTTCCGCATCTACGCCGTCAATATCGGCAACCAGAGCAACCTCTTCCAGAAATTCGCTGAGCGTCGGTTCATCGTGGCTGCTTTCATACGCCACGACCTTACTCACCAGTTCATCAATATTCCGGATCCGGTCCTCGGCATCCTCGTCATCGGATTCCTCCAGTTCCTTCACATATCCGGTCGTTTCCATCACATCATTTATCAGTTCCTCGAGGCTGTAATATTCCAGCTTGCTTCGAAAGGTTTGAATCATAGTCACAAAAGGCTTCAGCTTTACGGCACTTTTTCCGATGCTCATAATCTGATCGGCTTCCCGAAGGGCATCATAAAAACTGATTCCCCTGGCATCGGCATACTCCTGTACCCGGAGGATGGTGGTTGCACCGATCCCTCTTCTGGGCACATTTATGATACGTTTTACCGCCAGATCATCCCTGCCGTTATCAATGGTTTTCAGATAAGCCAGTATATCCTTAATTTCGCGGCGGGCATAAAAATTCACACCTCCCACCACATCATAAGGTATGCCTTCCATAATAAAGCGTTCCTCCAGAATACGGGACTGGGCGTTGGTACGGTATAAAACCGCACAGTCCTTGTATTCCGCTTTGCCGTATTTTTTCTTCTTCCCGATCTCGTCTGCGATGAACTCGGACTCTTCATAGGCCGTATCAAACTGGCGGAAATGGATCAGTTCTCCTTCTCCCTTGTCGGTCCACAGGGCTTTTTCCTTACGCTCCACGTTATTGCGGATTACGGTATTGGCCGCATCCAGGATATTCTGGGTGGAACGGTAGTTCTGCTCCAGCTTGATGACCTGCGCTTCCGGGAATACTTTTTCAAAATCCAGGATATTGCTGATGTTGGCTCCCCGGAATTTATAAATGGACTGATCGTCGTCCCCAACCACGCAAAGGTTCCTGTATTTGCCTGCCAGCAGGCGCACCAGCTCAAATTGGGCGGTGTTGGTATCCTGATACTCATCCACCATGATAAACCGGAAACGCTCCTGGTAATAATCCAGCACATCCGGGCAGCTACGGAACAGCTCCACGGTCATTCCGATCAGGTCGTCAAAATCAAGCGCGTTATTCTTGCGCAGGACCGCCTGGTATTCCTTATAGACGGAAGCTACCTTCTGCCTGCCGTAATCCCCCATGGCCTTCAGTTCATATTCCGCGGGCGATATCAGATCGTTTTTGGCCGAGGAAACCGCAGAAAGCAGGGCGCGTTCCTTATACTGCTTGGTATCGATTTCCAGACGTTTGCATACGTCCTTTATAATATTTTTGGAATCATCGGAATCATAAATAGTAAAATTATTCCCGAATCCCAGCCTTTCTATGTACCTGCGCAGAATCCCCACACAGGTGGAATGAAAGGTGGATACCCATATGCTCTCCGAACCGAAGCCGACGATATCATCCACTCTTTCCCGCATTTCTCCCGCCGCCTTATTGGTAAAGGTTATCGCCAGGATATTCCAGGGATTTATATTTTTCTGTTCTATCAGATAAGCGATCCGGTGGGTCAGCACACGGGTCTTGCCGCTTCCCGCGCCGGCAAGGATCAGCACAGGACCATCCGTATGGAACACAGCTTCCTGCTGCCTGTCATTCAAGGTATCGTAAATGCTCATTTTCCTTCTCCAATCTCAGTACTTCCGTAAACTCATGTTCTTTATTATATAGGAACATGCATTCGATGTCGATAGAAAAAAAGAAAAAGTGTCAGGGCAGGCTGAACGGTAACGTACGAAATCAGTAGACCAGGGCGAGGGCTCCGAAATTGGTGGCGGCTACCGTCACGGTTCTGGGATCCACATCCAGATCGGAAAGGACTTCTATATTTCCATCCGCGATGCTGATTACCTGGAAATTATTCCAGGCCTGGAACTGGTCGGGCACGCCGATGGTAAGTACCACGGGGGCCTGGGTGCGGTTTACGACAGTGGTTTTCCCTGCTGTGGTCCGGGTGAGCTGGATATCGAGCATGGCTAAAAGGTTCCTGCCGTTTAAAGCTGCCGTGGTGAGAACGGCCTGTTTGGCCTGGGGGCCGGTTTTTCCTTCCGTGACGCTAAAATATACGGAGGCGCCTCCTTTTATCTGGGCATCCGTGAGGCCTGCCGCAGTTTTTACCATACCCTCTGGTGAAAGGACGATGAGGCCCTTTACGGTATCCGCATAAAAATAGGTAGGTATGGTGGAATTCAGTTTGGTGCCTGTGCTCATCTGCACGATATTGGGCTTTGTGGGAGCCGGTGCATTCCCGCTGGCGGAGTTGCCGCTGGCAGAATCGGAGGCACCTGCCGTTATGGGAATAATGACGGTCAGCAGCATGGCTGCTGCCAGGTATGTTATCCATTTCCTTGTTTTGTTCATAGCATCTCTTCCTCCTTTTTGGCGTGGGTTCACGCAGGGTTACTTTATTTTACCTGATTCGCTGTCTATATACAAGCCTCTGCCGAATAGGCGGAAAGGCTATGGGAAAGCCCCAGCGCCAGGAACAGGAGAGGCGTGCTGGTTATCTGCTGGAAGCTGACCATGTTATGCACCGTATAGGTGAGAAGGACGGCGGCGCCCACAAGGGCAGGCAGGCTTCTCTTTCGGAAGAGGCGCAGGAATACCGTGACCAGGAAGCCCACATATGCGAGCAATCCGGCCGCTCCGGTATTCATGAGGATCGTCATCCATTCATTATGGCAGTTAGTCAATACCGCATCCCGGTAGGTTACCGCCAGAAGCGGGCGGCTTCCCTGTTCCGTGTACAAAAAAGCGTTCAGACAGTCCGGCCCCACCCCGAACAGCCTGCGCAGCAGAGGCTCCCGACTCCAGATATCCAGACATTCCCCCCAGATTCCGCCTCTGCCGTTCCCCCATTGTGCATCCGGTATGAATAAGGCGGGCAGACGTTCTTTCAGGGCGGCCGGCCCCCAAACACCCGCCGCCAGAAGCAAGGCCGTCCCTGCCAGCAGCAAAAGCCAAAATACGGTAAAGCCCTTTTTCATCCGTACAAGCTGCCTGCGGCATAGTTCCGGATCCCCTTTGCTTCGCCGGTATTTCCAGAAAGCCCTGCCGCCTGCCGCTGCCAGAAACACCGGCGCTGCCGTTTTGACTGAAAGCAGTGCCAGACTTTTGCTTTCATACAGGATCCTTTGGGGAAAGCAGTCCCGGAGCAGCCCGCCGGCCAGCCATGCACCCGCTGCCGTTACCAGAACATCCCAGAAGGCGTCCATCCCTTCGGCGTCCCTGCAGGAAATCCGGAACAGAATACAAAGAACGGTTCCGGATACCAGAAGGCCGCTGTCGCTTCCCTGTATTGCCGTACAGAGAAAGGCTGCTGCGGTAAACAGGCCTGCCGCAGCAGCCTTCCCGGCCTGCCCGCGATCCGTATTCTTTCTGCTTCCCCAAAACAGAACGGTTCCCGCAGGCAGCATGACGGAAAGATAACCGCACAGCCAGTTCACGTTCCCAATTGTGGAGAGGGTTCCTTCCGTCCGTCCCGGTAAAGCGGCAGGCCATATGCCGAACCGGTTCAGTACCGCAAGCGCACAGATAAACCCGCCCACTGCCAGGATAACAGCCACAGCCTCTTTTTCCGTCTTCCACACATAGGCATAATAAAAATACAGGAGCAGAAAACTAAGCTGGGAAAAAAGTCCCATATACCAGCCCTCCGCTCCGAACAGCCCGTCCTTTTTATAAGGGGAAAGAAAAAAGGACAGAAGGTTGCATAAGCCGTACCCGAACAGAAAAATCTCCGGGAGCAGGGAAGTTATCCATTTTCGCACCGCCTCTTCCTGCCGCCTTCCCATCTGTTTTATCCGGCATATCCCTTTCCCCGCACATACGGAAAACAAGACCGGCAGGACAAAAAAGCCTGTATTCCGGTAAAGCATGAATTTCCCCGTACTGAGTCCGTAATATCCATTCCGCATATATAAAGGCACCATGCAGGCCACCATGAATAAATAAATGGCAGCTACAGCATGGAGTCCTGCTTTTTCCTGTCCTTTATCCGCTGTACTTATCCCCATGCAATTCCTCATGTAATCCCTTTTTTCTCCGTCAGGTTAAAACTGCGCAGCCGCCCGGTAAGGCTCTGCTGCCTGGTCTGCCTTTCTTCCTGCTGATTTGGTTTTAATGCTCTCCAGATCCTCCTCACTTTCCGCATTGAATATCCGTATCCTATCATCAACCGGTTCGTTTCCTGTGAGTTTCTTTTGCGGTTCAAGCGTATGGATTTCCAATTACACGCTCCCTTCCAATACAAAAGAAGGCGCAGCATCACTATCTACGTTTATTATACCCACTCTATGTGTATCTCTCAATCTTTTTTTCTGTTGATTGACGCTTCCGGCGGACTGCCGGACGGAATGCCCTGCGGCATGAAAATAGAATAAAATAAGAACCGGTGAAAAATGGAGGATAAAACAGGTTGAGCAGACAGCATGTACGGATCTGCGGGCCATCACGATTTACCAGGGAACATTTCGTAAAAACGGCACATTCCGGGCCGTCTTTTCATAGAATATATCATCAAGCCTATGGAGGGATTTATGAAAAAAAGAATTCTCGCATTTACATTAGTGCTTGCCATGGCCCTTTTCTGCTTTGCGGGCTGCGGCAAAAAACAGGAAGCCGTAAAGGATACCCCGGATAAAACAATGATCGACGTAACATTGAATGAGGTTGCTCATTCGATTTTTTATGCGCCGATGTACGTAGCTGTCGAAGAAGGGTATTTTGCGGAGGAAGGCATTAATCTTACGCTGGTTACCGGCTTCGGAGCCGATAAAACCATGACCGCCGTACTTACCGACGAAGCCGATATCGGCTTTATGGGCTCTGAAGCTTCCATTTATACCTATTTGGGCGGCACGGAGGATTATGTTGTAAACTTCGCACAGCTGACCCAGAGAGCCGGGAATTTCTTGGTAGCCAGGGAGCCTATCGATAATTTCTCCTGGGATATGCTCAAGAACTGTACGGTTCTTGGGGGAAGGGCCGGAGGAATGCCCGAGATGGTCTTCGAGTATATTCTGCGGAAGAACGGCATCGATCCGAAAGCGGATCTGAGCATCGACCAGAGTATAGACTTCGGTTCCACCGCAGCGGCTTTTTCCGGCGGGCAGGGGGATTTCACCGTTGAATTCGAACCCCATGCCACCGCCCTGGAGCAAAAAGGAGACGGCTATGTAGTTGCCTCTCTCGGCGAGGATTCCGGTTATGTCCCCTACACCGCGTTTTCCGCAAAGAAAAGCTATCTTGAGGCGCATCCCGATGTAATTCAGGCTTTCACCAACGCCCTTCAGAAAGGTATGGACTATGTGCAGTCCCACACCCCTGAAGAAATCGCCGCCGTCATCCAGCCCCAGTTTGAAGAAACGGAAAAAGAAACCCTTACCGCCATCGTCACCAGGTATTATGATCAGGCATCCTGGAAGGATAATCTTGTATTTGACGAAGACGCCTTCACGCTTCTCCAGAATATTTTGGAAGAATCCGGCGAACTGGCCCAGCGGGTTCCTTATGCAGATCTGGTTAATACGGATTACGCACAGAACGCAGCCAAATAGCACGGGATGATCCTCTCCCCCGGCACACTCCAAAAAGAAGGTCCCGCTCTCCCCGGCGGAACCTTCTTTTTTCGTAAAAGCTGGTTTCCTTTTTCCTTTCTTACAGCGTATCGTCCCTCAGCACCTCCGCCATATTACACCGCAGGATTTTTCTGTCTCCCGGATAATAAGCCAGCCCCACTGCCGCAGACACAGCCTATGAATATGCCCGCCGGAACCGCCGGCATCTTTGCCAGATACTCCGAAAACAGGCTTTTGCCGACGCTGATACAGAAAGCCACAAAAGGGATAGGCTTGCTATAAAAGAGCATCAAGTTTACTGAACGCCTTAAGCTTCTCTGCACACATCTCCATATCTAACCTTTTTGCATCTGGCATCTATTCACCTCCCTTTTATAGAAATCATTTCTTATTTATATATAATCCAAGCAATTATTTCTATTATGTCAATATATTTTTTCTCTTTCTATTGACTTATTTAGAAATGATTGCTACCCTTCTAATTAAGGAGGTGATATAATTTGACGCTTAATGATAAAATTAAAAAAATAAGAAAACATATGAATCTTTCTCAGACAGAATTTGCAAATAAACTAGGAATGAGCCAACGTAACATAAGTTACCTTGAAACAGAAGGTTCTACTATAACAGAACAGAATATTAAATTGATATGTAGTGTATTAAATATTGATGAAGATTGGTTCAGGAACGGTGAAGATACAAATGAAATAGTTTTTGCCGATGAATTTGAAGAAGATGAGTATACAAAATATGCAGCAGAACTAGGTATGGGAGAGAATGAATCATTCAAAAGAGCTGTTATTGAATATGGAAAACTGGATCCTGTTTCCAGAAAAGTTATAGATAATTTTTTCACGAATATTTTTGATAAAAAAAGGAGCAGCAATGATAACTCTTTCTGTTCATAGTTTCAAGGCAGTTTCGGCAAATGGTTGTTTTTAGTAATTTACCAACATTCGGTAATTTGTCTACAACATAATTATAGTATATTTTTAACAATATTGTTTGGTAAAATACGGTCATAACATTTTTTATGAACTTTTTAAACTAAATAATGTATTGTTTATATATTTCATATCATATTGGTAGTTTATGGTTTTTTTGTCCCTGAACGGCTTGACTTTTTCCTTAAGATGAAATTGAATTTCCAAAACTTTGTTACTTTTGGCAATAAGAAAGGATGTGATAATATGCCATTACCCAAAGAACACTTTTATACCTCAGATGATTATTGGAATCTTCCAGATGGCCAAAGAGCTGAACTAATTGACGGCCAGCTCTATGATATGGCTCCTCCAAGCAGGATACACCAGAAGCTGATCTCACAGTTTACACTTATCTTAGGAGAATTTATCAAAAATAACCATGGTTCCTGCGAAGTCTATCCTGCTCCATTTGCCGTCAACCTGGATGCCAATGATCAGAATTGGGTGGAACCAGATATATCTGTCATCTGTGATAAAGATAAACTGACAGATAGAGGTTGCACCGGTGCACCAGACTTTATTATTGAAATTGTATCCCCATCCAGCAGAAGATTGGACTATAATATCAAGATGGCACTCTATTCCAATGCCGGTGTCCGAGAATATTGGATAGTCGATCCCGCCAAAGAACGGACTACCATATATCGCTTTGAGGATGATGCTGCTCCTATGATTTATCAGTTTAATGATGAGGTACAGGTGGACATCTACAAAAACCTGCATATAAATATCTCCGACCTGCTAAAATAATAATCCGTCTGGTAAGGCACTATGTAACAACAAAACTCAACTGAACTATTGAAATTACGGTTAGAATAGCCAGAAGGCATTTTAAGAATATAACACTCAAATGAGGAAGGAGATTTTTATTATGGCACTTATTAAATGTCCTGATTGTGGAAATGAATTTTCGGATCAAGCACCACACTGCCCCAGTTGCGGCAGGTTAAACTCCAACATTCAGCAACAACCAAATGTACAGCAGACCAGCCCGAACTGAGTTCCCATTTCCCCAATAATGGATATCGTTCTAATGCATCAACACCCCAACCTGTAAATCGCGATCAACTCGTATCTGATTATGGGGAACAGTTTACCAAAGAAGAGGCTGACTATGCGATAGAACATCTTGAATAACATATTAATTATCAAACGGTGACAATTTTTCACCGTTTGATAATTAAACTGTTCCGGACTAACCGGGAAATATCTGACATTTTTAACCAAATAGATTAGTATTTCTATCGATATCCAGGTAAAAGAGGGATTGTCGCTTGAAGCCCGGCGGCAGGCTCTTACTAGAAATAACTATGCATGTTCTAATAATATTGCAACAACATCTTAATCTATAGAAAATCTATTTAATAATTTTATCTGTTTATTGAATATTTTTTTAACCTTGTCTAAATCCAGACCATTACTAATTTGGAAAGCCCTTTCATAGATTTTTTCTAAAGCTTCTTGCTGACTCATAATTAAATTAGGCTGATACCAATCATCCGGCACCCATCGTTCAACTAAATCATACTGAACAGATTTATTATAGGGCTTGTTTTCTTTATCTAACATATCAGTATTTCCTGAAATCACTATATCAAATGACAACTGCAAATTAACTAGCGCAGTATCTACTGAACTAGCCCCTGATTTAGGTGTAACACCAAGTAATTTTCTTATTTCGTGCGTTCCAAGAGCTCGTCCTTCCTTGTTCAATAGATTCCAAACATCCCATTCCTGCTTATTCAGCTTTCCTGCTTTATAACGTTCTTCTACTGTTATGTTAGGATGAAATGCACAATAAAAAATACTATAAAAACGTGGGGAAATAACTCCCTTCTTAGAATTAAAATAACTTCCATACAATAATTTTTTTTCTGCTGCAACACGATCTTTCCATATCCATGGGTCTAATTCTGGATTATCACTCCAATACTGTCCTTCCACAATATAATCACCAATTTTAGGGAATCCTGCTACTACATCATTCATTGACATAAATCCCAATTCATTAACTAGTTCCACAAAACTCTCATACTTAAGCATTTTTTCATCCCTCCTAATTCTCGTATCAAACGCCTGAAATAACTACCTAATTTAATTTTAATACATAAGCTCAAACTATACAAACGGCAATGCCAGATATCAGCGCCGAATATGAGCCATTTATGATAATGTCCTTATATACCACACAGGAAAATATCCCAAGTGTGTTATACTAACTCCTGCTTATCTATTCAGGACAGGAGGAATTTATTATCAGAAAGGTGATACTAACAATGAATGAACAGAAGAAATATGAAGTAATCAAAGGTCTTGCAGACCATCCTTATCAGAACAAAGAAAGAGCTGCTCTTACATTAGGTTGTACAGTTCGTCATATCAACCGTATGCTCGCAGGATATATCATATCTGGTAAAGATTACTTTGTTCACGGCAATAAAGGACGCAAGCCCGCCTCCACTATCAGTGACGATACAAAGCGGATCGTAATAAACAGTTATCGTGATAAATACTATGATGCCAACTTTACACACTTTACGGAATTACTTGAGAAGCATGAGGGAATTTCCATCTCTGCATCTTCAGTCGCTAAGATTCTGGAATCCCAATACATTCTCTCACCTAAAGTCACACATGCAAAGCAGAAACGAATCAGTATCTATTTAAAGGAGCTTAAAAAGGCGGCTACAACCCAAAAAGAAGCGGATGCAATCCAGGTAAATCTTGTTGCCGTTGAAGATGCCCACACCCGACGTCCAAGAGCTGCTTACTTTGGCGAACTTATTCAAATGGATGCCACTCCTTATGAATGGATTCCTGGCTGTATATGGCATCTGCATCTTGCTATTGATGATGCGTCCGGCAGAATAGTTGGTGCATGGTTTGCTACCCGGGAAACTTTAAAGGCATACTATCACGTTCTCTACCAGATAGTAACCGCTTATGGGATACCATACAAACTATTTACCGATCGACGTACTGTATTTACCTATAAAAAGAAAAATTCCCCATCCATTGATGAGGATACCTACACACAGTTTGCTTATGCCTGCCACCAGCTTGGCGTTGAATTAGAATCAAGCAGTATTCCTCAGGCCAAGGGACGCGTAGAACGTTTAAACCAGACCCTACAGTCACGACTCCCCATCGAATTAAGGCTCGCAGGAATCACGACTATAGAAGCCGCTAATGA
This sequence comes from uncultured Lachnospiraceae bacterium, assembly GCA_900548905.1. Classification (GTDB taxonomy): domain Bacteria; phylum Bacillota; class Clostridia; order Lachnospirales; family Lachnospiraceae; genus Eisenbergiella. The sequence continues at coordinate 10,830 of URMK01000007.1, read as the reverse complement.
ATTCCTCAACGACCAAGTAAAAGAATTCAATGCGAAGTTTTCACTTCCCCTTAATACTATCAGATCTGTGTTTGAAGAACAACCATCAAATGAAAAAATCAATCTGACCCTGGCTACTTTATGTGAAAGAACGGTGGATAGCGGGCATTGTCTCAGACACAACAACAGCTACTATAAAATGCTTGATAAAAAAGGAATGCAGGTACATTACCGTAAAGGAACTAAGACTATGTTTATTCAGGCCTTTGACGGCAATAAGTATTGCTGTGTAAATGATACGGATATCTATGCATTAGCTTGTATACCAGAGATGAAGCAAAATCGAAAGATTTGGATTTGGATTATAAAGAACCAAAACCCGAAAAACAGTACATTCCACCGATGAATCATCCATGGAGAAAATCTATCTTCCATAAATTCGTTCAAAAACAGGAACATCATTGGAATGATAACGAAAATGCAACAGCATAAACAAAGGAGCGGAATCTTATGTCAGGAGAACCGTGGGATAAAGGTGTTACGCCCCATTATGCCGCGAAAGTCTCTTGACAAAAGATTCACGGATAACCCTCCTGACCAGGAAAGGAACAAGTACCTTTCCCGCCTTCCCGGCGAGGGGTAATGGGTCAAGAGACAGGTCCCTTGCAGGTACATAGGGCAGAACCCTATGCCCTCGGAGGTTTTTTTGTGATACCCAAAAATATTTTTCACTCAATGATAAAGCTAAAAAAACATAACAACTGTGTACACGAAAGCCCCAGCAGATGCCGGGGCTAATGTTTCTCTTATTTTGGGACATTTTCAAAAACGCTTGACACTCTACAAAAAGAAGATATTCGCAATGATAACAGATACTCAACTGGATGAAATCCCGCAGTGGGGAATATATCTTTATGTATCAAGGCCATAGGCTTACTGCATCTGCAATACGAAGTAAACTTTATCGTATTTGCAAAAAAATAGGTGTCGAACGCAAAAGCCCACATAAATTACGTAAGACTTATCACTATAATCGTAAGAATGCAGGTAAAAAAATTGCACTATTAAGTAATATAGATGCATTTAACCGTGTTTCAATTGATTGACCAATTGATTGAGTTGATTGACCAAGACAAAAAAAGTACCGCAGATACGGTACTTTTCCATGGAGCATACGGGGTTCGAACCCGTGACCTCCACGCTGCCAGCGTGGCGCGCTCCCAGCTGCGCTAATGCCCCGTCCGTGTATTATCATATCAAAAGTTGTCCCACTTGGCAAGAAAAATTTTGTCAGGATTTATATTTTTTTGCAGCAGCTAAAATTTACAGGTCTTTTCCAGGTGCGGATAAAAAAGTTGGTCATCACCCGTATTTCCCTCCTGCCATGGTAATGTTCCCGCGTATATGATAGAATGGGAGAAATCCGGAAACACAGCACACCGGAAACGTGTGGAACAAAGTACGTTTCAAATATGGAATTCATATCCGCGCAAGCGGACAAAGGAGTATAAATGATGAAAGAAATTTTGCAGGAAAAGATATACAGAGAGATCAACGGCCTTCGACAGGGCATGTTCCTACAAAGCGAGGACACCGGGAATCCGGTCCTTCTGTTCCTTCACGGCGGCCCCGGCTCTCCGGAGCTTCCCTTTACCCAGGAAAATCCCACGGGCCTGGAAAAGCTCTTTACGGTCTGCTGGTGGGAACAGCGCGGCAGCGGTATTACCTACAGCCGTAATACCCCGAAACAGACCATGACCGTCGAGCAAATGATTTCCGACACGCTGGCGGTAACCCATTATCTGCTCCGGCGTTTCGGCAAAGAGAAAATATATGTCATGGGCCACTCCTGGGGTTCTTTCCTTGGTGTGCTCACGGTACAGCGGGCTCCGGAGCTGTTCCATGCCTATATCGGCATCGGGCAGGTGGCACGTCAGGCAGAATCGGAACGGCTGGCTTATTCCTTTATGCTCAGGGAATTCAGGGCTGCAGGCAATAAACGTATGGTACGGCAGTTAGAGAAGTTTCCCATTGACAACGGGGCGAAGATAGACATAAAATACCTGTCCGTGCGCAGCAAAGGTATGATGATGCTGGGGATAGGTGTCATGCACCACAGCACCTCCATGCTTGACTGCGTCAAAATGGTGCTGCGCTATAAAGGCTATACTCTCAAAGAAAAGCTGAATTACCCCCTGGGAAACAGCTTTTCCCTGCGCTGCCTCTGGGATTGTGTGCTGGAAAGCGATTTCTTTACCCGGGCGCCCCTTCTTGCCGTTCCCGTCTATGTGCTGCAGGGCCGGTTTGATTACCAGGTTTCCTATTCCGTGGCCCAAAAATATGTACAGTCGCTGGAAGCCCCGGTAAAAGGGTTTTATACTTTTGAAAATTCCGCCCACAGCCCCTGTTTTGAGGAACCGGACAAGATGTGCCGTATTCTGCGCGAGGATGTCCTGCAGGGCCGGGCAGATTTAGCCGATTTCCCCGAAACCAGATAACAGGAGCGCTCTTATGCCAGAAGCAGCTTTAACCCATGCCCGGAAAACGGGCGGACAGGAGAACCTATGAGGAATAAAATAATACTTAAAAATCTTCCCGCCGCAATACTCTGCCTTCTGCTGGCAGGCAGCCTGACATCCTGCGGAAAAAATGCCGATATTACACCTGTGCAGACAGAAACCTCCGCGCCTGCGGAAACCGTGCTGCCCCAAACGTCAGATACGTCGGAAACCTCCCCGGAATATCCGGCCTTAACCCCGGACAGGGATAGTGAAAGCTCATCCGCTGCCCAGGAGGCACCGCCGGAGAATGATTCCGAAACCATACTTGCCGATCAGTCCTTTGACGGCGTGGATCTGGGCGAATACAAAAATGTCCGCTTCACCACCAGCCAGGTTACCCGGAACGGCCTCTCCCATGCGCAGTATTCCCTGACGGATGACGGCGAAACGGTTTATACCTTCCCGGATGCCTATACTTCCTGGTACTTTGAACATACCATTAACTTTATAACCTTCCGCGACATCAACGGGGATGGAAAAAAAGATGTTATCACAAGCGAACAGTACATTACCGGAGCCGGGCCGGAAGGCGCCCTTCCTTTTTCCATGGTTCGTATTTACCTGAACCATGGCCGGGATTTCCTGTTCGCAGAAGGCCTTTCCATCTCCATCGGCAACAGCCTGGATGTTTCAAACGGAGAGACATACACTGCGGAAAATGTCCTTTCCGTGCTGGAGGAGCAGGTTTACTGTAACTTTGACGGCAGCGGCGGATGGACCAGAGGGGAAATTGAAAGCTTTGCCTTCCTGGTAAAGCAAGACGTCCTTACGGACAACAGGCAGTCACTTGCGCAAAAAGTCCGGTATCCCCTGAACATTGTCCGCAACGGCTCGGAACAGCAGATTCAATCCCCGGAAGAATTCGTGGAACAATATGACGAAATCCTGAACATGCAGGTCATCTACGATGTGGAAGGCGCGGAAACCGAAGGCCTCTTCTGGAACCAGGATGGTGTCATGCTGGGGACCGGCGCCATCTGGTTCGGTAAAATGGAAGACGGATCGATTAAAATTTATTCCATTCCGGCAGAGGTACAGTATTGTAATCCGCTGAATGTGGATTAAGAAGCGGCCGCATTATCCACAAGGTAAAACGCTGTTTTCTTCATAAACCCGACTGCTTCCCATGTGCCGCAGTACTGTTTTCAATCCTGCAGATCCGCATCTGTGATTTCCATAGCCGCATTCAGACAGAATGCCTGCGGCCATGCCACCAGCCAGTCGTTGATTTCCCCCGGTCCTTTTTCCACGCCCCAGCGGCATTGGCAATACCCTTCATTCTGTGCACCCGGGTGCCTCCACAATCCATGAAATATCTTCCCTTCTGCCGGAGCTATATTCTGTATGGCATTCGCCCAGATCAACTGTGCACGCCTTTTCCAGTTTATATCTCCTGTTATCCGATACAAGGTAAAAAGGGCCGGAACCACCAGCGCCCCCCAGGGATCAATATGGTGATGCTGCGCGGATACCGTTGTCCCTCCCAGGGTATGGTAGGCTGCGGTTTCAAAATCACTTTCTGCCTCCGGAATGGTGTCATAATGCATCATCCAGGAACAGAAATACCAGCCGGCTTTTTTTGCGATATTCAGCCACTCGCCGCTTTTCTCCAGTTCAAACAGCCGCAGCGCACCGATGAGCATGGGGCCGGAGGTTTCCTTATCAATACAATAGGTATCCAAAGCCCCCGCCGTGCAGAAAAATCCGGCCAGGTCCCGTTTATAGTAGAGCCGGCAGGCTTCTTTTGCCCGGTTCAGGTAACACTGCCGGCCCGTCTCTTCATAAAGATCCACAAGCCCCGGAATGAGATAAGCCCCAATTGTTCCATTTTGATCCACACAATCACCCGTATGTACATCCCATGCTTTCCCAAATCCATAATCCGGGGAATAGTGCTCCACAAAAAAATCCGCCGCTCCCTCTGCGGCCTTGTAATAGGCAGTCCGTTCAATGCCAGCCGCCTTCAGCAGCCGGTATGCCTTCAGAAGTTCCATCACAGCAAATCCCTGGTTGCAGGTATCCACCACCACCGGACCATCCTTTTCCAGGTCTTCGTATTCTGTCACGAGTAATCCTGTCTTGGCAACGGCATCCTCCGCCCAGGCATCCAGATTGCTCATACCGATATCCACAAGTTCCTTCTTTCCTTCCTGCAGCCCTTTCTGGATACACAGCCTTGCATACATGCCATTCTGCCCGCACCAGCCAAAAGCAAAACCGTCACGCTTTACAAAGCTGCCCTTTTCCGGGCTCATCCCAATGTGGAACATCTGCCTTCCCCTGTATAACGAAAGCAAATGCAGGGCATGGCTGAGAGCCAGCGTCTGTACCTCTTTCACCGGATACGCAAAAGGAAACGTCCTGCCAAGCAGCCATAATGCCGCATCTTCCACATTTGCCGCGGCGAAAGCCGGCGCTTCCGGCTTCCCGGAAAGAAGATAGGCCGCTGCGCGGAATTCCTCCCCTGCCTCCAGATGGATAAAGGTTTCATACGCATCACTGTAACGGTCCCTGCTGCAATAGGTAAGCGGTTTTTCTATTGTGGGATAGAGCAGCCTGTGGATCATGCACCCGTCTTTATCCGCTGTCATGGAACAGGAGCAGAGCAGTGAGTTTTCCTCCCTGTCGGAAGCCATAAGGGCAGCATATCGGTCCGCGTTCTCACTGATGGTACAGCCGGGAATTGTCGTACGGCGGTAATCGAAAACCCAGGGCTGTCCTTCCCTCTCAAGGCCTTTCGGTTCCTTCCCGTTTCCCCAATGGTTTCCGTTATAGGAGACCCCGGGAATCACATAATGCGTATAGGGGAATCCCGCTTTCATCCGAATTTCCGGTTGGAAATCCACTGCTCCTTTGCCGATATTTTTCCAGCTATGAACCAGTCGTACACAATTATCATCCACTGTTTCATATTGTAAAGTAACTCTGAACTGTTTGTCCTCATATACATTTTCTTCAAACAGCTGCAATTCCCGCTGCCGGCCGCCGCGTGTATAGCAGGGCGGCAGCAATAACCAATTCTTCATAAAAGCCTCCTTACTCCCCAAGTCATCCCTTGACGGAGTTACTCTTTTTTTATATGACATATTTTTTCCGGTATTCCACCGGCGTCATCCCTTCCGTGCTCCTAAACACTTTTGCAAAATAATTGCCGTTGGAATAACCGCATCTTTCTGCAATTTCCACAATCCTGATATGGGGATTGCGCAAAAGCTTCTTAGATAAATTCAGGCGGTAATCACTGATATACTGCTTGATGGTTACGCCCGTCTCCTTTCGGAACAAAACATTCAGATGGGCCGCCGAAAAATGCATATCTTCCGCAATATCGGTTACCGACAGTTCTGCCTCACTGCAGTGCTGTTCAATATAGGATATGGTATCCCTTACCAGCCGTGAAAAACTGCTTTCATTTTCCAAACGGGCCAAAAAAGCATCCAGCATTCTTTCTAACAGCTTCATCACCTCGTCAATGGATACAGCTTCCCGGATACAGCTGTCCAATTCATCCTCCGTATCCATATCCGCCGCGGACAGAAGCAGGGCGCTTTTTTCCCGGACGAGAAGCCTTGCAAATGCCGACAGGAGCATGGTAATATCCTCCTGCCGGTAAAATCCTTCCGAACAGATTTCTGTTACCAGGCGGTGCAGCCATCCGTCCACCTGCTCCGGCTTCTCTTTTATCATTCCGACAAATTCCGCATACAATCCGGGATTCAGTTTTTTCATCTTCGGGATCTCATCTTCTATTTCAAATACGGTCCTGCTGCTGTCAAAGAATGATTGCTCTGCATTTAACAGTGCAATTTCGCAGCTTTGTGAAACAGCCATCAGATTATCCGTTTCAAAGCCCATGCCTATACAAAGCCCTTCCTGCAATTCTGTCATTTTACGGCACTCAGCCCTTACCATACGCATCCGGTATTTACCGCAGGCGGCCAGAAACAGATATTTCCCCCTGTCCACCATAGTGAGAAGAATGGGAATTCCTGATTCCTGCCAGAAAGAAAAAACCAATGGCTCCAGCTGTCCCGGCACTTCTTCCTTCTTAGCCCAGAGCACCGCGGAAAAATAAGCCGTGTCTGTGGGGAATCCAACCTCCCTGCATATCTTTTCAAGCAGAGCCTTATCTTTCGTTTTAAGCCTGAGCATGTTTAACAGACGCTGGCGCTCCAGCCTCTGCCACTGGCCCTCTTTTTTTTCATGCCGTTCCTTTTCCCTTACAAAATCCACTGCCTTTTTGACAGCTCCCTCCACTTTTTCCAGCTCAATGGGTTTTTCCACGAATTCCACCGCATCCAGGGATATGGCCTTTTTCAGGTACTCAATTTCCAAATACCCGCTCATAAACAAAAGCTTGCTGTCGGGGCACTGGCGGATCAGTCTTTCCGCGAACTCCAGGCCGTTAAGCTTAGGCATACGGATATCGGTAAGCACGATATCCGGCCGAAACCATGTGGATATTGTCAGCGCTTCCCGCCCGTCCCGCGCCTGCATGATCTCATCAATCCCGTATTTATCCCAGGAAATGGATGTAATCAGCCCTTCTCTTGCATAATCTTCATCGTCCGCAATCAACAGTCTCATAGCAGTCTCCCTCCCTCTGCCGACTCTTCCGGATTACCCTTTCCTTTAATCTTACCTATCCGGATGCTGACACAGGTTCCGATTCCCTGTGTGCTTTCGTAAGTGATACATTTTTCCATGTTATAAAACAGCTTAAGGCGTGTCTCTATATTGCTGATCCCATATTTGCTTCCCTTGTGTGTCCGCTCTATTTCCTGTCCGGTTACCATGCCCACTCCGTCATCGGTTACCGACAGGAATATTTCATCGTCTTCTTCCCATCCGCTGATAAGTATGCTGCCCCGTCCTCCGCTTTTCTCCATAATACCGTGTACAATGGCATTTTCTATAAGAGGCTGCAGAGTGATTTTTGGAATCAGATAATCCCGTATCCCTTGCTCCACATCCAGTTCAAATAAAATTTTCCCACGGTACCGTTTCTGCTGTATGGCAATATAAGCCTCGCATAATTCTATTTCCAGGCCAATGGTAATGATATCCCTTCCCTTATTGAGAATCAGTTTATAATACCGGGCAAGAGATAAAACCGTGTCCCTGATATTATCCGTTTCGTTCCTGGACGCCATCCAGTTAATCATATCCAGGGTATTATAGAGGAAATGGGGATTAATCTGAGACTGCAGGGCCATCAGTTCCGCCCCCTTTTTCTCCTGTCCCAATTGATACTGCTCCTCCAAAAGCTTTCTGATACGCCGTATCATATAATTATAATTCCGGATCAGCTCCCCTACCTCATCCTGGCCGGCTTCCTCGTCCAGGGTTTCCAGCTTTCCATTCTGTACCTTCTGCACGGTTCCGGACAAATGCAGGATTCTGGCGGAAACGGACCGGGAAATCAGCCATATCGCCAAAAGCAGGGCCGCACAGACCAAAGCAAATAAAGCCACAGTAAAAATGCCCGTATCCCGGAAGCTTCCCCGGACAGTATCCGAAGGCATCACCGCATATAAAAGGAGGCCGCTGTCCCCTATATCACACACTCTGGCATAATACTCTTTACCATTGGCCCTGACTTTTCCGCCCTCCGGCAAACAGGCGCCCTCCAGTTCTGCGTCCGGGCTGATTTTTTCGTAGAGCTTCCGGTCGCTGACCGTAAGCAGCCTGCCTTCTTTCGATTTTATATAGTATACCTCTTCCTGCGGGGTGTTTAAGAAGCTTTCCGCCAGCTTGTCCGCATGAATATACACATGCATGCTTCCCAGATTCCTGCTGAAATCCGCCAGATCCGTTACCGGCCTGACAAATACCATATAATTTCCGGACTCTCCGTTTTTCTCCATCTTTGTAATCTGCCAGAAAGGCCGGAAACCATTCTGCACCATGATCTCATTAATCTGCTGTCCCTCTTCGCTGTTCCAGTTGCGTACATAGCCGGATATGCCGTCCGCAAAGGGATACCTCCCGTCCAGGTAAAAAAGAATGGAATCGTAATCCGTTCCATAATATATATTTTTAATCCATTCCCAGGCGGACTGGACCTGCACATACTGCCCGGCAAAGCCGCTGCTTTCCATCAGCTGCTTCAGGTAAAAATTCAGGTTTTCATTCCCAATGGCCATCCTGGTTATGCTTTCCACCCGTTCCAGCTTTTCCTCCAGCATGGCCTGTGTCTGCTCAAAGCGCTGACGGGCCAGATATTCCTGGTTTGTCTGGGCCGACGAAGAAAGCTGCCGGTAAAACAGGAAAAATGCAGCCCCCATCGCTGCCAGACAGGCGCAGGAAAAGAGAAGAAACATCTTCACTGTTAATGATAAATTAGAAAACCGGTATTTTCCCCCGGATAAAATCCTCTTCATATATGCCCCTATCCGTACGCCTGTCAACAGAACCTTCTTCTGTAACCCTCAAAAGCCTTCCCGCAGGCGTACTGCTGCAGGAAGGCAGAATATCTTATTTAATCAGCCGCTTTCTTTTCCCGGAATGCGGTCAGCTGCTGCTGCATTTCGGCAATGTATTTTTCAATACCGGCCTTCTGCAGCTGTGCCAGGACATTATCATAATCCCCTTCCCTATCCTGGGTAACCCCGCAGAGCAGAGGCGTCATATACTGCGCCTTCACCGACTCCAGGGCCGCCGTTTCCGCCGAGAGGGAGGATGCGTCGAAGATAAAGCCATCCAGAGGGCTGAATTCTTCCGGAGTTATTCGGGTCGTGTCCATCTGCTCCTGCCAGAAAGCGTTTTCACTGGGTACTTCCTCTTCCATATAACCGTCCACCAGACCGGTCCAGGAAGGCTTCACATTACTGGCATCAATACCGGCCGTTGTGATTTTGCCGTCTGTCCTGTTATAATTTTCCCCTTCCACACCCCATCTGAGCAAATCATAATAAGCCTGATCGGTATGTGCTTTTTCAATAAACTGCAGGGCTTTTACCGGCTCCTTGCATTTGGGATTGATGGAAATACAGGTGGAGTTGGATACGGAGGGCAGATATACAGGCGCTTTGCCAAACCCATAATCATACCAGCCCATTTCCCATTCCGGATTATTCCTGGCAATCTCGTTCACCGTTGCGGTAAGGGACCAGGCAGGAGAATTGGTCGTGGTCGCCTTTTTGTCCGCTTTCACCAGTTCCGCAATCTTATTTCCTTCATTGGCGCTAGAAGCAAGGATATCATGGTCAATTAATCCGTCCTTGTACCATTTCGCCACATACTCCAGCATGGTTTTGTATTCCGGCGTCTGCGTCCTGTCTAATACCGTATATGGATCCTCCACCGATACCACCGTATAAGGAGTATTCATATAGCTGTCCAGCTCCAGGTATTTTCCGGCGGCCAGGATATTCCATACGGCGGACCATACCCGGTTATCCATAATCACGGAGCTTTCCGGATATTCATCCTTCGCTTTATATAAATACTGCTCCATTGTCTCCAGACTGTTGATCTCCGGAAGCCCCCAGCTTTTACGAAGATCCTCTCTGTACATAAAGCCTTCATTTGCCGATACACTGTCCGTCGCTTTCCCGAACTGCGGAATCCCATACAGCTTTCCGCCTATTTCACAGCTCTCCAGCGTTTTGTCGGAAACTACGGAATAATGGGCCACCAGATCAGGCACCTCATTCAGCAATGGCTTCAAATCCAGAAATGCATTCTTTGTCGCCATAACCTTATAATCGGAAAAATTTCCTCCTACATACAAATCGTATTCCCCGGATGCAATATTCAGATTTATTTTGTTCTTTTCATCTCCCCAGGGGATAAAATCAAATCTTACCTTGATTCCCAGATCCTTAACCGTCATGGCATCCAGCTGCTCATAAAAAGTATCCATTCCCGCAGCCGGTTCATTTCCCATAGTAAATCCTTTTAAGGTGACCACCTCACCGTTATCTGCCTCCGCCTGTCCTGCTGCGGACTGCGATGCCTCACCGGACTCTGCATTCTGTGTTGTCCCGGCGGATTGTGCACTTCCGGCTGTCTGCGCACCGCCCTGGCCGCAGCCGGCCAGGGATAATGTCAATACTGCCGCCATTCCCACCGACACCGCTCTTTTCCATAAATTTCTTTTCTTCATTGCGTAATACCCTCCTTTTTATTATACATTAGGCGCTTTGGGCCTGTCTGCATCATCGTTTAAATTTTATAAAAAAATACCTATCCTTTGTTGCGGTACACGGCCCCTTGCGCCCCACCTTTGGTTTTGCCCGCCCGTTTCCCTCTCCCGGCTTTTCCCCGGGGCGGCGGTGCTGCAAGG
>URMK01000006.1 GCA_900548905.1 uncultured Lachnospiraceae bacterium | reverse complement strand
GCAGCGTTAGTACTGCTGCGTTTTTGGCCGAGCGGAAGTGTCCCCTGTAAGGAACATTGACTGCCCGGTGATGGCAGCCGGGGAAACCATGGCGCCGCCAACTTTTTTATCTACATCCATTCAGAAGCGGAAAGTGGATATTCATCCCGAAACATTGTATAATACCCGTATGGAAACAGGTTATGGATTCTGATATCCAAAGGGGAATACATATGACAAAAAAGGAAAAAGTAACCCATATTTTAGATATGCTGGATAAAACCTATGGGATAACAAAAGACGGTTTCTATCATAATCATGACTGGCAGCTGTTGACAGCGATTATGCTCAGTGCACAGAGTACGGATAAGCAGGTGGAAGAAGCGCTGCCGGATCTGTTCGGGCATTTTCCGTCCGCAGAAGCTATGGCACAGGCGCCGGCGGAGGAAATTGAGGCGTATATCCGCTCGGTAGGGCTGTATAAAAACAAGGCGAAGAATATTAAAAAATGCTGCGAACAGATCGTAAGCGAATATGGCGGAAAGGTGCCGGATAAGCTGGAGGAGGTGCTGAAGCTGGCAGGAGTGGGAAGAAAAACAGCCACTCTTTTTCTGGCCGATGCTTATGGGATCCCGGGAGTGACTGTGGATACTCATGTTTTCCGTATTTCACGCAGGCTGGGCTGGGCAAAGGGTAAGAATCCCCTGCAGGTGGAGCAGGAACTGATGAAAGTCCTTCCCGAGAGCCATTGGAACCGGATCAATTTTCAGCTTATTTATTTGGGACGGGCGATCTGTACGGCGCGGAAGGCCCGGTGCCAGGACTGTCCGCTGAAGGAATGGTGTGAAAAGAAAGAAGTCGTTTAATGCAGCGGTTTGGCTGCCTGCCCGGCGGGCGGCCAAACCGCTGCATACAGTTTATGTATTGGGCAGGGGATCGGACAGTTGGGACAAAATGGCGCGCACGTCGTCACCCATTTTAATCAGTGCGGCGGTGGTTGGATATTCGATGCCATGCACCAGGCCGTTGCGTGCGTTCCGGAGGGCCACTACCTTATCCAGGTTTTCCTTGTTAAGAGCTTTCATCCGCTTCAGGCTGTTTACATTGAAGGTGCCTCTGGCCTTGGGATTGCTTTTCAAGGTAAGCCTGCTCAGAACGGTTTCCAGGCTGATCCAGGGCTTTAAGAAGTATTCCATGGCCTGATATTGATCCTTAGACAGCTTTTCGCCGGAGACACGCAGCTCCCGGTAGAGATGGTAGCGTTTTTCATTGCCGCAGATTATCTGGTCAATGAGCTGCTCCGTGATGGTACGTTTGTCGTTTACCAGTTTGGTGGATTTCAGGATCGGCTCCAGTTCTTTTACGTTGGCTATTTTCAGCCGGCCCATGAGCCGCAGCAAAAGCTCCACGTTCCCCATACGTGGTTCGATGTCAAATCGTTTGTAGCGTGTGCTCAGATAGTTATACAAGTATGCCGCCAGATCGTACTGGTTGTTGAAAGCGGTATTTTTGCTCTGGATTCGTTCATTTCCTGCGGCCTGCAGCCGTTCCAGGGCGATTTCGCCGCTGAGTACAAGTCCGTTCAGTTCATCCAGGATAGAAAGCTCTTCATCGGAAAGCGTGCCCTGGAGGGGTTTATACACCAAATCATGCTCCACCTCCGACCAGGCGTGCATCAGGACCGATGCCACTTGTATTTCAAGGCGCACCGGCGCATATTTCAGCTTGCTTTTTTCCAGTATTTCTTCCTTCATGCCGGCGCGGTAGTGGGTGGCCCAATAGCCGGAAAAGCGTTTGTTATAGGAAGGCTGTTTGGACTGGACCGGAAACTTTTTGGTTTCCGCCACAGCAAAAAGGTTGTTGATAACCCTGTCTGCCTTGGCCCGGTCGCCGGGGAAATAGAGGGAGACACGTACACCGGAAAGATCGGCGATATCCGCATAGATTTCGCTCATATTTTTATAAGGCGTCTCTCTTTTTTCATTCCGCTGCGTCACTTTGATTTTCAGCCTTCCCGGACTTTTGGCCCGGGAGGTTACCATAGCGCGGATACCGGAGGAACGCAGGGAATCCTCCAGCATATCGGCGGCGATCCGCCCGGCGGTTTCATAAAATTTAATTTTTTTCTTGTAGTTTTCTATAAATTGATTAATCAGATCCATTTCTGTTTGCCTCTTGTTTCTTTTGGCAGGGTATTCCGAAAGGTATTATGTACTCAAACTCCGCAGGTGCCAAATGGCCCTCCGCCCGCTGTCTGTGCGGCGCTCCCTGGACTGAAAAGGAATTTTCGCAGGTATCTTTCAGTCCAGGGAGCGCCGCACAGACAGCGGGCGGAGGGCTATTTGGCACCTGCGGAGTTTGAGTTATGCAGTTAACTGTGGGAAACTGCCCCTTCATCCTATCATAAATCGAAAAAAAAGTACATGATTGAAAACACTCTTATACATATCTTTAAAGAATCTTAATGGGAACTAAATAAAGTTTTCTTTTTTCTGGGGTATGATAAAAATAACAGGACAGGTTTAAGATTGGGAGGATAGGATTATGTTATTTCTCATGGATGTAGGAATAGGGGCCGGCTCCGGGCTGGTGCTTTCGGTTCCGGTCCTTTTGTGGCTGGAAGGGAAAATGCAAAAGAAAGGGGAAAAGAAGCCCTGGCATACGGCAGGGGTGTGTCTGTTTGCCTTTTTGCTTGCGGGAATTGTAACAGTGACAGGAATACCTGCGTTATATCGGCTTCGCTTTGATGCGAATGTTAACCTCATTCCTATGGCTGAGATTTTTTCCAACTTCAGTCAGTATCTGAAAAATATGATCCTGTTTGTTCCTTTTGGTTTTTTTGTCCCTTTGCTTTGGAAACGGGAGCGTATGGTGGAGAAAACGGTGAGTATCGGGTTTCTGTTTTCCCTTTTTATCGAGCTGATGCAGCTTTTTTCCCTGCGGGCGACGGATATCGATGATTTGCTTATGAATACGTTGGGAACATGGGTGGGATATCTGCTATTCAGGGGGGTTTTTCGGATAATGCCCGGAATCTGCGAGAAATTCGGGGCCGGAGAAAATCCGGGAACGGACGGTTTTTTCTGTGAAGGGGACAAGCCGTCAGGAAAAGAAGCGGCATCCCGGGCCGAGAGCCCTGTCTGCCGCTTGGAAATGGAGCTTTGTTTCGGGATAGTCCTGTTGCTCATGCTGACCCTGCAGCCTGTGATCGCAGGGGCCTTGTGGGAGCTTCTGTACCGGTAAGGCGGACGGAGCGGCAAAGCGCTGTCAGAATACCCGGGTAGTCCACCTGGTGCAGTCCCATACATCGGTAGCCAGGCCATCATAGAATTCCGGCTCATGGCATACCATCAGGATGCTGCCTTTATAGGCCTGCAGGGAACGTTTCAGCTCCGTCTTGGCATCCACATCCAGATGGTTGGTAGGTTCATCCAGAAGCAGGATATTGGTCTCCTTGTTGATGAGTTTGCACAGACGTACCTTTGCCTGTTCGCCGCCGCTTAATACCTTGACCATGCTCTCGATATGCTTGGTGGTCAGGCCGCATTTTGCCAGGGCGGATCGCACCTCATATTGGGTAAAGCCGGGAAATTCCTGCCAGATTTCTTCTATGCAGCTGGTGCTGATATCGGGAGGCATTTCCTGTTCAAAATAGCCGATGCTCAGGTAGTCCCCCTGCTCTACGCTGCCGGAAAGGGGAGGGATCAGGCCCAGTATGCTTTTCAGAAGGGTGGTCTTACCGATTCCGTTGGCGCCGATAAGGGCAATTTTCTGTCCTCGTTCCATGGACAGGTTCAGCGGGGAGGAGAGCGGCTCGTCGTAGCCGATAATCAGATCCCTGGCAGTAAAAATATAACGGCCCGGAGTACGGGCTTCTTTAAAGTTAAATTCCGGTTTGGGTTTTTCACCCGCCAGTTCAATCACATCCATTTTGTCCAGCTTTTTCTGACGGGACATAGCCATATTCCGGGTGGCAACACGGGCTTTGTTGCGGGCCACAAAATCCTTCAAATCGGCGATTTCCTTCTGCTGCTTGTTATAAGCGGCCTCCAGCTGGTTCTTTCTCATGGCGTAGACTTCCTGGAATTTGTCATAGTCCCCCACGTAACGGGTCAGAGCCTGGTTGTCCATATGGTAAATCAGATTGATTACGCTGTTCAGGAAAGGGATATCGTGGGAGATGAGAATAAAAGCATTTTCATACTCATTCAGATATCGTTTCAGCCACTCTATATGCTCCGCATCCAGGTAATTGGTGGGCTCGTCCAGAAGCAGGATATCGGGTTTTTCCAGAAGCAGCTTGCCTAGAAGGACTTTGGTTCGCTGCCCGCCGCTCAGATCGGAAACGTCCCTGTCCAGGCCGATGTCGGACAGTCCCAGGGCGCGGCCCACCTCTTCCACCTTGGAATCAATCATATAAAAATCGTGCATGGTGAGCATATCCTGAATGGTTCCCAGATCCTCCATATACCCTTCCAGCTCTTCCGGGGATGCGTCCCCCATTTTATCACAGATAGCATTCATCTGGGCTTCCATATCAAAAAGGAAGGAAAAGGCGGAAGCCAGTGTTTCCCGTATGCTAGTTCCTTTTTCCAGTATCGTATGCTGATCCAGGTAGCCTACACGTACGTTTTTAGCCCATTCCACTTTGCCTTCATCGGGCTGAAGCTTCCCTGTAATAATGTTCATAAAAGTGGATTTTCCTTCTCCATTAGCGCCTATGAGGCCGATATGCTCTCCTTTGAGCAGTCGGAAGGATACATCATGAAAAATAGCCCGATCCCCAAAACCATGGGAAAGATGTTCAACATTTAAAATGCTCATGCCGGTTCTCCTAGTATTTCATATGTTCTTGAATTTTGCAGATATTAAAATACTAAAGAAAGCGGTATTTCGTTCGCTTTCTTCATGAAAATATTAAATTAATACTCCTGTCTTATGGAGGATATTTTTAATTGCTTTATGTATTTGTGTATCTGGATTATCATAATATAAAATATGATTCTTGGGAGTACTGTGGGGCGTTCTTTTCTTGTTATTTTCATCTATTATTTCTGCTCTTCTTATTGCGTTCTTAATATCTTCTATAGTAATCTGCGCCATAATAGATTCTACATTTTCACGTTTCTTTATATCTTTATTCTTTCCTAAACCATATACAGTTCTTAAATATTCTGCGTAATCGTCTTGGTGTATAACCGAACCAAAATAGTCTGATTTATGCAGAATTAACCATAAATCAAAACAATAGTTAGTGTTACCCAATTCAATTTTATTATCGTATGCCATATCAATTGCTTCTTTATATTGTTTCTTTTTCCCATCGTAATCAAAAACGGACAATTTATTTGTCTTTCCAATGGATTTTAAAACGGTTCTTTCCACAACACATCTGGGGTTTCCGCCATATGGTTCGGCATAATCAAATAATATATTGAATGTTCTTTTTTCATCAGAGTTTATTAATTCCTGGATTCTGTCAAAGTATAACGTTTCTTGGTTTTTTCCTTCACATCCTACAATATACAGCAGTTGCGCCCTTCTTAATTTATTCTGAGGCCTCTCCATCAGCATTGACCTCCTTCTCAAGAATATGCTTAAATGCAATTTCCAAATCCATATGTGGTAAAGCGCCATATTTGCCATTCAAATAATTTTTGAGTATCCGTTCTTCCGGACGTAGACAATAATCAGATAAAGCAAATAATTCACTTACCAAATTCTGTCTATTTTTTTCTACCATTATAATTTGATCGTGTCTGAGTAAAGTCCCATCTAAGTAAATAGGATTATGCGTATTAAATATAAGCTGGGCCCCTTTTGGGTTTATGTCATGATTATTAAAGATCCTGATTAAAGATACTACAATTTCGAAATGTAAAGAAGCATCCATTTCGTCGAGAACAACAGTTCCACCTGTTTTAAGTGCATCGATAAAAGGCTGGACAAGCTTTATTAATTGAATAGTTCCTTTTGATTCCATTAGTTCAGAACTAATTAACATTCCTATTGGAGAAGTTTTCTCGTTTTTGGAGGGTATTTTATAATATGAAATCATAGACAAATCATCATTTTCTGCATCTGAAATAAACTGGATTTGTTGGTTGCCAAACTCAGCAAAATTAATGATTTCCCGTATTGAATCACTTTCATAAAATTTTCTGTCGGAGATATTGCTACCAATAGTTTTTTTTCTATCTATATACCTTAAGTCCTTTTGTTTAAAAGCCATATCTGATGCGTCCATGATTACGTTAAATTTTTGAAACCAATCTTGTATATCTAGAAAAAGGTCATTGCCAAATAAATTTCGGATACCTGCAAACAAAAATAACTGTTGTGCATCCAACGATTTATTTATTTTTTCCAATGCAAGCTTATAAAAATTATCGTTACTATTTTCAATACGTCCATTTTTTATTAAGGTATGAATTGGCATTTGAGTTCCATTTATATTATCTCTTGTAAAGATGTGTTCATTATCTACAAATAAATATTCGCTTGTAATACTTGGATTGTCTAAATCTGATAAGACAGATAATCCATATCTATAAACACTTTGCCCTTGAGAAAAAGTAATTTCAAATTCTGTAGGCTTATAATAACTGTCATCATGAATAAAAGATAAAATATGCAGAAAAGGTTTAATTTCGCGGGTATCTAGGGATCCAAGCATGACAATTTTTTTTAAAAGATACATTGCAAGTATAATATTGGATTTTCCGCTCGCATTAGCACCATAAATTACAGCAACAGGTAATGCCCGGACGGACTCATTCTTGATTTCTCTGGCAATATAGTCATTATGCGTTTTTTTTGAGCTGGGAATCATTGTAAATATTGTTTGATCCCTAAAAGAACGAAAATTATTAAATTTAAAATTCAGTAACATTATTTTCACCTCCTAATTTATTAAATATATCATTTTATCCTGGTATTTACAATAACAACAACAAAATTATTGTTATTGTAAATATATTGTCCCAATTGTATCCATTTTATCCGTGCTTAGCGTATAATCAAACCGGATTGGAAAAACGCCCCCACTTCCGGAAGGAAAAGAAACACAGGAGGGTTCCGCCCAGGGCCACCAGCACCCAGATGAAAATGGTGGAAAACCAGCCGAAGTGTTCGGAAACGGCGCCAAACGCATAGGTGGAGAGGGAGCTTCCTATATAAGTGGAGGCATTCAGGATACCCGAGATGGTGGCAACCCGGCCGAAACGGGCAAAATGGCGTGGAACCCGGCTGATGAGAAGCAGGTTGATGCCGTACATGCAGCCGGTAATAAGGGTCATCATGGCAATGCTGAATACCGGCACAGAGCTGTAAAAAGGCAGCAGAAGGAGAGAGGAAAGCGTTCCCGCCCCGAAGAGGATTCCCGCGGTAAACAGTTCATTGTGCAGCTTCTGTAAAAGCCAGGAGGCGATGGTTATACTGAAAATACTGAAAACCGGAAGGACTGCGGTCGTAAGGATGGAAAGGGAGGTACTGAGTCCGAAGGTTTCGGTTATATAAGCCGGCATCCAGGTAGTGATTCCATCCCGCAATATTCCGTGAAGGATAATGGAAAGCAGAATGGGTATCAGAGATGCCTGCAGAAAGAGGGCGGGAAGCTTTACCGTGCTGTCCCCGCTCATTTCCACGTTCAGGGCACAGATGGTATTGGTTTCGCCGTACGCAAGCCTGGTAAAGCTCACAAACCAGAAAAAAGCCGTGCCAAGGCCGGAAACAGCAGGGATAAGGAAGGCCAGGCGCCAGCCGGAAACAAGAATACAGACAGGCGCAAGGACATATACGGCGATCATCCCCGCGGAAGCGGCAACGGACACCTGGACACAGCATTTTTTATAATTGTTTTCATCCAGTGCTTCCGCCATTACCCGTACAAGAGGCGGCCAGAGCATGGATTGGAAAAAGCCGTTTAGACACCAGAGCGGAATGATGATTTCTATCCGGGGAAAAAGGGCGGCCAGGAGATTGCAGACGGAAGTGGACGCCAGTCCGGTGAAAATCATATTCCGGGGATGGAACCTGTCTCCCAGAAAACCGCAGAGAAGCTGGCCGATCCCGTAGGTGATAAAACATCCCGTAACCGGCAGTCCTGCCAGACTCTTGCTGATACCAAGGGAACGCTGGATCTCCGCAAGGCAGGCGGCATAATTTAAACGTGTGAGATAGCTTACAAAATAAACCAGGCAGCATAGAAAGCATAAAAAGCGGATCTTGCGCCCGGAAGTCAGCCGATTGATCATAGCAGACTTTTTCCCTCCCATTCCTTTGCGGGGAAAGCACCGGTCAGCCGGGTTACCGTAGGAGCAATATCACAGATACCCGCCTGCGCAAAGCGGGTTTCCGGCTGGAAATCCGGCCCTATGCAGATGAGCGGAATGCGCATATCGGCTTCTTCCAGGGAGCCGTGTGACCGGTCATGCCCTCCGTGATCGGCTGTGATTATAAGGGTATATTCTTCTTTAAACGTTTCCACAAGCTGTTTTATTTCATCCAGGGACTGACGGCAGGCCTTGAAGTATTCTTCGCTCATCCAGCCGTATTCATGCCCGGCACTGTCGGTAAGTCCGAGATAAACAAAGGCAAAATCCGGCTTTTCCTCTCTTATAAAGGAAAGGGCATTGGCGGTAACCATTTCATTTGCCTTTTCATAGGTATAAACACTGCCCGAGGCAAAAAAGCTGTAGGCCAGAGACGAGGGACGGCTTAGATCCCGCAGCTCTTCCCAGTTATAGAAAAAAGCACAGGTTTTTCCGGCGGCGCTCAGCTGTTCACACAATCCGTCCACCGGACGGACCTGGGGCACATAGGTGTTGGTGAGGATGCCGTGCCGGCCGGGCTCCACACTGTGGAATAAGGACATGTGGCAGGGAAGCGTTACGGAAGGGTAAACGGTTTCCGCTTCCAGGGAAGAACTGCCAAGCGAAGGAAGGAGGATGCCGTAAGGATGGCCGCAGGCGGCAAGGGCATCGGGACGTAACCCGTCTGCAAGGATGAGGAGCACTTTTTTATTCATGTTTTTCCTTTCTGCCCGCTTCCGCGGGACTTATAACAGAAATCAGCATGTGACGATCTGCAGCCCTGCTTCTTTGTAGACTTCCGCTATTTTCTCCGGCAGGCCGGAGTCCGTGAGATACAGGAAACGGGGGTTAAGGGCGCATACGTTCAGGGCCGCGCAGGTCTCAAATTTGGAGCTGTCCGCCTGGACGATAATCTGATCGGAAATAGCAATCAGGGCCCTTTGTACGGCTATCATTTCATGGATATGGTCGCTGATGCCAAAATCCAGGGAAATGGCGGAGGGCGCCAGAAAGAATTTGGATACATGCAGCTGCTTTATCATATCCAGTGCAAGATGGCCGTAAAAGGTTTTTTCCCCGGGCATATAGAACCCTCCGGTCAGAATGGTCTGGAATTCCTCTTTTTCCGACAGGATCTGGAATACCTCCAGGGAATTGGTAACGATGGTGAGCCTGGAATACCGCTCACAGAGCAGGGAGGCCAGCTCAAAGGAGGTGGAACCGGTATCCAGGGCAATTCGGTCCCCTTCCCGGATGTAGGGGAGGGAAGCCAGCGCCAGCTTCCTTTTTTCTTCCCGGTGTTCGGACACCCGGGAGGAGAGACTGGTGTAGCTGCGCATTTTATGTACGGTGATAGCGCCGCCGTGCACCCGTTTTAAAGCGCCCTGTTTTTCCAGATATTCCAGATCCCTTCGGATGGTTTCCAGGGATACCTGAAAGGTATCGGTCAGCTCCGTAACCGTGACGGAGGAACGCCGGTTCAGCATTTCGGTAATTTGGATTCTTCTTTCATTCGCAAACATATACAATCATCTCCACATAAACACAACTATTTCCACATAAATGTATCATCGTTTCCTGCTGCTGTCAAGATGCGATGTTAATTCTAAGTGAAGCTTTCTTTAAGATTTTATGTATTTTATTGTAATAAGAAGAATATGCGTTTATGATGAGTGAAAGCTGCAGGGCAGCTTTCACAGACAGGGGAAGAAGGGACAGTTCCAGGGAAAGAAGGAAACAACTATGAAATTCAGAGAAGACGGAACCTTTCATATATTACAAATTACGGATATCCAGGAGGTGCCTGAGGTATCGGAAGACACACTGACATTAATGCGCAGGGCGATGGATGAAGCAAAACCGGATTTGGTAGTACTTACCGGCGATCAGCTGAAGGGCTGCAGCAGGACATTCCGAAAAAAGCCGGAGCAGGTGGAACAAACAATTCAGAGGATTCTGGAGCCTGTGGTAAGCAGGGGGCTTCCCTTTGCGGTAACCTTCGGTAACCATGATGAGCAAAGCGGGCTGAGCAATGGGGAACAGATGGAAATTTACAGGAGGATTCCCGGCTGCGTGGACTGGCTGAACAGCCGGGGGCAGGAAATTCTGCACGGAACGGAGGAAGGAACCTTTGCCATCGGGATACAGAATTACGAAGAAACACAAACCGTAATGGCGGTTTACCTCATGGATACCAGAGGGGATGCCCCGGGAGGCGGTTATCAGGCGATGCATCCCAGGCAGATATTCTGGTATAAAGGTGCCAGAGATACCTTTGAACAGGTGCATGGCAGGCTGATACCGGGAATCGTGTTCCAGCATATCCCGCTGCCGGAGTATTACCGGCTTCTGAAGAAAACCGGCAAAAAGACAAAAGGGGCCATACGTGCCTACCGTACGCATGCCAATGAATATTACGTGCTGGATACGGAAAAATGCCAAAGCGGCAGCTTCAAGGAGGCGGTAAGCATTCCGGACAACAATGCCAGGGAATTCGAAAGCCTCCGGGAAAAAGGGGATATTTTTGCAGTTTTCTGCGGTCATGACCACAGGAACAGCTTTGTGGGGAACTGGGGCGGCCTGGATCTGGGGTATACGCCTTCCTGCGGCTTTAACGAATATGGTGACGGCGTGAACCGGGCGGCCAGGGAGTTTATTTTCCATGAAAAGAATCCGGCCGCGTATGAAACGAGACTGCTTACATACAAAGATTTGGTTGGGGAGAAGCCTTCCAGGCCTTTTCGGGATTTTGCATACAGCCACCGGCCGGCCACGAAGGAGGAGGCGCTGGAAAAAATAAAAAAATATCTTCTCTTCACCGGGCTGGCGGTAGTTGGAGTACAGGCGGTGAGGAGTATCCATAAAAAAAGAAAATAAGTTAATTACCCGCAGCCAAAAACCACCAGGACAAATCCCGGTGGTTTTTTTCGTAAGAAACTTGTAAGAGTTTTGATGGAAAATTAAAAAGAATTGTCCGTTACCATGAAGGAACAACAGAAACAAGAAAGGACAATCAATTTATGAAAAAGACAACGGGAAGCAAAGTACTTGCGCTGCTTCTTTCTTCAGCCCTGCTTTTTACCGGCTGCGGGAAAGCGGAAGGCGGACAGGATTCTCCGGGGGAAACTGCGGGGAGCGGCGATAAATCCATGGGAAGATATGTGGAAGAGGAAGTGGGAAGACCTGAGGATATGATGCGGAATGCGGGAATGACCCGGCTTGCGGACGGAAGTCTTCAGATTTTTGATTATACCTACGGACCGTTCCTGTCACAGGATGAGGGAAAGACCTGGACAAAAAAGTATGAGGACTGGGCAGGCATGGTGGGCGACGCTTATTTTATGAATGCCGCCATGGCTAAAGATGGAACTATTTTCCTCATGTACAGTGAATATGATATTGCGGTATCCGGGAACGAAGAGGCCGGGGAAGGCGGCGCACAGCAGGAAGAGAAAGACGGAGCGGCCCAAGCGGATCTGGAATTATCCAGCCAATCCCAGGAAGAACAAGCGGAAGGGCAGACGGAGCAGGCAGAACAGCCCGGTACGGAAGAAGCCCAACCAGAGGATACCGGGGAGAAGACGGAAGAATCCAACATGTTTACTATGGATTACCGTTACATGATTATTTCTCCGGAGGGGGAGAAGCGTGAGCTTGCGGTTCCTTTTAATATGGACGAATATGAAATCATTACAAACTGCTGGTATACGCCGGACACCAGGCTGCTTGCCAGCGAAGGCGGGACGGTCTATGAAATAAACCAGGAGGACGGTGCCCTGACGGCTCTTTTTGAAACGGAAGGTGATGTGGAAACCGCCTGTTTTTCCGATACCCAGATGATGGCTTTTACCGGGCAGAAAGCCTATCGGTATGATTTGGTAAAGGGGGAGCTGCTGGAGCAGGAGGATGCGCTGGACCGGTTTGTGGGCGGCCTGACGAACAATGGTGAAAAAGCCGTGTACTGGACCAGCGGTAATTACAGCTTCCTTGCGGCATTGGATAAGGAAAATACGCTTTATCTGGTATGCCAGGAAGGTCTGTATGAATATAAAAACGGGGAAAGCCCAAAACAGCTTCTGGCAGGAACGCTCTGTTCCATGGGGGATCCCTCCAATGGAAAATATGGAATGATCGCGGAGGACGGACCGGTATTCCTGATTCTTTTTACCACAGGGGTCTCTCGTTTTGTATATGATGAAACCATGCCATCCACTCCGGATAAGGAACTGAAGGTTTACAGCCTTAAAAAGGATCAGACCCTGCAGCAGGCGGTTTCTGCCTATCAGAAGGAACATCAGGATGTATTTGTAAAATATGAGGTGGGAATGTCCGGAGAGAACGGGCTTACCGCAGAAGATGCCATAAAAGCATTAAACACGGAGATTATGGCCGGAAACGGACCGGATGTACTGCTTCTGGACGGCCTCCCCATCGATTCCTACCTTGCCAAAGGCATGCTGGCGGATATCAGTGACACTTTGAAGGCAGCGGAGGAGAAAGAAGAATTTTTTGATAATATTGCCAGGGTGTATGAGCAGGACGGAAAAATATACGCCATACCCACCAGGTTCCAAATCCCTTTGATCATGGGGAGCGAAGAATATGTATCAGGTATAACGGATCTGTCTTCCCTGGCAGATGCGATGGAAAAAATGCGGGAGAATAACCCGGAAGGCACTCTTATGTCGGCGTTTCAGCCGGATATCCTGCTGCGTATGCTGGCATTAGCCTGTGAACCGGCCTGGAGCAAGGAGGATGGAAATCTGGAGGAAGAGGCGGTAAGGGATTTCCTCACTCAGGCCAAACGTATTTTTGACAATGAAATGAGCGGAATCTCCGACTCGGAAAAAGAAGAATTCCTGAATTCCGTAAGAAGCAGCGGCGACAGTACCGGATCCGCAGCCGATACGGCCCTTGATATTTCCTGGAGTATCATGAATTTCCTCACCAGGCAGCAGGAACAGCTTGCCATTGGAACCACCCGGCAGGTAAGCCTGGATTTCACCAATGTAATCTCCGTTCCCAGGGTGAAGACAGAGGTGGTATATAAACCGGTATCCCTGCAGGCCTCGGATGTATTCCAGGCGCAGTCCATAGCGGGGGTATCCGCAAGGGCGGCGGAGCCGGAGATGGCCCGGGAATTTATACAGATGCTTTTGTCGTATGATGTGATGTCCATGCAGCAAGATCCGTATCCGGTGAATGTGGCCAGTTTTGAACGCCTTTTCTATACGGAAATGGAAGGCGACGAGGCCTTTGGTTCCGTGGGCATAAGCAAAGAAGACGGCAGCATCAGCACTCTGGACTTATATTGGCCCAATGAAGAAGAGCAAAAGGGGCTGGAGCAGATCGTACGTTCCCTGAAAACTGCCTATCTTCCCGACAGCCGTATTGAACAGGCGGTTATAGAGGCTGGTGTTTCCGTACTGGACGGAGACCTTAGCGTGGACGAAGGGGTGGCACAAATAAAACAGAAGGTACAGCTGTATTTGTCTGAATAATGAAAAAGAAAAAAAGAACGTATGCGTACCTTTTTTTCCTGATGCCCAGTTTCCTGGGAGTGACCCTGTTTGTATTGGCACCCTTTGCAGATGTGGTCAGGCGTTCCTTTGTTACGGCGGTGACCGGTGAATTCAGAGGCCTTGAGAACTATAAAATGGTCTTTGAGACAAGGGCCTTCCGGCTGGCAGCAGGAAATACGGTACGGTTTATTCTGGTCTGCCTGCCGCTTCTGATAGGGCTTGGCCTGATAATCGCTTATTTGTTAAGCCGGTTTCCCCGGATCCGGTTCCTTAAATCCGCCTTTTTGTTTCCTATGGCGGTACCGGCGGCCACGGTAGTACTTATCTGGAAGCTTGTGTTTGCCAAACAGGGATTTCTGAATCTGGCACTGACCAATCTGTCCGCGTGGCTTTCCGGCGCCGGCCTTGCGGGAACGGCGGCAGTTTTCCGGACAGATTATATGGGTACGGACGCCGCTTTCTGGGTATTGGTTTTCAGCTATATATGGAAAAACCTGGGGTATACGGTGGTTCTGTGGCTGACCGGCATTCTTTCCATTCCGGAGGAAGTACGGGAAGCGGCGCGGGTGGACGGTGCGGGAGAGCTGAAATGCTTTTTGAAAATTGTGATGCCGAACCTGAGACCTGTGCTTTATACCATCACCGTCCTGTCCTTCCTGAATACCTTTAAAGCATTCCGGGAAGCGTATCTGGTGGCGGGATCCTATCCGGATGAAAGTATGTATCTTCTCCAGCATCTGTTTAATAACTGGTTTACCAAGCTGGATTTTGACAAAATGGCGGCAGCGGCGGTTTGTATGGGAATTGTGCTGTTCGCTGCAATTATGCTGCTGCAGAAGCTGTGGGATGAAGGAGAATGACAATGGTGGAATGTAGGAAGGGAAAAAGGAAAAAGGGGTTTCTTTGGCTGCTGCGAAGGTCAAATATCCCGCGGCTTGCTGCAGAGTATTTAACATATATGCTGCTTGTGCTTATCGGCCTGTTTCTCTGTTCCCCTGTGCTGTTGCTTTTATCCGGTTCCATTACCGGGGAATTTGAGCTGGCCGGTGCATTGGAGCCGGCCCTTATCGGAGGAGAAGGATTTCTTTCCTGGGAATTTATCCCGGAGTTCCCTACGTTTGCCTCGTTCCGGAAGCTGCTATTCTATTCCCCGCAGTTCTTCCTGCTTTTCTGGAATTCCATAAAAATGGTGCTTCTTATCCTGGCCGGACAGCTTTTGGTTGCGGTTCCGGCAGCCTGGGCCTTTGCTGTATATAAATTTCCTTTCCGCAGGGTATTGTTCACGCTGTATATTGTATTGATGCTGATGCCCTTCCAGGTTACCATGCTTTCCTCCTATCTGGTGCTGGATAAGCTCCGGCTGCTGGATACACAGGGGGCGGTAATCCTTCCTGCCGTCTTTTCCACGTTTCCTGTATTTCTTATATACCGGGGATTCCGGAGCGTGCATCCGGGGCTGCTGGAGGCGGGACGGATAGACGGTGCGGGGGAAATAAGACTGTTTGTTATGATAGGGCTGCCGCTGGGGTCCCCGGCTATCCTGTCCGCGTTTGTGCTTGGTTTCCTGGAATATTGGAATATGATAGAACAGCCGCTGACCTTTCTTAAAACAAAGGCGCTTTGGCCCCTGTCTCTGTATCTTCCCGAAATCGGGCTGGGCCAGGCCGGGTTTGCTTTCGCAGCCTCAGTCATTACTTTGATCCCAGCCCTTTTTATTTTTCTCCTTGGACAGGACTATCTGGAACAGGGAATTGCAATGAGCGGACTAAAAGAATAGATATGGAACAGGAGAAAAATCATGGAATTTGTACGGAAAAAGAAAAAAGTCCTTTTGGCAGCTTTCCTATTCTTCGGGATTATGTTTGTATGTACCCTGGTTTCCAAAGGGATTTACGGGGCAACGCTTCCGCAGGTAGAGACGGAGCTCCCGGAAAAAAGGGCCCTGGGACATACGGTGGAAGCAGCGGGAAATGTGACGGCGGGCCGGGAGGTTGCAGTAGATGCGGTGAGCGGGCTGAAGGTAAATCAGATTTATGTGGATCTCGGGGACAGTGTTTCCGCCAATACACTTCTGTTTGATGTGGATCAGGACGATTTAGATGAAAAGATCGCGGAGCAGGAACTTGCCATTAAAAAACTGGAACTGAGCAATGATCAGGCGCGGCAGCAAAAAGAGCTGGCTGCACAGAAGGAACTGCTGGACCAAAACCGTTCCCTAGAGGATTATGCCCTTACGGATACCGAACAAAACCGGAAAATAGATCAGGCGGGGGATTCCGTGGAAAATGCAGAGGAAAAGCTGAATGATCATCTGAATAACCAGCCGAAGCAGACGTCCGATGAGGACAGGAACAATAAGAAGCAGGAATACTCGGACTGGGAAAGCCGGATGAAGGATTTGCAGAAGCAGCAGATCAGCGTGTCCTCTGACCTGGAAGCGGCAAAAACGGCGGAAGAGGCGGCCCGAAAGGCCCTGGATGATTATATAGCGGCTCATGGGAACGGCGGAGACGGCAGCCAGGCGTCTCCGGAAGAAAACAAACCGGAGGAAAGCAAACCGGAGGAGAGCCACGGGGATGTAAGCGGTAATGATGCGGGAAGCGCGGATTCCGGCGGATCCGGTGAGAAAGCCCCCGGAGGGAATGAAGATGGTGGACCGGCACCGGATTCCGGGGACAGTGTTTCCGGCGGCCAGGGAACGAACAGCGATCCCGAAAGGGAAAAGCTGGAGGAAGCACTGCGGGAAGCTTCCGCAAAAAGGGAGAGCGTCCAGACAAGGCTGAAGGAAATCGAGGATGAGCTGGCTAAGGGAAATGTGGATGCGAAGACAAAACCGGATTATGCCGGTGAAGATTCCGCATGGGAAAATTGGGAAAGCACTAAAAAAAGCCTGGAAGATTCTGTGGACGGCGCAAAGCAGGCCCAGGAAAACAGTGTCTGGGATAAACTGGATGCCATGCTGGAGGCCAAACGGAAGGTGGAAGATTCCAATCTGGGCGGGGATCCGGATCGGACAATCGAAATGAATCAGATGGAAATTACCTACAGAAAAGAAATCCTGAAAAAATATACCGCCCTGAAAGTGAACGGAGGGCAGGTATTCGGGGAAAATAACGGTATTGTCACCAAAATCAAGATTTCACCCGGCGAGGTTATCCCCCAGGGTGCCTCCGTGGTATTGGCGGATCTGGAGGAAAGCCTGAAATTCCGAGCGCTTCTTACAAAAGAAGAGAAGAAATACGTGGATATTGAGGACACGGTAATGCTGAAGCTGGGGAATTCCGGGAAAAATGTGGAGGCACGGGTGGATTACATAGCGGAAAGTGAAAGTACGCCGGGAAGCTATGAAGCAATTGTGTATCTTCCCAAGGGCGTGGGGGCCGTGGGACAGAGCGGGACGCTTGCGGCATCCGCCCAATCGGAGAGCTATCCGGTCACCATACCGGCAAAGGCGCTTCATGGTGAGAATGAACGTTATTATATATATGTGCTCCGCAGGCAGCAGGGCATTTTGGGAGAAGAGCTGGCAGTAAGCCGGGTGGATGTGAACGTTCTGGATAAGAACAGTAAATATGTCGCCATAGAAGAAGGGGCGGTGGACGAAGAAACGGAAATCGTGGTGAACACAACCAAGGAACTTTCAGAAGGCAGTGTGGTCAGATACGGAGGGTAGGATAAAAAAGTTCGGTATCACCCTCCCCTGCTTCCCTGTGCGGCCTGCTGCCCTGCAAGGATTCCTGTAAGGGGCGTTATAAGCACGCCGGTCCTTAGGCTGCGTCCTTTGCAGCCTTAGTACCGCTGCGTGATTATCCGAGCGAAAGCGTCCCCTGGAAGGAACCTTGCAGGGCAGCAGACCGCACAGGGAAGCAGGGGAGGGTGATGCCAAATTTTTTATCCTGCCCAGATATAGAAAAACCTTTGACAAACAGCATTCTCCTTGTTATTATAAGTGAAGGAAAAGAGAGAGAGGTATTTTTGTGTTAATTGCAGCCATTGTGAGGAAGATAAGCAAATAGCGATCAGGCAGAAGCCCAGAGACAGTTTCGGCTTTCCTTCTGTAAGTCTGCCCTGATGGATTTCCGAACAGGCGGCGTTTACAGATACTGATATTGTATAGACGGCATAATCCTGCTTGCGGGGTTATGCCTTTTTTTATCGGGAAGTAGATCCCATAAAATAAAAACTCGCCGGGGAGCTCTTCCTTGTATGTTGTATAGGGCAGGTGCAACACGGTATGAGGCAAAAGAGCCATGGACAGCCGTCCGGTCCGGGTTCGGGAATCCACAGGGTATCTTTCAGGAACTGCCGCCGCAGTTCCTGAAAGATACCCTGTGGATTTTTGCATTTTCAGCTTCCTCAGCGGGTAACCTAATATGAATATAAAACGGAGAAAACAACCAAAAATGAATGATATAAATGATATGTTGGAATTTAGTAAAATCAGGGAAATGTTAAAGGCATATGCCATGACGGAAGGGGCAAGGCAGCGGCTGGAAAACCTGCAGCCTTTTCTGGATCAGGCAAGGGCGGAGGCCGCCGTCCGGGAAACAACAGAGGCGAGAAAGGTTCTGGACGCTTTTGGAACCCCTCCCTTTTCAGAAACGGAAGGGATACGGAAAACGGTGCAGGAGGCGCAGACGGGCGGCCTTCTTACGCCGGATCAGCTGGAAGAAATCCGGCAGTTTGCCGTGATGAACCTCCGTCTTGTGAGATATCTGACACGATGCAGGGAATTTGCTGCCGGTCTGGCCGGATTTGCGGCGGGCCTTCAGGATCTTTCCTGTCTTCAGGATGAAATTGAACGCTGTATCCGCGGGGGAAGGGTTGATGATTATGCCAGCAAAACCTTGCGGGGCATACGGCAGAAAAAAGAACAGGCCCAGGAACAGATACGTGCCAGGCTGGAGACAATACTGCGTAGCTCAAAGGGCTATTTTTCCGAGAGCTTTGTTTCTACCAGAAACGGCCATTTTACCCTTCCTGTTAAAAAAGAATATAAAAATAAAGTGCCCGGTACGGTGGTGGACGCTTCTTCCACCGGAGCGACTTACTTTATTGAACCGGCTGCGGTTTCCAAGCTTCGGGAAGAACAAAGCCGCCTGGAGCTGGAAGAAGAAAATGAGGAAAAGGTGATTTTGTACACCTTGTCGGCTCTGGTGGAGGATAACAGGGAAGCTATCTGCATAAATCTGGAATACATGGAAGAGCTGGATTATATATTTGCAAAAGGAAAGCTGAGCGCCGGTATGGACGCCAGGGAACCGGCGCTGAATACACGGCGTTATGTAAAAATAAAAAATGGAAAACACCCTCTGCTGAAAAGTGAAAATACGGTTCCCTTGAATGTGGAATTCGGGGAAAAGACAAAAGGAGTTATCATAACCGGACCCAATACGGGAGGGAAAACAGTCGCCCTGAAAACCGTGGGGCTGCTTTCGGTTATGGCGGGCTGCGGGCTTCATATTCCCTGTGAAGAAGCGGATCTGGCAATGAATGCCGACGTGTTCTGTGATATCGGGGACGGGCAGAGTATTGCAGAGAACCTCTCCACCTTCTCCGCCCATATCAAAAATATCATACGGATTCTGGAGAAAACGGATGAGGAAAGCCTGGTATTGCTGGACGAACTGGGATCCGGAACCGATCCGGCGGAAGGGATGGGGATTGCAGTTGCCGTATTGGAGGAGCTTCGCACAAGAGGCTGCCTTTTTGTGGTAACCACGCATTACCCGGAGGTGAAAGAATATGGGGAGCGGGCGGAAGGAGTCATGAATGCCCGGATGGCGTTTGATAAAGAAAGCCTGAAACCGCTTTACCGGCTGGAACTGGGTGAGTCCGGCGAAAGCTGTGCCTTTTATATTGCCAGGCGACTGGGAATGGCGGAAGAGACATT
Organism: uncultured Lachnospiraceae bacterium; assembly: GCA_900548905.1. Taxonomy (GTDB): domain Bacteria; phylum Bacillota; class Clostridia; order Lachnospirales; family Lachnospiraceae; genus Eisenbergiella. The sequence continues at coordinate 159,245 of URMK01000006.1, read as the reverse complement.
GGAAATGGCGTGGAAGGCCGCTTATGGGAACGGCGGACAGGAAAGAAAGGCTTTACCGGATATCATAAAAGAAACGGACGGGGAACGCGGACAAGGGAACCCGGATAAAGCCCTGCAAAATCCCAAAACAAGAAAAGTATCCCGTATCCGTTCCAGGGAAGACGGGCAGAAGGCCGGTAATCAAAGAAAAGAGGACATTAAGGATAAATTTCATATGGGCGACAGCGTCATGGTATATCCACAAAGAAAGCTGGGCATTGTTTTCGCCCCTGCGGATGACAAGGGAGATGTGGGCGTCCAGATACAGAAAAGAAAGCTTTTTGTCAATTATAAACGTCTGCAGCTGAAGGTGGCCGCAAATGAGATGTACCCTGAAGACTATGACTTTTCCATCATTTTTGATACAGTGGAAAACAGGAAGGCGAGGCACCAGATGGACAGAAAATATGTTCCTGATATGGAGATTAAATATGAAAAAGAAAAAGAATAAATATGAAAAAGAGAAAAATTAAATATGAAATTGAAAAAGAATAATTAATAAAAAAAGTGATTTTAATTAAATATATAAGGTAAAATAATATATTTAATTAATTTATTTAATAATGGTAAAAGGCGGCCGGTCAATTTGCCGCCTTTTACCATGCTGTACATAATACAGGCCAATGTTTCTTTTACTGCAGCTTTTTAACCGGCAGTGCAATACATCCCCCGGTAAGGGTGTCCGCACCGAAGTTAAAGGAAGGAGCCAGCTCAGGGGCATAGGCGTAGCCAAAGCGTTCCGGCCGGTATGTCCCGCTTGCCTGATACACCATCTCGATTGCCTTGCAGTAATCCTCCTCCTTTTCGTAGGGCGGAGACTGGAAATAGAGATAATCACAAGGCGGCAGGGATAACAGATCACAGCCTTCCGGCACGGTGATTTCCGCGGATTCCCCCAGTTCCACGCCGGCGGCGGTTTCGGTGGTGCCTTCCGGATGGAGTGACGGCGGCAGAGTCATGAGCGACGCCGTTTCCAGCCGGCTGGGAATACTGTTGAACAACCCTTCCCACTCACAGCTTTTTTCTTCACAGAAGGAAAAATAATCATGGGCCTTTCGGGCATACATAACAAGAAGCTTCCTGGCGGGTTTGCGGATGACGGTAACCGTACACAGGGATGGCATAGTTTCGTTTGACTGCGGATCATTTGACTGATTTTCCATTTTTTCGTTCTCCTTTTGTTGTAAATAGGAGTAATAATGCTGTATGGGATACTGGGTAAAAAGCGGAATGGGTATCTGCCCATGACGGTAGCGGGACGGAGTAGTGCCGAAAAGCCTGGAAAAGGCCCTTGTATAGCCTTCATGGCTTTCGTAGTCTGCATCCAGGGCGATAGCAAGGATGCTGGCATCTGTTTTAATCAGGGACTCCGCGCTTGCCGTCATCTGTACCGCACGCACATATTCTTCCGGTGTTTTATCCATAAGCTCCTTAAAAACGCGGCAGGCGTGCCTTCGGGAATATCCGGCCGCCTCATACAGGGCATCCATCGTAAAGCCTTCGTCCAGACAATGTTCCCGGATGTAGTTCTGCATTTTTGCCGTAAGTTCTATTTTATCCCGTTGCATGTGTCTTACTCCTTCCAGAAAAGAATAACAGGAAAAGCCGGATAAATCTTGACCGGGATGGACAGGATTTATGGTTTCATATGGCCGCATAGGTGAGCATAAACGATTCTTCCAGTCATGGAATCAGCCGTGTTCATAGATCATTTCTATCAGATTGTAATAGAGAGAATAGCCGCATGATAAATACAGCTTAATTGCCTTTACGTTTGTGCCTATTACGGAGAGCGTTGCCATAGTCCGGTTTCTCTCTTTTAGATCTTCCAGGGCAGTTGCTATCAGCTCCCGGGCAATCTTTTTCCTGCGGTATTCTGGGACAACAAATATATTTTCCGTAGCTCCCCGTTCATCAGATATGTCCCAGACAGAGACGGCGCCGGTTATTTCCCCATCGCAGACTGCCGTATAACAGGCAAATCCCGGATTACCTGTTTGAAACCAGAGGTCGGCTTCGGAATCCAACTCTGTGCTTGCGGAAAAATCCGCTTTTAAATACTTATCCATGCTTCTTTCATCAAAACAGTATTTGGCAATATGTATATTTTCCGGAATTTTATAATGCGGAATTTCCTGTGAAAGATCATACTTTAACACGGGGATGGCGCGACCGATGGCAAACCCTTTTTTCAAAAGAGCCTGCATTTCCTCTGTTTCCTCCGTATCGCAGCAGATTCGCAGATAATAATGTCTGTTGGGATTCTCTTCCATCAATTCACGGAATCTTTTCAGCAGACCATCCATCAATAAATCCCGGATTTCCCTGTTGTATTTACTGTCCCCGCCGGGAAAGGACGAATAGGTAACTTCAGTTTTTTGAAGGTTCCGTGTCTGATGGATTATCAGAAATCCAACGCCAATTACCATTTCATCTTTTATCACGCAGACAATATTTTCGTTCCGAATACCGTTATGATATTTGATTTGCACGGCAAGGAAGGAATGGATCTGTTCGATTCTGCAGAGATCTTCCTGTTTAAATTTTCTGATATACATGGGCCTGTTCCTTTGAATCTGGTTTATAGGTGTCCGTTTTTTTGCAGCCGGCAGGGCACTGCTTCGCCCCCATAGGATGCAGGGAATTCCCTGAAACTGGATAGGTATCCAGCTTTGTTTTATTATAACATATTTGCAAAGAAAAATACGGCATGCAGGCAAAGATACCGGCTGATATAACGTGGCAGCCATAACCGGAATCAAAAAACCTGCCCGTGGAATCTGTGAAAGTTCGGAAATGGTATTTCCCGGGAATAGCTGTCCATCCCATATTTTTTATGTTATATAATAATACTGTTATGTTTTAAAGGCACCATGGGGTGCATGATCAGGGTCCGCGAGGAAAACGGACAGGGGGAATTGTTATAATGAAATGGTTTTATGACGCAAGAAAATCGCTGCTGGGCAGGCTGGTACTGAGCATTCTGGTTATCTGGATACCTTTTACGGCCCTGGTTCTCGGGGGACTGGTGATCGTCAGCAAGCATCTGACGAAAGAAACGATCAATAACCAGACGGATAAGGTAAAATATTATTCAGCCATAATTAATGCGGATATCGAACGGGTGATGCAGTCCATGTACCAGATGTGCGGAAACAAGGCGATTGTGGAATTTACGGGGAACTGGAAGGGACAGGTGGATTATCCTTCCTACCTAGCCTATATGGAGGCTTACAATACCATTAAGGAATACAGGAATATCAGCATGTATATTGACGATGTCTTTGTCTATCTGCCAAAATCGGGGGAAGTCCTGAGCGCGAATTACAGCATTATACCGGCGGATGATATTTTCCTGACCATGAAAAACGGTTATGAAAGGGAGGAATTTTCCTTTTACCATTTTGATGACGCCCTCTATTACATATCCCGGGGGAGCAACCGGGTCATGGTGGGAATCAAGGTTTCCCTTCTGGATATCCGGTATACGCTGAAGGGTTATGACAGTGAGGGAAATTATGATTATCTGTTTGTGGATTCGGAGACAAAGGAGCTGCTGGGAAGGCCGGAAACCGTTTCGGATACGGGGCTGCAGGTCTATCAGAAAATAGATTGGGAAAAGGACGAAGCGCAGGTACAGACAATCGGCAGAAACCGGTATCTCATAGATCAAATCGGCAGCAAGGCGAATAAATTTTTAATTATTGTATATATGAACCGTGCGGTGGCGTACCGGACGATATATATCCTGTATTGGGCTTGGGCGGCGGCCTCGGTGGTCTTATTGCTGATGCCGGTATTTCTGACGATGGTAATCCGCCGGATAATAAACCGCCCTATGGAAAAGCTGAGCCATGCCATGAAGCTGGTGGAGCAGGAAAAGTATGATTATAAACTGAAGATGGATGAATCAAAGGAATTTAATTATGTTTTTGCCCAATATAACCGGATGACCGATAAGGTTAAAAACCTGATACAGGAGGTTCTGGAAAAACAGCTTCAGGTGGAACAGGCCAAATACAAGGAGCTGCAGATGCAGATAAATCCCCACTTTTTATTCAACAGCCTTTATATGGGATACCATATGGCGAAGTCGGATGATTGTGAGGCTGTGGGGGATTTATGCATGTATCTGGGCGATTATTTCAGTGTGCTCACCTTCGCTTCCAGCGAATTCATATCCATTGACAACGAACTGAAATTTATCAATACCTATTTGAAATTAAACCAGATGCGCTTTGGGAAAAAGCTGCGTTACCGGATCGACACGGAGGAAGGTCTGGGGGATTATACCATTCCGCCCCTCCTCCTACAGCCTCTGATAGAGAATTCCATTATGCACGGCATGGAAAAATGCACACATCCCTGTATGATTGAAGTGGGCATACGGGAAAAAGGGGATCGGATCACGTTTTCCGTTGCGGATGATTCCGGGGTGATCACACAGGAAACCATTGCTAAAATTAGACAGATCATATCCCTTGAAAAGATGCCAGACACCTATTTCGGGTTATGGAATATACAGAACCGACTGACAAGAAACGGAGACTGCGGGCAGGGGCTGCTGCTGGAAAAGAATGATGACGGCTTTTCTTCCGGGAGGGAAGGCGGGCAGGGGGCTTGTGTCTTTCGCATATCCTTTTCCATTGAAAAGAGGAGGGAACGTTATGTATAGCATACTGATAGTGGATGATGAAGAGATTATTCTCAATGGAATCAAGGATGCGGTAACTGCTTCCGCACTCCCCCTCAAGTCCGTTCAGACGGCGGCGTCTGCAGACGCTGCGCTGCAGATGCTTGTGAAGAATCCTTGTGATATTCTTGTGTCGGATATCCGGATGCCTGATATGGATGGCCTTGAAATGGCGGAGCGTGCCAGACAGATATGGCCGGAGACACGGATTATTTTTCTGACCGGCTATCAGGATTTTGAATACGCCCGAAAGGCTCTCCGCCTCAACAGTGATGATTATCTGTTAAAGCCGGTATCGGATGACAAGCTGATCCAGGTGATCGGAAATGTGATTTCCAAGCTGGACAGCCTGTGGATGGAGCGGTTTGCATTACGCTACAGAAAAGGAACGGAAACGGGATCGACAGCTGTTGATCCGGGAAAAGCAATTTATTTTTTATGGATTGGTTACGAAGAGGATGCGTCCAGAATGAATGCCCGGGAACTGCATAAAAGCCTGTGCGGAATGCTGGAGCGGCTGTTCGGGCATTACTGCAGTACAGTCCTGTTTGAAGAAGGCGAAAGCAATACCGCAGTCTGGCTCCAGCCCGTGGTGGAGGAGACGTATTGGGATAAGGTGTGCCTGAAGACATTGGAAGAGCTGCAGAGTTTTTTTCTGGATCATCTGGATGTGAATATGTCCATCGGATTATCGCAGAAGATCAGGCCGGAGGAAGGCGCGCAGACAAAAAAGAAAATGAAAGAAGCGTGCGCGGGAAAGGAGAAACTCGGAAGTCTGTTTCTCTTAGGGAAGGAAGAAACGGAAAAGGAAAACGGCGCCGAAAATTATGCGGTCATGGCAGTGCAGGCCTATATCCGCAAAAATCCGGAAAAGGATCTGTCCCTGGGGGCGCTTTCCGAAAAATTCAGAATGAATCCGTCCTATTTATCAAGGGTATTTCATCAGGAGGCAGGGATCCCCATTTCGGAATTCATCGTTCAGATCCGGCTGGTCCTGGCAAAGAGACTTCTTGCGGATACAGATATGAAAATTTATGAAATCGCACAGAGGGCAGGTTTTGAAACGCCGGGTTATTTTACTAAAGTGTTTAATAAGGCGGAAAAAATGTCACCTAAAAATTACCGGCTGACGAAAAGTAAAGATAAGGCAGAAAAGTAAAGGGATTACCATTTTCCCTGCAATAAGGTTATGATACCATAACAATAACAAGCGCAGCGGCCGATGCGCAGGGTACATATCATTCAAAACGGAGGGTGAAATAGTGAAGAAGAGAAGAATTACCTTTATACTGCTGTTATGTATGCTTATGGCGTCTTTGGCCGGCTGCGGGAAATCATCTGCACAGGCGGATGTCAAGGTGGAAGGGCCGGAAAGCGATGCGGATAAAATGAAAAAGTACGACCCGGAAATTACCCTTACCTTTGCAAAGGCCGAAGTGGTGACCAATTATCCGGAGGGACAGGATGCACAGAATAACGCGATGTATCAGATGTGGGAAGATGTCATGGGAATAAAAGTGGAAAACTCCATCCTGTGTGCATCAAATGCCATGACTGAAAAATTCCAGCTTGCGGTGGCGTCGGATGAAATCCCGGATTTCGGAATCGTGGATGCAACCACACTGGCATCTTTAATCAAGAACGATATGGTCACGGACATGACTGATATCTATACGGAATGGGCTACGGATAACCTGAAGGAGGTGGCGGGGCAGCAGGACAACGCCCTTTTTGCACCTACCCTAAAGGACGGAAGATATATGGCCGTACCGGTAGCGAATACCATAGGGGACAGCTACCCTATCCTTTGGATCCGCAGTGACTGGCTGGATGCACTGGGACTGGAAAAACCGGAAACCATGGAACAGGTCTTTGAAATTGCAGGAAAGTTTGCGGCAGAGGATCCGGATGGGAACGGGAAAGATGATACCTATGGATTATATCTGGATAAGGATCTGAACGGCCTGGATTTCATCATGGCGGCTTATGAGGTTTACAGTAAGGATGAATACTGGGTAAAACAGGAGGACGGAAGCTTTATAGCCGGGTGTACGGATCCGGACGCCAAGAAACCGCTGGAGGCCATAGCAAAGCTTTATGAAGCAGGGGCTATCGATCATGAATTTGCAGTGAAGGAACAGAGCAAAGAGGAAGAACTGATCGCATCGGGGCAAATTGGTATTTACATCGGTTATTTTTACAGCCCGCTGGGAGTTATGAAGGACAGCGTCGCCAATACCGGGGCGGACTGGATTGCGGTACCCATGCCGGCGGCGGAAGGGTACACCGCCTATAAGCCGGGTGTCAACCTGAATGTATACGGCTATATTTATGCCAAAAAAGGGATCAGCAATCCCGAGGCGGTGGTGGTGATGCTGAACCATCTGTGCGATGGCTATGCCGCCCCCTGGTTATCAGACGAAACCAGCGAATTTTATGAGAAGTACAATGAACTGGCCTCCGATCCGGAAATCAGCCAGGCAGGGGCCAATAACCTCATGCCGTTTCAGATGGCAGGAAATATTAATTGGGGAGATACATTTACCGAAGCCATAGCGGCAGGAGAAGAGCATGTGGACGGAAAGGATGCCGATTTCCAGAATGTAATAAGCACGGAGCTTTCCGAAGAGCTTTCCTGGGCATGGAAGAAGGTATATCTGGAAGGCTATCCGGTCATGGATCTGGATAATGTAAGATACAGTGATTATACCGGAGCACCCACCGAGACAATGAGCAAGACACAGTCCCTTCTGAATACACAGAAGCTTACCGATTACATATCCATTATCATGGGGGACCAGCCTGTGGATTATTTTGACACCTTTGCAGAAACCTTCAACAGTATAGGCGGGGCAAAGATCGGAGAAGAAATCAAAGAAGCACTGCAGTAGCTGCTTTTCGTTTCCAATTATATTTTGAGGTGAGGAAAATGAATAAGGGAAATATACGCATGCTTAACTGGAAAAAAAACTGGCAGCTGCATTTGATGCTTTTTCCGGGGATCCTGCTGATTTTATTATTTAAATATGTCCCGCTCAGCGGAATATTGATTGCATTTAAAGATTTTATTCCGAGAAAAGGGATTTTCGGTTCCCCCTGGGTGGGTCTGGAAAACTTTGAGTATATGTTTTCCCTGCCCGATACCATGCGGGTTTTGTGGAATACGCTGAAAATAGCCGTGCTGAAAATAGCGATTAATTTTCCGGTTCCTATCCTGGTTGCCATTCTTCTGAACGAAGTGAAAAACAGGAAGTTTAAGAAGGGTGTCCAGACGATTATTTATCTTCCTTACTTTATTTCCTGGGTTATCCTGTCGGGGATGATACTGGATATCTTTTCCCTGGACGGCGTGGTGAACCAGCTTTTGGGGAGTATAGGCGTGGATCCTGTCTTTTTCATGGGGGATAAAAAGCCTTTCCTGGGCCTTCTTATCGGGACGGATGTCTGGAAGAATTTCGGCTATGGGACCGTGGTATATCTTGCGGCCATTACAGGGGTGGATGAGGCGCTTTATGAATCCGCTAAAATAGACGGGGCCAGCAGATGGAAACAGATTTTGTATATAACGCTTCCCAGCATTGCGCCCATAGTCATGCTTATGATGATCCTGAACCTGGGAAATATTCTGAATGCCGGATTTGAACAGGTATTCACCCTGTATAGTCCCCGCGTGTATGAAACGGCTGATATTATCGACACCTTTGTATACCGGATTTCCCTGGTTGAGGCCAATTACAGCCTGGGTACCGCCGTGGGGCTGCTGAAATCCGTAGTCAGCTTCCTGTTAATTGTCAGCAGCTATAAGCTGGCGAATAAATACAGTGATTACACTATCTTTTAGGGAGGAGGGGACAAAATGAGCAAAGCGTTGAAAAAGAATACGTTCCGTGTCGTCAACGGTATTTTCCTTGCGGCACTTGCAGCCATATGCCTTCTTCCCATCATACATATTGTTGCGGTTTCCTTCAGCGACCAGGCCGCTGTTTCCGCAAATCAGGTAGGGCTGTGGCCGAAAGGGTTTACCTTTGCTTCTTATAAGATGGTGGCAAAAAGAAGCGCTTTCTGGCAGGCCTTTGGAATATCTGTGGAAAGGGTAATTATCGGTGTTATCATTAATACGGTGATAACGGTATTGATGGCTTACCCGCTTTCCAAGAAGGAGAGTGAATTCCCGGCTAGAAAAATTTATGTATGGCTGTTGATTTTTGTCATGATATTTGACGGGGGGCTTGTGCCCAACTATATCCTGATAAAGGATCTGAATCTCTTTGACACCATATGGGCGCTGGTACTGCCTGCTGCGGTTCCTATTTACAACATCATATTGACGATGAACTTCATGAAACAGCTGCCGGGCACGATTGAGGAGGCGGCGATGGTGGACGGCGCCACTTATTTCCAGCGGTTTATCAAACTGATAATACCGTTGTCAAAGCCGGTTATTGCCACAGTAACCTTGTTCAGCTTCCTTAACCATTGGAATTCCTGGTTTGACGGCAAGATTTATAATAATCAGACCACGAACTACCCGCTGCAGACCTATCTGCAGAATCTTATATCGAACTCGGATATGACCAATGCGGCGGAAGCCATTGAAAATGCGCTGTCCAATGTAAAAACCCTGCAGGCGGCACAATTGGCCCTCACCCTTCTCCCCATCCTCTTAATCTATCCGTTCCTGCAGAAGTATTTTGTAAAGGGGATTACCGTGGGAGCGGTAAAGGGATGAAAGAAAGGAAAGGATTATGACGGATTTTACGGTTTCGGGTTTTTTAGACATGCTGTATGAGGACGGGAGAGCGCAGTTTGTATCTCCCTCGCAGACAGGGAAAGAGCAGTGGGAAGCGTATAAAGCCGGGAGGCTTGCAGAAATCAGGCGTTTCCTGCGGATTGATCTGCTGGAGAGCCGGTATGAGGAGGCACTGGATTTTACACTTCTGGAGAGCAGGAAGGAGGGGCCTGTTACCATAGAAAAATACCGGGTAGGGCGGATAAAGAAACTGCCGCTCTGTGTCTATACCCTCCGGCCGGATGCCGGAAACGGGAAGGCTGTATTATATCTTAACGGTCATGATCCCAAAGGCGCAAGAGGGGCATTTGCCAAAGACGTTACGGAGAATGCCGGCCCGGACAGAAAGAAAACGTCCCGGCAAATGCTTGCTATGGAAATGGCCTGTATGGGGTATCTGGTTTTCGTCCCTGAGCTGTTCGGCTTCGGGGATGCGAAACGCGGCGACGCGCCCGACGGGACGGATGCCTGCGCAAGCTGTTCCATGCTGGCCCCGCGCCTGCTAAACTGCGGTCTGAGCCTGGTGGGTATGCGGGTATTTGAAGCGATGAAAACGCTGGATTTTGCGGAAGAAGCATTCTCTGTCCATACTTTTGGCGCCTATGGGATCTCCGGCGGCGGACAGGTATGCAACTATACGGGGATATTGGATGAACGGATCGAAGCCGTAATGCTGGCGGGATACCCGAACCTGTATAAATATAGTATCCTGGCTATGGATCACTGTATCTGCAACTATGTACCCGGCCAGTTGGAAGAGGGGGAGAGCCATGAGGTTACGGCCCTGGCCGCACCGAAAAAGCTGCTGACCATCAATGGAAAAAAAGATCCTATTTTTCCGCTGCAGGGCAGTCTGGAGGCTTTTGCATATCTGGATGGAATATATGAAAAGCTGGGAGTACCGGAGCAATATTCCCACGTGCTGTTTGATGGAGGACATGAAAATTCCGCGCCGGATGTCTGTAAATGGCTGCGGGAGAATTACTGACGGACATTTGGCGGGAGGAGAAAGATGGAACAGAGGTTAAAGGAAGTATTACAGGGAGAAGAAGATAATTATATCCTTCCATTTTTTTGGCAGCATGGAGAAGAGGAGGGGAAGCTGAAGGAAATGATGGAGGCCGTTTATTCCTCCGGTATCAGGGCGGTCTGTGTGGAATCCAGGCCGCATCCCGACTTTGCAGGTCCCGGCTGGTGGAGGGATATGGATATCATCATGGAAGAGGCACGGAAACGGAAGATGCGTGTCTGGGTGCTGGATGATGCCCATTTCCCGTCAGGGTATTGCAACGGGCTTGTGCAGGAAGGCTCTCCTTACGCCAAACGCTATCTGGATCATTATACCATTGATGCGGCGGGTCCCCGGTGTGGGACTTCCTTTTTTCTTTCCCTTGAGGAGGGAGAGGAACTGATTGGGGTCATCGCAGCCAAAAGAGCAGGCAGAGAGGTGGGGGAAATCCGGAACCCTGTGGATATTACGGACCGGGTGCGGGGAAAAGTGGTATATTGGGATATCCCGGAGGGCTATTGGAATATCATCGTTATTAAAAGCACATTTACCGGGACCGGACGGAAAAAATATGTGAATACGATTGACGCGGCCTCCGTCCGTTTTTTTCTGGATACCGTTTACGAACCCCATCTGGAACATTACAGGGACGATTTCGGGGATACCTTTGCCGGTTTTTTCTCCGATGAACCGGAGCTGGGAAACTGTGTCGGGGAATATGGGCATAACGCGGGGATCGGCCGGCCCGACATGAGGCTGCCCTGGGGGGAAGAACTTTTCCGTCTGGTGAAGGATTACTGGGGGGACGGATTTGCGGTGCACCTGGCAGCCTTATGGAACCGGATGGGGGATATCACACGGGAATCCAGATATGAATACATGAATATGGTCACGGATTTGTACGGATCGAATTTCTGCGGCCAGATCGGGGAATGGTGCGCTGCGCATGGCGTTGCCTATATAGGCCATGTAATAGAGGATAACGGGACGCATGCCAGGCTGGGTCTGGGAACGGGACATTATTTTAAAGCCCTGTGGGGGCAGCATATGTCGGGTATTGACGTAGTCCTGCAGCAGATACGTCCGGGCTACGATAAGATGGATTTCTACCATATCGGGGGAAAGGCGGCCTATAACGGCACCTTTTTCCATCATGGCCTGGCGAAAATGGGGGCTTCCCTGGGACATCTGGATCCGAAGAAAAAGGGAAGGACCATGTGTGAGGTGTATGGAGCCTATGGATGGAGTGAAGGCCTGAAGCTGATGAAATGGCTGACAGACCATATGCTCGTACGGGGAGTGAACTGGTTTGTGCCTCATGCGTTTACCGCCGCCCCGTTCCCGGATCCGGATTGCCCGCCTCATTTTTACGGATGGGGAAATAATCCGCAGTTTCCCTGGTTTTCCAGTCTGTGTCATTATATGAACCGGATGAGCCATCTGCTGAACGGCGGAAAACATGTGGCGGATATTGCCCTTCTTTATACGGCGGAAATGGAATGGATGGGAGCATACCAGCCTTTTGAGGAGATGGGCATGCTTTTGACCGAAAACCAGTTGGATTATGAGGTGATCCCTATCGGGATACTGGAAGGCTCTGAAACAGCAGAAGGCAGACTGAAGGCGGGAAGCGGAGAATTTCGGGTACTGGTGGTCCCGGGCTGTGAATGGATACCGGAGGAACTGATGGCATGGATTACAAATGCTGCTGAAAACGGACTGCCGGTCTTATTTGCAGGCTCTTTCCCCGGAGTGGTAAAAAGCCGGTGGAGGCAGGCGGAGCACTTCTATGGCTGGACGGACAGGGGAAACGGCAGCGGCGGAAAAGGGAGTACGGACAGCGGGGATGTAACAGAATGGAGAGAAGCAGGGGAACAGGAAAACGAACAACAGGATCGCGGACGGAATATTGTATCTGCCGGGAACAATCCGGAAAAACTGCTGGCGAAGCTGGATCAATATATACATCGGGATGTCTGCTGCTCCGGCCCTGCGCCCGGGCTGCGGTATTATCATTACAGCCAGCCGGACGGGGAATATTATATGTTTTTCAATGAGGATACGGCAGCCGGAATCCATACCTTTGCGGCAGTGCGGGGATGGGAAGAATATCAGGCATTCTGGTACCAGGCATTTGACAATATCCTGGAACCGGCATACAGAAATGAAAAAGGGGAAATCGAGATAACGCTTGCCCCCGGCCAGGCCGGAATGCTTTGCTTTGGGATGAAGGAGGCAGGTCTGCCGCAGCTGAAGGAAAAGAGGGAGGGAACACGGATCCAACTGGAAGGAGACTGGACGATAGCCCTGCGCAGGTATGATGAAAAAGTGTTTTCCTGTGACGGAAAACCCGGGAAACTCCGTAATATTACCGCGGAGGAAGCGACAGAGGATTTTTCCGGTACCATACGTTATGAAAAAGAGTTTGTCTGGAACCCGCAGACAGATGGGGAACTGCTGGAGATTGATTTTGGTACCGTGTACGAAACCATGGAAATCTGGCTGAATGAAGAGAAAGCCTCCGTCCGGATAGCGCCGCCCTATTGCTGTACCCTGAGGAATGTACGCAAAGGTGTCAATCGCCTTACCGTGTATGTTGCCAATACACTTGTGCACAAATTCAGGGATTCCTTTTCCGCCACGATGCCGGTGGAGGGGAGCGGCCTGCTTGGCCCTGTAGAAGTACGGGGATATTGGCAGCGGGATTAAAACTGCTGAAAGAATAAAGTGTAGAAAAAATGCAGGATCTGCCGCCTGCATTTTTTCTATATCGTAACAGTTTGTTTGTTACTGTTGACATGAAGGCAGAAGTGTGTAAAAATGTACTTACTTTCAGGAAGCATTCACTTCCTTCATAGTTTCTGCACAACATTTCTTATTTCATTCTTATTGGATTTCTTTACTTTATCTTGCTAAGTTTCATACTTTCTTTTATACTATTCTTATAAGAATCCCTTTTGATTAATTATGATTTTGTTTGCTGAAGCGGTTGTTTCCTGGAAAATATAGCATTCAAGGAGAGCAGTTGTTATGCAGACAAAAGATACCGTACAGACCCGGAAGCCCTGGAGATCACCACACTTGACGACGTAATTTATATGGGGATGAAGAATGATATTTCCTTTCTTTTAGACGGGCGGATGGGGCTGTTTGAGCACCAGAGTACGCTTGACCCCAATATGCCGCTGCGGGGCCTGTTTTACTTTTCAGATTTGTATAAGCAGTTTTTTTACGATCGGGTAATTTACTCCACCAGGCTCCTGCAGATTCCCGCGCCCGTTTATGTTATTTTTTATAATGGGGAAAGGGAGGCTGCGGATATGTCGGTCCTGAAGCTGTCGGATGCATTTATACAGGGGGAGGATATGGCCTGTCTGGAAGTCTGCGCCCGTATGGTAAATATAAATGTAGGACACAATGCAGAATTAATGAAGCGGTGCGGGCTTCTTAGGGAATACGCAGTGTTTATAAGCTATGTCAGGGGAAATCTGCTGATAATGGAACCGGAAACGGCTATTTTTGCGGCGATGGACCAATGTATAGCTGATGGGATCCTCGCAGAATTTTTGAGCAAAAGGAGGGCTGAGGCAATGAATGCACTTTTAACGGAATATGATGAAGAAAAAGTTATGCGGAGCCTGAGCAGGGAATATTATGAGGATGGGTATGAAGCCGGCTGCCATGCCGGTAAAAAAGAAGGAAAAGCGGAGGCGGTACTTGAATTGCTGGAGGAGCTGGGTGAAGTATCTGCGGATTTACGTGAAAGGATTATCTCAGAGGAAGATCTGATGCTCCTTAAACAATGGCATAAGGAAGCGGCAAGAGCGGAGTCTATACAAATGTTTCTTGCCCGGACCCGCCTTATCTAGTGCGGCACGACTTATGTACGCCGGGCGGCACCAGTTTAAATGCCGCGGGCAACGGACCGAATCCCCATGTACTTCATCATACAATTGGCTGTGAAGTTTGAGGATCCGGCCGTGTATCCCTGCGATATCAGGAACGCTTATGCAGCCCGTTTTCCGTCAATTCATATATGGTATCCACCACCTCTTCCAAATATTTCCGGTCATGGGATATGCTGAGAACTGCTCCCTGGAAATCCTTCAGGACCCGTCTTATGACGGGACCGGAAAGGGGGGAAAAGTTACGGGTGGGTTCATCCAGGATCAGGACATTACACCCGTCAAGACTCATTTTCAGGAACAGAAGCTTGGCCTTCTGCCCTCCGGAAAGCTCGCGGACAGGATGGGACATTTCCTCTGCAGTATAACGCATGCTTCCCAGGTAGGTACGTATGGCGGTCAGTTCCTCCTTGTCACCACGTGAAGATAGGAATTCCACCGGATTTTGTACCGGGTTCAACAGCTCCTCATAATCCTGGGGCATATAAGCGGCCTTTATATCCGGACGTACAAGCAGTTCGGATGCGATTTGCTTCAGAAGTGTGGTTTTTCCGGCTCCATTGCGTCCTATAATACCGATTTTTTCCGGGCCGGTTACCCGAAGGCATACGCATGAAGCCAGAAGATGGTCTCCGGCCTTAAGCGGCTCCTGCCGGTAATCCAGAATTACTTTTCCGTTGGGAATCCTGGTTTCAGGAGTTATCTTTACAAAGATTGCTTTTTCCATATCCGGTACTTCTGTCATATTTTCTTTTTCCCGTTCAAACCGGTATTCCTGGGATTTCACAGCTTTCATTTTTTTCTTCAGCAGCTGTCCGGTATGAGGATCCTGACGGGTGATATTTTTTTGATCCGTCTCCACCTTCTGCTGGATTTGGCGGAACCGCTCCATCTGCTTGCGGTATTCCCTGCGCTCATTCAGCGCCTGCTGTTCCTGGCGTTGAAAACCATCTTCCCTGTTTGAGATATAGTCCCGGTAGGCCATCCTTACAATCGTGTGTCTGGGTTTCGTTTTCCGCATAATCTGTTCCAAATGGATAACCACATTGGCGGTACGCTCAATGAGGGTTTCATCGTGGGAAACATAAAGGACCGGCTTTTGGCAGGTATTGATAAACTGCTCCAGCCATTCCAGGGTTTCGATGTCTATATCATTGGACGGCTCATCCAGCAGATAGATATCCGGCTGATACATCTGAAGGACAGCGATCTGCAGCTTTATTTTCTCCCCGCCGGAGAGGGTGCCGCAAAGCTGGTCGGAATAAAATATATCCTTGGGAAGCCGGAGGCGTGCAGCGATGGCCGCCAGGCCACCGGGGTTTACCTCCGAAAAAGCCGGAGAGGCCATACAGTAGGAATAGATAGTCTGTTCTTTGAATTCCCGGGGAAATTCCTGGGGCAGATACCCCAGCAGCGTGCTTCCGGTAAGGATTTCTCCCGTATATTCCGCATATCCCTCAACCAGCCCGGGATCATATATAAGCTTAAGCAGGGTGGATTTTCCATTTCCCTCTTCGCTGATAATCACTGCTTTGTCCCCTGCATTAAGGGAAAAGCTGAAATTCTCCAACAGGGGCCGGAGGTCTTTTTTGTGTGTGACAGATAAATTTTTAATTTGCAGCATTATATCATCTCCTTCTTCAAACAGAGCCCTGTCATAAGCGGATTTAAAAAGATAAACTTCCCGTTCCCTTGTCTGCGGGAATAAAAAAATCCACTATCCGTTTACCGCCGGAAGTGGATTACTTTGCATATACCATAAAAACACACCGGAAAGCAGAGACTTTCCGCAGTGATAAAAAGAAATGATAAATGCTCACAATCCGAATTTTGGCAATAAACATACAGAGGGTGTTTTCCTGTCAAAGGAAAACCCGGCAGCTCATGAAAGTTTATGAAACAGTCAAAGACAGGCTCTGGCTGTAAAGTTCCAAATTCAGATTATTTCCGCATCTTTTCACCCTTTTCTTTGTAAATTTGGAATCAGCGGGAACTGATTCTCCATCAATATAACACGAGGTTTTTTATTTGTCCAGTATATTATTGCTTTAGGGTGCAGATAAAAGCCGGAGGGTTACTGTTCACGCAGGTGGTACCTGCAGCCGGCAGCGGGAAGAATCCGGAAAGCCATTTTGCTCCTGCGAAGTTTGAGTTACATATAAAACCAGGAGGTAGGAAGCAAAAACAGGTAAGGAGCTGTGAAAACGGAAAGGGAGAGCGCCAGCTTTTTCCGGATAACAGAATCCGGCACTGCTTTTTTCAGGGAGAAATGAAAGTTAAACAGGTAAATGCACACGCCGCTGAGAAGAATGCAGGCGGCCGACCAGAGAAATGCCGGGAGAGTGGAAAAGGGGTTGAAGGTAACGGCATTTGTCATATTATTGTACCACCATTGGCGGGCGGGAGACTGATAATGCTGATAATCCAGAAGGGAATCAATAATGTTTACCAGGAACATGAAAAAGGTTCCCACAAAATCGGAAAGAAAACCGAAGAGCCATATTTTCCAGATGGAACGTCCGGCCGTTTCCTTGCGGCCGGAAAGCTTCAGGCAGCGCATGGTGATGACGAGCACGGCCAAATCAATCAGAAAATTGGCAGGCAGGATGACTATCCAGGTAACAGGAAAAAGCCACAGAAGCCACAAGGGAAATATGATATTGTAAAGCGTGACCTTTTTTGTGGAAAATTCCGGAAGGGATTTAAAAATATATAATTTTTCTCCAATAATTCTTTTAATTTTTAACAATTTTTTATTTTCTCCTTAATATATTAAAACAAGGCAGTGACGGCATCCAGTATCCCGGCAACCAGCAGAGCAGGCAGCATATTTCCTACCCGGAATTTTTTACCGAAGGCAAGATTGACTCCCACACAGAAAATCAGGACATTACCCACGAAAGAAAGATCGGATATGATCTGTGCTGTGAGAACAGGTTCCAGAAATCCGGCAAAGAGAGTTATGCCGCCCTGCCATATACCCACAGGAAGTGCGGAGAAGATGGCACCTTTTCCATAAGAAGAAGCAAACACGAGAACGATAATCCCGTCCAGGACAGCCTTGGCGGCCAGCATGGAATAATCGCCCCGCATACCGTCCTCCAGAGCGCCCACGATAGCCATGGCCCCGACACAGATGATCAGGGATGCGGATACGAAACCCTCAACAAACTGGCTGTCATTTTTCCCGCCTGCTTTGATGCGAAGCCAATCCCCGAAATGATCCATCCATTTTTCTATTTGAATCCATTCCCCGATAAGAGAACCCAATACCAGAGAGGCGATCAGCAGCATGGTTCCCGACGTTTCCAGAATACCGTCTTCTATGCGGTACATTCCCTTCAGGGCGCCTGAAACGCCTATAAATATGGTACAGACCCCCAGGGCCTGCATCAGGATCTGCTGGTACCGTTCCTTAAGTCCTCCCTTTAAAAGCAGTCCAATGCCGCCGCCGAAAATAACAGCGGCTACATTAATGATGGTTCCTATTCCTCTCATAGATGTCTCTCCTCAGGCGGACAGATCCTTCTGTCACTAGTTTTTCTGTAATATATTCCATTAGAAGATATGATTCGTACAGGCTGCGGGCTAAAAGGACATATTGGCAAAGAAGGAAAAGGGCTTTTGGCTGTCCCGCCGCCGGTATTTCTTTCCCTTACAGATATTACTTTACCATGCGGAAAGCCACTTTGATACCTTGTCATCCACCTCGATCAATTGCTTATCATTCCCGCCGGGAGATTTAAAAAACAATATTTTTGTATCCGCCAGATGTTTTGATGCATATTTAGTCATCGGAGGTATTACGAAGATAGAACCTTCCTCAAAAACAAACTCTTCCCCAGTGTCAAGTATTAATATTTTGCTGCTGCCGCTTATCAGGTAATTGTATTCTAATGCCTGGGTATGCAGGTGCGGAAGGTCGGCCGTAAATTTCCGGTAGTGGCTGATGCCCATTTCATTTTTTTCATCATGTATGTACTTTAAAGCCTGCGGTTTTTTCAGATTTCCGCATAAATACACCCGGTATTCAGAATCCAGGGCGCTCGTTAGATCTTTTCCATATATATAATTCATTTTATTTACCTCACGTCAGCCATTTTTGCAAGGACTCTAATCCGGCCTCTCCCTTTATCTCGGTACAGATGGATCGGTTATTTTTAATGGAAATAAAATTGTTGATAAAAAAATCATAATTGTCCGGATCATCTTCCTGCCAAATAATAAAACTCCTTCTTTCATGATCTTCAGTAAGCGCACAGGAATACAAATCGACTTTGACATGGTTATATTTGCGATTTCCAAATTCGACATTCAATATTCCATAGGGCATGCTTATTTTGAGAAGGTATAAATAGAATATGACCGGAACATTTTTATATCTTTTCTGATACACGGTATTGGTGGTAAGCTTGTAGTACATTTCTTGCAGTGCTGAGATTATGGTTTGTTCCGTGCTGCCGGCTCCTTTGTTGACGATTTTGGTAGCTGCGTCTGTCAGGTTATACGGGTTTGGTTCAGTCAATATATACTCTACTTTTGCTTTTGTTTTAGATAATATCATTTTCAGGACATCTGATAGCTGAAGATCCTTCATTTCACAAAGCTGTCCGTAGTCAGCCATTTCCGGGTTAATAATCAGACTGCCGGCCAAGTTCATTATGCGGATACAGCGAATATCTTTATAATTATTATCCGAAACATGGAAGCGGCTGTCTACGGAAATGAGTTTATGCAATTTGGTGCGTGAAAGCATCATCACATTTGCGTTAAAACGTCCTTCCCGGTAATCCTTTACACTATTGTTTAACCATTGTTCCAGTTTCTTTTCCATGTCTTCCATATGGATCGGATCGTATTGAATATAGATTTTACCATCTATGTCGGTAGCTTGATGAACACCGGGAACTTTACACAATGCGATAGCTCCTTCTCCCAAAACCCCGGCAAATATTCCCGCTTCCAATATGACGTTATCCCGTGGAAGCCATTTTGATGTTTCTCCGGTATCACACGAAGTCCTGTCGTCCCGATCAAAGATAAATACGCCACCACTGTGTCCATGGGCAGCCTTTAACAGTGCTTCAAATAAGTAATCCGAAGGCGGGAAGATATTTGAATCTTGCCAAAGCGTCGTCTTTGCCCCGAGTTTTTCAAGGATAGACTGAATCACAAGCGCTTTGTCAAACGCCTGGCTTGAACTTCCAATAAATATCTTTTTCATTTAGGCACCTCCTCTAAATTGGTAATTTTTTACTCAAACTTCGCAGGTGCCAAGTTTGAGTTTTTTATCTATAAAGCTTATTTTAATAGATAAATTATACCAAATGGAAAAGGACACGGCTAGCCTGAATTACAATAATCCGCTACTTTTTGACTGATATATCCACTTTGACGGTGAACACCTTATTTTTGGGAGTAAAACGGATTCTGTTATTTATAATAGACTTATGTGTGAATTTTCAGATACCTTAATAAAATTCCCTGCAGCTTGCTGCAGGGAATTTTATCGTTTTATTCAAATATTATAGCTACCTTGAAATCTCCATATTTTCCGGAAGCATAATCAAAAGCGGTTTCCCACTCTTCCAGCGAGAATGTTTTGGAGACTACTCCGTCTGTTTTGAGCTTTCCATTGCTAATATTCTCAATGACAAAGGGATAGCAGTAAGGGCTGAGATGGGATCCCATAAGATCCAGCTCTTTCCGATCTCCGATAATGGACCAGTCTACGGTAACTGGTTCTCCAAAAACGCTGAATTCCACGAAACGTCCCAGCTTGCGGATCATTTTCAGACCCTGTACCACGCTGGAGGGGTGTCCGGTTGCTTCTATATAAATGTCGCAGCCATACCCGTCCGTCATATCCAGGATTTTCTGTACAACATCCTCTTTTCCCGGATTAATGGTCAGATCCGCCCCGAATTCTTTTGCTTTTTCCAGACGGTTGTCGGCCATATCCAGGGAAATCAGTTTGGCGGGATTTTTCATTCTGGCATAGGTAATCATACTCAGTCCCAATGTACCGGCGCCTGAAATGACCACCACGTCCTCATTTCCAATCTGGGCGCGGTCAACGGCGTGCTTGGAGCAGCCATAGGGTTCTATCAGAAGTGCCTGATCCAAAGGCATAGTATCGGGGACTCTGGAGATAACCGAAGTCCTGGGGTATCTCACATATTCCGCCATACCGCCGTTGTTGGTATTCTGGAAGCCGAAAATGGAATGGGGCTGGCACATCCAGTACCTGCCGCTTTTACAGAACCGGCATTCCCCGCAGGGCACGATCTGATCTGCGGTAATGCGGTCACCTATGGAAAATCCGTTTGCCGCAGCCGCTTTGGCCCCCATTTTAACAATACGGCCCACAAACTCATGGCCCGGGATAAACGGGGGCTTTACCCAGGGAGCTTCTTTTTCGTCCCCCCAGAACATAGCGGCTCCATGCCGGCATTTCAGATCTCCCGCACAGATACCGCAGCCTTCGGTTTTAATAAGAATGTCGTCCTCCCCGCATTCAGGGACGGGATAGGATG
This sequence comes from uncultured Lachnospiraceae bacterium, assembly GCA_900548905.1. Classification (GTDB taxonomy): domain Bacteria; phylum Bacillota; class Clostridia; order Lachnospirales; family Lachnospiraceae; genus Eisenbergiella. Next base: position 138,274 of record URMK01000006.1, on the reverse strand, counting down.
TTTCCAGCCGGTAGTCCCCGTTGCCGTAGGCTACCAGCGCTTTCATGGTGTCAGGTAATTCACTCATAGTGTTATTCTCCTTTTCGGAAACAAAGCTAAAATTCATAGGAACACAGATGCGGTATCCCGGCGATGATATCCGCCACTTCCTCCCGATCCAGGCGGGTGGATATCGCAAATACGATGCGCAGCCGTTCGCTGTGCTTATCCCGGTATTCACATTTCATACGGAGGATATCGATGCCGTTTTCCGCAAGACGGAATGTGATTTCTTCCATGTCATCTTTCGTATTGGTAAGCTGGAAATCAATCTGCCCTCTCCAGGAATGCCGGGCCAGCCGGATATTTTTGTGCATGAGAAAATGCCCGAGCAGAAGGAAAAGGGTGGAAAACAGCCCGATCATATACATGCCGGCTCCCAGGGACATGCCGATTGCCACGGTGGCCCAGATACCGGCTGCTGTTGTAATGCCGCTGGCGTAGCCCTGTTTTCCTGTTATGACAAGCCCGCCGCTCATGAGACCCACACCCGCCAGGATGCCGGATGCGACCCTGGATACATCTACCGAAGTCCCATCCGGGCCAATGGCATCATAGAAACCGTATTTTGATATAATCATCATCAGTGAAGCTGCAACAGAAATAATAAAGTGGGTTCTTACGCCGGCCGCTTTCGTACGGTACTGGCGTTCCCAGCCGATTGCCACGCCGCAGAGTCCTGCGGCGGCAATCCGGCCGAGATAAACGAGCTGCACCATTATGTAGTCTTGCATATGCCTCTCCCGGGGGTATTATTCATTGAGAATGATGTCTACGGAATCGCTGAAGGTTTTCAGTGATTCATCAATATCCTGATCATCCAGCATGATTGCCTGGATACAGGTCCTGAATTCCGCAATTACAGGAGTCAGGTTAGCGATTCGGTAGCTGTCGTCGCCGTACTGAAGGGCGTCATAAGCGATTTTATAGTTGTCGCTTTCTTTCCACAGCTGCTGGATAGCATCTGACTGCGCCATGGTTTTGGTAAAGGGAAGGTAACCGGAGCCCATAACAAATGCAAGGCCGCCCTTTTCATCTTCAATAAACCACTTCATAAATTTCCAGGCCGCTTCCTGTTCCTTGCTGGCGGCCAAAATGCCGAAGCCGTTTCCGCCGGTAGGCATGGATTCGATTTTGCCTTTTACAAGGGGAGCTACCACATATTCAAAGGAATCCCCGATGGTTTCCCGTCTGGAGGTGATGGCGCCGGAGGAATTGATGGTCATGGCTGCCATTCCGGAAGTGAACATCTGGTTATCCTGATCGTTTGCGGGATCGTTGTAGTAAAGTGCGCCGGAATCCTGTAAATCCTTCATAAAGCTGAATGCTTCTTTTGCGGTCCCGTCCTCCAGGCATCCCAGCCCGGTCTGATCTTCATTAAAGAATTTGCCGCCGGCCTGCTGAATCAGTGCAAAGAACTCCCACTGGTCAAAAGGAACGGAAAGTCCATAACGTTTGGTTTCCCCATTTTCCACAACGGTACACTTATTGGCTACTTCCTTCAGTTCTTCCCATGTGGTGGGAATTTCACAGCCCATTTCATCCAGAACTGTTTTATTAATATGAAGAATCTGTGCGGAACGGCCGAAAGGAATAACAACAAGCTGTCCATCATAATAAGCGTCGTTTACAAAGGCGTCCACGAAATCATTATCATCCACACCGTCCTTCTGCATATAAGGGAGCAGGTCGGCGAAAGCGCCGTTTACGGCAAGCCTGCCCACGTTGTCCTGGGCCACCTGAAGAATGTCAGGAGCGTTTCCTGCAAAAATAGCCTGCTCCGCTTTAGCGGCGGCTTCCGCATAGCTTCCCTGGAAGGTGGCAACCACTTCCACTTCATCCTGGGAGCTGTTGAAATCAGTAACCATCTGGTTGATCAAATCCCCGTTTGTACCCGACATGCAGTGCCAGAACTGGACGGTCTTCTTTTCTCCGCCGGCCTGTGCGTCAGCGGTGCTTTCCGCCGCCGGTGTTTCTGCCGCCGGTTCCGATTCTGCTGCGGCAGGCGCCGGGGCAGAGCTTTCCGAGGATGCCGGGGCCTGGCCGCAGCCTGCCAGAGTGGCCGCAAGAACCGAAATCCCCATTAAAATACTTAACATTTTCTTTTTCATAACAATATCCCCTTTCGTATGGTTTGGTTTACTTAATCCCTGAATAGGCAAAGGATTTCATAATTTGTTTGGAAGCGAACAGGTACACCAGCAGTACGGGAAGAACGAGAATGGCGTTTCCTGCCATGACGATCTGCCAGTTGGCCATTCCCTCCATTTCCTTCAGCTGTGCGATAGCAACCGGTAGCGTCCGGTACATATCCGCATTGGTCATGACAAGAGGCCAGAAATACTCATTCCACTGCCCGACGAAGCTGAAAAGGATAATGGAAGCGATTGCCGGTTTGGACATAGGCATCATTATTTGTAAAATCACCCTCCATTCCGATGCGCCGTCCAGTTTTGCCGCTTCTATCAATTCATTCTCTACCTGCATAAAATATTGTCTGAGTAAGAAGATAGCGAATGCATTTGTTATAAATGGTAATATCTGAGGAACCAGGGAGTTGATCAGCCCCCATTTGGACATCATCAGATAAACGGGTAAAAACGTAATCTGTGTGGGCATCATCAATGCGATCAGAATGCTGCCGAACATAATTTTCTTTCCCTTGAACTCGTATTTGGCAAAGGCATAGGCGGCGGGAACCACCACCAGCATCTGGAGAAGAATAACGCTGCCAACCACAATAAGCGAGTTTTTCAAATAGATCCACATGCTTCCGCCCGGACCGGATTGCCAGGCATCCAGATAGTTATGGAACTGGAGCACCGCCGGAAAGAAGGTGGGCGTAACGCGGTTTACTTCATCTATCGTCTGCAAAGAGGTGGATATCATCCAGAAAAAGGGCCACCCGAAGATAAATAAAAGAAACAACTTCATAATTACGCCGCCGATTTTAACCAGTCTTTTTTTGAGCCGCATAAGATTCCTCCCTGTCACCTATTGGTAATGTACCTTCCTGGAAAAGCCCCAGAAGTAAATAATGGTCAGTATGCTTACGATAAGAAGAAGAATGACCCCGATTGCAGCGCTGTAGCCGATCCGCAGATTCAGAAGGGCTTCGGTATAAATGCTGTAAACCAGCGTGGTAGTGGCGTTGTTGGGGCCTCCCTGGGTCAGGATACGCACGGTATCAAAGACCTTGAAGGAGCCTATGGTACGGATAATCAGCGTAAAAAACAGCTGGGGTGAAATCATGGGCAGGGTGATTTTGAAAAACATAACCACTTTGTTGGCGTTATCCAGTCTGGCGGCTTCATAAAGGGAGGCCGGAACACCCTGGAGGGCAGCCATGAAAATCAGAGTGTCGTAACCCACAGCCTTCCACACCGATACCAGAATGACGGAGGGCATTGCGGTGGAGGAGCCGGAAAGCCAGGAGGATGTGGGCAGGCCCAGCTTCCTCAGCAGAAAATTAAACAATCCGAAGTTGGGTTCCATCATCCATAGCCAAATCAGGGCAATGGAGACGATGGATACCACATGCGGGCAGAAAACGGCGGCCTGGACAAGCCGGTTAAGCTTTGTGCTTTTTTCATTGAGCCAGACGGCAAGCAGCAGTGCGATTGCCGTTATGATAAGAACCACGGCTATGGTGTAAACCACGGTATTATTTAAAGATTTATGAAAATCCGGCCTGCTGAGAACCTTCCTGTAATTATCCAGGCCGATGAACTTACTTTGGGAAGGATTGAGCATGTTGGTATTCATAAGGCTGAGCTGTATCAGCTTTATGACCGGATAAATGGTAAAAAGCAGGATTCCGGCCAGCGCTGGAGCGGTCATGATATAGGGCCTTATTTTTGCGGCAAGCTTTTTATTTTTCATACAAACATCCCCTCCCTGGTGCTTAACACCTCATTTCCCTGTACGACCTTGACGCCTCTGTCCCGGAGCTGGTCAATGAACTCCGAAGGCGTGCGCCAGTCCGTAACTATGCCGTCCAGGTCGGATACGGAAGCGATGAGCCCCAGGGAATCATCTCCGAATTTGCTGTAGTCCAGCGCAATATAATGTTCCTTGCAGGATGCCATCATAAGCCTTTTCATCCTGGCCTCCTGCAGGTCGGGAGTGGTAAAGCCATGCTCCAGGGTAAGATGGTTCCCGCTGATAAAGCCCTTGTCAAAGAACAGGGTCTTCATCATCTCCTCCGCATAGGCCCCCACACAGGACAAAATCCGGTGCCGGAAATTACCGCCGATGACAATTACGGAAATATCCTCCGCCTCGGACAGTTCCATGGCGATGTTGATGGCATTGGTACCTACCAGGATTTTGCGTTTGGAACCGCTGCGTATCACCCGGGCAAGCTGGGTGGTGGTAGTGCCGCAGTCCAGAAAAACCGCATCGCCGTCGCTGATACAGTCGTAGGCCGCATAAGCAATGGAAAGCTTTTCTTCCGTATGCTTCCACTCCTTTTCCTTATGGGAAAATTCATTCAGGGATCCATAGGCGCTTATGGCGCCTCCCCAGGTCCGTTTGACTACGCCTTCCTGCTCCAGGGCCGCCAAAAGCTTTCGGACGGAAACCTCGGATATTTTGAAGGCTTCACTGAGCTGGGATACGGTAACCGAAGATTGGGTGTCCAGCATCTTAATGATAAATTCTTTCTTCTCCTGTGTTGTCATTTAGTAAATCCCCCAAAAACGAAACATCAAATGTAAAATTTAATTACGAATTTCGTAAATATTTGTTTTGATTCTAGCATCATTGTGTTTTGATGTCAATTATTTACAAATATTATATTATTTTCGTAAATATTTCATATAAATTACCTTATAAAACTGTTAAAAATTTCGATTGACTTACAAAACAAGACCTTTTATACTACATTTATTGTTTTGAATATAAAGAAAAAGAGAAAGCATTATGTTTCGAAACGAAAATATAAAAAGGTAAAAGTTTCATTTCGAATATATTTTGAAAAGGAGAAGGAAGATGAGTCCACATGCTACCAAGGTACTTGCTTTTGATCTGGACGGAACCCTGACACAGCACAAGTCTCCCCTGTCGCCGGAATACAGCGGACTTCTTTGCCGGTTGGGTGAAAAATACACGCTGCTCATGGTAGGAGCGGGTTCCTGTGTCCGGATATTTAAACAAATGAAGCGGTTTCCTATTAATATTATAGGAAATTACGGGATGCAGTACGCTACCGTCAAAGAGGAAGCCCCCCATAACCGGCTGATACTGGAGAGGGATAACCGGGTGGAGGTGGACAAAGAACTTGCGGTGAGCAGGGCGGATGCCCTTCGCAGGAAGCTGGGGTACACCTCCTATCAGGGAGATACCATTGAGATTCATGAGAGCGGCATGCTTACCTTTCCCATATTGGGTACGGCGGCCCCCATCCAGGACAAGCTTTCCTATGATCCCGACCGCACCAAGAGAAGAGAGGTCTATGCGCAGGTGGTGGATATGTTTCCGGAATACAAGGTCTATGTGGGAGGATCCTCTTCCTTTGATATTGTGCCCCACCCCTACGCAAAGCTGTATGCGCTGGATTTATACTGCAGGACGGACGGGCTGACACATGAGGAAATCCTGTATTTCGGGGATGATTATGGGCTTGGGGGCAATGATGAGGACGTATATTTGTCCGACGTGCCCTTTCAATGTATTGATGACTACCGGGCCATTCCGGAATACTTAAAACAGCTTTTATAAAACAGGAGGACAGCATTATGATCTGGAAGCAGTCGGAAACAAATATCTGGGTGGCAGGACACCGGGGAAATCCTGCAGAAGCCCCGGAAAACACCATGGCTTCATTCCGAAATGCCATGGAAGCGGGCCTGGACATGATTGAACTGGATATTCAGATGTCCGGGGACGGGGAGCTGGTTATTATGCATAACCTCACCGTGGATCAGACCACAGACGGAACAGGAGCCATCCGGGAAATGACCCTTAGGGAAATCCGTTCCCTGGATGCGGGCTGCAGGTTCCATGAGGAATTCAGAGGAGAGAAAGTGCCTCTGTTTGAAGAATTCCTGGAACTCACCAAAGAATATCCGGACATGCTGTATGATTTTGAATTAAAGGAGTATCCTGTTAACGGAAATGAAGGGCGGGCTTATGAGACGGCGGATCGTGTGATCGCGCTGCTTGAAGAATATGGATTAGGGGATAAATGTGTGCTGAATGCTTTCAGCGCCGTGCTTCTGCAGTATATCCACGACAAATATGAAGGGCGCTACAGGCTGCATGGGTATTATCCAAAATCCCTTCTGGGGGAATCCCAAAACAGGGATCCTTATGACATTCTGTACTGCGCCTGTGTCTGCGAAGATTTTACAAGGGAAACTTTTGACCGCCTGAAACAAAGAGGAATCGACACCTGGGCCGGGACACGGTTTAACAACAGGGAGATGCTGGAGCTGGCCCGCCGCTGCGGCGCCACGCTGATTACCTGCGATAACCCCAAAGAAGTCAGGGAAACTCTGCGTGAAATGGGACTCCATAAATAAAAAAGGAAAGCTTCCTGTCGGATGTCTGGTGTGTGCCCTGCTAAAAGGCTGCCGCTTGCCACATACAGGAGGCTTTTTTTACTAATAGTTGCACAAAGTCTGTTTTTGATCTATAATTAAAATACTTTTAAAAAGTACTATAACGGAGGTCGCTTTATGGCAAGTACGATTACAGTCAGAGATATGAACCAGGAGATCGTGAGAAGCTGTATGAAGGGGATGGGGCCTGTGAGTAAGAGCAGTCTTGCCCGGAAAACCGGACTGAGCTTTCCCACAGTGAGCAAAACGGTGGATCTTCTCTGCGAATCCGGGGAAGTGGAAGAAGCAGGGACGGAAATGTCCAGCGGCGGCAGGTGTGCAGCATTGTTCCGGCTGAACCCCATGTATGCGCTGTATCTTCTTCTCACCGTCGAGAATGACAGCGTACACTGGGCGCTGAAGGATTTGGAAGAAAACAGCCTGACATCGGGCAGTTCGGAGGGGAACCAGGAAGTCCTGGCCGTCCTGGAAGCAAAGATTGAGAGCATCCGGCAGTTGTACCCCAATCTGAAAGGGCTTGTGATCGGTGCGGCAGGTATGGTTTCCGGAGGGAAAATCCTGTTGTCAGGAGGAGACTGCCAGCTGGTGGGTATAGATTTGCAGGATTATTTTTCCGAAAGGTTCGCCCTTCCGGTGCAGGTGATCAATGATATGAATGCGGTGGCGGCGGGCCGCTGGAGCGCGGACGGACAGAAGGAGAGCTGCTGTGTCTGTATCTATCTGGGGAAAAATGGGATGGGCGCCGGGGTGGTTATTCATGGCAAAGCATGGCAGGGGGCCAGTGATTTTGCCGGAGAACTTAGCTTTCTTCCCGATATGCCGGGAAAGCTCCGGCCCGGGGATAAGGATTTTGCCCCCTCCCGGATGTTGGAGGCATACCGGAAAATTATCCAGATATATGCCTCCGTCCTGAACCCCCAGCGGATTATTCTTTACCGAAATCCGTTTCTGGACGGGGTTCTGGAAGAGCTGTACCAGGAATGTGAAAAAGTGATTCCTGCGCATTCCATGCCTCTGCTGGTGATATCCGATGATTATGAAAAGGACTATGAAAAGGGGCTTATGGTAATTGCCCGTTCCCTGCAGCGGTGCGATAAATAAAGAAAGTAGAAAATAGAAAAAAATAAAAATAAGAAAGGATGGAAAATTATGAAAAAGCATATCTTGTTTGATGTGGACGGCACGCTGTTGGATTCGGAGGAAGCGGTGCTGCTGTCTTTTCAGGAGACCATATATCTGAAAACGGGAAAAAAGCCGGAAACGCAGGAGCTGAAGTACGCGTTGGGAATCCCCAGTGAAGCGGCTTTGCAAAAATTTGGTTTTCCGGAGGAGGAAATCCCGGAAATCGTGGATTTTTGGGGAGATTTGACTCCCCGATACCGGAAATATATAAAAGTGTTTCCGGGAATCCCGCAGCTGCTGGAAAAGCTTAAGGAAAAAGGAGCCCGTTTGGGGATTGTAACCTCCAGGAACCGGGAGGAGTATAAACGGGATTTTCTGCCGTTTGGGCTGGAGAGTTATTTTGATACGGTAATCTGTGCGGATGACACGGTAATACACAAGCCTTACGGGGAACCGGTAAAGGAATATCTGCGCAGGGAAAATGCCTGTGCGCAGGATACGGTATTTATCGGGGATACGGTCTATGACATGGACTGTGCGGCGGATGCCGGTGTGGAAGGGGCGCTGGCCCTTTGGGGATGTGCATCCCCGGCCCATATCCGTGCGTCCTGGTATCTGGCGTGTCCCCAAGAGGTATATTCCGCTTTCCTTTTGGAAAAGGATCCCCTTAAGGAACACCAATGGCTGAAATGGGCGATGGAGCTGCAGTTTATAGCCCAGGCAGGGCTTACCTATTCCCGGGATCCCTTTGATCAGGAGCGGTTTGGGAGAATACGGGAAATCGCGGCAGAGATCGTCAGCTGCAACACGCCGATGACCTTTGAGCAGGTAGACGGGCTGTTTGGCAGGGAAGCAGGATACCAGACGCCCAAGCTGGACAGCCGGGCGGCAATTATCCGGGACGGGAAAATCCTGCTGGTACAGGAAATGGACGGGAGATGGTCCATGCCGGGCGGCTGGGTGGATATGGATCAATCCATTAAAGAGAATACGGTAAAAGAGGCAAAAGAAGAAGCGGGTATGACGGTGGCGCCGGTACGGCTTGTGGCAGTCCAGGATCGTAACAGGCATAATAAACCGGCCTATGCATATAATATCTGCAAGATATTTATTTTATGTGAACCGGTGGAAGGGGAATTTGAAAAAAATACGGAAACGATCCGGAGGGATTGGTTTACATTGGAGGATCTCCCGGTACTGGCGGAGGAAAAAACCACAAAAGAACAGATTTCCATGTGTTTTGAAGCTGCCGCAGATAAAGATTGGAAGGTTTTGTTTGACTGATAAATATTGGCAATAAATGGTATAAACATATATGCTTTTTGGGAGCATGGCGATAAAATAAGCTCATATTTACGGGCAATTGGCTTTGACAAGACAATACACCTATGGTAAACTTATATGATAAAAAAGTGGGTAATTATGCCTAATCAGGATTACGGTAGAGGTGGCACCTTGGATAAATATGAGTACAAAATACGGGCAGAGGAAATCAAGACACTGATTTCCCAGAAAAAATATGTGGATGCGGCAAAGGTAGCGGATACAATTGACTGGACAAGGGTAAAAAGCGTGATGATGCTTTGTACGGTCAGTGATTTGTATAAGGTCAACAGAAGATTTGAGGATGCGAAGCTTCTGTTGGAAATGGCTAATGAGCGCCATCCCGCAGGAAGGATGATCGTTTATTCCCTGTGTGATCTCTCCATAAAGATGGGAGAAGTCGTACAGGCAGTGGAATATTTTAAGGATTTTACGCAGATAGCGCCCAATGACAGCGGCAGATATGTCCTTCAGTACAAGCTGTACGAGGCCCAGGATGTGGGACTGGAGGAGCGGATCGCGGTACTGGAGGAACTGAAGAAAAGGGACTACCGGGAAAAATGGGCATATGAACTGGCTTATTTGTACCATCGGGTGGGACTGGCCACCAAATGCGTGGAGGAATGTGATGAACTGATCCTCTGGTTTGGGGAAGGCAAATACGTGATGAAAGCGATGGAGCTTAAGATGCTTCACCAGCCGTTATCCCCTGCACAGCAGCAGAAGTATGAAGCATATATGATGCGCCGGCAGGGCCTTCGTGTACCGGAGACGGAGGACAAGGCGGACAGGAATTCCTCACACGCTAAAAATGCCGGCGGAAAACCAGGGGAAGAGGATGAGATACATGTCAAGCCCATGGATGTGGGGCAGTATAATACCATAAACCTGCAGAAGGAACTTGCCAGAAGTATGGAAGAGCTGATGCTGAACGGACAGCAGCCGGCCGGGGAGCCGGTATCCCTGCAGGAATACCGGGATCAGAGAAACGCACAGGAGGAAGATTCCTATGGGGATCAGCCTTATGATATAGCGGCGGAGGATACCGGCGAGATGGTTCCCCAGGAATATGATCCGGCCCAGTATGGGGAAGAGACATATTCTTATGACGACGCGCCTGTTTCCCCGGACTACACCGCGGCAGAGCCTCAGGCGGTGTATACCGCTTCGCCGTCTCAGGCAGGATATAATGCGGCAGCGTCTCAGACGGAGTATGCTGCCGTGCCGTCGCAGCCGGGATACGCCGCCGGCGGTTATGCGGAGGAGACAGCAGCGCAGGATACGGCGGCAGCCGTGATGGAAACACCGGGCGCGGAGGGCTATGCAGAGCCGGATCCGGGGCTTACCAATTACCTTGCCCAGGAATATGACGGGCAGATCAGTCTGGTGGTGCCGGAAGGGTATCAGGTGGAAAAACAGATCACCGGCCAGATGAATATTGAAGACATCATGAAAGAATGGGAAAAGATGAAGCAGGAGAATGAAGAGAAGCGCCGCAGGCAGCTGCAGCAGCGCGTCTTGGAACAGACAGATTCTCTTTTCCGGGATTTTGACAAAACGGCCAGAAAAGGTGTTTTGGAACGGTTACAGAAGGAAGAAAGGATTCCTGTGGAGCGCAGGCGTCTATCGGATAATAGTGTTATTTCCGCGCATACCAAGATTTGGGCTGCGGAGGAAGTGGAAAGTGCCATGAAACGGGCAGAAGGCACCGGGACAGCGGCGGCAGCTATGGGGACAGCCGTTGCAGGAGCGGCGGGTTCCATGGCGGCAGGGGCGGCGGTCCCTGCACCGGGAATGAAAGAAGTATCTGCAGCAGCCGTGTCGGAGAGTGCGGCCGCCCGGCCGGCCTCCATAGCCGCCGCTTCGGAAGAAGCACAGGCAAGGCCGGCGGCGGTACAGGAAACCGTTCCCCGGGCAGTACCCGTGCAGGAGGAAATTACCGGGCAGGGACCTGTGCCGGCAGCCGGGCAGCCCGTTCCGGTAAGGCAGGAACCGGAGAATGTACCCGTATATGAAGAAGCGCCCCCCGTATATGAGGAGCCGGCCGGTTATGAAACCCGTCCGGTGCCGGAGGAAGAGACGGCGGACAGGCAGCCCGCCCATATCCGCGAGCCGGAAGCTGTTCCGTATGATCCGGAACAGGGACCTGCGGAAACGGAGGATGCAGAGGATCCGGAACAGGAAGATTCGGAAAACGCAGAGCAGATGAAGGAACGCCTGGAAGAGGAGCGTCTGGAGAAGGAAATCCGTGCCATGAGCAGGGAGGAAAAACAGCTGTTTGCGTCCTTTGTCCCGACCAGAGGCTCTATGAAGAAGCTGGTGCGTGCACTGGATAGTTTGAGTCTCGCGGCATACACAGGAAACCTGATCATCACGGGAGAGCCGGGATCCGACACCCTTAGCCTTGCCAAAAACATTGTCAAGGACGTGAAGGCCAAGGATCATAATTTCTCCGGAAAGCTTGCCAAGATTGAAGGGGATGCTTTTAATAAGAAGGATCCCGGAGAGTTGATTGAGAAGCTGGCAGGAGGCTCTCTTGTGATAGAGGATGCCGGGGAAATTACAGACGAGAGCATGTACAGGCTCCTGGATGCACTGAATCAGGAACGGACAGGCATTCTGGTGATCCTCATAGATATAAAGAGAAATATCAAGAAGCTGATTTCCGCCAACCCGGAAATGGAATCCTTCTTTAATGCCAGGTTTGACATCGAAGCGTTGGATAACGGTACGCTTGTAGCCTATGGCTGTCAGTACGCGAAAATGCAGGAATACGCCATCGATGAACTGGGCAGGCTTGCCCTTCATACCCGCATTGAAGATATGCAGACCAGTGACCATATCGTTACGGTAAATGATGTCAGGGATATTGTGGATGAGGCCATCGACCATGCCAACCGTAAAACACCCAAGCATTTTATGGATGTTCTGCTGGCAAAGCGCTATGACGACGACGATATGATTATACTGCATGAGGGGGATTTCATATAGATAGAATCTAAGCCGCTTCTGGCGGCGGAAGAGAGGTAAAAATGGCAGGTGTAGCAAAACACAAGAAGGCGGAGGCGGTCTTTATCTCCGAAGCCGATGAGTATCTGTTTGCACAGGGGACGCACTATGATATTTACAAAAAACTGGGGGCGCATCCTTCTGTAGAAAATGGAAAGAAAGGAATGTTTTTTGCAGTTTGGGCGCCGCATGCCGAACAGGTCCATGTTTTCGGAACTTTTAACGGATGGGAGGAAACCCAGTACCCTATGAAAAAAAAGGGGCCGGGCGGAATCCATGAGCTTTTCATTCCGGGAGTAGGGACAGGGGAGATGTACAAGTTCCTGATTACCGCTCCTGACGGACGAAAGCTTTATAAGGCGGATCCTTTTGCCAATTATGCGGAAAAAAGACCCGGGACAGCCTCCATTACCACGGATATCTCCCGCTTGAAATGGAGTGATTCCGCCTGGATGGAGGAACGGGACGGAAAAGATATGAATAAGGAGCCCATGGCTATCTATGAATGCCATATCGGCTCCTGGATGAAGCATCCTGACGGAACGGAGGACGGCTTCTATACCTATAGGGAATTTGCAGACAGGCTGGCGGCCTATCTGAAGGAAGTGAAATTCACCCATGTGGAACTGATGGGAATAGCGGAGCATCCTTTTGACGGATCCTGGGGGTATCAGGTAACCGGATATTATGCGCCAACCTCCCGTTACGGAACGGCGGAGGATTTCGCGTATCTGGTGAATACCCTGCACCGCAACAAAATAGGGGTGATCCTGGACTGGGTTCCGGCCCATTTCCCAAAGGATGCCCACGGGCTGGCCGAATTTGACGGCGAAGCGCTGTTTGAATATCCGGATCCCAGGATGGGGGAACACCCGGACTGGGGAACTAAAATATTTAACTATGGCAAAAATGAGGTAAAAAACTTCCTGCTTGCCAATGCCCTTTTCTGGATTAAGGAATTTCATGTGGACGGCCTGCGTGTGGATGCGGTTGCTTCCATGCTGTATCTGGATTACGGTAAAAAGGACGGGGAATGGGTGCCCAATAAATTCGGCGGCAATAAGAATCTGGAAGCAATAGAATTTTTCAAGCATTTTAATTCCGTCATTCGGGGGACCTTCCCCGGAGTTATGACCATTGCGGAGGAATCCACCGCATGGCCCCTGGTAACAGGCCCTATAGATAAGGGGGGCCTGGACTTCAGCTTCAAGTGGAATATGGGCTGGATGCATGATTTCTGCGAATATATGAAGCTGGATCCCTATTTCCGCAAAAACAACCATTATGCCATGACCTTTGCCATGAGTTATAACAATTCGGAAAATTATATCCTGCCTTTATCCCATGATGAAGTAGTTCATCTGAAATGCTCTATGGTAAATAAAATGCCCGGTCTGCGTGCGGATAAATATGCGAACCTGAGGGCCGGATATGCATATATGTTCGGACATGAAGGGAAAAAGCTTCTGTTCATGGGCCAGGAATTTGCCCAAGAGAGAGAATGGAGCGAAGAAAGGGAGCTGGACTGGTATATGCTCCAGGATGAGCTTAACAGCGGCATACTGGAATATGTGAAGACGCTTCTTAACCTTTGCCATAAATACCCCTGCCTCCATGAAATTGATAATGACTGGAGCGGGTTTGAATGGGTCAATGCGGATGATGCGGAGCGCAGTACATACAGCTTTATCCGTAAATCCGCCGATGGGAAAAACAATCTTCTCTTTGTACTGAATATGACCCCGGTGGAAAGAAAAGATTACTGTGTGGGTGTCCCCAAACGGAAAAACTATAAGCTGATATTGAACAGCGATGACAAAGAATTCGGGGGAAACGGATCTGAAATTCCCGCATCTATCCGGGCAGTTGCAGAATCCTGTGATTATAAGCCCTACCGGATAACCTTTGACCTGCCTGCTTCCAGCGCGGTGGTATTTGTATATTGATAAGAAGGAACAACACGGCTTTCCGATAACGGAAAGCCGTGTTGTTTGAAAGGGGTTATCTGATGAGCCGGAGAGGACGATGCGAACGTCGCCGGTTCTTTTTTATCCGGTAATCGCCTGCTCTGCGGCCCTTAAGCTGGCCGCCTTCTGCAGAAGATAGTTGTATCTTTTCATGACTGCATTTTGTTCGTATATATAACAGTCAATCAGGTCGGGATCAGTAACATAATCAAAGCCTGTATAGGCATCTTCTAATTCACATCTTGTCTTTTGGATATCCAACAACAGGCTTTCCTGATAAGTAAGGGGCTTGTCCTCTTTGTTCACGCTGCCCTGGCTAAAATGGAATTTCATGAATCATCCTCCTTTGCCTGATTTTACCAAATTGATACTTTGTAAATAAGTATATACAGGAGAAAGGAAAAATATGCATGTTATATTTTTTCTTTTTTTACATATTGTGTAGAAAGGACAGACCGGTTTGTTCGGCATGTGCAGAAAAAGAAGGCCGCTTGTCGAAACGGGTCGGGACCGGAGGACGAATGGAAAATATGAACGGAATTTTGATGATAGGTATCAGCTTCGCCCTGATATTACTCATTGCAGCTATGCGTAGCAGGACGGATCTGCTGATTAATTTTATTATGCGTGCGGTGCTGGGAACCCTGTCTATCTATTTTATTAACATGTTTCTGGGTTCCCAGGGGTTCTCCTGGCATGTGGGGATAGGGCCTTTCAGTATCGTGGTATCGGGGCTGCTTGGGCTGCCGGGAATAGGGCTTCTGTATGGAATCAGTATCTGCTCTATGCTGTGAGGTGTGGGGCGGCCCATGGGGGACGAAAGGGATTACAGGCGATTGTTGATGATATGTTTCATGGTAATGACGGTGCCTTCCATCAGGGGATCCGAGGCTACCGTCATGCTGCATTTCCGACCGTAGACAAGCTTGAGGCGTTGGTTGACATTGGATATCCCTACTTTTTCGTTACGGTCTATTTTATCGGAGGAGAGGATGGCGTTCAGGGTTTCCAGATCGGACTTGCTGATGCCGCAGCCGTTGTCTGAAACCTCGTATACGAGATAATCCTCTTCTATGCGGCAGCGGATGGCGATTTCCCAGGGGGCTTCTTTGCCGCGGAAGCCATGGACAATGGAATTTTCCACAAGAGGCTGAAGGATGAGCTTGATGGTGCGGCAGTCCAGGCACTCCGGAGAGGCATCCACTGTGATGGCAAGCTGGGACTTATAGCGAGCCTCCTGGATATTGAGGTACATCCGGGTGGTTTCCAGTTCATCCGCTGCGGAAACAATATAGTTTTCGGTATCATAAGCAGTCCGAACAAGGGAAGAAAGCTGGTGGATCAGGTAGGTGGCCATGTTGTCCCCTTTAATTTCCCGGATGATGCTCAGGGAGATGAGCTGCAGGGTGTTGAAGAGGAAATGGGGGTTAATCTGGGCCTGCAGAGCTGCGATTTGGGCATTTTTCAGCAGAAACATTTTTTCGCTCAGTTCGTTGGAAATGGATTTGTTTTTCGCGGATATATCGGAGATTGAATTGGCAATATAGAAAAACTCATTCAGCAGGCCATCGTTTTTGTTCAGGATATCGGGCTTCTCCAGGATTTTCATCACGTCCGCCACGGAACGGTACTGGCGGTAGGAGAAAAAGAGGGCAAGGAGTATGGAGGTAACAAAAATAACAATGCCGCTGCTTAAGAGGAGCACGTTGATAAATTTATAATTTTCCTGGATGCTGTCCTTCTGGATGTAGGACATGATCAGAAGCCTGGACTGGGTGCTTTTGGCAACCGCTATGATATAGTCATCATAGATGATGGAATTTCCTTCCACATTTGTGGCGGAACGGAAAGCGGTATAGGTATCTTTTTTTTCAAACATCTGTGTGTTAATTAAATCCGGATTATCGCAGTATAGGATGAGGCCGATATCGCTGACTACAAAAATCTGGTCAGGTCGGCTGATAAAGGAATCCTGAATAATGGATACAAATTTCTGATAATTCATTTCTGTGCAGTACAGGCCTTTCAGCCTGTTGTTCTCATAGATTTCATTACAAATGTAGAGTTTTGTGAAACGGCCGTTTTCATCCGTTCTCGGAAACATGATAAAGGGCAGTTTAGTACTGCGGTAGGTACGGTACCATTCATATAGGTTATCGTTGCCAAGATGCTTGGTTTCCCGGGAGGATACACAAGTTTCGTTTTCGAAGCTGTAGATGAATATTTCCTCCGGCAAAGAAGAATCGTGCAGGAGTGTGCGGATAAAATCGCTTGTATTTTGTACCATTCTGTCATCTTGTACCGGGGAATGAAGAAAGTCGCGCACGTCTGCGGAATTAATGGCAAGCTCATAGCCGGTATGGAAATCTGCGGTAAGGCTTTCAAATATATTTTTAGACTGCAGGGCGTTAATGGTAGCCTGTTTGGAAAGCTCCTGGGTGAGCACATAATTATAGTACGTAAAAATGACAAAGAAAAACGGGATAAATATGAGCAGGATTGTGGTCATGGAACTGACCACATAGCGGAAAAAGACACTTTTCTTCCCGTATTTTTTTATGATTGTCCATACACTGTCTTTTTTCATCTCTGTTTCCTCCGCCGCTGTTTTCGGAAGCCGTTCTTATGTAAGGACAGACAGGGGCCGTCTGCCGAATCCGTATTCTCCGTAACTGTCCGGAATCTCTTTCATTGTATTCGTATTTCCTCTATCCCACAAGCAAAAAAACCACCGTTTCCCGTTTACGGGGTAAAGTGGTATAAAATGACATGCTGAATGTAAAGAATGTTATATTGGATAAAAAAATAAACAAGGATATAGTAAATGTATCAAATATGTACAAAGTCAAAAGGGGGATTTGCTATGAATGCGATCAAAAAGATGGAAAAGCAAAGCGGCTTCCGTCTGTTCCTGTTAATACTGCCTCTGCTCGTGTTGGTTTTTGTGTTTTCCTATATGCCGTTATACGGCTGGATATATGCATTTTTCAATTATAAACCGGGCCGGGAGCTGCTTTCCTGTGAGTTTGTAGGTCTGGATAATTTCAGGATGATGTTTGCCGACTCCTATGCGGTGAAAAATATCCTTCGGGTTATGAAGAATACGTTTGGCATGAGTTTTTTGGGAATCCTTACCTCTATCCTGCCTATGGCTTTTGCCATTCTGCTGTCGGAAATCAAGAACAAGCCGTTTCGGAAATTTGTGCAGACTTCCGTGACCATTCCCAATTTTATCAGCTGGGTTCTGGTTTATTCCATCGCTTATGTCATGTTTTCCGTTAACGACGGTTTTGTTAACCGGGTACTGGTAAACCTGGGAATACTGGAACAGGGCGTGAACTTCCTGGCATCCCCGGATCACGTGTGGCTGTCCATGACGGCCTGGGGGCTGTGGAAGGGACTGGGCTGGAATGCCATTATGTACATAGCCGCGCTGACCAGCATTGATGATGAACTTTATGAAGCCGCCAAAATCGACGGGGCGGGCAGGTTTCAGCTGATTAAACACATTACTGTGCCGGGGCTGCTTCCCACCTTCTTTGTCCTATTGATTCTTTCCATTGCCAACCTGCTTAATAACGGCATGGAACAGTATTATATTTTCCAGAATGCTATGAACAAGGAATCCATTGAGGTGCTGGATCTATATGTGTATAACCAAGGTATGGTGGGATATAATTATTCCTTTTCCACCGCGGTGAGCATGCTGAAGTCTGTTGTGAGCATTGTACTCCTTTTCTTTGCCAATACCACGTCCAGGCTTGTAAGGGGAGAATCCGTATTTTAACGGGGAGGGAAACGAAGATGAAAAGAAAAAAATATGCGCGGCCGGGGGAGATATTGTTCGGCACCGGGAATTATCTGCTGATGCTGGTTTTTACCCTTTTATGTATTTTCCCTTTTTATTATCTGTTTATCAATACCATCAGCGATAATACGCTGGTGAGCAAGGGGCTGATAACCTTTTTGCCGAAGGGCATCCATTTTGCCAATTATAAAAAAATATTTGAAATAAGGGGGCTTATCAATTCCCTGATGATATCCGTGGCAAGGACTGTTCTGGGTACCTTCCTGACTTTGTTCGGGACTACGTTTCTGGGATATGCCTTCAGCAGGAAAGAGCTTTGGCACAGAAGCTGGTGCTACCGGTTCGTCATCGTCACCATGTATTTCAACGCCGGAATCATTCCCTGGTATATTAATATGAAAAACCTGGGGCTGACCAATAATTTCCTGGCTTATATTATTCCGGGTATCATATCCCCCTTTTCCCTCGTACTTTTCAAAACTTATGTGGAAAGCATACCGCCTTCCCTGGAGGAATCCGCCCAGCTGGACGGTGCGGGATATATCAAACGGTATTTCCATCTGATCATTCCGCTGTGCAAACCCATTATAGCCACACTGGCCGTGTTTTCCGCGGTGGGGCAATGGAATTCCTTTACGGATACCTTGTTTCTGATGACGGATACCAAGCTGTATTCCCTGCAGTATACCCTGTGCCAGTATCTGAATGAATCCAACGCGCTTGCGGAGTCTCTGCGGCAGGCGGCTTCCGACGGTATGCAGGTGAACCTGTCCGCAGTGCTCACGCCTACGTCGGTAAAAATGACGGTATCCATGGTGGCGGTGATTCCGATTCTGCTCGTTTATCCATTTTTCCAGAGATACTTTGTGAACGGTATTATGATTGGCGCTGTCAAGGGATAATCCCGCAGTGCAAAATACCTGGCGCAATGCTATTATATAATTATTCTAGGAGGGTTTTCCATGAAAAAGAGAAACAAAAGGATTGCGGCGATGCTTCTTTCCGGGCTTATGGCAATGAGCCTTGCGGCCTGCGGGCAGAGCGCCCCGGCACAGAGCACGGATACCGGTTCGGCAGAAAGTGCTGCTGCAGGTGCTGCGGGTGAAACCGTGGAACTGGACGTACTCAGCATGCCCACAAACACTTCCGGCCTGGCAGAAGGCTGGTGGGCAGAGGAAGTGGCAAAGGCGGTAGGTGTGTCCATTAATATGATTCCCTGCGGGGATCAGGCGGAGCAGAAGCTGCAGGCGTTGATGGCCAGCGGCGAACTACCGGATATCGTGGTATTTAAAGATTACAAACAGATGCAGAATGCGGTGGACGGCGATATGCTGCTGGCGTATGATGACTATAAGGAACAGCTTCCGGATCTGTATGCCAACGCAGGAACCGCTCTGCAGTACTGCGCGGATATTATCAAAGACAGCGACGGAAAGTCCTACGGCGTGGGAATGAAGATCAAGACCGATTTGGAGACCAAAGGCACCTTCGGACCGTTTATCCGTTATGATCTCTATAAGGAAATCGGGGCGCCGGAAATTAAGAACCTGGATGATTTCCTGACTGTTCTCAAGCAAATGCAGGATCTTTCCCCTCAAAATGAGGACGGGCAGAATGTGTATGCCATTTCTCTTTTCAAGGACTGGGATCGTTCTTATATGACCATGGGTATGTTCGCCACCAAAATGATGGGAATCACTATGCCGGATGAGGGAAGTCTTGCGGAAATCCATTATGATACCGGAGAACCGGTTCTCACCTCTATACTGAGTGAGGACAGCGGCTATCTGCAGTTTGTACGTTTTGCCTATGAGGCCAACCAGATGGGGATTCTGGATCCGGACTCCGCCACACAGCGCTTTGAGGATGTGGTGCAGAAGGTGACCAGCGGCAGGGTTCTGTTTATGCTGGATTCCTGGGGAACCAATGATTTTGGAACCATGGAAAGGCAGAATAACGGTGTGGGTTTCATGCCTGTGCAGCCTACCGGTTATAAGCGTCTTGTAAATGCCCTGCAGCCTATGGGCTCCTCCTGGGTTATGTCCGTGAGCAAGTCCGCCAAAAACCCGGAAAAGGCCATGGAGTTTATCAACTGGTATTATTCCTACGAGGGAGCAAGGACTTCCCTGAACGGCCCCCAGGATGTTATGTGGGAAATGGATGAAGCCAATAAACCGGTACTGACGGAAAAATACTATGAAGTGAATAATAATCCCGAAGCCGAATTTTCCGGCGGAAAAACCTTTTTACAGGGCAGCTGCCAGATTCCCCAGGCATTCTGGCTTTCCAGTGTGGATCCCGGCTGCGGTTCGGCAGTTTCTTCCACCTATTGGGAGAAACCTTCCTATGCTCCCGAGGATACGGCACTGGTAAAGGAATGGCAGGCCGATTATGGAGCGGAGGATATGATAAGTTACCTCATGGCGGATGAAAGCCGTATCCAGATCGAGCCGGTGAGCAGTTATCCCACCTATACGGATGAAATGGAACAGCTTTCCGGACGATTGGGGGATATTATTAAAACAGGATCCTGGAAAATGGTATTTGCCGGGGATGATGCGGAATATGAACAGCTGAAGGAACAGATGATCGCGGATGCAAAAGAGGTAGGTATTGACCGCTTTGTAGAGCTGTATCGCGCAGAATATGAGAAATGTCTGGCTGATGCGGAGAAATACGCACAAAAGTAAACGAATTATGGGGGTTAGAGTGAACTATGTATTCATTTCTTTTTGTTGACGATGAGAACCTGATGAGGGAATTTTTTGCGGAAGTGGTGGATTTTAAGGAGTATGGCTTTGAACTGGCAGGCATGTTTGCCACGGCGGAAGCAGCGCTGTCCTTTCTTTCCGGTCATCCGGAAATAAAAGCGGTGATTACCGATATTAAGATGGGTGCCATGTCCGGCATTGATTTCTGCGAAAAAATAAGGGAATGCAACCAGGATATCCTTCTGGTGGTCCTGTCGGGCTACAAGGAATTTGAATACGCCCAGCGGGCGCTCCGCTGCAATGTTTTCGACTACCTGCTCAAACCCACCCTCTATGAGGATATCGATATGCTGTTCAAGCGCATGAAAAAACAGCTGGACGGGAAGGAAGAATTAAAAAAGGCGGGGCCGTCAGACGGCCCTGTTCTTGATTACCAGTATGAAAGCATGATTGGACGGATTAAGAAATACATTGATGAAAATTATGACAAAGATATCAGCCTGGACAGTGTGGCGCAATATGTAGCCATGAATTCTTCTTATCTCAGCCGTTTCTTCAAACAGCATACTAAATGCAATTTCCTGGACTATGTGTCCAGAGTCCGGGTGGACAAAGCCATCGCCCATCTTGCGGATCCCACCGTTCGGGTAGGGGAAATCTGTGAGATGGTGGGCTACCGGACCCCGCAGCATTTTTACAAAGTTTTCAAGCAATATACCGGCTGTACACCGTCGGAATACAGAACAAACGTCCTGGGAAGACCGGAGGAACCCTGATGAGTAAAGTAACCGTACATATTATTTCCCATTCCCACTGGGACAGGGAGTGGTATATGCCCCTGGAAAAGCATAAACTGAAGCTGGTGGATCTGATAGACGATAACCTGGAAATGCTGTCGCAGAATCCGGAGTATCGCAGCTTCCATCTGGACGGGCAGACAATTGTTCTGGATGATTATCTGGAAATCTGTCCCGGAAAAAAAGAAGAAATTAAGAAGCTTGTTAAAGAAGGCCGGCTGGTGACCGGTCCCTGGTACGTGCTGCAGGATGAATTCCTCACCAGCGGGGAAGCCAATGTCCGCAACCTGCTCACGGGCTGCCGGGAGGCGGAGGAATATGGAAAAAACTGCGGGATCGGGTATTTTCCCGATGCCTTTGGAAATGCAGGACAGATGCCGCAGCTATTAAAACAGGCCGGCATGGAGGCCGTGGTTTTCGGCCGGGGCGTAAAGCCTGTCGGCTTTAATAATGAGACCGGAACCGGTGAATATGAATCCGCGTATTCGGAGATGTATTGGGAAGCGCCGGACGGGAGCCGTCTTCTGGGCATCCTGTTTGCCAACTGGTATAACAATGGCATGGAAATTCCCGTGGAAGAGGAAAGCGCCCGGAAATTCTGGGATGAAAAACTGAAAAGCGCTCTGCAATACGCATCGACAAATGAACTCCTTTTCATGAACGGCTGTGACCATCAGCCGGTGCAGAAAACCCTTCCCCAGGCTATGGAGACGGCAAAGAGGCTCTATCCCGACATCACCTTTGTCCATTCCAATTTTCCGGACTATATTGCCCGGATCAAGGAGGCAGCGGAGAATAAGCTCACCACGGTGAAGGGGGAGCTGACAAGCCAGGATACGGACGGCTATACCACCCTGGTCAATACCTGTTCAGCCAGAATCTATCTCAAGCAGGACAACAGGGAGGCGGAGACACTTCTGGAAAAGACGGCGGAGCCGTTATGCACCATGGCGGCCTCCCTTTGTAAGGAAGGCTATCGCTATCCGGAACAGAAGCTGCAATACGCCTGGAAAATCCTGATGCAGAATCATCCCCATGACAGCATCTGCGGATGCAGCGTGGATGAAGTTAATGAAGAGATGGGAATCCGGTTTGCGCGCAGCAGACAGGCGGCGGAGGAGCTGATTCAGGAAGCCGCGGCGCATATAGCGGGGAATCTGGATGCTTCCGCGTTTACCCGTCCAGGCAGCGCCTGTTATCCGTTTGCAGTTTTTAACACCACAGGATGGAAAAGAACCGGTATTGTCACAGCGCAGGTGGACGTTGGCAGAGATTATGAAGCCAGCCTTCCGGAGGCTTATGCGCATATGGACAGCCTCACGCTTCCTGTATTTTGTCTGATGAATGGGAAAGGGGAATCCATTCCCTGTTCGGTCGAAGACAGGGGAGCCGTATTCGATTATGAGCTGCCAAAAGACAGCTTCCGGCGGCCCTTCATGGCCAGAAGGCTGAAGGTCACCTTTGAAGCGGAAGCAATCCCCGGCGAAGGCTATGCGGTATATGCCCTGCTTCCCGAAAAAGACGGGAAACCGGCCGCGGATGCAGGGAGCCTGATCACAGGGAAGAACAGAATGGAAAATGCGCATATCCGGGTGGTGATCCAAAAGGACGGTACGCTGGAGGTTACGGATAAGCGTAACGGAAAGAAATACCGGGATCTTTGCTATTTTGAGGATACTCTGGATGCGGGGAATGAATATATTTATTTTTGCCCGGACGGAAACAGGGCCGTGCTTTCAAAGGGCGGGGAGGCACAAATCCGGCCGGCAGAGGACGAACCCTTCCGGGCGGTATATGAAATCCGCCATAAGCTGCGCATTCCGGTATCCGCGGATGAAAGGCTGGAGCAGGAGCAGAAACAGATGGTGGACTTCAGGGACAGAAAAGCCGGAAGAAGCCGGGAAGAAAGGGAGATGGAAATCTGTTCTTTCATCACGCTCACCAGACAGGGAAGAAAAGTGGAAATCCGCACGGAGTTTGAAAACACAGCCAGGGATCACCGGCTGCGGGTTATCGTTCCTTCCGGACTTAGCAGCACATCCCATTATGCCGATTCGGTGTTTGAAGTGGTTAAACGGCCCAACAGGCACAAAGCCGGCTGGAAAAACCCCAGCGGCTGTGAGCACCAGCAGTATGTTTGTGCCGTCTGTGACGAACAGGGCGGAATTGCCGTGGCGAATAAAGGCTTATATGAATATGAGGTTCTTCCTGATCAGGAGAATGCCCTTGCGGTAACACTTCTGCGGTCTGTGGGTGAAATGGGGGACTGGGGAGTATTTCCCACCCCGCAGGCCCAGTGTCTGGGCAAACAGATCGTGGAATATGAATTGATCTTTTTTGACGGCTGTTTCCCTGATTCCGGTGCATATGAGGAAGCTAGTATGTTTCAGGCGCCCTGGATAACGGCGGCGTTTCCCTGGAATAAGGAAAATGGAGAGGGGCTGCTTCCTTCCTCCAATAGTTTATTTGAGTGGGAAGGAAGAGGAATCTATCTGACCGGACTGAAAAAGAAGGATGGGGCCGCGGATATCATGGTCCGTTTCTTTAACGGAACCGGGGAAGAGCGGGAATTGTATCTGAAGCTCCCGGAAGGCTGCGGCACTTGCTACGGCAGTGACGTGCTGGAGCGGGAAGGGGCCGCCCTTCATGGGAAGGAGGGGGAATACCGTCTGATGGTAAGGCCCTATGCAATTATAACAATCGGTATGAAGGAGTAGCTATGGATAACTATAAAAACCCCTCTCTTCCTGTGCAGGAGAGGGTAAAGGATCTGCTGTCTCGCATGACGCTGGAGGAAAAGGCCGCCCAGATGGATATGATACGGGGAGTGGAACTGGCCCAAAAGGTCCATAAGGCCCATTTCTGTGCGGTGGATGAGAGATCCGATTTTCAATGGGATAAGGTACGGGAAAGCTGCGGAGAAAGAGGGATGGGATTCGTGCATGACGTCTATTCCGTTCCCGCCGTGCTGAACAAGCTTCAAAAATATATGGTGGAGGAAACCCGTCTGGGAATTCCCTGTATTTTTACAGGAGAAGCCCTTCACGGACTTTCTTGTCCGGGGGCCACAGTGTTCCCCATGCCTATAAATCTGGGGGCGTCTTTTGATCCCGGTCTGACACAAGAGGTGGGAGCTGCTATTGCGGCGGAGACAAGAAGCCTGGGGATTCATGAAATACTTGCACCCAATCTGGATTTGGCGAGAGAACCCCGCTGGGGAAGAGTGGAAGAAACCTTCGGGGAGGATACCTGGCTTTCCTCCTGTATGGCTTATGCCATCATCACCGGAGAACAGGGAGGAGATATCAGCCGCCCGGATAAGGTGGCGGCGGAGCCCAAGCACTACTGCGTGCATGGAATTCCGGAAGGAGGCACAAACTGTTCCCCTGCCAGAGTGGGACAACGGGAAATAGAAACGGATTACCTTCCGGTATTTGAAGCCGGGGTAAAAAAAGCGGGTGCTTATAATGCCATGGCCTCCTATAACTGCATTGACGGGGAAGCTGTGATTTGCTCCCGGCATTATCTGCGGGAGATCCTGAAGGAGCGCTATGGCCTTAAGGGTTACGTCCGCGCGGATTTTGGGGCGGTGAACCGGCTGAAAACCTCCCATCATATGACAACGGATTCCAGGGAAAGCATCCGTATGGCGGTGGACGGCGGACTGGATGTCCAGGGCTTCGATTTTTCCAATCCCTTCTGGGAAGGGAGTCTGGCTGACCTTGTGAAGGAAGGGATGCTGGAGGAAGCGGTTATTGATGAAGCGGTTTCCCGTATTCTGCGAGTAAAATTTGAGCTGGGGCTGTTTGAAAACCCCTATACCCAAGAGACACACTATAAGGATGTGGTCCGCTGTGAAGCACACAGAATGCTCAGCCTCCGGGCGGCCAGGGAATCCATGGTGCTGCTGCAAAACAAAGGCGGACTGCTTCCCCTCGGACCGGTAAAATCCATTGCGCTGCTGGGACCCAGCTCAGGACATCAGCGGATCGGAAGCTATTCTTCCGTGCCTTATGGCTATCAGGTGCCCTCCTTATATGAAGAACTGAAAAAAGCGGCAGGGGAGGATGTGGTAATCCGGCAGTGCGACGGCTGCGGAATATCGGATCGGGATATCAGCCTGGTGCCGGAAGCCTGGTATGAGGACGGGGTGGAGCTTACCTATTATAACAACGACCATTTCGGGGGCAAACCGGTGGGATCCGGCAGAATGGAATGCATTAATTTCAACTGGATTCTGGCGAAGCCCCACCGGGATCTGGAATTTACGGGCTATTCCGTAAAAATGAAATGTACCCTGCGGGTGAATACTCATGTGTTTACCGAAGCGGATGAAATAAAAGGCCGCCTTGTATTCACCACCGGAGACAGTGTAAGAGTAACCGTGGATGAAAAAATTGTCATTGAAAGCTTCGGCGAACATAAGCAGAAGCTGCCCGGCTGTGATTTCCTGTTTGTGAACGGAGCGGTCCATGAGGTGGAAATCGAATATGTCTGTGATGTCAATGGCAATGATCTGACCCTTAGCATGGATTTTCATGATTCCTCCCTGGATAAGGCGGTGGAACTGGCAAAGGAATGTGATCTGACAATCCTGGTGTGCGGGGACGACAAGGTGACCAGCGGAGAAGGTATGGACCGGTGTGATCTGAAGCTTTACGGAAAGCAGAAGGAGCTGGTGGAACGAGTGGGCGCTCTGGGAAAACCGGCGGTCCTGGTATTGGAAAACGGCAAGCCGGTGGATCTGCGGGATGAATTGGAAAGCATGGATGCCATACTGGTGGCGTGGTTTGGCGGAGAACTGGGGGCACAGGCGATTGCAGAAGCCCTTTTGGGAACCATAAATCCCTCCGGAAGGCTGCCTGTTTCCTTCCCGAAAAGTGTGGGGCATATCCCCTGTTATTACTCCCGCATGCCCGGCGGCAGCACGGAATACCTGGAAGGAAACACAAACGCATTGTTTCCCTTTGGTTTTGGCCAGAGCTATACGGAGTTTTCTTACCGGGAAATGGCGGCGGAGAAAACAATGGATCCTTACGGCTTCCGGGTAAGCGCAAAGGTATCAAATACCGGGGAACGGTTTGGTACAGAGGTAGTGCAGCTTTATGTAAATGATCTCCAGAGCAGTGTGGTCAGGCCGGACAGGCTGCTGAAGGGCTTCTGCCGAGTGGATCTGGAACCGGGGGAAGAAAAAGAAGTGGAATTCCTTCTGGATTTCGATTCCTTCAAGCTTCTGGATCTTAATCGGGAATGGGTGGTGGAACCCGGGGATTTCGAAATCATCCTCGGCAGCAGCAGTGCCGATACCAGGCTTTCCCAAATCATTTCTGTGAAACCATAAAATACGGGCTTTGCCGGGTGTTCCGGCAAAGCCCGTATTTTTTGGGGAGAAATGTTTGATTGCAGCCACAGGACGGGGTATGGTATAATAATTTTGTTTATTTGGAAACAGTATGATTCGGGCCGACACTTTCGCCGGAAGAAGAGGTGACAGATATTGAACAAAAAATATATGAAATTAATTGCCATAGATATAGCGTTAGCTATAATCGTTGTTGTTCTGTACTCACCGGGGCTTATCGCGCTGCGGGTAACGGATGAAAGTATTTTCAGGGCCGGGATGTCTGTTTTGGCAGGGCTGGGGCTTCTCTGTATTTTCGTCCATGTGAATATCCGTATGCTGCGGGATCCCAAACCCATACATATTGCACCTGATGAGGTTTATAATTTGGACGAGGCAAGGAAAATCCTGAAAAGCCATATGGACAGCAGGATGTTTGGCAGTATTGCCAAAACCGCGTCCGGACAGCTGGACCGGGTACAGAAATGCAGGAACAGAATTAATGAGATCATCGGACGTAAATTCACAGAAGGATCCATGAGCTGGGATAAGTTTCAAAGCATTGTTGCAAATGCCGAGGAATCGGCAATAAAAAATGTGGTTGCCATGTCCGGCAGAATGAGTATTTTTGATGAAGAAGAATATGAACGTCTTAAAACTTATAAAGAAGACGATATTCCTGACGATATCCAGGAAGAGCAGCTGAAGCTGTATCGGGATAATTATGAATCCACAAAGGCCGCGCTTGCTCTGAATGAAAAGATTCTTCTGAAGCTGGATGCGCTGGCTGTCGGACTTTCTTCTTATGAAATCAATGCGAATGAGGATAGGAACAACGAAATACTGGAAGAAATCGAGAAACTGACAAAGGATGCAAAATACTATCAATAGTGGAAACACGGAATGGGAGGAGTTATGGGAAAGAATAAAATCGGCATACTGGCGGCAGTCGTGGTGGTGGTATGTGCAGTAGTGTTTGGAGGTATTTATCTTACAAGGAATCTTGGGAAATCCGATAAGGTGATATCAGAGGAAAGCGCCAAAAGCAGCCTGGAAAAAATGGTGAATAAAATAAGCCCTGATACGGCAACTCCTGTAAAATCGCCGGTGGAATATGACGATGTGGAGGATGAGGCGGCGGAGCTTCCTGATATTGATACTTGTGAAATTGGTACGGCAGCGTCTACTTCCCTTTATGCAGAGATTTATTCTTCTCCGGAAAAAGCCGGCACGGGAACGGATGCATGGCTTTGTGAGATGGCGGAAGATTTTAACAGACAGGGATTTACCGTAAATGACCAGGAGGTTTCCGTTCAGGTCAGAAAGGTCAACAGCGGACAGGCGCTTGATTATATCGCCACGGGGAAAGCGGTGCCCGACGGTTTTTCACCTTCCAGCATGCTTTGGGTGGATATGCTTAATGCCAAAGGGGTGGAAACAGATGTGATAGCAGAGAGAATGGTGGGAAATGTTGCGGGGATCCTGCTTTCTGATGCTACCTATAAGAAAATAACGGAAAAATACGGAAGCGTGGATTTAAAGGCGATAACAGAGGCGACGGAAGCCGGCGAATTCACAATGGGATACACCAATCCCTTTGCCAGCAGCGCAGGGCTGAATTTCCTTGTATGCACTCTTGAACGGTATGATAAGGATAATCCGCTTTCCGATACGGCAGTGGACGGATTCCGGAAGTTCCAGGAGAATGTGCCGTTCGTGGCGCTGACTACCATGCAGATGAGGGAAGCGGCGGAGAGAGGCACACTGGATGGATTTATTCTGGAATACCAGTCCTATAAGAATGATTCGGCGCTTTCCAGAAACTATAAATTTACGCCATTTGGCTACAGGCATGACAATCCCCTGGTGAGCGTGGGAGAAACAAGCCCTGAGAAAACAGAAATCCTTCAGATGTTTGCAGAATTCTGTTCCTCACAGGAAGCGGCGGAGCGGGCAGACGAGTATGGCTTTAACGGCATGGAGGATTACGTGTGTGAATATGACACGGTTTCCGGCGATGTGCTGGTGGATGCCCAGAAGCTTTATAAAGTGAATAAAGATAACGGAAAACCTGTTATCGGCGTTTTTGTGACAGATACCTCGGGAAGTATGGCAGGCGCTCCCCTGAATGCACTGCAGGAGTCTCTGATCAACAGCATGAAATATATCAATGCCGACAACTACATCGGTCTTGTAAGCTATTCGGATGATGTGACTATTGAATTACCGATAGGACAGTTCGACCTGAACCAACAGTCTTTATTTAAAGGAGCGGTGGAAAATCTTTATGCTACCGGCGGTACGGCTACCTTTGACGGCATCTGTGTGGCTATGGATATGATTAACAAGGCGTTGGAAGAAAACCCCGGTGCCAAGCCGATGATTTTTGTCCTGAGTGACGGGGAGACCAATTCCGGCTACAGCCTGAATGACATCAGGAATGTGTTGAGCGGTCTGAAAATACCGGTTTATACCATAGGATATAATGCGGATCTCGCGGCATTGCAGAGTATCAGTGCTGTAAATGAGGCGGCAAGCATCGATGCTTCCACCGACGATGTGGTGTACCAGCTTAAGAATCTGTTTAATGCGAATATGTAAATACGAGGGGGATAGGAATATGGGAGACTTTTCATTGGATTTACCCAGGGCCGAAGAAATAAAGAAAGAAGTGGAAAAAGAACTGGTGCCTACAAATGAGGATAAAGTGCTCATTGATAATACCATGAAGGAAAAAGCGGAGATGATTATGGGGGTCGATCTGGATTCTCTTTCGGAAAGAAGAGAATTTGTGCAGGTAATCGAGACCTTCGGGGCGGATATAATTAAAAAATCTTCCGCTAAAAACAGCATCCTTCAAAAAAGGATGGGGGATTTCAGCAAAGCGGGCGGAGAAACGGGTGAGATATCACGGGGGCTGGCAGACCTTTCGATTAAAATGCGGGATCTGGATCCTTCTGCCTTGGATTTCACGAAAACGGGACCGCTGGGCAGGATATTTAACCCGATCCGCCGTTATTTTGAGCGATATAAAACGGCCGATGCCGAGATTGCATCCATTGTGAAAACCCTGGATAAGGGCAAGAATATGTTAAAGAATGATAATACAACGCTTGAAATCGAACAGGCAGACATGCGGGATCTTACAAAGCAGCTGGCCCAGAGAATAGAAATGGGGACTCAGCTGGATACGTATCTGTCCAATGCGGTGGAGAATGCGAAGGCGGCGGGGGAAGAGGAAGAAAAAATCAAGTTCATTGAAGAAGAAATCCTGTTTCCGCTGCGTCAGAGGCTGATGGATTTTCAGCAGCTGCTGGTGGTGAATCAGCAGGGAATCATAGCCATGGAAGTTATCCGCAAGAACAACCTGGAGCTTATCCGTGCCGTAGATCGTGCGGAAACGGTGACTATCTCCTCGCTTCGGGTTGCGGTGACCGTTGCGGGAGCGCTGTATAATCAGAAAATCGTGCTTGAAAAGGTACAGATGCTGAATGAAACGACAAACAATATGATTCTGTCCACATCCAAGATGCTGAAGGAGCAGGGCGTTGCTATTCAGCGGGAGGCGGTGGAAGCAAGCATTTCTCCGGATACCCTGAAGCAGGCATTTGCGGATACCATATCTGCACTGGATGATATCAGTGCGTATAAGTCCAAGGCGCTGCCTCAGATTGCACGGACGATCGAGGAATTTAAGGAGATCGCTGTGGAGGGAGAGAAGCAGCTGCAGAGGTTGGAGAAGAGTCGTAATGTAGAATTGTAGGTTGCGGGGGAGGACGGATAAAAGGAACCGTCACAGGGCCGTGTTCTCTCCGGCTTCACAGCAGTCCGGGGCGGGATTTTCTGTCCTCCGCGGGCCGGCTGTGTATGTGGTTTCAGCTCCAGCCTCAAAAACGGGGTGTTTCTAAATGTTCCGTTCTGCCGGAAGTCTGCCAACGCGGCAGAACTCCTCACCAGCGACTGTCGTCGTCTGGTTCGTCAGACAAGCCGCTAGGGGCGGCAGTCTTCCGGCAGAACGGAGCATTAAGAAACATCACCGTTTTTTCAGATGGAGCTGAAACCACATACACAGCCGGCCCGCGGAGGATAGAAAATCCCGCCCCGGACTGCTGTGACGCCGGAGAGCGCGGCCCTGTGACGGTTCCTTTTATCCTGGGGTGTGGTGGCAAATTTTATGTATATTGGATTGAAAAGAATAAAAAGGTAGAGTGTGAGATTAGTATGGTGGGGCAGGGCTTATATTTCGCGCAGGAAGATGGTATCGTAGTCTCCGGCGTAGTTTTTTAGTGTGTCTATGGGTGTGAATCCGCATTTTTCGTAAAAGCCTTTCATGTCTGATGGGATATAGACTTTTGAAAAGTTTTTTGATTGGGCATAGGTGATAACGGTTTGGATCATTTTATGGCTTACTCTTTTTCCCCGGGCGTTTTCGGTTACGAATATGCTGCTGATCCATGGGGAGTATCTGTTTTCGGGGTAGTAATCTTCTTTTAGGAAGGAGCAGTGGGCGATAATGTTATCATTTTCTATTGATACAAAGAAGGCTTCCCAGTCTGTAAATCTGTTTTCTCTCAGCATTCCTGCTATGTGTCTGCCTGGTGTCCAGGAGGAATTTTCGGCAAAGTCTATGGCTTGTTTCCAAAGCAAGGTGTTGTATTTGAGTTGAATAATTTCCATTTTCGTTTCTCCATTTATGGGAAGGGGATTGTTATGTAGTTCCATTGTATCATATTATTCTGTGTATTTCATTTTTTATTACATAGGTTATATGGTGGAAGCTTTGCTGTGACAGCAGGATATATAAAATGGATAAGCGGATATTGGTGGAAGGTGGTGTGAACACCGGGATATAAAATGATCCTGGTGTTTTTTATTGCTTGTTATAAATGATATATTTAATATAAATATAATAAAAATGCTTGCATGATATGATGTGTGGTGATATTATATGTACATATTAACGAAACGGATATATATTATTTAAAGGTGAACGAAGAAAATGACAATAATTAGCGGGATTGGCAAAAAATAATGTAAAATAGGGAAAGCGTTGCTGATAATGATATAAAATAAATGTTATAAATAACATAAATGATATGGATGAGCGGAATGTGCGGATTATCACCAAGAAGGAGTGAGGGCATGAAAAAGAAAGAAAAAAGGGTAGTGGAAGAAAAGGTTATTGGGAAGCAGGATCGGATGGGGAGGCTGTTTGTAGCGCCTCCGGTAATATTATTTCTTTTGTTTACGCTTCTGCCAATGATTATGGCGATTGGATTGAGTTTTACCAAGTATGATGTGATTAATCCGCCAAGGCTTGTGGGGTTTGCTAATTTTCAGAAGCTGCTGCGGGATGAATTTTTTTGGATTGCGCTTAAAAATACGTGTGTGTATACCGTGATGTATGTTCCTGCGGGATTACTGCTATCTTTGGGAGCGGCCATGTTTCTGAATGCGGATCAGAAAATGGTGGGGCTGTTTAGGACGTTGTTTTATCTGCCGGTGCTTTCATCAACAGTTGCTACGGCAACGTTGTGGTTCTGGATTCTGAATCCTCAGCTGGGTCTGCTGAATGGGATTCTGGAATTATTCGGAATCAGCGGAAAGGCGTGGCTGTATGATTCCAAGCTGGCGATGTTTTCTATTGTCCTCATGAGTTTATGGGCAGGCTTCGGAGGGAATATGATGATTTTCCTGGCCGGGCTGAAAGGGATTCCCCCCATTTATTATGAGGCGGCTAAGATAGAAGGGGCCAGTAAGTGGCAGATGTTCACGAAAATTACAATGCCTTCCATAACAAAGACTACCTTCCTTGTATCAACTATGCTGATTATCGGTACCTTCCAGGTATTTGATCAGGCATTTGTACTTACCAAGGGCGGGCCGGGTAATGCAACCATTACCATCGTTTATTACATATATAATAACGGGTTTAAGAATCTGGATATGGGGTATGCATCCAGTATTTCACTGGTATTGTTTGCAATCATTCTGGTGATGACGGTGATAAACAGCAAGATTAATAAAGCGGATATTTAAGGGGGAGGAAGAGGATGAGCAGAAGAACAGCTAAAAATATAAAAAGTGTTTTCTGGTACATAGGTGCGTTTCT
Organism: uncultured Lachnospiraceae bacterium; assembly: GCA_900548905.1. Lineage (GTDB taxonomy): Bacteria > Bacillota > Clostridia > Lachnospirales > Lachnospiraceae > Eisenbergiella. The sequence continues at coordinate 105,482 of URMK01000006.1, read as the reverse complement.
TATATCTTTGATTACGGTATACCCGTTTTTGTGGATGATTGCCACATCATTTAAACCGGAGGCGGAGATTTATTCCAGTTCCCTATCCCTTTTTTCGGAGAATTTCTCGCTGGCGAATTATACGAAAGTATTTGATACGATACCCTTCGGCAGATATTTTATGAATTCTTTGTTTTTGGCCGTGGCGGGTGTGCTTACCAATATTTTTTTGGGGGCGCTGGCCGGATACTCTTTTGCGAAGCTTAAGTTCAAGGGGAGAAAAACCATGTTTTCCCTGTTGCTTTCTTCCATGATGATTCCGGGCGTCATCACCATGATTCCGCAGTTCCTGGTATTAAAAAACTTCCCCCTTGTGGGAGGCAATAATATTTTCGGCCAGGGGGGCCAGGGCTTTATCAATCATTATGCGGCAATTATTCTTCCCGGCGCAGTGGGAGCCTATGCGGTTTTCTTTATGAAGCAGTTTTTTGAAACACTGCCGGATGATCTGGCGGAGGCCGCCAGGATGGACGGCTGCAGTGAATTCCGTATTTTCTGGAATATTTATCTTCCGTTAATCCTGCCTGCGGCGATAACGTTGGGAATCATGACTTTTCAGTCGGGCTGGAACAGCTTTATGTGGCCTATGATAGTTTTAAATTCCAAAGAGATGATGACTATTCAGGTAGGGCTTTCCACGTTCCAGTACCAGTACAATACGATGTACGGGCCGTTGATGGCAGGAACCGTTATTGCTACGATACCCACACTTCTGGTGTTTGTTTTTGCACAGAAGTATTATATCCAGGGTATTGCTTTCAGCGGAGGGAAGGAATAGGGACGGATCACTTAAGCAAGACCAGGTGCCATAAGGCATTTGTTCAGGTATAAAGAGGCAAAATAACAGTGCACATGCACGGAAGGGAGTTTACTATGAAAAGAAATGCATTAACGCTGCTGCTTGCGGCAGTAATGACAACAACCATGCTTGCAGGATGCGGCAAAACCCAGACAGGAGGAACGGATGGGGGGACCCAGGGAACGGCAGAGACGGGGAGCGAAAAGCAAGCCGATGCTTCTTCTGCGGGCGGCGGAGAAAAAGTGGAGCTAACGATGTGGGGAAGCTGGAGCGGCGATCAGGTGGCACAGCTGGAAAAACAGCTGGAAGGTTTTAACAATTCCCAGGATGCCTATCATGTGACCTATATGGTGCAGGACGGCATGGAGCAGAAGCTGCTTACGGCTATTGCCAGCAATGAGGTGCCCGACATCGTATTATGGGATCGTTTCAATACGGGAGTCTATGCGCCGAAGGGAGCGCTTGCGCCTCTGGATGAGTACATTGCAAAAGACAATGTGGATATGTCCCAGTTTTATGAACCCGCTGTGGATGAAATGACTTCTGCAGATGTGGTATACGGAATTCCTCTTACCGTTGATTCCAGGGTATTGTTCTACAATAAAGACCTGTTGGAGGAAGCAGGGGTGGATCCCGCGTCCATTACCGATTGGGACAGCTTGCGGGATGCGGCGGTTAAGCTGACAAAATGGGACGGCGATAAGCTGATTCAGTCCGGCTTTTCTTTAAAGGATGTTGGTTTGTTCAATAACTGGATTGGCCAGGCGGGCGGAAAAATGGTGGATGACGGCACCAATCCCCCTACAGCCGCTTTTAATACCGAAGCAGGGCTGACAGTGCTGAAATACTGGGATCAGTTACTGAATCAGGACAAAGTGTATCAGCTCGGTTTTGAAGACGGCTTCGGTGGAGACGGATTTAAAGCGGGTAAGGTGGCTATCACATTTAACGGCCCCTGGACTCTGGAATCCTATAAAGAAGCAGGCCTCAACTTCGGTGTTATTGGCCAGCCTCAGGGTTATAATGGGGAAAAATCCGCTATGATGGGTGGTTTCGGACTGGTAATCCCCAATGGGGCTAAGAATCCCGATGCATCCTGGGAGTTCATTAAGTGGTGGACGATGCAGCCTGAAAACGGAGTGGAATTCTGCAAAATCAGCGGAAACCTTCCGGCAAATAAAGAAGCGGCAAAGGATCCTTATTTTATGGACGATGATATTTTAAAAGTATTTTCGGAAACGATGGACTATGCAGGAATCCGCTCCAAGGTATTCGGATACTCCGATTTGGAAGGCCTCGCCCTGATTCCCCAGCTTCAGAAATATGTGGCGGGTGAGATCACTGCAGAGGAAGCCCTGAGCAATGCGGAAAAGCAGGGAAATGAAATTCTTGCGGAGGCAGCCCGGCAGTAAGACTGTGTCCGGACGGCAGCGATAAGATATAAGATTCAAGTACAGGGTCTGCCTGAAGCTGTGGCAGGCCCTGTTTTAAACAGACAGGCTTCAGCCTGTAGGAAAGAAGGAGTATGATGAAAAGAATAGAAGAGGCGTGTGAACGTGCACAATATGCGCTTTGGAACAAGTTCTGGGATCAGGAGAAAGCAGTATTTGTCAATCATTACCCGGTAAAGGAAGTGGAATCATGGATTTACTGGTGGCATGCCCATGTGCTGGATACCCTGCTGGATGGGTATGCCAGAACAAAGGAGAAGGACTATCTGGAACGTTTTAAGGCAGAATATGAAGGCGTCTTCCGGGAAAACGGAGGAACCTTCCTGCATAACTGGTATGATGATATGGAGTGGATGACGCTTGCCCTCATCCGCGCTTTTGATAGTACCGGAGAGAAACGTTATATGAAAGAGGCTGTCTCTATATGGAATGATACTAAGACGGCATGGAATAACTGCTGCGGCGGAGGGATGGCCTGGAAAAAGGATCAGCCGGATTATAAAAATACGCCGGCAAATGGACCGGCTGCCATAATAGCTTTTCGGCTTTATCGGAGACTCGGCCGGAAAGAGGATCTGGAATGGGGAGAGAAAATTCTCAAATGGAATCTGGAACACCTCATGGATCCTGATACCTGTTTTATATGGGACGGCATGAACAGGCTGGGAGACGGGGCAGTTGATTATGATTGGAAATTTACGTATTGCCAGGGCGTGATCGTCGGGGCGGCCGTGGAGTACGCCGGAATAACCAATCATAAGGAATATCTGGAGCTTGCGGGAAAAGTGGCGCGCCAAGCCGTGACGGAGCTGGCGGATGAGGACGGCATCTTTCCATATGAAGGCCCCGATGACTGCGGATTGTTCAGAGGCATCTTTTTCCGATATGTGTATGAACTGACACAGATGTCCGACGAATTTGAGGATCTGAAAGAAATCATTATAAAAAATGCCCGTTTGATAGCTGAGAAGGGGATGAATGAGGAAGGCCTTGCCGGCGGAGACTGGAGACAGACGGCTGAGGGAACCATCGACCTTGCACAGCATCTGAGTGCCGTTATGACGCTGGAAATGGCGGCAAAACTGAGTAACCGTTAAAGCTTGTAAAAGGAGATCCCTATGAAAAAAATACATTTGATTTGCAATGCCCACCTGGATCCGGTATGGCTGTGGAGATGGGAAGAGGGCTGTACGGAGGCAATATCGACTTTTCGTACGGCGGAAAGATTTACGGATGAATTCCCCGGTTTTACCTTTAATCACAATGAAGCTATTTTATATCAGTGGGTGAAGGAAAACGAGCCGGATCTCTATGAGCGTATAAAAGATAAGGTAAAAGAAGGAAGCTGGAAAATAATGGGAGGATGGTACCTTCAGCCCGACTGCAATATGCCTTCCGGTGAATCGATCATACGGAATATTGCAGAAGGAAGGCGTTTTTTTATGGAGGAATTCGGGAAGCGTCCCACAACAGCAATAAACTTTGATTCCTTTGGACATTCCCGGGGCCTGGTGCAGATTCTGAACCAGGCGGGGTATGATTCTTATGTGGTCTGTCGTCCGGCAAAGGATAACTTTCCTTTTAAGAGCCAGAATTACCTCTGGAAAGGCTTCAACGGTTCGGAAGTGTTGGTACACAGATCGGATGAAAATTACAATTCCGTTCATGGGCATGCGGCGGAAGAACTGGGGAAATTCCTGGAGGATACGAGAGAAGAGGAAGTATCGCTGTTTCTCTGGGGAGTGGGAGATCACGGCGGCGGGGCATCCGCACAGGATCTGAAAGACCTGGAGAAGATGATTCAGGAAAGAAAAGAAGAATTTTGCATCATTCATTCCGACACGGAAAGCTTTTTCAGCGAAATCAGAGAATCGGCTGAGCAGTTCCCTCTGGTGGAAAGAGGGTTGAATCCGGTGGCGGAAGGCTGCTATACCTCGCAGATACGGGTGAAACAGAAGCACAGGCTTTTGGAGAATGAAATTTACAGCGGAGAAAAAATGTTTTCTGCAGCCTCTCTTTTGTATGGGAAGCCATATCCGGATTCAGCGGTCCATGAGGCCGTTAAGGATCTGCTTTTTGCCGAGTTCCATGATGCCCTGCCGGGTTCCGGTACGCAGCTTGTGGAAGAGGATACCCTGCGGCTTTTGGAGCACGGGCTGGAGATTATGTCCAGGGAAAAAATGAAGGCAGCGATAACACTGACAGCCGGTGAGGAAACAATTGCTGACGGCACCTCCTGTGTCTTTCTTTATAATCCCCATCCATATGAAATCACCGGACAGTTCGCTTTTGAGGCAGGGCTTCCGAAACAGAACTGGGAAGATGTATTTTATTATCCGGAATGTTCCTGCAATGGGGAACCTGTTGCAACCCAGGGAGAGATGGAAAGCAGCCATTTTTGTATAGACTGGCGCAAAAAAGCGGTAATCGGGGCAACGTTAAAGCCGGCCTGCATGAACCGGATCGATATCCGTTTCCGTACAATTCCCAAACGGCCGGTATTCCAGCCGATTTCAGGAAAAAAGGAATATATTTTCGACAATGGGGCCATGCGCGCGGTTATCAATACCGCTACCGGGCTGATGGATTCTTATCAGGTAAACGGAGCAGAGTATATCAAGCCGGGAAGCTTTCAGCTGACAGCTTATGACGATACCTATAATTCATGGGGGCTTCGCACGCCGGAACGTTGCGGCGAAAGAAACCTGACACTGCTTACGCCTCATGAAGGGAGCGCTTTTTCCGGCCTGGCGGATAAGGTGGTGCCTTCGGTAAAAGTAATTGAGGACGGTCCTGTCCGAACCGTGGTGGAGTCGTTATTTGGCTGGCATGAGTCAAAAGCATATCAGCGCTACATCTTCCCGAAGGAAGGTAGCGCGTTTGAGATAGAGACAGGGGTTTATTGGAATGAAAAGGATACCTTCCTGAAACTGCATATCCAATCGGCATATGAGGCCGGTGATTATCTGGGGCAGGTGATGTTCGGCAGGGAAAATCTGCGGCAGGAAAACCAGGAGGTGACAGCCCAGAAATGGAATGCCTTTATAAGCGGGGATAAGGCATTGGCGGTCATTAACTGCGGAACCTACGGCAGCAGCATACATGGCGGTAAAATAGGTATTACACTGCTCAGAAGCGCAGGCTACGGTGCGGCGGACGGAAATTATGAACGCACGCTACGGGAAGAAAGACATACGGTCAGGATGGAGCAGGGGGAGCGGATTTTCCGGTTCCGCATCGAGGCGGGAAAACCCGGCGAGCTTATGGATTGCCTTGACAGGAAAGCGCAGATTTTTAACGAAGCACCCTATGCCTTTGCCTTTAACCCGTCAGGAAATGGAGACAAGAGAGGGGAGCTTATTACGATTGATAATCCGGCGGTTATTTTGTCCGCGTTTAAAAAGGCATCGGCAAAGGACGGCTATATTATCCGCGTATATGAAGCGACAGGAAAAAAGAATTATGCGCAACTGAAACTGCCTGCATGGGGAACCGTATATACGCTGGATTGCAACCCTTTTGAAATTAAGACAGTATTCCTGGACGCAAAAACGGGCAGGATTTCGGAAGCGGATTTGCTGGATTAATCCGTATGCAAGTCATATATCATAAAGGACAGGAGCTGAAATGAGAAAGATTATACATTCTGTTCTGCATGGGCTGGCCGCTGTTGTCTGTCTGCTTATGACCGCAGCGGCCGTCTGCGGGTGTGCGGATATGGACAGCGCGGCAGCAAAAACAGAAAAACGACAGAAGCAGGAGATGGCAGAAAAGATGGAAAGACGATTACCGGATGAAGTAAAAAAGGAACAGATTGGAAGGGATACGGCTGTCGCAGCGATGGATAGGTTTCTTGCCAAATTTTATGTAGTATCTGAGGATGGCACCGGCGCTATTGCAGGCGAACAGTTCTGGCCCCGGGCGGAAATTATGGAAATCGCTGTGGATGCCTGGGAAAAAACTTCCTGTCCGCAATACAGGGATTTGATAGAGCAGATGTATCTGGGATTCGTTAAGGATCACGGGGAAGACTGGTCTGATAATGAATATAACGATGATATTATCTGGATGACGATAGCATGTGCAAGGGCGTACCAGGCGGATGAAAAGGATGTTTATAAAGAACAGGCAGTGAAACATTTTAATCTGGTTTATGACAGGGCATGGAGTGAAGATTTAGGCGGCGGCCTGTTCTGGAGGACGGATAATAAAACAAAAAATTCGTGTATCAACGGCCCCGCAGCAATAGCCGCATGTATCCTGTATCAGATTACGGGGGATAGGGAATATTTGGAAAAAGCGGTCAGTATATACGATTGGCAGTGTGAAAACCTGGTGGGGGAAGACGGAGCCGTTTATGACGCATACGATTTGGAAAACGGAATCAATCAATGGTGCTCTACTTATAACCAGGGAACTTTTATCGGCGCCGGCCTTTATTTGCATCAGATAACGGGGGAAGAAAAATATCTGGAAAATTCAATAAAAGCGGCGGATTATACCAGGGATGTCATGTATGATGAAGGCGTTATGAATGCGGAGGATGAGGGAAATGATCTGCCGGGCTTTAAGGGAATACTGGCGAGATGGCTCGGCAAGCTGGTCTATGAAGGCGGCCAGACACAATACCTTGACTGGATGAAGAAAAACGCGCAGACGGCATGGGGAAACAGAAACAGCAGTGATATTATGTGGACCAGGTGGGCGGATAAAACGCAGGATACTTTTTATACCGCATGGGGCTGCTCCGCCGCGGTTTCACAGCTGTGGAACTGCCTGCCGCCGGCAGATTACGAAGGGGCTGCGGCAAATTCTTAAAAAGATTCCCGAAAGCAATTGAAAATGATATGATCCAATGTTAATATGAATTAAATGATATATCATTTATTGCGCAGGAGGGAATCCCATGAAACAATTACCGCTATATGAACAGATATACAATGATATTACAGAGGGTATTGATAACGGAACCTGTAAAAAAGGAGACAGGCTGCCATCGGAGAAAGAATTGTCCGAAAAGTACTGTGTCAGCAGGATAACAAGCAAAAAAGCGCTGGATCTGCTGGCTGAGGAAGGCAAAATAATCCGGATCGCAGGAAAAGGTTCCTTTGTATCGGGAGCGCAGCTGACGAAAGTGGTGCGGGCGGCGGAGGAAGAAGAGAAAGCCCCCGGGCATCTGGTTGGAGTGATTCTGGATGGCTTCGGGCCGAGTTTCGGCTGCCGTTTGCTGGGGAGCCTGGAAATGGAATGCAAAAACCAGGGGTTCAGTATGGTTCTCCGCTGCTCTTATGGAAGTATAGAAGAAGAAACCAGGGCGATTGATGATTTGCTGCAAATCGGTGTGGAAGGCATTATCATCATGTGTGTCCATGATGAAAATTATAATTCAAAAGTATTGCAGCTTGTGGTGGAGAGGTTCCCCATAGTGACTATTGACAGGCAGCTGAAGGGAATACCTCTTTCCTTTGTCGGTACGGATAATGAAGCGGCGGCAAGGGAACTGGCTAATTATCTCCTGAATGAAGGTTATAAAAATATATGCTTTGCAATGCCCGCGTCCAGAGAGACCCCTACTATTGTGGATCGTCAGAACGGTCTCATCATGGCCTTCCGCGAACATGGAATGATTGCGGACGAGTCTCTATGGATAACGGATTTAAAGGCTACCCTGCCAAGTACCCGTTCTGAGGAGAACCTGGAACGGGATATGCGCAGGATATCGAAGTATGTGGAAAGCCATCGGGAGGTTGATGCCTTTTTTGCCGTGGAATACAGCATTGCGCGAATTATTTACCGGTGCCTGTATCAAATGAATATGCATAAAAAATATCCCGTAGTCTGTTTTGACAGCAGTGACAACATTATTCAGGAAAGCATGTTCACCCATGTGCGCCAGGACGAGGACACGATTGGACATACCAGTGTCCGGCTGCTGGCGGATGCCCTGAACGGTGCGAAGGAACCCAAAACGGTTCTTGTTCCCTACCGGATTCTTGAGGCTACGGAATACGAATATGACTGAAATCTAAAAAAGAATGAGTAAAGCGCGGCAGGAGACGGAGGCAGGGATAGCCTGCCGCCTTAAGAAACGCGCGGATAAGGAGTACTATGAAAATCCCTTCAATTCTGGTAAATAAGGCAAAAGAGCTGGAAGAGTATTACAAGGTCCATTATAAGCCGCTGGCTCCTTTGGCGGCCCGGTGTTTTCTGAATACCATGGAAACCACGGTGAAACAGCTGGAGGACGGCAGCTATTTTGTAATCACAGGAGATATTCCCGCTATGTGGCTGCGGGATTCGGCGGCCCAGGTGAAACCATATGTTAAGTATGCGGCAAAGGACAGGGAACTTGGGGAAATCCTTGAGGGAGTCATTGTAAAACAGGCGGAATTTGTCTGCCTGGATCCTTATGCGAATGCATTTAATGAGAGAGCCGACGGTTCCGGACATCAGGATGAAACGGAAAATAATGATCATGTGTGGGAACGGAAGTATGAGGTGGATTCCCTGTGCGCGCCGCTGTATCTGGGATATACGTATTGGAAAGCAGCCGGAGTTAACGGTATTTTCACACCGGTTTATAAGAAAATGATAGTACGCATTCTGGAAACCTTTATCACAGAACAGGATCACAGCCGTTCAGAATACTTTTTTACCAGACATGATTGTGTGAAAACAGATACCCTTCCCGCAGGCGGAAAGGGCAGGCCCGTCAATGTTACGGGGATGACCTGGTCCGGTTTCCGGCCGTCGGATGACTGCTGCAAATTCGGATATCTGATTCCGTCCAATATGATGGCGGCGTCCGCATTGGGGTATGCGGAGGAAATCTGCAGGGATGTTTATGAGGATGTGGAACTGGCAGACCGCTGTAAGTCGCTGGCGGAAGAAATCAGAGACGGCATCATGGACTATGGCGTGGTGGATCATCATAAATACGGCCGGATATATGCCTATGAAACGGATGGTTTCGGTAATTATAACCTGATGGACGACGCCAATTCCCCCAGCCTTCTTGCTATGCCTTATCTGGGTTACTGCAGCAGGGGAGACATCCTGTATCAGAATACAAGACGCTTTCTTCTTTCGGAGGATAATCCCTATTATCATGCAGGAAGCAGGGCGGCGGGAATAGGAAGCCCCCATACGCCGGAGGGATACGTCTGGCATATCGGCATTATCATGCAGGCTTTGACCTCGACGGATAAAACGGAGATCCGCAACTGTCTGGAAATGCTGGCCCGTACCCATGCCGGTACCAATTACATGCATGAATCGTTTGATCCGGAGGAACCGGAAGAATTTACAAGACCGTGGTTTGCCTGGGCAAACAGCCTCTTCGGGGAACTGCTTGTAACGTTGATGGAGCAAGGTTTTTTTGAAGGGGAAGAAAAATAGGCAAGCCTGGAGATTATTTGTTTGACACCTGGAAAACCAGTGTTTTCCAGGTGTTTCCTGTTTTTTAAGATAGTTTATCCCAAGCAGTTTGTTATAAAGTAACAAAAATTTATTATTTGACAAAACGGACTGGACAAATTAAAACACATGATTTATACTTCATTTTACCAATCAAAAACAGCTGCATTCTGACAGCGGCGTTGTTTGGCATTATCACAATTCATTTCAGCTGAGGCCTCAGCATTTCTTGTTTTTCACATTCCGGCCGTGCGGCAGGAACGCATTTCACTTAAGAATTCCCATCATCAGTTTATCAGGCAGTTGCCGGCGTATCGTTTAAGCATTACGGATTTTGGCTTTCTGCCGGGAGGTGTATTTGAAAAAGAATATTTTGGCAGTTTGCGATACCGAGCAGGGATTTACCCGCCATCTCACGGATTATCTGGGGCAGCTGACGGGCAGAGACGGTTTTCCCTTTGAGGTGCAGGTATTTACGGATCCACGGGCATTAGAAGAATTTTGCGGCAAGAACCGGGTTACTTTCCTTCTGCTGACGCAGGAGGTGTACCAGGAGGCATTGGACTGGGAGGAGGATTCCTGGAAAACGGCCCGCCTCCTGCTTCTGGAGGAAGAGGGGGATGCGCCCCCGGGACTGGAACGGATAAATAAATACCAGTCCATGGACAATATTGTACGTAAAATTATAGAAACAGCTGCAGATGCGGGTATCCTTCCCCCCGCTCCAGCCGGAGAAAAAAGCGGAAGCGTTCATTTTATCGGAATCTATACGCCGGCAGGCCGGTGTCTTCAAACCACATTTTCTTTCACATTGGGTCAGCTTCTGGCCCGCAGACACAAAGTGCTTTATTTGAATTTTGAAAGCTATTCCGGGCTGGCCCGTATGCTGCAGAGGGAATTCAGTACGGATCTGTCGGATTTAATTTATTTTCTCCATAACGGGGACGACAGGTTTCCTTACCGGCTGGAGGGCATGGTACAGAGGGTAAACGGCCTTGCCTATATACCCCCGGTGTTTTCCTGTATGGATCTGCAGCGCATCGAAGCGGAGGAATGGCTGCGTCTTTTCGAGGAACTGGATATATCCGGCCTCTATGAGTATGTCCTGCTGGATCTGACGGAAGCCGTCCAGGGACTGTTTGACATCCTGAGGCTTTGCACCAGGGTGTATACCATCACCAGGGAGGATGGATTTGCCGCCGCCAAACAGGAGCAATATGAAGAGCTTCTCCGCTGTCTGGACTGCGAAGAAATTCTGGAGAAAACAAGAAAATTCCAGCTTCCGCTGTTCCGGCAGCTGCCGGCGGGCCTGGAAAACCTCACCCATGGGGAACTGGCGGCACTTGTACAGGAAATAATACGGGAGGATTGGAAGGATGCCTGAAATCAAAAAGGAGGGAAGCTATGGAACAGGGGAAATACCTGGAGACCAAACAGGATATCCGCAGAGAACTGCTGGAGCATATGGACTTTTCCCGGGAAATGTCGGATGAGGATATCCGGGATGCCATAGCGGACAGGCTGCGTGCCAGGGAATTCGGCGGAAAGCTGAACGTATACGAAAGGGCAAGGCTTGGAAAGGAACTTTTTTATGCCATACGCGGCCTGGATGTGCTGCAGGAGCTGATTGACGACAGCCAGGTCACGGAAATAATGATAAACGGCCTGGAAGGGATTTTTGTGGAGCGGGCAGGAAGGCTGTTTCCATGGCCCTGTGGATTTGAATCCCGGGAAAAGCTCCAGGATGTAATCCAGCAAATCGTGGCGGGCTGTAACAGGGTGGTGAATGAAACCTCTCCTATCGTGGACGCCAGGCTGGAAAACGGTTCCCGTGTTAATGTGGTGCTGGGACCCATCGCCCTGAACGGCCCCGTAGTCACTATCCGACGGTTCCCCGACGAACCCATAGGGATGAAAGAGCTGCTGGCAATGGGGTCCCTCAGTGAAGAGGCATGCCATTTTCTGGAGAAGCTGGTAAAGGCCCGGTACAACATTTTTATCAGCGGGGGAACGGGAAGCGGAAAAACTACGTTCCTCAATGCCCTGGCAGGTTTTATCCCATCCGACGAAAGGCTGATTACCATTGAAGACAGCGCCGAACTGCAGATCCGGGGGATTCCCAATCTGGTGCGTATGGAGACCAGGAATGCCAATGTGGAAGGCTGTAAGCCCATTGCCATTAGGGACTTGATCAAGACGTCCTTACGTATGCGGCCGGATCGGATTATCGTGGGAGAAGTGAGGGGCGGGGAGGCGGTGGATCTAATCGGAAGTGCCTTAAACTGCGGGCATGACGGCTCTATGTCCACAGGGCATGCCAATAGTGCCAGGGATATGCTTATGCGTCTGGAAACCATGATGCTGATGGGAGTAGAACTGCCGCTTCCCGCCATCCGCAGACAGATCGCTTCCGGGGTGGATGTGATTGTCCATTTGGGAAGGCTGCGGGACAAGACCAGGAAGGTATTGGAGATCGCGGAGGTTACCGGCTTTGAAGACGGAGAGATAACCCTCTCCCCGTTATATACCTTTGAGGAGGAAGGGGGAGCCGCCGGAAATAAGGTAAAGGGAAGACTGATAAGAAAGGAGGAACTGCGCCATGCAGATAAGCTTAAAATGGCAGGGATTTCCCTGGCATAGCAGGAAAGGGGCCCAACAGAAAAAGGAGCATGCCCCGGATTACGGCAGATATCCGTTTGGCAGGAAGGAAATTCTGCTGTACGCAGCAAAGGGAATCGGTGCCGCGGCGCTCCTTTCCTGGTTTTTCTATCATTCCTTCTGGGCTATGCTGCCTTTGTCACCAATTGTTCTGTTTTCTTTCAGAGAGGTAGAGAAGGATTTAATCCGAAGACAACGCCAGGAACTGGCGGATCAGTTCAAGGATGCCATCCTTTCTGTGGCGGCGGGGCTTCAGGCAGGTTATTCCATTGAAAATGCCTTTCTGGAAGCAGGAAAAGATATGGAACGGCTGTATGGGGCCGACAGCCTCATGGCAAAAGAAATACGCTACATGAAAAAGGGGCTGCAAAACCATGTGCCCCTGGAAATCCTGCTTGCGGATTTGGGGAGAAGAAGCGGCGAGGCGGATATGGAGGATTTTGCACAGATCTTTGCTATTGCCAAGAGGTCGGGAGGGAATCTGAATGCTATTATACGCCGCAGCGCTGCCATAACCGGGGAAAAGATCGAAGTAAAGAGAGAGATACGGACCCTTCTTTCATCCAGACGTTATGAGCAGCGGATTATGAACATGGTCCCCTTTCTGATTATGGCTTATCTCCAACTTACTTCCAGGGGGTTTTTCGACTGTCTTTATTTCAATACCGCCGGCATTCTCATTATGACCGGCTGTCTGGCAGTATATCTTGCCGCCTTTCAGATAGCAAAAAAGATGATAGAAATCGAGGTTTGAATTATGTGGGTGATCTATGCGGCAGTGCTGGCGGGAATCCTTGTGTTATTTCTGGCCGGCCGCCATACAAAAGCGGATGCGGATGCCGATGCGCCGGGTTTTGTCCGTATCTTTTACCGGCCGGCGGTTTGGCTCTGCCATTGCTATGAAAAACAGATAAAAAGAAGAAAGAAAGGAAAATGGACGGAAGGAAATCCCCGTATCCGGGAGGACATGGAAATCCTGTACCCATGGGATACGCAGGAACGGATGCGTAAATATACGGCGGAAAAAGTGAGCGCCTTTCTGTTTCTTATAACAGCCGGCACCTTTCTTGCCGCCGCATTTTCCCTTTCCTCCCTGACGGATAAAAGCCTGTCCGACGCAGGGATCCTGTACCGGAATTCTTATGGAGGAGGTATGCGCCAGGTAACCCTGGAAGCGCAGGAAGATAAACGAAAGGAAGAAATCACGATAGAAGTACAGGAAAGGGAATATACACGGAAACAGCTGGAGGATATGCTGCCCGGCCTGAAGGAAATCCTGTATGAGGAGGTTGCCGGAGAGAACGTGAGCCTGGATGAGGTTACCGGAGACCTGTATTTTCCTTCCTCTCTTCCCGGATACCCTTTTCAGATAACCTGGGAATGTGGAAATTATGAGAGAATCCAAAGTGATGGAAAGGTGCGGAATGAAGAGGTGGAAGAAAAAGGGGAAGTGGTGGAGCTTTGCGCGGTGATCACCTGCTATGAAGAGCGGTGGGAGGAGTCTTTTTCCGTGCGTATATGCCCGCCCGTGCTCACAGAGGAAGAGCGGTTCCGAAAGCTTTTAAAGGACGCGGTTACCGAAAAGGAAGAGGCTTCCCGGACAAAGGAAGGGTTTGCACTTCCCAAACAGGTGGAGAAAAGGGCGGTCCTTTGGCGGGAAAAGATTCAGGACAACAGTATGCTTCTGTTTCTGTTATTTTTCGCAGCAGGAGGTTTTCTGTATCGGTTCCAGGACAGGGATTTAACAAAGAAAAGAAAGGAACGGGAAGAGCAGCTGCTTCTGTCTTACCCGGAATTTGTCAGCAAACTGGTTCTGCTCATGGGGGCCGGACTTCCGGTCAGAAGCGCTTTTATGCGGATGGCTTCCGATTACAGAAACAAGAGAGCGGGGGGAAGCGGCATGGTCTATGTGTATGAAGAATTAATGCTGGTGTGCCGGGAAATGGAGAGCGGAATTACGGAGACACAGGCTTATGAACATTTCGGGCAGCGCTGCCGCTTGACCCAGTACCGTAAATGCAGCGCGCTTCTTGGCCAGAACCTGAAAAAAGGTGCCGCCGGACTACTGGATGCCCTGCAGCAGGAATCGGAGCATGCATTCGAGGAACGTAAGAGAAATGCCAGGGAAACGGGAGAAAAGGCGGGTACCAGGCTGCTTCTCCCCATGATGATGATGCTTGTGGTGGTAATGGTACTTATTATGGTGCCGGCCTGCTTTTCTTTTGCGGGCATGTAAACGGAAACAGATAAGAAACAAGCCGAAAGGCAGAATGGAGGAATGTATGAAAAATATATATTGGAAAACGGTGAACGGGGCTGCAAAGGTAAAAAGACGTATCAGGGAAATCCTGAAGGGAGAGGAAGGTATGGGAACGGTAGAGGTGATTCTGATCATTCTCGTTCTGATAGGGCTTGTCATTATTTTTAAGAACCAGCTGACGGCTCTGGTAAATTCTATTTTCGGGAAAATAACCTCCCAGGCCGGCAGTATTTAAGAAGAGGAGATATGGGGTGCGAAACGGATATATTACGGTTTATCTTTCCCTGGTCACCGGGATTTTGCTGTCCCTGCTGCTGACGGTTACAGAAGGCGTGAGGATGCATACGATCCGTACCCAGACGGAATGTGTCATGGATATGGCTATGGATTCGGCCCTGGCAGAATACCACAGGGAAATGCTGGAGCAGTATGATCTGTTTTTTATTGATATGTCCTATGGAGGAAAAGCGCCGTCCTTTTCCAATACGGAAGAGCACATAAGAAGCTATATGAATATGAATTTCCGCCCCTTTGAGGTTTTTACCCTTCCGGTGGGAAAGGATCTGACCGCCTTGACCGCCGGAAGCGTACAGCTGCAGCAAGCGTCTGTGGCATCGGATGAAAAGGGCGCGGTATTAAAAGCGCAGGCCATCGCGTATATGAAGGATAAATGGGGGCTGAGTTTCCTGGAGCAGGCGGCGGTGAATGCAGGGATAATCCAGTCCGGAGGATTTTTGGAAAGTGATGTGGAGCAAAGGCGTCTGGAAACGGAAACACAGGTGAAGGACGCCATACGCAGAAAAGAGCAGCAGGAGGAAGAGGGGTGGGAGGGGCAGAATCTGGAGCTGCCTTCGGATGTGGTGAACCAGGCCAGACAGGAAGGGATCCTGCGTCTTGCCGTAGAAAACAGCTCCTCCTTATCCGCAGCCTCTCTCCCGGTCAATAATCTGTATACCCATCGTAACGGTACTCTGGAAGGCACCGGATTGGGACCGGGGGTGCAGACACCTGCCAGTGTGGCGGATACCTGTATTTTTATTCGATATATTATGGAAAAATGCGGAAATTACAGGGAACCGAAAGAAGATTCCGCCTTCGCTTATCAGGTGGAATACCTGATTCAGGGAAAAGACAATGATCTGGATAACCTGCGTGGAACCGCCAACAAACTCCTTCTGGTAAGGGAAGCAGCCAATATGGCATATCTGTACAGCGACGGGGGAAAACAGAGCGAAGCGAGAAGCACGGCCCTTCTGATTACCGCTCTGCTGGGACTGCCGGAACTGGAAGAGGCAGTTACGCAGCTGATTCTGTTCGCCTGGGGGTACGCGGAAAGCGTGAAGGATATGCGGATGCTCTATGACGGTGAAAAGGTACCGGTCATAAAGGATGGGTCCACCTGGCATACGCCGTTCAGCCAGCTTCTTACCTTCCGCGGACATTTGTCCGAATATCCGGGAGGGCAGTCCGGGCTTGGCTAC
This sequence comes from uncultured Lachnospiraceae bacterium, assembly GCA_900548905.1. Lineage (GTDB taxonomy): Bacteria > Bacillota > Clostridia > Lachnospirales > Lachnospiraceae > Eisenbergiella. The sequence goes on along the minus strand of URMK01000006.1, from coordinate 89,378 downwards.
GAAGATTATCTGCAGGCGTTTCTGTTTTTGGAAGCGCAGGAAAAGGTAACGGGCAGATTAATGGATGTGATGGAAGCGGATATCAGACAGACAAAAGGAAACAGCTGTTTCCGCATAGACGGATGCATAGACGGGATGCGGGCTGAGGCGGAGGTAACCAGCGGTTATGGATACCGGTACAGCATTGCGAGAAGCTATGGCTATGAATAATAAGAAGGGAGAGGAGGTGGGCAGGGATGCCCCTTTTGTACGAATGCAATGTAAAAAGAAACTATAAACAATACAACAGAAAGGTCATGTACTTCCGAACGCATTTTCCTCACACATATAAAAAACTTCACACATTTACATATCCCCTCACGCATCCGGCAAAGGGGGTGTCCCTGCCCGCCTCCTGTCAGGACGGCACCTTATGCCGGCACTATCCGGGTTCCATGACTGTGGAAGCGTCCCTGGCCGTCCCTCTCTTTCTGTTTTTCATGGTAAACATTCTATCCATGAACCTGTTCTTCCACACTTTTGCACAGAATCTTGAGACGCTGCACCAGCAGGGGCGCCAGCTGTCCATGCTGGCTTATACAACCGGAGCGCCGGATGAGATGATACAGCTGGTACGTCCGGCCCGGGTAAAGCCTGTGGTTCCCATTCTGTCTTATCCCGGAACCACTATTGTAAGCTGCTGCTATATGAGGGCATGGACAGGCTATGATGTGGAAAGAAAAACAGAGGCGGAAGAACAGGAGGAGATCGTATATATTACGGAAAACGGTACGGTCTACCACAGAGAAAGAAACTGCACCCATCTGACATTTTCCGTGGAACTTGCAGGGAGGGATGAGGTGGGGCAGTTGCGCAACGAGTCGGGAGGAAAATACTATCCCTGTGAAAAATGCGGAGGAGACGGCAGCAGCTTCGTATATGTTACAGGAGAAGGATCCAGATACCACAATACCATCACATGCAGCGGTCTGAAAAGAACCGTTATCAGCATCCCTTTATCGGAAGCGGGCGGCAGGCCGCCCTGCTCCAGATGCGGATAAGAAAGGAGATATATGGCGGAAAATATAATTCTATGCAGTTTCCTGGGAATCTGCAGCTGTTATGACTTGAAATTAAAAAAAATACCCGGCTGGCTTTTATATACAGGCATCCTTTTAGGTGCCCTTTACTGGGGAATTCTGAAAGTATCCGGACAAGCCGGCTGGCTCGCCCTGCCGGCCGGGCTCCTTCCCGGAAGTATGATGCTGCTTTACAGCTATATTACGGAAGGAAAGCTTGGGACAGCCGATGGGCTTCTGGTACTGCCGGCCGGGCTTATACAGCAATGGCAGAGATGTACCGCTGAAATTATGGCAGCCTGTCTGCTCATATTCCTTTTGGCAGCAGGACTGCTGATCAGCAGAAAAGGAAACCGGGATACCCGGATCCCTTTTGCACCGTTTTTCCTGGCAGCGGTTGTATTGGTGTGGATAATAGAAGCCGTATTCGGCGTCTCTGTGGATAAGTGACAGATAAGGAGCAGAATTGTGGATATGAAAAAAAGGAAAGATGGCTATATGACCCTTGAAGCCAGTTTGATCCTGCCATTAGCGGTCATTTTGATTGCAGCCTTACTGTATCTGTCTTTTTATCTCTACACGGTGATCTTCCTGAACCAGGCTGCTTATATATCTGCATTCCGGGGAAGTCTGTACGAACCTGACAGCGGCAGTATGCAGGCAAAGGCGGAGGAGGAACTGGAAAAACTGCTGGAGGAAAGAATATTGCCGGTACGGAACCTGGAAAAGCAGGTGAGAGCCTCTCCTCTGGCTGTACATGTGTCCCTTGAGGCAAAGCTGTCCCTTCCTTTTCCTGGCATGAGGATTTTTGCGGGGACAGGCTGGGAAATAAAAGCGGAAAAAAAAGCGCTGGGCAGGAATGCGGTTTCCTATATCCGCCTGGTGAGAAAAACCGGCAGTTTATGATTGACTGACGCGGGAGCGTACAGATGGGAGAAAGTAATGATAAAGCCTGAATATAAACGTGAGCTTAGCCACAGCTATCTGATTCTGGATGATATTCCAAAGGAAAAAATGGATAATTACCAATACCGTATGATACTGAAAAACAAAATTCCCGGCCTTCTGTGCAGCAGCGAAAGATATATAAATGGGAAGGTATGTCTGTATTATGATATCAGCTCCCGCCAATCCCTGGATCAGCTTTATGAAGCAGGTACAATGTCTTTCACGGAAATACTCAGGATAGTGGAGGAGCTTGCCCGCGTACTGGAGGGCATATCCGGTTTTCTGCTGGAAGAACAAAACCTCCTGCTGGATCCCCGGTATATGTATCTGGATTTGGATACGGAACAACTATGCCTTCTTTATTATCCCTTTGCGGAGATGGAAAATCCGATCGGCAGCATTTATATGCCGGTAGCGGAGTTTTTTCTGGAGCATGTGGATCATAAGGAGGAGATGGCGGTGAGCGCCGCCTATCAGTTTTATAAGATGTCAAAGGCCGAAAGCTTTGCCCTGGATAGTTTCCGGGGGATGTGGGAAAAGAGCCGGGATCCCGGACGGGAGGCTGCAAAACCGGTATGTTATGCCGGTAAAACGCTTTCCGGAAGCGGGGAAAACGGCTATCCGGAATGGGTGGCTGAAGAAGGGGACTGGCAGGAGCAGTTTTATGAGGAGCCCGGTTTGTATACCTTTGGATCGGAATATGAGAGGCAGGGGATTGCCCCAATTGAAGAAAAATATATAAGAGATTATACGGAAAAGGATATCACCGGAAAAAAAACGACAGAAAGAAAAAAGATACCGGATAAAAAAAGTGCAGGAAGAAGAGAAGCGGAAAATAAAGAGACCGACAAAAAAGATGGAAATAGAAAAGAAGGATATAGAAAAGAAGGAAATAAAAAAGAAGGAAATAAAAAAGAAACGTATGAAAAAGAAAGAAACAGAGAAAGGGAAGAGAAAGCGGACGGGGAGACACAGGAAGATAGGCTGCGCAGGATGAATTTGGCAGGGCTTGGGGCTGCATGCCTGGCTTTTGCGATTCTGTGCATGTTCATCTGGTATCTTCAACCGGAAGATACTGTAAAGGCAGTCCTGTTCGGGCTTCTGGCTATGGACGGCCTTGTCCTTCTGGTATTTTTATGGAGGCTGCTGGTTAAGAAGGGGGATGAGAAAGAGGAAGAAAGAGCCGCGGAGGAATACAGGGACGCCTGGGAAGCCTTTGACTGGCTGCCGGAATATAAGGAAGGAGACAATGCCATTTATAGGGGGACACAGGGGATAAGCCCGGTCAATACAGGAGGGTATAAAACAAAAGCCCCTGCATTGACGGGAAAGGCAGACGGCCGGGAAATCCGGTACCGGTTAGAGCCTTTGCCTATGATAGCCGGTAAATTGAGGAACCGTGTCCAGCTGCTGCTGTCTGATGCATCCGTCAGCCGTATCCATGCCCGGTTTGTGGAAAAAGAGGGGCGGGTGGCATTGATGGATCTGAATTCCACGAATGGTACCTATATAAATGGCATACGCCTGGAGCAGAACGAGAGTATGTTGCTGGAGCACGGAGATGAAATCCGGCTTGGAGATATAGTCTTACACTATGAGGAATTCTCATAATGTGCAGAATCATCCCAGCTGTGCGGTTTAGGATGGCCCCGTCCGCCCCCGGGGAAAAGCCGGGAGGCAATCCGGGCAGACAAAACTACCGGGCGGCGTGTGGGGCCATCCTAAACCGCACAGCTGGGATGATTTAAGTCTGCAAACGGTTTATTGACAAGTATGTATGGAAGTGTTACCCTTTTGGTATTGAGGAATATTGAGCTGAAGGGCAGTAATGGGGGTTCCTATGGTAAAACCGCAGACATATCGGTACCAAAACCAGAACATGAAAGAGATTCCCTGGTGCAGCGCAGTGCTTACGGCTGCTAATGTCATTATTTTTCTGGTGAGTTATTTTACAGGTGACTGGCTGTATGATAAAGGAGAATTCGGTGTTTTTTATCTGATACGGAGTCAGGAATATTACAGGCTGGTGACAGCTATGTTTCTTCATGCCGATATCGGCCACCTGGTTAATAATATGATATTGCTTTATTTCGGCGGAGAAATTGTGGAAAAGACAATCGGCGGCGCCAGGTATCTTGTGCTCTTTTTTGTCTCCGGTATTTGCGGAAATCTGCTGTCTGCTATTTATGAGCTTTCTACCGGGATGTATTACAGCTCCATCGGGGCAAGCGGTGCGGTTTTCGGATTGGTGGGAGGACTTCTTTATCTTGTGATTACCAAGAAAGGGTATGCGGCACGAATCTCTATCCAGCGTATGGCTTTGATGATAGCGTTTTCCCTTTATTCCGGATTCCAAAGTGTTATGGTAAACAATGCCGCTCATTTGGGAGGGCTGCTCAGCGGATTCCTGATAACCTTCCTGCTGTGCCATATCGGAAGACGTACAGGAAGGCAGCGTTACCGAAACGAATAATAACATGCCCTTTTCGGGCGGAAGGAGACTGGATGAAAGAAGAATCTTGTATTTTCTGTAATATAGCAAATGGGGAAATCCCTTCGAAAACACTTTATGAAGATGAGAAGTACCGTGTGATCCTGGATTTGGGGCCGGCAACAAGAGGGCATGCCCTGATACTTCCGAAGGATCATTATAAGAATCTGTATGAACTCCCGGAGGATGCCTGCGGGGAAGTAATGCGTCTTGCTAAGAAGATGGCGGTCCGGATGACCGATAAGCTGGGATGCAGTGGTTTTAATCTGGTTCAGAATAATGGTGAATGCGCGGGGCAGACGGTTACGCATTTCCATCTGCATCTGATTCCCCGCTATGAGGATGACCGCCAGAATATTAACTGGGTTCCAGGGAAACCCGGCCAGGAAGAACTGGAGGAAATCCGGAAAACTATCTGTGGGCAGCCGTAAAACATGTATGCCCTGCAGACAGGTTATTTCCAATCGGAACAGGAAAATGCCCGGTACGGCAGACGGTAATACACTGGCAGCACTGTCCGCCGGCCGGACTGAATAGTTACTTCTTTTTAACTGTATTTTCCAGGACAATTCCATCCAGCAATTCCGCAATCGTTTTGGTTGCATTCATCTGCTGGCTTTTACCCATTGCATCAATATAGGTCTGGCGGTTAAAATACAGCTCCTGTACCTTCTCAACCAGGAGATCCGGGCTTAGATAGTCTTCATCAATCACCATGCTGAAGCCCTGGGCTTCAAAGGAACGGGCATTCAGTATCTGATCTCCCCGGCTGCTTCCTGCAGAAAGAGGTATGAGCAGGTTGGGCTTCTTTAATGCGAGCAGCTCACAGATCGCATTTGCCCCGGCCCTGGATACCACTACGTCCGCCATGGCAAATACATCTTTCAGCTCCGCTTTCAGATATTCAAACTGGGTATAGCCGGACTGGTTTAAAAGCAGGTTATCAATTTTCTCATGGCCGCAGATATGTACGACCTGGAAATCTGCAAGGAGTCTGGGCAGAGCCTCCCTTACTGCCTGATTAATGGAGGCGGCGCCCAGGGAACCGCCGATTATCATAAGCACCGGTTTGTTTGCGGTAAAATGACATAATTCCAATGCGGCAAGCTTATTTCCACGGGAAAGTTCATCCCGGATAGGAGAGCCGGTAAGAACCGCTTTCTCTGTGGGAAGGGAATGCAGGGTTTCCGGAAAATTGCAGCAAACCTTTGTGGAAACCGGGATACACAGCTTATTGGCAAGACCGGGTGTCATATCGGATTCGTGGATGACACAGGGGATTTTCAAAGAGGATGCGGCCCTGACTACCGGGACGGATACAAATCCTCCTTTGGAAAAAACGATGTCGGGACGTACCTCCTTCAATATTCTGCGGGCTTCCCCATAACCCTTCAGAACACGGAAAGGATCTGTAAAATTCTTTAAATCAAAATAGCGCCGGAATTTACCGGTGGAAATTCCATAGTAGGGGATATCATAATCCTCTATCAGTTTTTTCTCCATTCCGTTATAGGAACCGATGTAGGAAATCTCAAAACCCAGCTGAGACAGCCTGGGCAGCAGGGCGATATTTGGCGTAATATGACCGGCGGTGCCGCCGCCGGTAAGAACGATTTTTTTTGACATGAATGAGCCCCCTAGCGGATTGTTTAATTAGCATTTCCTACGATGGATTCCAGAGCGATTGCCAGCTGATCCGGGCAGGAGGTGGGCTTAAAACCGCATTTGATTCCTTTCAGCCGGGATATGGCGTCTTCGGCAGACATGCCTTCCACCAGTCTGGAGATTCCCTGGAGGTTGCCGTTGCAGCCACCGGTAAACACCACTGATTTAATAATATTGCCATCCATTTCGATATCGATAGCACTGGAACAGGTACCTTTTGTTCTGTATTTCATAATAAAGCCTCCAATGATTTCTTATTAACTCAAACGCCGCATGTGCCAAATGGCCTTCGGCCGGCAGCCGGAGCGGTGTCCCCGGGACTGAAAAGGATTTTTCCCTGTCCGTCAGATCGGACATTCCAATGAACCCGAAGGCATCAAGAGTGTCAGATGAGGCTGACACTCTTGACCGGTCTCATCTCCATGGTCTGAAAGGTACTGGGAAAAATTCCTTTTCAGTCCCGGGGACACCGTTCCGGCTGCCGGCCGAAGGCCATTTGGCACATGCGGCGTTTGAGTTATAAATTCAATACACGAATTATATCAAAAAACAGCCTTTGTTACCAGTATTTTCACAATAATTCCATGATTATGGGAGAAAGGCGCGTAATTCTCCGACCGATTTCCTGCCTGTCCGTATTGTGGCGGGCGGTAGGATCTCCTATAATACTATTCACAAAGGAACCGTTAAGGAACCGCTGTTCAGGGGAATGCCGTCCGGAAAAGCCCGGTCCGGGAGAAGGCAGATTACGGTGAACAGCAGATTGGAGGAGAATATGACTTCGTTTGTGGAAAATAAAGAACTGGTGGCTATGACAATTATATTGCTATTATTAAGCATATTATGCAAGTTTATTACAGGAATTTTTCTTAATTCCCTGATAAAAGAAGCGGAAAACATGTCTGCCACGGAAAACAAGGTACTGAAGCAGTGTAAAATTAAATTCAGGAACTGTTATAAGCTTAATGACGGGGTTCCTAATATTCCTGTTTTTGTGGACAAGTTCATCAACCGTATCCAGATAGGGAAATTTTCCATGGACGGACTTTCCCATTTTGCGGGACAGCTTATGATGCTGTCTGTATTTTTCGCAGGGGCGGGGGCCTGCAAAGGAATTATAGACGGAAAAACGCTCGGCGAAATTCTGCCGTTTTACCTGATGAGCTTTCTGGGGCTGTATTTGTATTTCAGCGTGTCCGGCATGGTGGATTTAAACGCAAAACGGGCGGCTCTGAAAACCAGCCTGACGGACTATCTGGAAAACCATATGGCGGTAAGGCTTTCGGTTTTGGATGAAACGGAAAGCCTGATAAATGGGGACACGCCCTTACCGAAGGCAGAAAAGGGGAAGAAACAGGCTGTCCTGAAAACAGCTGCGGTAGTGGAGGCTTGTGCACCTGTTAAAAAAGAATGGGTTAAAGGAATGCCTTTACAGGAGAAAAGTCTGGCCGAGGAACGTCTGGAGGAGCAGGTTTTTACAAAAAACCAGGAGAAAGAACTGGAGGAGCTGCTTAAAGAGTTCTTTGCATAGATAAAAACTCTTGAAAATAAAAAACAACTTTGCTACACTAAGAACGGATAATGTGCCAAATTGCAGAATTTTGCGATGAACGCCTGTCATATCTATTGGTTTGCTGCACATGGGCAGCAGAATTGGAGGAAAGCAGATGAGCAAAGTAACTTTTGATTATTCAAAAGCAGCGCCTTTTATGGGTGCGTATGAAGTAGATTTTATGAAAAAACAGGCAATGGATGCCAAGGATCTTCTTGTTTCCAAAACCGGAGCGGGAAATGATTTCCTGGGTTGGATTGATCTGCCCGTGGATTATGATAAGGAAGAGTTTGACCGGATTAAAAAAGCGGCATCCAAAATCCAGAGCGATTCTGAAGTGCTTCTGGTTATCGGGATCGGCGGTTCCTATCTGGGAGCCAGAGCCGCAATTGAATTTTTAAGACACAGTTTCTATAACTGCGTAAGCAAGGAAGTCAGGAAAACCCCTGAAATTTATTTTGTGGGAAATTCCATCAGTTCTACGTATATCAGACATTTGATCGATGTGATCGGGGACAGGGACTTTTCCATTAATATGATTTCCAAATCCGGCACGACAACGGAGCCGGCCATAGCGTTCCGTGTATTTAAGGAAATGCTGGAAAAGAAATACGGAAAGAAAGAAGCCGCAGGAAGAATTTATGCCACTACCGATCGTGCAAAGGGAGCCCTGAAGGGGCTTGCTGCGGAAGAAGGCTATGAGAGCTTTGTGGTTCCGGATGATGTGGGAGGTCGTTTCTCCGTGTTGACGGCTGTAGGGCTGCTTCCCATCGCTGTAAGCGGCGCGGATATCGACAAGCTTATGGAAGGGGCGGCCGACGGACGTCAAAAAGCCCTGGAAGCAGCCTTTGAGGAAAACGATGCGCTGCAGTATGCGGCAGTACGTAATATCCTTCTCAGGAAAGGGAAGGAAGTGGAAATCCTGGCTAATTATGAACCGAGTGTACATTATGTATCCGAGTGGTGGAAGCAGCTGTATGGTGAGAGTGAGGGAAAGGATCAGAAGGGAATTTTCCCGGCAAGCGTGGATTTAACTACGGATCTTCACTCCATGGGACAGTTCATCCAGGACGGCGCCCGTATTATGTTTGAAACCGTTATTAATGTGGAGACCTCCAGAGAAGAAATCATCATTAATGAAGAGCCCGTTGATCTGGACGGACTGAACTATCTGGCAGGGAAGAGCGTGGATTTCGTAAATAAAAGCGCCATGAACGGAACCATACTTGCACATACAGACGGACAGGTGCCCAATCTTGTGATTCGTGTGCCTGAAGTCAATGAATTCTACTTAGGTCAGTTATTCTATTTCTTTGAGTTTGCATGCGGTGTCAGCGGCTATCTGCTGGGTGTGAATCCGTTTAACCAGCCTGGTGTGGAAAGCTACAAAAAGAACATGTTCGCGCTGCTTGGGAAACCGGGATATGAGGCACAGAGGGAAGAACTGTTAAAGAGACTGTAAGCAGCGGCAAATCTGACGCTGAATGATAATGCGCAGTCAGTTGCCGGCAGTCCGGTAATTGTGAAAAGACAGTCATTCATAAAAAGATATAAATAAGATACGGAAGGACTTCGCCGCAAGATTGGCAGAATCCTTCCGTTTCCTTATATATGGCCTTGCACAAGCCGAAAAAATACATGTGCTGGTGTCAATATGATTATGTTGCCGGGAAGCCTTAAATAAGTTACAATCTGGGTAGATGATATCGGCAGAAGAATAGCCGCGAGCGGCTGTGAGAGACGAAAATGAGGTAGCGGAAGATATGAAAGGAAGCATACAGGACATATCAACAATGCATGATGTTTTGCATGAGTCAATGACGGGATTATGGATCATCGAACTGGAGGACGGCAGACCGCCCCGTATGTTTGCCGATCAAACCATGATGGAGCTCCTTGGGCTGAAGGAGGAAACCACACCGGAGCAATGCTATGACCATTGGTATGGTAAGATAGAAAAAGAATATTATCCGGTAGTGAATGCCTGTGTGGAGGAGATGACCAGAAAGGGACGGGCAGAAGTGCAGTATCCCTGGTATCATCCGAAGCTTGGAAAGATATATGTGCGGTGCGGCGGAGTAGCCGATCAGTCTTATGCCCATATGATACGCCTGAGGGGCTATCATCAAAATGTGACGGACACCACGGTCATGCGAAGGGAAAAGGAAAAACTGGAGGAGCTGAACCAGGAAATAATCGGTTCCCTGTATAATCTTTTCTTTGCCGTTTACCGTATTGATATGGAAAAGGGTACGATTTGCGCTATCCGGATTCCCGGGGATGTACATAAGCTGCCCCGGAAGGAATTTTCTTATGAGAGCTTCTGGGAGGATTATGCCAGCCAGACCTTTCATCCCGATTATCTGGAAGAAATCAAGAAGGAACTGTCTATTGCCCATTTCCGCGAGCTGATAGCGGAGGGGAACGAAAGGTATTCAGTAGAGAGTCTCCGCAAGGTAGAGGGGGAATATCATTTCATATCCTGCAATGTCTATCTGGGAGGAAAGAAAGGATGGGCTCTCCTGGCACTCCAGGATTTGCATGAACAGAAGAAAAAGGATGAGGAAAGCAAAAAGGCTCTGAAGGAAGCCTATGAGATGGCCCAAAAAGCGAATGAAGCAAAAAGCGATTTTCTTTCCAAAATGTCCCATGATATCAGGACTCCCCTGAATGCTGTGCTGGGAATGACGGAACTGGCGCGACTTCATATGGATGATCGGGAAAAGCTGGTCAATGCGCTGGATAAAATCACGTCATCCAGTCAGCTGCTCCTGGGGCTGGTCAATGAAGTGCTGGATATGAGCCGGATCGAAAGCGGTAATTATGAGCTGCAGGACGGCAGGTTTGATCTGGATTGTCTGATCGAAGAACTGATTGGGCTTATTATGCCCCAGGCGGAGGCACGCAGGCAGCGGATTCATCTGGATAAGGACGGGATCACCCACGTTAAGGTAATTGGGGATAATTCACGGATAAACCAGATTTTTATGAATATTATGAGCAATGCCTGTAAATATACCCCGGAAGGCGGTGATATTTATATATCCGTATCGGAACTTCCTTCAGGGAATAAGGAAGTGGGGCGATATCGGTTTGTATTCCGGGATACAGGGATTGGAATGAGTGAGGATTTCCTCCGTCATATCTTTGAACCTTTCAGCAGGGCAAATGATTCCCGGATCAGTAAAATCAGCGGAACAGGCCTTGGTATGGTGATCACGCAGAACCTGGTGCAGATGATGGGCGGGGAAATTACCGTAAACAGCCGTCTGGGAGAGGGGAGCTGTTTTACGGTGGTAATCGGGCTGAAGCTTCAAACGGACGAGAGAGAGGAAGAGATTCTGCCTGATATCCGGGAAGTGGACTGCAGCGGTGCGCGTATTTTGCTGGCGGAAGATAATGAGATTAACCGGGAAATTGCCGCAGAACTTCTGCAGATGACAGGGGCGGCAGTGGACAGTGCCCGGAACGGTCAGGAAGCCCTGGATAAGTTCCGGGAAGCCGGAGAAGGTTATTACCAGCTGATCTTTATGGACATCCAGATGCCGGTTATGAACGGTTATGACTGTGTGAAAGCGATTCGGGATTTGGATCGGCCGGATGCAGGCAGCATACCTATCATTGCCATGACGGCAAATGCGTTTGCAGAGGATGTGATTATGTCCGCCCAGGCAGGAATGAATGAGCATCTTGCAAAACCGATCAAGTCCAGCCAGCTCGCGGAAATCCTGCAGAAGTGGATCCTCTCCAAATCATAGGATTGTGTTAGTTTGAAATAGAATAGAGCTAGATTTCCCTATTTTCCTTGGATATAATGAAGACAAACATGTAGTTTATTAATAGGAATAACGGAGGGTTACAACATGGAAGAATTGTACAAGCTGGCCGTAAGGCCGAAGGCCGACAGCCGGAATGTGATACAGGGGGAAAAGTACCGTATCACCATGCTCACGGCAGGGCTGGTGCGTCTGGAGTACAGTGAGGACGGTATTTTTGAGGATCGGGCCACACAGACCGTCATAAATAGGGACTTCCCTGCGGTGGATTTCCATGTAAAGGATACGCCGGAGGAACTGGAAATTGTAACCTGGAGGCTCAGGCTCACCTATGATAAGACAGAATTTAATCCCAGAGGGCTTCGGATTCAGGTGACAGGAAACACCAATTCCTGGAATGATGTATGGCACTATGGGGATCCTATCCGCGATCTGAAAGGGACGGCAAGAACCCTGGATACCATAGACGGTGCCTGTGAGTTGGGATCCGGCCTTGTATCCAGAGAGGGTTATACGGTTCTGGACGATTCCGCTTCGCTGCTCATGACGGAGGAAGGATGGGTGAGTCCCAGGAAAAAAGGGATAAAGGATTTTTATTTCTGGGGATATGGCCTGGACTTTTTGGAATGCCTGAAGGATTTTTATTATCTTTGCGGAAAAACCCCTATGCTTCCCAGATATGCGTTAGGCAACTGGTGGAGCCGTTATTATGAATATACCGAAGAAAGCTATCTGGAGCTGATGAACCGTTTTGACGAAGAGGGCATCCCTTTTACCGTTGCGGTTATTGATATGGACTGGCATCTGGTGGATATCAATCCCAAATACGGCAGCGGCTGGACCGGCTACACATGGAATAACGAGTTTTTCCCGGATCCGAAACGATTTATGGATCGCCTTCATGAGAGGGGAATGCGAATTACCCTGAATGTGCATCCTGCCGATGGCGTCAGGGCGCATGAGGAAATGTATGAGGCTATGGCAAAAGAACTGGGAAAGGATATTTCCAGGGAAGAGCCGGTTGCATTTGAGATTACCAATCCGGCTTTTCTGTCGGCCTATCTTACCTATGCCCATCATCCCAACGAAGAAAAGGGCGTGGATTTCTGGTGGATTGACTGGCAGCAGGGCGGCATCACCAAAATGGAGGGGCTGGATCCGCTGTGGATGCTGAATCATTTCCATTTCCTGGACAGTGCCAGGAACGGAAAACGACCCATGACCTTCTCCCGTTATGCAGGGCCCGGCTCCCACCGGTATCCGGTAGGTTTTTCCGGAGACACGGTGGTAACCTGGGAATCTCTTAAATTCCAGCCTTATTTTACCAGCACGGCCTCCAACATCGGTTATGGCTGGTGGAGCCACGATATCGGCGGGCATATGCAGGGCTATAAAGATGATGAAATGGCGGGACGCTGGTTCCAGCTGGGTGTTTTTTCTCCTATTAACAGACTGCATAGCACCAAGAACGAATTTAACGGTAAAGAACCCTGGCGTTATAAGCAGGAGATCCGCAGTATGATGGATGAGTTCCTGCGGCTGCGCCATAAGCTGGTTCCTTATCTGTACACCATGAATTACCGGGCCCATGCCCAGGACACGCCTTTGATTCTGCCTATGTATTATCATCATGCCAGAGAGGCACAGGCTTATCAGGTACCCAATGAATTTTATTTCGGATCGGAGTTGATTGTGGCGCCTGTTACGTCTCCCCGTATTCCTGCCCTGAATATGGCAAAGGAGAAGGTATGGCTTCCGGAGGGGACTTATATTGACTTTTTCACGGGAACCATATATGAAGGCGGCCGTACGATGGACATGTACAGGGATATCAATACACTTCCAGCATTTGCAAAGGCCGGTGCCATTATCCCGATGACGGAAGAAATCGATGCGGTGAGCACAAGCAATAATCCTTCCTCCTTTATCCTGCGGGTTTATGCCGGTGCGGACGGCAGCTTTACGATGTATGAGGATGATAATGAGACCTGTGCTTACGAAAAGAATATCTGCGTGACCACACAGTTTGATCTGCGGTGGGAGAACGGGCAGTCCTTCACCATCCATCCGGCCCGGGGAGATTTATCCCTGATTCCGGCGGAAAGGACTTATACCATAGAGCTGTACGGCTGTAATGAAAGCGGGGCAGACTGCTGTGCGGCAGGTGTCTGCACGGAAGTGGAAACCAGCTATGACAGGAGCTGTAACTGCCTGCGCATGACGCTCCCTTCAGCCGCCGTAACAGAAGAGATTACGGTAAGCTTCCGCGGAAAGCTTGTGCCTGCTGATAATTATGTGGAAAATCTGGTCTACGCTTTCCTGGATCAGGCGGAAATGGAATTTGATAGTAAGACCCGGATTTACGATCTTGTATGCAGCGGACGGCCTGCACATATCATCATCGGCGAACTGCAGTGTATGGGGCTGTCCGAGGATCTGGTGAAATGTGTAATGGAAATAGTGACGGCAAAATAAGCAGGTTCTGTTTTGGAAACGGAAGTTTTGGTGAAAGGAAAGGGAGGCTGAGAGGCGATTGTTGAATATCGTAGTGCTGGACAGAAGCAGTGTGGGAGAAGATGTATCCGTGGAGCCTTTGCAGCAATACGGCAATGTTACCTTTTATATGACCACGAGGGATGAAGAGGCGGCGGAGCGGGTAAAGGATGCGGATATTATTATAGTGAACAAAACACCTATGAATGCCCGGACGCTGGACGGCGCCGCGCATTTACAGCTGATTTGCGAGTTTGCCACGGGTTATGACAATGTGGATCTGGAATATTGCCGGAAACGGGGGATTCCGGTGGTGAATGTAGTGAATTATTCCACAGCCGCCGTGGCCCAGCATACGATTGCCTGTGTTCTTTACATCCTGGAAAAGCTGCGCTATTACGATGATTATGTGAAAAAAGGCGCCTATGCCGCCCAGCCCCGTTTTTCCCATTTCGGACTCCCCTATTATGAGTTGGAGGGAAAAACCTGGGGCATCGCAGGTTTGGGGAACATCGGCAGGAAAGTAGCCGCGATAGCGGCTGCTTTCGGCTGCCGTGTCATTTATTATTCCACATCGGGAAAAAACAGCTGCCGGGAATATGAACAGGTGGATTTTGACACTCTGCTTAAGGAATCCGATGTGCTTACCCTGCATTGTCCATTACATGAGAAAACGAAGAATCTAATCAATTGGAATGCTCTGGTGAAAATGAAAAGAACGGCTGTCCTGGTAAATGTATCCAGAGGGGCTGTGGTGAACGAGGCCGATTTATGCCGGGCACTGCAGGAGGATCGGATTATGGGCGCCGGGATTGATGTATTAAGCCAGGAGCCCATAAATCCGGATAATCCACTTCTGAAAATACAGGACAGCAGCCGTCTCCTGATCACGCCCCATATGGCCTGGGCCAGTGTGGAGGCGCGCACCCGGGTGGTGACGGAAACCTGTAAAAATATCGAAGCCTTTCTGCAGGGAAAAGCGCGGAATGTGCTGAACCCTTAGAAAATCAGCGGTAAGAGCCGCTGTTTTTTCTTTTTTGTTTTTCTGTCCGTGCCCGGCTTTTCGCTTTCTTTTGCTGATCCTTCAGGTAAACCATTCGGGAGGCCGAGTATCTGGCTTCCTTTTTCAGTTTTAAATAACTGCTCCATCGTTCCGGGGACAACTCCCCGTTTTCCAGAGCGTCTTTTACCCGGCAGCCGGGTTCATTTTGATGCCGGCAGTCGGAGAAACGGCATTGGGTGAAAAACTGCTCCACATCGGTGAAGGTCTCTCCCAGGCCTTCGGTTACATCCCACATACCGAGTTCGCGCATGCCGGGAGTATCGATTATCATGGCACCGCAGGGCAGCAGAAGCAGCTGGCGGTGGGTGGTTGTATGGCGGCCCTTGGAATCCTCCTCCCGGATCCCGTTTACTGGCATGAGTTCCCCGCCGGCAAGGGCGTTTACCAGACTGGATTTGCCCACGCCGGAGGAACCCAGAAAAACAATGGTTTTACCTGGTTTCAAATAACATTGCAGCTGCTCCAGTCCATATCCGGTTTTGGCGCTGACGGCAATCACAGCCGTCCCGGGGGAGACGGCGGAAGCTTCTGCAAGCAACTGTTGCGTATCCTCTGATAAGTCCGCTTTCGTGAGTACGATTACAGGCTGGGCGCCGCTCTGCCATGCCAGGGTGAGATAACGCTCCAGACGTCTTGGATTAAAGTCATGGTTGAGGGACTGCATAATAAATACATAGTCGAAATTAGCGGCAACAAGCTGCTCCCAATGGCCCGATGAGGAAGGATCCAGGCGTGCGAAAAAGGTTTTTCTTTCCTGTGTCCTTACAATCCGGCTGTCTCCGTCGGCTTCCCAGTTTATCATGACAAAATCACCGGTGGTGGGGAAGGGTTCTTCCCCTGTAAAATATGCGCTTTTTTTCAGTGATGCGAGTCCTGTGCCGAAGCTGCAGACAATTTCATATCTGTCTTTATAAACGGCGGTTACCCTGGCAGGGACTTCCCCGTCGCGGGATGGTTCCCCATCAGGAATATATCCATATTCTATCATGTTCAAAATTAATTCCTCCAAAATAGTTTGCTTTGATTGACGTTTTCATAGTTACCTCTTTTTCTTTTCTTGTCATGATCATAATCAATTCCTCCTTCCGCGATGGGCGGCATACTAAAAATAGGCGCAAAAATCCCGCAGAAACAAGCCTTTTCATGCTGTTTCTGCGGGTTTAAAATTCCGTATCAGCTATTTAAAAGGATTGTTGTCCGGTCTGCTTATAAAGTTAAGGGAATGCCACCTCATTATTTGCTTTCATTACACAACGCTCCTTTCATGTTCTCTCCAAAGAGAGAATGGATTTGGTAACAGTATAAGGGATGTGCGGGGAAAATGCAACCAGATTTTGTACCCGTTACAACCCGTTACATAAGCTCGGCGTACCCGTTACATAGGCCCGGTCACTTGGGAACTTATACCGATTGGCAGAATTATACCGATTTTGTGGAATCCGTGCATAAAAACACATCCAGCATATCCATCACACGTTCCTGTTCCGCCGGGTTTCCCGCAGTAAAGGATGCCGGGATTTTTTCCTTCATCCGGTTCAGGTAGGAAAAAGAGACAGGGAAAACCCGTTCCAGTTTTTCCAGATAGCCGGTATTAAAAAATTTCCCGCTGCCTGCGGCGGAGGATAGGATCAGCTGATAGCAGTTTAGAAGAAGAAAATCCCGGAAAGCCGGCCTGGGAGAAGGAGAGAAGCCGAACAGCCGGTCCGTATAGTGAAACAGCCTGTTTACCGCAGCTTCCGTCTCCTCAGGGCTTTTACAGCAGGAAAGAAGCGTGCGGCTGCCGCTTTCCTGATCCTGGGCGATATCCTGGAGATCATCGCTAAGCTGCAGCAGAAAACCAAAGCCGAAATAAAAAAGGATATCTTCTTCCGTCATCCTGTGATTAATAAAATAGCGATCCATGAGTACCGACAATCCCCCTTTGTATATGGAAATATCCAGAATATTTCTTTCCGATAGCAAAAGGGAGGGATCTGTCTGTTTCTGACTGGTTTCCTGTGCCTCCAGCATCAACAGAAGGCCCTGCCGGATATCCGCGTCAGAATCGGTTCCATAAGCGGCTTCGGCTTCCGGCCCGGGATAACTTTCCGCTATAGCATCCAGGAGCATGGCTGTTTTTTCTTCATGCAAAGACAGGGGTGTCACAGGCAGGCCGCTGATTTTATGGTGGATGAGCAGATTATAGTGCTTTTTCTCCTCCGCGGTACGGGTCGGATCGTCCAGAAAATTATCGGTAAAGGGATATAGCATACTGTAACCGAAAATGGAGGAAGGGCATTCCTGGGAAAGGCCGTTCTGTTCCCGGAATATGGCATATACCATGTAATTGCGGATGGCCTGCCCCATATCTTCCGGCTTCATTTCCGGCGCGAAGCTGCGTACCTTGCGGAGAAAAAGCTTCATTTTATCCTGAAAGGCATCCAGGGTATGAGGGGGAAGGGCATTCCGGATACCCAGCACCGGTTCGGTGAGAAGAAGCGTGTGGAACAGGCCTTCCATATCCTGCATCCAGGTTTGTTGGCGGGAGGTGCTCTGTCCTTTTTTATTGGAAAAAGGAAGAGGGATGCGGGAAGGATATGCCTTCATATGAAGCTGTATCTGTTCCGTCTGATCCGTAATCCAATCCTCATTTGCCTTTTTTTCAGCCGGGCACACCTCCGGGAGGAAAGCGGGAAAGGTACTTTCGGAAGATTGCCATAGTTCCCTGATTTGGGGCATAAGGACGGCGGTTATGTATTCTTTCTGAAATATCATGGGATTCTCCTGTTATTCCTGCGGACAGCGGTACAAGCAATGCATATACATTTGTCGGCAGATGACTTTATCAAATCATAATCGTTTGTTTTGGGGCATCATCCATATTATGAAGGGGTTAGAATGAAATTACAAGCAAATTGTGGTTGCGGGTAACAGTTCAGACGGCCCCTTGTGTCCTGTGGCATCCCCCTCCCCTCCTTTTCCCTGGGGCGGCAGTGCTGCAAGGATTCCTGGAAGGGGCGTCTAAAAACGCCAGTCCTTACGCTGTGTCCTTTGCAGCGTTAGTACTGCTGCGTTTTTGGTCGAGCGAGAGCGAAAACGACTAAAGTCGTTCCCCTGTAAGGAACCTTGCAGCGCCGCCGCCCCAGGGGAAAGGAGGGGAGGGGGATGCCACAGGACACAAGGGGCCGTCTGAACTGTTACGGTTGCGGAAGGAATTCACGTCAAGAGGCGAATATATCATTGCAATAATGGGAATGGCATGCTAAGATAAAAACAAGCATATTTTTCTATGAATCCGGGCCCAGGCCATCTTAATTTCTATTTCTATTCAGAAACTCTATGCTTACCACTCATTTACACAGGCAGGAGTTGCTGGACAGAAGCGGAATACGGAATATTCTTTCAGACAGCTTCCTGCTCACAATTGCAGAAAGGAGCAGTCTATGGAAGCAAAGAATTCCAGGGAAGCAAAAGAACTACACGTGGTGAGAAACCACAAGGATACGGTGTTCCGTATGTTGTATAAAGACAGGGAAAAACTACTGGAATTATATAATGCACTGAATGGAACCGCTTATGAGGACACCAGTGCGATGGAAATCTGTACACTGGAAAACGCAATCTATATGGGCGTTAAAAATGATGTCTCGTTCTTGTTTGATTCAGAAATGAACTTATATGAGCATCAGTCCACCTTCAATCCGAATATGCCGCTGCGGGATCTCCTGTACATTGCCAGACAGCTGGAGAAGTATGCAAGGGGAAGAACCCTGTATTCAAGCAAGTTGCAGAAAATTCCCGTGCCCCGGTTCGTGGTGTTTTACAACGGAACGGATCTGCAGCCGGAAAGCCAGGTATTGAAGCTGTCCGATGCGTTTGAAAAGAAGGTTTGCTCTCCGGAACTGGAAGTAAAGGTAACGATGCTTAATATCAATTTGGGAAATAACCGGGAGTTGATGCAAAAGTGCAGGACACTGACGGAATACTGTCTGTTTGTGGAATGCATCCGGAAATACGCGGAGGATATGGAAATTGCGGAGGCCGTGGACCGGGCGGTGACGGAATGCGTCCGGAATGATATACTGGCAGACTTTTTGTCCGCGCAGAGGGCGGAGGTGATTGCGATGTCAATCTTTGAATATAACGAAGAAGAGGAAATGAAAAAGATCCGTGCCGATGAATTCCAGGTGGGAAAAGAAGCGGGAAAAGCCGAAGCCGTACTGGAACTTCTGGAGGAACTGGGGCAGATCCCCCCTGAACTGCGCCAGAGAATCCTTTCCGAGTCCGATTTACCGGTACTGAAGAAATGGATAAAGGAAGCAGCCAAAGCAGAGTCTGTCCGCCAGTTCATGGATCATACAGGTATCTGATAAGTTACGGATATACGCTGTTTATCCCGGAGAAAAGTGTTCTACCCCTTCCTCTTTTCTTCATACAATGATAGAATGTTATATCATAGCTGTTTGGTATTTTCACAGGGACAGGAAAATATCCGTGCAAAATCGCCTTTGGTGACAGATTCCTCTGTTTTTGCGATATGTTTCCCTGTCGTCTGTGCGGCAAGTGCGCAGATCTGCTGAACAGTTATTTTATATCCTTATATTATAATATACCGACAGAAAAGGGAAAGGCGGGGTTAGCAATGGACAGAGTCAATCTGACCAACACGGATCTGCAGGTTTCGCAGTTATGTCTGGGTACTGCAGATTTCGGCACAAAAAAGAGCCGGGAGGAAGCTTTCCGGCAGATGGATATCTTTATGGAAGGCGGGGGAAATTTTATTGATACCGCACACGTTTACGGTGATTGGGCCTGTGATGAAAGAGGCTGCAGTGAAAAGGTCATTGGGGGATGGCTGAAAGGAAAGCGGGATAAGGTGATTGTATCCAGCAAGGGCTGTCATCCTCCTATCGACAATATGCTCTGTCCGCGGGTGGATCCGGAGAATCTCCGCCAGGATGTGACGGAGAGCCTGGTACAGCTGCAGACGGATTATATCGATTTGTATTTTCTGCACAGGGATAATCCGCAGGTGCCGGTGGGAGAGCTGCTGGAGGCGCTGGAGGAAGAGGTGAAAAAGGGCAGTCTGCGTTATTACGGCTGTTCCAATTGGAGCCTGGACCGTCTGAAGGAGGCGGATGCCTATGCCAGAGAGCACGGACTGCGGGGATTTGCCTGTAACCAGATGATGTTTGTCCTGGCTGATGTGGTTCCGGAGACGCTGGTGGAACCGCAGCTGACCATCCTGGATGATGCGTATTATCAGTATGAGAAAGATACCGGCCTGAGTTTTATGGCTTATATGTGTATGGCAGGCGGTTATTTTTCTAAAAGGATGGCCGGAAAACCGGTTTCTCCCCAACAGAAGGAGCGGTATCACGCAGAAGCGAATGAGGCCATATTGCGGCAGCTTAAGCTGTATGTGAGTGAAGGCTATCAGGTGACGGATTTTCTGTACAGCTATGTGAAACAGGCGGCCTTCCCTTCCATACCTATAGCCGGTTTTAGCAGTGAGGAACAGCTGAAGCAGGCGCTTGTGAGTATTGATCAGGATATTCCGGAAGAAATGATGCACAATCTGGTGACACTAAAAAGAATGCAGTCCTATCATTGGTAGGAATTATTACAACCGGCAGTTGGATTCTGCCGGTTTTTCTATTGTCCCGTTATTTTCGCCGGAACTGGGAAGTGATACAATGAAGCGGTAAGGGAAACAGGCACGTTCCATGTGACGACGGGATGTGTCAATGTAATAAATGCCGGCAAAGCGTACAGATTGGAGCAAACAATGGAAATAAGATTATCCGATAACATAACCAGATTCCGTAAATCAAAAGGCTATACCCAGGAAGAGCTTGCGAAGAAGCTGAGTATTTCGTCTCAGGCGGTATCTAAATGGGAAAATGCCCAGTCACTTCCCGATATTACTCTGCTTCCGGCTCTGGCCGGATTACTGGAAACAGATATTGATACATTGATGGGATATATCCCTAAAAAGAAAAAAGTGACGCCTTATGAGGATCGGTATAATACCGAAGACTATTATTGGGGAACCATGCCCAATAAGATGTGCCTGGAGGTCCTTAACAGGTATTATCCCACGAGGCCCCTGCGGCTTCTGGAGGTGGGCTGCGGGGAAGGGAAGGATGCTGTATTTTTCGCCAGGAACGGTTATCAGGTTACGGCATTTGATGTGACGGAGTCCGGGATAGAAAAAGCAAGGAGGCTGGCGGACATCCATCAGGCGGATATTACTTTTTTCCGGGCGGATCTGCGGGATTTCCGTCTGGATGAGGAGTATGATATTATTTACAGTTCCGGGGTATTCCATCATATCCTGCCCGGCCTGCGGGAGGAAATAATGGGAAATTACCTCTCCCATACGGCACCTGGGGGAATGCATGCGGTGAATGTATTTGTGGATAAGCCGTTTATCCCGGAGCCGCCGGATTCGGATCTGAATTCCGAAAACTGGGTGTCGGGTGAATTGTTCACCTACTACAGGGATTGGAGGATCGAGGACTGCGGGGAAGTCATATTTGACTGCAGCAGCAGCGGCATCCCCCACAAGCATTGTATGGATACCGTATTTGCCAGGAAAATACGGGATGGAAAGGGAGAATAAAAAATGAAAGAAAACATAACAGAGAAAAAGAAAAGGGAGAATGCTCCCATACGTCTTGAGACGGCCCGGATGATCCTGCGGGAACACTGCCCTGAGGATTTGGAAAGTCACCATGCCCTGCTTTCCGATCCGGAAGTAATGTATTACCTTCCCTATATTATGACACACAGCCTGGAGGAATCCCGTCAGGATCTGATAACCTCCGTGGGGGCGGTGGGCACACAGCCCAGGAAGGAATATTTCCTGCGTATGGAGGAGCGGGAGACGGGAGAGTTAATAGGGGAAACCGGCTATACGGTTCTGGAAGAAACCCCTGTGGGAAAGCTGGTTCATGCGGGCTATTTCAGCAGAAAAAAATTCTGGGGAAAAGGATATATGACGGAAGCCTTCCGTGAGGTACTGCGGTTTGCATTCGAGGAGGACGGGGTCTGCCGGGTAACGACGGGATGCGACCGTGAAAATAAAGGATCCGAGATGGTAATGATTAAAAGCGGTATGATCAAAGAAGCGGATATGAAAAAGAAAGTGTGGATGCACGGACAGCTGCGGGATCGGGTGGAATACCGGCTTTTAAAGGAGGAATGGGAGACCGGGCCCGGGAGAAGCCCGCGGACACAGGAGGCGGATGAAACGGTAATAACTGTTCACTCCGTGACCGGTAACAAACGATAACCGTAGCAGGACAAATGTAAAAGCACCACCTATCCAGAAGGAGGGAGTTCTGTTATACTGGTAGCAGGCAGAGGATTCGGGAATCACCAGGAAAGCCTGTTGGAAAGGACGAAAGTCGGCCGCCATGTTTATGGCGGCTTTTTTAACATTTGGAAGAGGGGTTGTGAAAGGGGGGAGAGCCATTTCTGTTTTGAAATTGGTAAAGAAGTCATTTTTTTACAGGGTAATCAGGGTCTTTTTCGTTGTACTGGTGCTTATGTGTCTGTTGTATTTCGGGATCTTCAAAGCCGGGTATAACATGCTGACGGATGAAATATCCCAGTCACTGTATTCCAAGACTTCCTATCTGACGAATACCCTGGAGGAGGAAATCCGGAGAATCCAAAAGCTGCAGTATGAGTGCCTTAACGATGATATTCTATTTTATACGATCAGTGCATTCCCTATCTTGTCGAAAAGCGAACAGGTAAATAAGCTTCTTGAAATGCAGAACCGTTTGAAGATTCTTCATGAAAGTTCCACTTTTATTGAGGAAGTATTTGTTTATATCCCGGGGATGGGCCGCAAAATATCTTCGGTGGAGGGAGTGGAACTTGTGGGGGACAGCGGGCAGGAATTTATATATATGCAGGAAAAATCTATGCTGTCCCCTCTTTTTTATGACCAGGGAGCCATATATCTGGGAGTAAGTTATCCCAATAATATTGTAAATATGGACACCGCCCGGATGTTTACGCTGGTGATACGGCTGTCGGAAGCGGAACTGAAAAAAGAACTTCATTTTCTGAGTGAATATCCGGACAGCGGGATAAAGCTGGTGGATTGCGGAGGGGAGTACGAGCTGGGCGTAGGCAGGGATATTGACCTTAAAGGAGTCAACGGTACGAAGGGACAGTGGCTGCAGCAGGTGACGGACGAAAGTGATCGTCAGGAATATACCGTGTTTAAAATAAATTCTTCTTTTTTGGATATGGATTTATTCGCTTATGTTTCCAACAAAACGGTATACAGGAATCTGGAAATCTATCGTAATATTTTCTTTGTCTGTCTGATGATGGTAATGATTATGATGGCGGGTTATATTTATTCTCTTCATGTCGTCATCAGCCACCCCATCAAGATTCTGGTAAAAACCATCGAACGGATGGAAAAAGGGAACTTGGGAGTCCGTATCACGGAGAAGCGGGAGGATGAGTTTGGATATGTATATATTGCCTTTAACCGGATGGCGGAATCTCTGCAAAACCAGATGGAAATTAACTATAAACAAAAACTGCTGACGCAGCAGGCACAGCTGAGGCATCTGCAGTCGCAGATCAATCCCCATTTCCTCTATAACAGTTTTTTTACGCTTTATCGGATGGCGAAGGATGAGGACTGCGAAAGTATTGTGGAATTTTCTTCTTATTTATCGGAATATTACCGTTACATAACAAAGAGCGCCATGAGCGATACGGAATTAAAAAATGAAGTGGAGCACGCGAGGCGTTATGCCCAGATCCAGGCAATGCGTTTTAAGAGGCGGCTTTCGGTGGAATTCGAGGAATTGCCTGCAGTGTACGAAAAAATAACGGTTCCCCGGCTGATTCTGCATCCCTTATTGGAAAATGTTTTTGAGCACGGTTTGAATAATGTGGAAAAGGGAGGAATCCTGCGGGTGTGGTATGAAGAGAGGGAAGGGAAACTCTATATTCATGTGCAGGACAATGGTGCGGGGATGACACCTACGCAGCTGGAAGCTTTACAGGCGAGCTTCCGGCAGACGGAGGGGATGATAGAGGATGGTATCTGTAATATCGACCGGAGGCTGAAGATCAAATTCGGAGAAGCGTTTGGGATAGAAATCTGTGCGGAAGAAGGGAAAGGAACTGTCTGCAGCCTGATTTTGCCTGCAGAAAGCAGAGAATAAGGGGGAAAATATGTACAGGGTGTTAGTGGTGGACGACGAAGAAATGATTACGGACAGTCTTGCCGGTATGCTGGAGGAAACGTCTCGGTTTGAGCTGGATGTGTATAAGGCGTATTCCGGGACAGAGGCATTGCAGCTGCTGAATGCATTCCAGTTTGATATAGTGATATCGGATATCTGCATGCCGGGGACAACGGGGATCGAGCTGGCGCAGAACATCCGTCAGAAATGGCCTCTGTGCCATGTGATTTTCCAGACGGGGTACGATGACTTTCATTATGCGCAGCAGGCGATCCGGCAGAGGGTAACCCATTATATTCTAAAAAGTGAAGGGGATGAGATCCTTCTGGAGGCCATAGGAGAATGTATCCGTTCCATTGAGCGGGATGTGGGATTACAGGACACCCTGTTAAAGACCAGGGAGGAAACCCGCCTGTATAAGGCCATGCTCCGCCGAAATATGGTCCAGACGCTGCTTTTTGACCAGAGCAAGCGTGTGAATCACGGGGACAGCATATATGAAAAGGTGGAAATCGATCTTGATTTAAACAAACCCATTATGCTTCTGGCCGGACGCAGTGCCCAGGAGCTTACGGAAGAAGCGGCTCTGGCCATTGATTTGGCTATGCAGGAAAAAATAGCGTATGCCGTAAAAAGCGAAGCTGCCTGGATGGATAAGCATGTGCTCATGTGGGTTTTGCAGCCGGTAGAAACCGACAACCTGCGGCATGCGCAGGCGGTGGTGAAAGGAATGGCGGAAGGGCTCCAGCGTACGGTGCGACAGGTGCTTGGAGTTTCCGTTTCCTTTGTTTTTCAGGAAAAGCAGCTCGACTGGGAGCATATTACCCAGCCGTTTGAGGAACTGAAACATATCGCTGCGAACCGGCTCAGTGCGGATTCCCAAATCGCCATGGCGGGTATTGCATATTTTGAGGAAAACGGAGGCGCCGCGGGCGGGCAGAATGAGGCGGAACTGGAGAAGTCCTTTGTCAACCGGCTGATGGCTTATATGACGGAGCATATAGACGGCGATCTGTCGTTGTGCACACTATCGGAAAAGCTGCACCTTAACCCTTCTTATTTATCGCGCCGGTTTAAGGAGCTTACCGGCAGGAATATGACCGAGGTTATCCTGCGGATCCGGATGGAAACCGCCTGCAGGCTGCTGAAGACCACATCCTTCCGGATCAGTGAAATTGCCCAGATGGTAGGCTATGAAACGGCAGCTAATTTTTCGAAGGTATTTAAGAAAGCCATGAAAATGACACCGCGGGAATACAGGGACGGAGAAGGAACGATGCAATAGAAAAAAACGTATGGGAAATATGCTATCCCATACGTTTTTTTGTTTTATAAAAACCACATAACAAACAAAGTAAAAAAAGAACAAGAAAGATAAAAAATGAAATATATACAAATAATATATCAAATTTTATAATTATATATATAAAATAGATAAACGGAGGGATTGGCGTGAAAAGAATGGTAAAACTGGTAGCATTGACAACGGCATTGGTGATGACGGCAGCAGCAGTCAGCGGATGCGGATCGCAGTCTGCTGGGAACAGCGACGTTGCCACACAGGAAAAGAGTACGGAAGCCGGCACAGAGAGCAGTGCGGGAAACAGTACGGAAAGCGGCACAAAACAGGCGGCGGAAGGGGATTTGTCTGCGCGTTACGATGAGCCGGTGGAGATCAGCTCAGTGAAGAACCTGGGGGCGGGCATGCAGTTTCCGGAAGGGGATTCCCTGGAAGATAACGTCTGGACCCGCTATTACGAAGAAGCGCTTAACATTAAGGTGAACTGGGTATGGTCCACCAACACGGAGCAGTATGCGCAGAAGGTAAATATCGCAATTACATCCGATGATATCCCGGATGTGATGCAGGTCAATGCTTCCCAGCTGAAGATGATGTATGACAACGGGCAGATTATGGACGTGACGGATGTGGCGGAAGCGAATCTCGCTCCGTTAACAAAAGAAGTATTGAATTCCGACGGGGGTGTGGCCATGCAGGCGGCAACCTTTGACGGAAGGCTGTATGCAATCCCCAAGATTGGCTCTCCCCTCATGACGGCAAAAGTCCTTTGGGTACGTACCGACTGGCTGGACAATCTGGGGCTGGAGCTGCCGGAGACAGTGGAAGATATGAGAAAGATAGCAGAAGCGTTTACAACACAGGATCCCGATGGCAATGGGGTGGATGATACCTATGGCCTGGCTGTATATAAGGATCTGTATGGGAGCGGCTATGCGGACCTGACCGGCTTTTTTAATGCTTACAATGCGTATCCCGGCATTTGGGTGGATAAAGGGGATGAAGTAGTTTGGGGCGGTATCCAGCCCGAGGTTAAGGATGCGATGCAGGCACTTCATGAAATGTATGAAGCAGGGCAGATTGATCCGGAATTCGGTGTTAAGGATGCCAATAAAGTGAATGAGGATGTCAGCGCAGGGCGCAGCGGTATGATGTTCGGCGACTTCTGGAATATGGCCTGGATCAACGATGCTAAAATAAAGAATCCCACCTTTGAATGGGTTCCTGTGGCGATTCCTTCCTTAGACGGCACCACACCTGCAAAGGCACAGCTTTCCGCAAGCACGATTGATTTTTATGTTATCAGTGCGGATTGCGAACATCCCGAAGCTGTTATCCGCATGTTGAATTTACAGCTGGAAAAGGGCTATGGGGAAACGGCGGAGCCGGAGGTTTATAATATTACGCCGGAAGGGTTCGGCACCTACCAGTATCCGGTTCTTGCCATTGAACCTCCTATGAAGAACTTCACCGCAGCACAGAAGGTAACGGCGGTTATCAACGGCGAAGCGGAGCCTGATACCTTAAATGATGAGGAAAGAGGCTATTATGAAATGGCATGTAAAAGCCTTGAGGGGGATCATAAAGATAATAACTGGCATCAGCTGAAAATGTACGGACCGCATGGTGCGCTGGGCGTTATCTACGACAATTACTGGACACCCGGAAATGTGGTGAATGACGCTTATTATGCGGCTCCTACAGAAGCTATGGCCGAAATGCTTCCTACGCTGAAAAAACAGCAGCTGCAGGATTATACAAACATCATTCTGGAAGGAGACCTGAGTAAATTCGATGCATTTGTAGCGAACTGGAATCAGCTCGGCGGCGAAGAGATTACCCGGGAGGTAAACGACTGGTATGCAACACAGAAATAAGTGAGTAAGGATACGGAGGAGAAGTTCTCCTCCGTATTTTGAAAAGGAGTGATGTTATGAACAAGTCTAAAAAGAGAAAAAAGTTTCTCAAAAACGGGTCTCTGCATCTCATGCTGCTGCCGGCGCTTGTTTTGCTGCTGATTTACAACTATATCCCCCTGGCCGGGAATATTATGGCATTCCAAAAATTTAACCCCAGCAAAGGTTTTTTCCACTCCAAATGGGTGGGGCTGAAAAATTTCCAGTATGTCTTTCATCTGCCGGATATTTATCAGGTTATCTGGAATACGTTCTATATCGCCGTCCTGAAAATTATTATGGGCATTGTGATCCCTGTTATGGTAGCGCTTCTGCTGAATGAGATCCGGAAAATGAAATTCAAAAGGACCATACAGACCATGATTTACTTCCCCCATTTCTTAAGCTGGGTAATCCTGGCGGGAGTTTTTGTGGACGTATTATCCCCCTCCAACGGTGTGATTGGGAAAGCCTTCACAGCGTTAGGGATGGAGCCGGTTTTCTTTTTGGGGGATGCCAAATGGTTTCCTTATACGATGGTTCTGACGGATACCTGGAAGGAGTTCGGGTACGGCACCATCGTATATCTGGCGGCTTTGACCGGAATTGATCCCAGCCTGTATGAAGCGGCGGTGATGGATGGTGCAAACCGCTGGAAGCAGACACTGCATGTAACCCTGCCGGGTATTCTGCCTATCGTGATGCTGATGTCCATTCTGGCAATGGGAAATATTTTCAACGCAGGCTTTGACCAGATTTTTAATATGTACAGTCCGCAGGTCTACAGCACCGGCGATATTCTGGATACGCTTGTATACCGGATCGGTATGCTGGATGCCCAATATGGAGTGGCTACGGCCATCGGCCTGTTTAAATCGGTAATTTCTTTTGCCATGCTGGGGATTTCCTATATGGTGGCTTTTAAATATACCGATTACCGTGTGTTCTAGGAGGTGGGTTTATGCGAAAAAAAACGCTTGGAATGAAGGTATTTACCATATTCAATTATACATTTTTAACGCTCCTTGCTATAAGCTGCCTCCTGCCGATGCTGAATCAGCTGGCAATTTCATTCAGCGCAAGCAGTGCGGTGGCAGCAGGGGAGGTGGGGCTGATCCCGGTGGATTTCACGTTGGATTCCTACAAATATATGGCGGATAAGCCGGAATTCTGGAAATCCCTGACCGTTTCATTGGGGAGGATCCTGCTGGCAGTACCTATCAGCATGAGTGTCTGTGTGCTGGCCGCCTTTCCCCTTTCCCGCCTGGACCATGAATTTCCGGCAAGAAAGTATTATATCTGGGTATTCGTGGTGCCTATGCTCATCGGCGGCGGCCTGATCCCCACGTATATGATAGTCCGCAACACAGGGCTGATTGACAGTGTCTGGTCCCTTGTGCTGCCCAATGCGGTCAATGTATTTAATACCATTCTGCTGATGAACTTTTTCCGATCCCTGCCCAAGGAGCTGGAAGAAGCGGCTTATGTGGACGGCGCTGCAAACTGGAGGGTGCTGCGGATGATTATTCTGCCCGTTTCCAAGCCCGTGCTGGCGACCGTGACCCTGTTTGTCATCGTGAACCACTGGAATTCCTGGTTTGACGGTTTAATTTACCTGAATTCGCCGGCCAGGTATCCCCTTCAGACCTACCTGCAGACACAGGTGGTTTCCACGAACCTGATGGCTTTGGAAACGCTGCGGGATGTCCGGCAGATCGGGATGATTTCGGATCGGACCGGCAAGGCGGCACAGATTTTTCTGGCGGCCGTCCCCGTATTGCTGATTTACCCCTTCCTTCAGAAATATTTCACGACAGGAATTGTAATGGGCAGTGTTAAAGGATAAGCAACGAATAACCAACCAGGAGGAATAATGCATGATGTGGACTTTGGATTCACCCAATAAAGCAGTAAAAGTTACGGTGAAACAGCGGGAGGACGGTTCCCTGCTTTACGGTGCCGCCAGGCACGGAAAAAAGGTGATTGAGGAAAGCGCCGCAGGTATCTGTACGGAGCTGGGAGACTTTACGGACGGGCTGGTGTTTGAGCGGGAAGAAAGCCGGTCTATCCGGGAAGAATACTCCATCCCCGCAGGAAAAAAGGAAGTATACACCAATCACGCGGAGGAACTGGCGCTGTATTTTCATGCCTGTGACAGCTTATTTATCTTCAGGCTGCGCGCCTTTGACGATGGGATGGCTTTCCGGTATGAGATTCAGCATCCCGGCAGGGAAACGTTTCTGGTAAAGAAGGAAAGGACGGAATTCCGGATTAGCCCAAACGGCGATAAGCTCTGGCTGCAGGACTGGATCCCCACCTATGAAGGCCCTTATAATGCCAGAGCCTGGGATAAGAGCATGAACGGACAGCCCTTCGGCATGCCGTCCCTGTTTTTTTCGGAAAAAGACGGGGCGTGGATCATGCTTAACGAAGCAAACGTAATCAACAGTGACGGGAGTTATTGCTCCTGCCATCTAATAGGAAATGAAAATGGCTGTATGTCCATTGGGTTTGCCCCGGAAGAAAAGGGGAAGCCGATCAAAACCCCCTTGCCCTTCCGTTCTCCCTGGCGGTATGCGGTCATCGCGGGCAGCCTGGATGAACTGGTCAATTCTACCATCAACTATAATCTGAACCCGCCCTCTGTAATAACAGATACATCCTGGATTAAGCCGGGACGCGCCCTCTGGTCATGGTGGGAGGATATGAACGGGGCACAGTTATATCTGGAATCCAGAAATTATGTGGATATGGCCGCGGCATATGGTTTTGAAGGGCTGACGCTGGACTGCGGCTGGGATGCCTGCTGGGTGAAAGAGCTTTGTGAGTATGCGCACAAAAAAAACGTGCAGATCTGGATCTGGACCGCCATGCAGCGCCTGGATACCCGGGAAAAGGCGGAAGAGCTGATCCCTTTGTGGGCGGGATGGGGTGTGGACGGCTTAAAGATTGATTTCTTTGAAAATGATTCCCGGCATACCATGTGGCAGTATAACATGATAGCGGATCTGATGATAGAGAATAAGCTGATGATTAATTTTCACGGTTCCGTAAAACCCATGGGAGAAGGAAGGACCTGGCCGAATTTCATGACGGCCGAAGGGATTATGGGGATGGAGCACTATCAATGGAGTGATATGCCCAACTCCCTGCATAACTGTACGGTTCCCTTTACAAGAAACGTTGCAGGCCCCATGGACTATACCCCAACGGCATTTTCCAATCTGAAAAACAGGAATACCACCATGGGCCATCAGCTGGCTTTGCCCGTCGTATTCGATTCCGGCCTGACTAACTATGCCCTGGCCCTGCGTTTTATGGAAGGATGGAAAGGGACGGATTTCCTGCGCCGTACCAAAAACCATTACCGGGGCGTGAAGGTGTTGTCCGGTTATCCGGGGGATCATGCGGCGATTCTGCGCTATACGGATTCGGAGTGGCTGATAGGCGTGATCACATCGCCCAAAAAGAAAGTGACCCTTTCCCTTGATTTCCTGGGAGAAGGGGAATATGAAGCGGAAATTTATGAGGACAGCGCCAAGGGGGATATGATTTCCAGGACATACAGGAAGGTGTGCGCGGAGGATACGCTGGAAATGAGCCTGCTTGCAAACGGCGGGGCCGGCATTTATATTACAGGAAAGATCGAACCCCTGCCGTGCGGCATCTGTTCCGGTTATATGAGTGACCGCTGTACGGAATATCCGGGAAAAGATGCGAAGATGATCCAGGGCAGCGAAAAAGTGGTATGGGATGAAGAGACGGCAGGTTTCGTGCTGAACGGGGCCGCGGAATTCTGCGGAAAAGTGAAAGAGACGAAAAACTACTCCCTTCGTTTCTTTTATGCGGCCGAAGAGCCCTGGGAAATGGAATTTTGCTGCGGCGATTATACGGAAACGGTAAAAATGCCTGCCAGCAATGCGATCCGTACCTTTGTAACGCATGAAATCATTGTTCCTGTCAAAGAGGGGGACGTTACCTTCCGGATGAAGCGTATCTCGGGAAAAGCGCCCGCTGTCTGGAAACTGAAGCTGATTGATAACGATCCCTTTATGCCCGTCGCTTACGGCATCAGAGAAGAAAATCTCTGCGGCGGCGGGGAAATTACCGTTGTAGACGGCGTTGCAGCCGCCACCGGCCTGGGCTGGGATGCCCAGCTGTTATTTGACGAGGTAACCGTGCCTGCGGCGGGCAGATATGTCCTGCGCATTATTTATGCGGCGGGAGACTGCAGGGATATTTCCATCCAGGCAAATGACGGGGATGTGATAGACACCTACCTTCACAGCACCAGCGGATGGGAGTTTCCCACATGGGAGTATGTGGGGGAAAAGGAAGTACTGGTCAACCTGAAGGAAGGAAGAAACCGGATCCGTCTGTTTAATGACCACGGCCTGATTTCCCACATCAGAGGAATTGAACTGATTGCGGAATAGGACAAAGGACAGTCTTGCTTTTTTGTGTTATCTTTGCTACCATAAGAACGGATACTCCAGTGATGACAGGACAGACGACCATCACTATAATAAAAATTCGGCTGGTGAATGTAATGTATGCCGTCCCTTTGACGGGGCGGAAACTGCAAATTTTAGGAGGAACTAATATGAGTAGCGAAATCAGAGACATGAACCTGGCCGAATCCGGCGAGCAGAAGATCGAATGGGTCAAAAGGAATTGTGACCTGCTCCGGATGCTGGAAGAGGAATTCAGCCGGAGTAAACCGTTTGCCGGGAAAAAGGTCACCCTTTCCGTCCATCTGGAGGCAAAGACCGCATATCTGTGTAAGGTATTGGCGGCGGGCGGTGCCGAAATGTATGTTACAGGCTCTAATCCGCTTTCCACACAGGATGATGTGGCGGCGGCTTTGGTAAAGGCCGGGCTGGAGGTACACGCCTGGTACGGGGCAACGGAAGAGGAATACAATTCACATATCCGTGCTGTGCTGGCGGCAGGTCCCAATATCATCATTGATGACGGCGGCGATTTGGTGCATATGGTCCATACGGAAATGAAGGAGCTGATCCCCAATATCCTGGGCGGCTGTGAAGAGACAACCACAGGAATTATCCGTTTGGAGGCTATGAATAAGGCGGGGGATTTGAAATTCCCCATGATTCGCGTTAACAATGCACAGTGTAAGCACTTTTTTGATAACAGATACGGCACAGGCCAGTCCGTTTGGGACGGCGTGATGCGTACCACCAACCTGATAGTGGCCGGAAAGAACGTTGTGGTAGCCGGTTACGGCTGGTGCGGCAAAGGTGTTGCCATGAGGGCAAAGGGACTGGGTGCCAAAGTAATCGTAACCGAAATCAATCCGGTCAGGGCTATTGAGGCGGTTATGGACGGATTCGAGGTAATGCCCATGAAGGAAGCTGCCGGTGTCGGCGATTTCTTTGTAACAGTTACAGGCTGCGACAAGGTGATCGATGCGGAGGATTTCGCCGTGATGAAGGAAGGTGCCATCCTGTGCAACGCAGGACATTTCGACTGCGAGATCGATATGGCCGGCCTTCGTGAAATGGCTGTGGAATCCAGAGAAATGCGTAAAAATATTATGGGTTATAAGCTGCCCACGGGACAGTGGATCTTCGTCCTGGCGGAGGGACGTCTTGTGAACCTGGCGGCAGGCGACGGCCATCCGGCGGAAATCATGGATATGAGCTTTGCCATTCAGGCGCTTTCCGCCAAATATCTGGTGGAGCATGGAAAAGAGATGACCGAAATGCTTATCGATGTCCCTGTGGTAATTGATGAGGATGTGGCGGCCAGAAAGCTTCGTTTCATGGGCAAGGAAATAGATATCCTGACGGCGGAGCAGGAGGCATATCTGAATCAATCGCTGGTGTAGAAAAGCAGGATGAATGACTATGTGCCAGATAGCAATAAGTATACCGGACGAAGTTCTTTTTGATACTAAGATGAGCAGAGAGGAAGCCAATCAGTTCGCAAGACGGGCAGTGGCTCTTGGATATTATACCCAGAGCGGCGTCTCCATAGGATATTGCGCACAGATAGCAGGAATTTTCTGGAGGAATTAAAGATAAAATAATCCTGGCAGATCATGGGAAGCCCCGGCTTAATATTAAGCCGGGGCTTCTGGATAAGCGATACAAAAAAAGGATAATTAGCGAAGGTGATACAGCATTGCCCGGATATCCCCGGCCACGCTTATGTTATCATAAGGCTGTGTGGGGAAAAGGCCGACGGTAAAGGGAGTCATCCCGTCGTCGGCGAGAATCTCCAGGATACATCTGTCAAAAACAAGTTCCATCTGTGAAGAATGAGGCAGGAGCCTGGGGGCACGGTTCAGGCCGTAGGATTCTTTGCCGTAATCCTCCTGGAAGGAGGTCTGTCCGGCGCGGCGTCTGTCTACTATGATTTCTTCTTCCGTAACTGCGATTTCCACAGATTCGCCGGCGCCGTTTGCCAGGGTGATGCTGCCGGTACCATTTACTGCCGCTTTCAGCCCGAAGGAATCCGTGTGCAGACGGTTATTACCCTCTGCCAAAGGAAAGGCACCCGCTTCCAGGGCTTTTGTGCCGGCAAAGGAAAAGGCGATCCGGTACCCTTGGTCCGTTTTAACAAGCTTCATTTCCCTGGCGAGGGTCATCTTGCCGCAGAAACCGTCTTCCCGGGTGGGAGCTTTGTCGGCATAATCCCAGTTGTCGGCCCAGCCGATCATCACCTTTTCTTCCAGGTTCTGGAACGTCACTGCCGCATAGTTATCGGTTCCGAAGTCAGGCAGGAGAGGGAGGCCGGATTCCTCCGTGTCTGTAAAGGTATTTCCGTCAAAGTTACCGATATAGTACTGTGTGATATGGGACATCCGGTCGTATGCGTTATTATGTTTTCCTATTTCTTCCGGGGGAAGTATCATGCTGATAATAAGGACCCATTTTTCTCCTTCCTCCGTCTTAAGGGGAAAACAGTCGGGGCATTCACAGATCCCGCCCAGCCCGTGGATTCCGGCCTGGAATTCCCCTGTTTTTTCCCAGTCCTTCAAATTCGGTGAACTGTAAAATTCCACGTTTTCTCCTGCGGCCAGCACCAGGCTGTAGCATTTTTTGACGGGGTTCCAGAATACCTTCGGGTCGCGGAAATCCGTTTTCCCTTCTCCGGATATCACCGGATTCCCGTAGTATTTCTCAAAGTGTTCATAGTCCAGGCTGTATGCAATGCTTTGCTGTTCCCGGTGTGTTTCCGTGTGATGGCTGGTATATACGGCTATCAGCGGCGGCTTATCGGTACTGCCAAAACCTGATAGGTTATCTTTATCCAGTACGCAGGAACCGGAAAAGATGCTGCCCTGCTCATCGGGATACAGTGCGATGGGAAGATGCTCCCAGTGGAGCAGATCCCGGGTGACGGCATGGCCCCAGTGCATCGGCCCCCAGTGGGGGGCCGACGGATAATGCTGGTAAAACAGATGGTATTCGCCGTTTACATATACCATGCCGTTAGGGTCGTTCATCCAGTTTGCCGGAGGGGTAAAATGAACGGCAGGCCTGTAGGTATTTTTCGTTTGCATTAGTTCTAATCCTCTCCTTTTTTCCGCTCATAGTCATGCGGCTTATTTGCTGCTCCTGTCAACTGCGGACTGATAGATGGATACCAGCTCTTCCACACCTGCGGACTGCAGTTCCCCGAGGTAAGCGTTCCAGTTGTCGTCGGTAACGCCGCCGGTTACCCACTGGTTGATATATCTGTCAACGATATCGGAAATGGTGGGCTGTATCTGAGCCAGTCTTGACAGTTCGGTGGTAGTCATCATAACGCGGGGGATAGTGTCATATTCCTCCATGATTTCATCTTTTCCGTTTGTTTTCTGGTTTTCCAGAAGCTGTACGGCGTCATAGGCATAGCCGGCAACGGTTTCATAATATTCATTCAGCACGATCATGGAACCGCGGGTGGTGGTGGAATTCACACGGGCTTCCCCGAAGGTGGTATATTCGGTCTGGGGCTGATATCTGCCCTGTTCATCCAGAGGGGTTCTTAAAATGCCGTTTTCATCCTTTGCATAATTATAGCCTTCGGCGCCCCAGTTGGACTGGATGGAGATGGCGGGATCGCCTACCATATAATCCACGAATTTGGCAATGACATGAGGGAATTTGCAGGTGGTGGTGATTGCCGTATTGGAGGAATCCTGAAGTTCGGAATAGTTGTTTTCAAATCCGGTCATTCCCGCTTCTCCCTGCAGGCGGGGAATAGCAACATATTCATCATGTACGTCCAGGTTCGTGATTTCCTGATCGGTCCAGGTGCCGAAGCAGCCGATTCTGGCAACTTCCTCTTTGATTAAGGATGATTTATAGGATGCGCTTTCATCCGCTTCAAAGGATCCGTTCCAGATTAAGCCTTCGTCATAAAGCATGTTAAAGAATTCAGCGGTTTTGCGGAAGGCTTCATCCTGTGCGGTAAAGGTAACCTTTCCGTCAATCAGTCTGAGGTGATCGGCGTAGGCGTTGCCGCCGCAGTAGGAGTCGGCGCAGCCGAAGGCGCCGGTAAAGCGGTAGAACATATTATAGGAACCAAAGGTATCGGTAGCGCCGAACCAGGTAGCCATGGGAATCTCATCATCCGCACCGTTGCCGTTTAAGTCGCCGCCGTCACGGAAGGCCTTCAGACAGTCAACCCATTCGTCAACCGTTGTGGGAACTTCCCTTCCCACCTCATCCAGCCAGGTCTTATTAATCAGGAGAGGGCCGCCCGTCAGGACAAGGCCGTACATTTCTTCGATGTAAGGGAAGCCGTAGGTATGGCCGTCGGGTGCGGTGATTTCCGACCAGTAGTTTTCGCTGTCATCCAGGATTTTTTTCAGGTTGGGCATATATTCGTTGATAAGCCCTTCGGTAGGCATAAAGATATCCTGATCCGCGTACTGAACGACGATATTTCCGGATTTGCCGTCGCCGAAGCTCCAGAATACATCAGGAAGCTCTTCCCCGGAAGCGAGCATCAGATTGATTTTTTCCTGCGCGCCTTCGGAAGGGATGGCCTGCCATTCAAATTCGATGCCGGTATCTTCAAACCATACCTTGCACATTTCCAGATCCTCTACCGGTACAACCCGGTCTGCGGAATTTACAATCAGGGCGGAAATTTTACCGTATTTTGCTTCGAAGGCTTCCGGATCCGTAATGATCGGGAGCGTGCCGTCCAGATTGATCAGGCCGGCGTCTACGGCTTCCTGCTCTTCTTCCGTCAGTCCGCTGTCCTCTGCCGAGGAGGCCGCCGCCACCGCTTCTTCCATGTTTTCAGCGGTCTGGCCGGCGGCACCGGTGTCTGAGGCACTACCGGATGTGGAACTGCTTGTGCAGCCGGAGAGCAGGCCGGCAGCCATTGTCAGGGAAAGCATTAATGTTACGATTTTCTTTTTCATGTATGTTCCTCCTTAATTATGGAATATTTATAGTTATTGCTCATCGAGTGAACAGTAACTATTTATCCTTTAACCGCCCCGATTGTGACACCCTTTGCAAAGTACTTCTGGATAAAAGGGTATACGACAAGCAAAGGCGCTGCGGATACTACGACGATACAATATTTCAGCTGTTCGGCCAGTTTCTGTTTGGTGACCATGGCGTCCCCCGAAGAACCCATCTGATTGGCCTGGTTCATCAGGACCAGATTACGCAGCACCACCTGCAGAGGCATTTTATTGTCATCCTGCAGATACATCAGCGCATTGAAGAACTGGTTCCACATCGCTGTGGCATAGAAAAGGCACATGACGGCGATAATGGTGGAAGAGAGCGGGATGGCAATTTTAAAGAAAAAGGTGAAATCCGAGCAGCCGTCAACCTTTGACGCTTCCAGCAGTTCGTCCGGGACGCCGGCTTCAAAGAAGGAGCGGCAGACGATCAGGTTATACGCGGAAACGGCTACAGGCAGTACCATAGCCCATATGGAATTGTAAATGCCCAGATTCCGGATGGTGAGGTACAGGGGGATGATTCCGCCGCTGAAAAACATGGTGAAGGTAAAGAGGAATATCAGCCCCCGACGGCCGGGAAGATCCTTCCTGGAAAGAGCATAACCTGCCGGAATTGTGGCAAACAGGGAAACAACCGTCCCCACAACGGTATAGGAAATGGTGTTTCCGTATGCCGTCCAGAGAGGGGTATAGCTCAAGGTGGTTTTATACCCGTTCAGGTAAAGCTTTACGGGATAGAACAACGGCCTGCCGGAATTGACTATGACCGGATCCGTTATGGAGGCGATAACCACGTAGTATATGGGATATACAATAACAAGACAGATGATTATCATGATAACCGCATTTACAATGTTAAAAATCCTGTCGCCAACAGATAGTTTCATTTTTGTTTTATGGTCTGCGGCCTTTGCCGCGTTCTTTGTTTTCTGCCCAATCATCCTGATTCCTCCCATTCGTTAGAAAATACTGATATCGCTCACTTTTTTAGCTACAAAATTTGCGGTGACGAGTATGATGAAGTTAACCACGGAATTAAACAGTCCCACCGCCGTTGCAAAGCTGTACTGCGCCGTCTGCAGACCGACCTTGTACACATAGGTGGAAATCAGCTCGCTCACGATGGTGTTGGATCCGTTCTGCATCAGATACGCCTTTTCATATCCCACGTTCATGATATTCCCGATTTGCAAAATGAGCATCAGGATGATGGTGGGAAGTATCATGGGAATATCAATATACAGGATTCTCTGGAACCGGGAAGCGCCGTCTATGGTGGCGGCTTCATAATAATCCGGGCTGATGGCGGTCAGCGCCGCGATGAAAATAACGGCATTGAACCCCATTGTCTGCCAGATGTTGGACCCGATGAAAAGAGTCCGGAACCATTCGGGCAGGGAGGTGAACAGGGTTTCTTTTCCCCCCGCGCTTGTTACCAGGTTGTTTACCACGCCGTTTGCTGCGAAAAAGACGGATATAATGCTGACAACGACAACATTTGACATGAAGTAGGGGGCATAACTGATAGTCTGGATGGTTTTTTTGACCCTGTCGCCACGGATCTGGTTCAGAAGCAGTGCAAAAATAATAGGGATGGGGAAAGCGATTACAAGGCTTTCCAGGCTGATTACAATTGTGTTTTTGATGGCGTTCAGCGCAATGCTTGTGCTGAAAAACTGCTGGAAGTATGTAAGCAGAGGGTCCGCCCAGGGGCTGCCCAGGATGCCGGCCCTGATTTTGTAGTCCTTAAAGGCAATGACTACGCCGTACATGGGATAATAGGCAAAAATTACTGCCCAGAGCAGCGCGGGTATGAGAAGTACATACAGCTGCCAGGCTTTCAACGTTCTCTTGGCATTGGTTTTCAATAGTTCACGTTTGTTTACCACGTTCATCGCTTATCCTCCTATAACCTAACCAATTCGTATGGAACTGTTCCATTTATAAATAATATCACTTTTGCCGATAATGTCAATTGAAATTTGATATACTTCCGTCGATTCATCTAATAGTAACAAAAATGAATCGATTAAACTAGTTAAAATAACGGATGGCAATTGCGAAAACAAAAAAATAAGCATAAAAACAGCCGCTTCATTATTTTTCAAAGCGGCTTGTTTTTATGCTTATTTATATGGAACAGTTAAGTTGTTCCACGTTCACGCCAATGGATCGGAACAATCCGGAGAAGACTCCCAGGTTCTTTTTTATCAATCAGCTGGAGTACGGCTTTTACACACTCCCTCGCCAGTGCGGGGCAATCCTGTTCCACAACGGACAGTTCCGGATAAGTCAGATTCGTAATTTCCGTCCCGTCATAGCCTATAATCCGGAATTCTTCCGGGATTTTCAGGCCCATCTTGCGCGCCACGGCCAGACAGCTTAATGCACCTATATCATTTGTCATACACCCGTCCATGTCTTTGATCACATCCCAGTATTTGAGAATAATATTTTTGTTATAGGCATAGCTCATGGCGTCCCATTCCATATTTACGGATATCACTTCACAGCCATTTTCCCGCAGGACCTGTTCCATCACTTCATGGCGGATATTGGCGCTTTTGTGTTTGTCAAGGCCGCCGTAGAACTGTATGATTTTCCGGCATCCGTCACGGAGGAACACTTCCGCCGCCGTGCGTCCGCCCTGTTCATGATCGGAACGGATCAGCGGAACATCGGCCGACCAGTACCGGTCCATGCTCACAATCGCTTTCCCCTTCCGGCCGGCGAAGCCCGGAATCGGATCCACACAGGCGATCAGCCCGTCCACCGCTTTTTTTTCAAGCATATCCATGAATTCAATCTGCCGGTTCATAATATCTATCGTATTGCAGACAATACATTTGTAATCATGTCTGGACAACTCGAATTCAATACACCGCATCATCCTGGCAAAGAACGGATGCTCCAGGCTGGGTACGATTACCCCCACCAGCCCCGTTTTCCTGCCGGAGGAAACCCGGGCTGTATTTGCCGGATTATAATTCATTTCCTCCATAATCGAATAAATCTTCTTTTTCGTCTCTTCCGACACATAACCGCTCCCATTCAGGGTTCTGGATACGGTCCCTATGCCGACCCCCGCCTTTTTGGCTACATCTCTAATGCTTGACATATGCTGCAATTCCCCCGTTAAATTTGTGTAAGAATAAGGATAGCTGTTTCACACTGTTCCATCTTTTTATGATATCATATAATCCCCGATTGTCAAAGCCTGCCCCTGTGGAGAATCCGGCTTGACATCATCATAGCGCAATTATACAATGACCTTGTAACACGTAGATAATCGGCTTATAAAAAGATAGACAGGAGGCACATAGTAATGGCAAATATTCTTAACAGCCCCGGCAGGTATGTACAGGGGGCGGGGGAACTGTCCAAGCTGGGCAAATATGCGGAAGGCTACGGAAAAAAAGCGCTGGTTCTGATCAGCCGGTCGGGCTATAAGAGAATAGGCGGCAGCGTGGAAGCCGGCTTTGCAAAGACCGGGTGCAGCACCGTATTTGATTATTTTAACGGGGAATGCTGTAAGAGCGAAATCAACCGCCTGACTGCGGTGATGGAAAAGGAGGGCTGCGATCTGGTCATCGGTATCGGCGGCGGCAAAATCCTGGATACGGCTAAAGCGGCGGCATACTACAGGCATACGCCGGTGGTGATCTGTCCCACCATTGCATCAACGGATGCCCCCTGCAGCGCCCTGTCCGTTATTTACACGGAAAACGGCGTATTTGAAGAATATCTGTTCCTTCCTTCCAACCCGGATATGGTTCTGATGGATACGGAAGTGATTTCCAAATCCCCGGCAAGGCTTACTGTATCAGGTATGGGCGACGCTCTGGCCACCTACTTTGAAGCCCGCGCCGTACTGGCGAAGGACGGTCTGACCTGTGCGGGCGGACATGGGACCCTGGCGGCCCATGCCCTGGCTAAACTGTGCTTTGACACTCTGATGGAAGAAGGGGTGAAAGCGAAGCTGGCACTGGAAGCGGGAGCCTGTACGCCGGCGGTGGAAAAGATCATAGAAGCCAATACCCTGCTTTCCGGAATCGGGTTTGAAAGCGGCGGACTGGCCGGAGCCCATGCGATCCATAACGGGTTTACCGTACTGGAGGAATGCCATTCTATGTATCACGGGGAAAAGGTGGCGTTCGGAACCATCGCGCAGCTGGTGCTGGAGAATATACCGGCGGACGAGCTGGAGGATATCATCGGTTTCTGTATCGATGTGGGGCTTCCCGTAACC
Source organism: uncultured Lachnospiraceae bacterium (assembly GCA_900548905.1). Classification (GTDB taxonomy): domain Bacteria; phylum Bacillota; class Clostridia; order Lachnospirales; family Lachnospiraceae; genus Eisenbergiella. The sequence continues at coordinate 48,240 of URMK01000006.1, read as the reverse complement.
TTGAAGGAACTGGGCGTGGAAGAAGTGACGAGGGAAAAGATCATGGCGGTGGCGGAAGCAGCCTGCGCAGAAAACGATACCCTTCACAATATGCCTTTTGAGGTGACGCCGGAAAAGGTATGCGCTGCGATTCTGGCGGCGGACGCTTACGGAAAGTATTTCAAGGGAATATAAGTAACGGCAAGGGGCGCCAAACAGCTGCGTTTCTGCTGGTACTGGGACGGCGTTATTCCCAGTTTCTTCTGGAAAGCCTTGTAAAAATGGGCGTGATCATAGAAGGACAGCGCATTGGCGACTTCTGTTATCGTATATTCTTTCAGGAGCAGCTCACAGCTTTTCTCGATCTTGGTATCCAATATTAAGGTGGAAAGGTTCGTGTGCAGCTCCTTTTTTGTAAGACGGTTTATATACTGGGGGTTCAGGGAAAGCTCTCCGGCTATCAGCGCAAGCAGGCTGCCGGTGGGAAGGGACAGATTATCCCGTATCAGCCCCAGTATCTGATAAATACGGGCGTCCTTCCTGGCGAAATGGATCCGGTTGGTGCTGTAAAAGCTGTCACAAAGAATCAGAAGGATATTAAAAAGGCAGTGATACCGGAACGGCTCCAGCAGCGCGGGGCCAAGGGGCGTATCGTCATAGGAGTTCAAGAGCATTTTGACGGAAGAAAGCAGATCCGGGGAAAGGATATTATGGGTCATCTGTTTTTTCCGGTAATCCGTATAGTACAAAAGAAAATCCTGGAGCTGCACAGGGGCATTTTCCCCGGAGGCTTCGGTGAGCAGGATCTTAGGGAGAAGATAGAGGTTACGTATGGTGAATTCCCTGTCGGATTCCAGGGAATGGGTCTGCCCTATGGGTATACAATATACACACCCCTCGGTGAGCGTTCTGCTTTCCTGCGCCGTATGATGAATGACCTGGCCGGATAAGATGATTCCGATTTCCAGAAATTCATGGGAGTGGGCGGCTTCCCTGGGATGGCAGGGATAACGGTATTCCTCCGTAAAAAGCGGGAGGTTTGTCTGTGTGGTGATGAAACTGCTGTGTATTAAATATTCCTGTGTTTTCATATCTTTATTATAAGCGGACGGAGAGAGGAGCACAAGTAAAAAGTCCGTATTTTACACATATAACACCGGCCTTTACAAGCTATGCGGCAGCAGCTGTGCTACAATGGCAAAAAGACTGCAAAAGGCGGGGTGAATATGAATCATTCAGAACGAATAGTAATGACTTTGGGCTTTGAAAAAAGAGAGGAAAGGGGATCAGTGCTGGAGACCTTTTTCCCATGGGACAAAACCGTGAACAGGTGGTGTGAAGAGGGGCTTCCGGAGGAATTCCGGCCGTCCCGGCTGTATCCTCCGGCAGACAGCTATAAGCAGAGATACCTGAACGACCAGATGACGGATCCGGTATACGATTATGAGCAATACCTGGGCTTTGACGGCGTAAAACGGATGGCGTTCCGGATTCCTTTTTCCTGTTTTGACGAAACGGTGACGGAGGAAACGGATAGCTATATGGTCCGTCTGGATACGGACGGCTGGGTACGAAAATACCACAGGAACAGCAGCCTGGTGGAAGAGCTGAAGGCGCCTGTGACAGGGGAAGAAGACTGGAATGCACTAAAGGAACGGATTACGGAACATCTTGCCCTGTACTGTACCGATGAGAACATTCGTGAGGTTTACAGCAAATACATACCGGGGCATAAAGCGGGGGACTATTCCATCCGGTTCCGGCTGACCGGATTCTTCTGGCTGTCGCGTATGCTGATGGGCATTGAGGAGCAGATGTATGCTTTTTATGATATGCCCGAGGTCCTGCATGATATGAACCAGTTTGCCGTGGATACTTATAAAATATATCTGGATAAGGTTTTTGATTATATTAAACCGGAGGTTCTGCTTCTGGAGGAGGATCTCAGCGGCTGCAACGGGCCTATGATTTCCCCGGGGATTTTTGACGAATTTGTCGGGGATTATTATAAACAGCTTATCCCTTTTTTGAAGAAAAAGGGGGTTAAGAACGTATTTGTGGATACGGACGGCGACTTTAACCGGCTGATCCCCAATTTCCTGGAAGCGGGCGTGGACGGATTCCTTCCTATGGATGTAAATGCGGGAATGGATATTGTCAGGGTCAGACAGCAGTATCCCCGGCTTAAGTTTATCGGCGGCTTTAACAAGCTTACCATAGAGGCGGGAAAAGAAGCCATTGACCGGGAATTTGAGCGGATCCTTCCGGTGATACGCAGCGGCGGCTATGTACCGGGTTGTGATCATCAGGCGACACCGGATTCCTCCTTTGCTAATTACCGGTATTATATCAAACGGCTGAAAGAGGTTATGGAGGAGGCCGGCAGGGATATTTAAAATGATAAGAAAAAGGTCCGTATCAACGGACAGGAGGGTGTTACAATGAATAACCGTGAAAATACCATGGCGGTATTGACCTATCAGGAGTATACGCGGATACCCGTGGTATCCTTTGGATATTGGGCGGAAACCGTATTGAAATGGGCCGGGGAGGGGTATATCAGCCGCGAGGAGGCCAGGGACTATATTGATTCCGGCGATAATTCCGGAGGGGATAAATCCATTATGAAAAAGCTGGGCTTTGATTATAACTGGAATTCCTGCTTTTCCTCGGAAGTCCTTCTGTTTCCTTCCTTTGAGGAAAAAATACTGGAGGAATTCCCGGACGGCAGCCGGATTATCCGTGACGGGCAGGGCCTGATATGTAAGGTGAAACCGGGGACTGTGTCCATACCGGCGGAAATAGGGACATCCATGACGGACAGAAAGGCCTGGGAGGAACTTTATCTTCCCAAGCTTAAGATGAGTCCGGACCGGATCGATCACAGGAAGCTGGAAGCGCTGAAGCAGGAAAAGGACAGGGAAATACCGCTGGGCCTGCATTTGGGATCCTTTATGGGAAATATGAGGAATATGCTGGGTGTGGAACAGCTTTCTTATCTGTATGTGGATGACGAGGATTTATATGGGGAAATTGTGGATACCTTGTGCGGTTTGGGATATGAATGTGCAAAACTTGTGCTGGAAAGCGGCGTGAAGTTTGATTATGCCCATTTCTGGGAAGATATCTGCTTCAAAAACGGCCCTCTGGTATCCCCCGATGTATTCCGGGAATTTGTGGGGCCCTGGTATAAGAAGATAACGGATCTCACCAGCTCCTATGGAATTGAAATTGTGTCGGTCGACTGTGACGGCATGATAGATTCCCTCATCCCCATCTGGCTTGAGAACGGGGTTAATACCATGTTTCCTATTGAGGTGGGAACCTGGAACGCTTCTATCGCCCCCTGGAGGGAGAAATACGGAAAGCAGCTGCGCGGTGTGGGAGGCATGAACAAGACCATATTTGCCAGGGATCGGGAGGCGGTGGATAAGGAGATCGAACGTCTGAAGCCTCTTATGGATCTGGGAGGCTACATCCCGTGTCCGGATCACCGGATAGCGCCGGATGCCAAATTTGAACTGGTTCAGTATTATTGCGAACAGATGCAGAAAATAGTCCGCTGATACAGGGACCCGGTACCGTCCGGCGTATTTACGCCGGACGGTACCGGGCATCCTGATTTGTGTGCGCGCTAAGGCGCACAGAAGGGAGTAAGCGATGGAACAAATGCCGAGAACACAGGTGGAAGGATTGTCGTTATCCAGGATGATAATAGGAACGAACTGGCTGGCAGGGTGGAGCCATACAAGCCCGTCTGCGGATAACATGATCAAGAAAGCCCATGCCCATCCGGAATCCGTAATCCCCATACTGGAAACCTTTCAGGAGGCGGGAGTGGATACGATAATGGCGCCCTTTTCCCAGCTCCCGGTCATCTGCAGGGCGGTGGAGGAAGCGTCGGAAAAAACGGGAAAAAAATTTATCCGGATCGATACCCCCATTATCAATGTGGACGACAGCCCCCGGGCCAGAAAAGAAGCGCAGGAGGTTATCCGGAAAGGAAAAGAGCTGGGCGCCGAAATCTGTCTGATTCATCACTCCAGTGCGGAACAGCTGGTGAATAAAGGAAAACGTACCATTGAACGGCTGGGGGACTATACCTCCATGATCCGGGAGGCCGGCATGATACCGGGCCTGTCGGCGCATATGCCGGAGCTGGTGGTTTACAGTGATCTGAATGAATATGATGTGCAGACATATATCCAGATTTACAACTGTATGGGCTTTATGATGCAGGTGGAGATCGAAACGGTAAACCAGATCATACATGATGCGAAAAAGCCGGTTATGACGATCAAATCTATGGCGGCAGGCCGCTGTACTCCCTTCGTGGGGCTGAATTTCTCCTGGGCCACCATCCGGGACTGTGATATGGTGACGGTAGGGTGCTTTAATGAACTGGAAGCAAGGGAGGATATCGAGATTTCCCTGGCCGCCCTGGGCCGCAGGAGGGTGAACCTGGAGAAGAGGAGCAGCCCGAATGCAAAGCAGGATGCTTTTGGAGGATGACCGGAGTCAGGTGCGGTATTCGGTTGGAGTCAGTCCGGTATACTTTTTAAAAACCTTATAAAAATACCTGGGGTCTTCGTACCCCACGAGGGAGGCGATTTCAGAAGCCGGTATATCAGTGTTTTTCAGAGTGCTTTTGGCGGCTTCCATGCGTACCTGGGTGAGGTAATCGATGGGGGAAATCCCTTCTCTTTTCTTAAAGACGGTGGAAAAGTACCTGGGGTTCAGATGGAAGTATTCAGCCAGCATTTCCATGGATATGGGCTCGCGGTAGTGCTCCCGGAGGAAATCTTTTGCCTGCTCGGTGACGGACTGATTCCCTTCCGCGGGCCTGGTGCGGCAGGTAAGGGAAATTTCTTCTTTGATAAGGGAGAGGATTTCGTCCCTGTTTTCATGGGAGGCCCAGAATTTGTTATCGGCAAAATGATCCCAGTTCTTTTTGGCGGGTGTGTAGTTAAGGCGGATCAGTAATTCGTATATATACTGGATCAAATATTCAAAGTTATGTACCAGGGGATAGAAGCTGTCTGTCAGGGAGCAGAGTTTTTCCGCAGTATCTTCGGGGCTTTTGCAGCGCAGTTCGTTCTCCAGGTTTTTCCAGTCCAGGTTGCTTGGGAGCTGGCCGGTGTCCGCAGGGCCGCTGTCCCCATGGTATACCTTGCCGTTGCCGGTGAGAAAGCGGCGTTTCAGGGCCTGCTCGCTTTGGCCGAACAGCTCGGGGGCTATGGAAGGGTATATGGGGCTGAGACCTAGGGTCACCACGGCGCCGAGGACATTCAGCTTCATGATCTGGGAGTCCAGGATATCATAAAGCTGTTTTTCCTGCGCGGTCAGGGCGGGGCCGGCAAAAAGGAGGATGCGGTCGGAGGTATTGGCACCGGGGACAAGCCGGAACGCGGAGGGAAGTCTGGGAGAAAGGCTGTCGTCCAGCGCGCTGTATACGTTTTCGATGCTGAAATAGCGGTTCTGATCGTAGCGGCTCACATGGGCGGAACCCACGATGTATTCCCAGTTTTCGTCCGCGCCCAGAAGAGTAAGAAGCTGGGAGTATTCGGAAGAATTCAGGGAATTGTCCCGCACCTTCTGCAGGAGCTGGTTTAAGAGAAGCAGCGTATTTTGTTCCTGTACCCGGTTTAACTTAGTGAGGGCGGCGTGTTTTTCAATGGCTTTATTAAGGGCGTCAAAGAGGGTCTCCTGGGTGATGGGCTTCAGGAGATAGCAGCAGGCTCCATGATACATGGCATTCTGTACATATTCAAATTCCGCATAGCCGCTGATCACAATAATGGATGCGGTAATGCCCGCGGTCTGGCAGCTTTGGATCAGGCTCAGGCCGGACATGCCGTCCATGCGGACATCGGTTATGATGATTTCAGGGCGTTCGCTTTTGGCGATGGCCCATGCTTCCAGGCCGTCCCCGGCCTGATAGATTTCTTCGAATTGGTAATTCCCTTTCTTCAGACGGGCCATTATGGCTTCCCGTATCAGGGATTCGTCGTCTGCTATCAATAATCTCATAGATGTCACCTCTTATATTTTGGGAATGATGAGTTCGGTTCGCATGCCCTCCCCCTCCTTTGTCGTGAGGGACAGGCGGTAGGCGGTACCGAATTTTAATTTCAGCCGGTAATGGATGTTGAGGATGCCGATGCTTTCATTCTGATCCTGGAAATCATCGAAATCGTCTTTTTCCAGACGGGCGGAGAGTTTGGCAAATTCGGAGGCTTCCATGCCCTTTCCGTTATCGGTAATGGAAATAAGGATGTCCTCTTCTCTTGCATTCACACAGAAAAGGATCCTGCCGCCGGAAGGAATCCCGTTAAATCCGTGTTTGATGCTGTTCTCTATAAAGGGCTGGAAAACCAGCTTGATAATGTGGCAGTCCAGGCAGCTTTCATCAATAGCGGTATGAAAGGTGAATTTGCTGCCGAAACGGATATTCTGGATATAAACGTAATTGTTCATATAGTTGATTTCTTCGGAAAGGGTGACGATGCCGGAGGAATTATGGTTGATACTGTAGCGCAGCAGCGCAGAGAGGCGGGCGTTAACCTCACAGGCGGTATCGTATTTTTCCACCTCAATGAGGGAATTGATGATTTCCAGGGAGTTAAAGAGGAAATGGGGATTGATCTGAGCCTGGAGAGCCATGAATTCCGCATCTTTTTTCTTCATTTCCATGACATAATTTTTTTCAATAAGCTGGGTTACCTGCTCCACCATCCGGGTGAAGGAGGTGTCGAAAATGCCGATTTCATCGTTCCCAAGGCGGGAGGATGTGATTTTCAGGTTTCCCTGGCTGACTTCCCTTATTTTATCCAGTACAATGGCGAAACGTTTATTCACACTGATGGAGAGGATAAAGCCGGCGGTGAGAGTGATGAATAAAAGGATGAGGATGCCGGTCGTGAGGGTGCGGTTCAGGTTGTCAATGCTTTCCAGGGAACTGGCATAAGCAAAATAGTAGACGGCCCGGAAGCCGGAAGCGGAATTGGAGCTGGTGAGGTACATCCCTTCTTTTCCGGCATAATCTTCCACCGGATAGCCGTTATAAATAATGCCGTATTTTTCCTGGAAAAAGCGGAGGTATTCATCCATTCCCGTGAAATTCTGGCCGTAAATATAGTTCCCCCGGTTATCGATGATAAAAAGCTGGTGGGAATGTTCTCCGTCCACGCCCTTCATGGCCTTAAAAACCTTTTCCGGGAAAAGGCTGAGTTTGATCACGCAGGTCATCCGGGAGCCGTCCGGGGAATAGACCGGCTTCAGGATGGAAAGCAGCTCCGTATTATAGGAACCCTCCGTGTGCATGAAATAATGGTCGAAATAGCGGTTTTCCAGCTGTGTTTTCCAATTACCCGTTTCCTCGTCCGGCGATTTGATGAAAATACTGCTTTCCGCCGCAGTGCCGGTAAGGGGATAAAAGGTGAGATCGTACAATCCGTAAGGGAACTGGTTGTTCAGTATCTGCCGTACTTGTGCATCCACGGTCTGATAATCGGAGTGGGCCGGAGCTGTTTTGGAGAAAACCTTTTTGATCGTTTCATTGCTGCTTAAGCTGTTCAGCAGGGTGCTGAATTTAGCCAGTTTATAGCCGATATTATCCACATACTGTTCCACAAACTGTTTGGAGGTAGTGCGCACCTCTTTTGTCAGCAGGTCGGCGGCATTATTTCTTATATAAAAATTAGATACAATGATCTCCACAATAAGCAATACAATCAGGAGAGACAAAAACTTGTGCACAAGTTTGGTGTCATACAGGTAATGCTTCCAGAGTTTTACAATAGCCTTCATAAGATTTACCCCTTTTCCTATGTTTATTATACATTAGGAAAAGAAGGGCACATAGGGGAAATTTGTTTCAACAAAAACAGGTAACTGACTTTTTTCCACACGAGATGTGAAAATTTTTTATTTTTGTGGAAAATCCGCTTTGCTATAATAAGCCCACAACCCAAGCTTGGAAGGTAACACAAACGTAACTGTGAAGGTACGCGACAGTAACGGAACATAACAGCGATGTATCGAGGAGGATATAGGATGTTAAGGAAAAAGGGGACTAAAGTAACGGCTCTCATGCTGGCGGCAATGCTGGCGGCATCGGCATTTCTGTCAGGCTGCGGCGGGACGGATTCCGCAAATGCGAATGCCGGGGACAGCGGACAGGCTGCAAATACAGAAAGTGCAAAGGAAAGCACAGGCAGTGATACCGGTTCCGCAGGAAAAACCAAAATTACCATGATCACGTATCTGGGAAATCCTACAAGGGATGCCCTGATTCAGGAAATGGTGGCGGGGCTTACTAATATTGAACTGGAAATCATCTCTCCCCCGGCGGATCAGGCGGCGCAGAAAATTTCCACCATGCTTCAGGCCGGTGAGGATATTGATATCATTGAACTGGATTCCGTTCCTGTGGATCATATATCCAACGGATTTATTGAACCTCTGAACTCTTATGTGGATAGCTGGGAGGATTGGGGAAGCGTAAGTGAATTCCTGAAGGATCAGGTTACCTCTTACGATGGAAACATTTATTCTATTCCTTATGGTGTTTATGAAAGAGCATTGTTCTATAGAAAAGACTGGTTTGAAGAAAAGAATATTGAAGTTCCCAAAACCTGGGAGGATTTATATAACGCAGCGGTTGAACTGACAGATCCCACACAGAACCGTTACGGTTACTCCTTCCGCGGCGGCGCCGGTACGGTAGGCTTTATGCAGATGACCCTCCTTTCCTATGCGGATCCGGAGAAGCTTGATATCGCGGTGCCGTTTATTGCCAAGGACTGCAAGAGCGTATATGACCAACCGGAAGCCATTGATGCACTGAATTTTTATAAGACACTGTATGAAGACGGATCCCATCCCGATTCCATCGCATGGGGCTACTCGGAAATGGTGGAAGCCTTCTATTCAGGCGTAACCGCTATGCTCATCCAGGATCCCGAGGTGGTTGCCACCTGTGAAGAATATATGGAAGAAGGAACCTGGGATGTGGCGCCTCTGCCCGTAGGACCCAGCGGACAGGCTCTTTTCCCTGCCGGCTTTGCAGGCTGGGGTATTGCTGCCAACTCCAAAAATAAGGACGCCGCATGGGAAGTAATCAAGACCCTTTCCTCTGTGGAAGGAAACACCACGTTCTGTAAGAAAAATGGAAATATTCCCATCCATACCACCGCACAGGAAGATCCCTTCTTCAGCGAAGGCTACTACAAGTGCTATATGGATATGGCAGCAGACCCGGATTCCTATGTAGGTTATGTGGATTACGGTGAAAGAAGATTTGCATCCAAGGAGGAACTGGAGCAGATTTCCCAGTTCGGAGCTGCCGCAGACAGTCTGGTTCAGGAAATGCTTCTTGGTAAAATCAGTCCGGAGGACTGTGCCGCTAAGCTGGGCTCTTATTACAGCTGGTCACAGGACAGCGAATGGGTAAAAGAACGTTTCGCTAAATAACAGATAAAAGTAAGAGGGCTGTCCGGGCTGTTTACAGCCTGCGGCAGCCTTCCCAATGCACCCCCGGTGCGTTTGTACCCCGGGTGCTCTTACTCAGAAAGGGAAGTAAATTATGCGGCCAAGGAAGAACAAGCTATCAAAAAAGATGAGAGACAGACTGTTCATCATCCTGTTTCTTCTGCCGGGGCTCTTCATGATTCTGGTCATGCTGTATTACCCTGCGGTGGATGGAATAGTCATGTCGTTCCAGGATGTAAAATCCTATAATATTTTCAGCAAGAAATTTATCGGACTGGATAATTACCGGAATCTGTTTGACAATATAACGTACCTGGGAACCTGGAAAAATACGGTTATATGGGTTTTCTGCTGTGTGGCCATTGAGTTCCTGCTGGGCTTCGGAATCGCCCTTCTCCTGCAGAAACACTTTTTCGGGAAAAAGCTGTATGAATGTGTGGTATTCATGCCCTGGGCCCTTTCCGGTTTCATGGTGGGAATCATGTGGAAATGGATGTTCAACGGAAGCAACGGTGTAATCAACGACATTTTGATAAGGCTTGGAATTGTGGAAAGACAGGTAGGTTTCCTGTCCAATCCGGATTATGCCCTTCCCTGTGTAATCGTCGCAAAGGTATGGACCGGTATGGCCTTCTTTGCCATCATTATCATGGCGGCTTTGAAAACCATTCCCCAGGATATGTATGAGGCGGCTGCCATCGACGGAGCCGGTGCCCTGAAGAAATTTTTCTATATTACATTGCCTTCCATCCGTGTGATTCTGCTCCTTATGGTACTTTTACGGGCGGTGCAGACCATCAATGCGCCGGATCTTATTTTCGGTATGACCCAGGGCGGGCCTGCCGGAAGCAGCCATATTGCATCCAGCTATATTATGACGGAAGTGGTAAAAGGAAATGATTACGGCCTGGTATCCGCGGCGGGCGTTATTCTGTGGCTGGTAACCCTGGTATGTACGGGAATCTATATTGCCTGCACCAACACATTGAAAGGCGGTGACGAATGATGGCAGGAAAGAGGTTTCAGACAGCAGTGCTCACAGCGGTAAAATATATTCTGCTTGCCTGTTTTTTTATATTTACGGTATTCCCCTTTTTCTGGCTTCTGGTATCCTCTCTGAAAGGGAGCAAGGAGTTGTATGAATTCCCGGTACACTATCTGCCCCGCGAAGCGAGTCTGAACAATTACAGGGAAGTGATCCAGATGGGGAACTTCGGGCTTTATATTTTGAACAGCCTTTTCATCGCGCTGGCGGGTGCCTGCCTTGTGGTCCTGATTGCGGGAATGTCCTCTTATATTCTGTCCCGGATGGAATTTAAGTCGAAGCCGATTGTGTTCATGGTATTTATGATGACCCAGATGCTTCCCACGGCGGTGGGATTTGCCCCGTTATATATCCTCATGTCAAGAATGGGGATGATCGACAAGCTGTCCACGGTTATCGTTATCCTGGTGGGCGGGCAGATTCCCTTCGGGACCATCCTGTTAATCGGGTTTATGAAGGGGATTCCCAAAGCCCTTGAGGAAGCGGCGCTGATTGACGGCTGCAGCAGGATCAAAACCTTCTTCCGGATCGTGATGCCCCTGGCAAAATCAGGCCTGTTTTCCGTATTTATCTTCGTATTCCTGGCCTGCTGGAATGATGTGTACACATCCGTCCTGTATATCAATGCAAACAGTAAAAAAACACTGACCGTCGCCATTTACTCCATGATCGGCAAATATGATATCAACTGGGGCAATGTTGCTGCAGGAACACTGATAGCCATGCTGCCGGCCATCCTTCTGTTTGGTTTCATGAAGGAGATCTTTGTGGAGAACATAGCGGGAGCGGTAAAAGAATGAGGTATAAATATGAGAGCAGAAGAAATATGTACGCACTATGGGGAAAACCCCTCCCGGTTTGCAGGCGCTGTGACGCCGCCCATTTTCCAAAGTTCCCTGTTTACGGAGTGTGAAGGAAATGAAGGGGACAGGGAAGGTCGTTATGCCTATACGAGAGTGTCCAATCCCACGACGGAGATAGTGGAGAACAAGGTGGCGGCCCTGGAGGAGGGAGAAGCGGCAAAGTGTTTTTCCTCCGGTATGGGAGCCATCAGCGCGGCGATGATGCATTATCTGAAAAAAGACAGCCATGTGGTTGCGGTCGCCAGCATTTACGGGCCGGCGCACCGGTTCCTTGCAGAATATATGAAACGCTTCGGCGTGGAGGTAACCTTTGTGAAAGGGACCGATACGGAAGAAATCGAAGCGGCCATGCGTGAGAATACGGATCTGATTTATCTGGAAAGCCCTTCCACCTATCTCTTTCTGGTGCAGAATCTGGCGGAAATTGCGGCGATTGCCAAAAGGCACCATGCTGCCACTGTGATCGACAATACCTATTGCACGCCGGTGTTCCAGAAGCCCCTGACCTTCGGCATTGATATGGTGGTGCATTCCGCCTCCAAATATCTGGGCGGCCACAGCGACATTATCGGCGGTGCGGTAATCGGACGCAGGGAGGATATCAACGCTGTTGCCCAAAACGAAAGGGAGCTGTTCGGCGCGGTTATGAGCCCTTTTGATTCCTGGCTGATGCTGCGCGGAATGCGTACCCTTCCGGTCCGTATGAAGCAGCATATGGCGAACGCACTGGAAATGGCGGCCTATTTCCAGAAGATGGATGTGGTAAAAGAAGTGATTTACCCCTGGTGGGAAACCCATCCCCAGTATGAACTGGCTAAAAAACAGATGACAGGGGCCAGCGGCCTGATGAGCGTGGTATTCGATCTTCCCGGGGAGCGGATCAGGAAGATTGTCAGGGAACTGGAATTTTTCCATGCAGGACCCAGCTGGGGCGGCTTCGAAAGCCTGATTTCCCCCGTGGGAGCCGATCTGGATCAGGATAATGAAACCATGAAAAAGGGACTGGTGCGCCTTCATATCGGACTGGAGGGCGCTGATCTGCTGAAGGAAGACTTCGAAAGGGCTGTGAAGCATGTGCTTGGATAAGAAACAACGGGCGCCGCAAAATAAGGCCGTCATCTTTAACATCCAGCGTTTTTCTGTTTTTGACGGCCCCGGGGTGAGAACCGCCGTTTTTTTCAAGGGCTGTAATCTGCGGTGCCGCTGGTGCCACAATCCGGAATCCTATGAAAAACGGCCCCAGCTTGCTTTTGATAAACAGAAATGTATCGGCTGCGGAAGCTGTGTGGAACATTGTCCGGGCAGCTGCCTCCTTTCGGATCCTGTGAGAGGGCTGGTGTATAACCGGAAGGACTGTACAGACTGCGGACGCTGTACGAAAGGGTGTTATGCTAAGGCTCTTGGCAGGATAGGGTATGAAATAACGGCAGACGAACTTATGCAGGAGCTTTTGGAGGAGCTGCCCTATTATCAGGAGAGCGGGGGCGGCGTGACTTTTTCCGGTGGAGAATGTATGCTGCAGCCGGATTTTCTGGAAGAAGTACTGCGCCGTCTGAAGGAAAAAGGGATCCATACGGCGGTGGATACGGCAGGAAACGTGCCGTATGAAGACTTTGAACGGATTCTGCCCTATACGGATTTGTTCCTCTATGATATGAAGGCTTTCCATGAGCAGGTCCACAGGGAACTGACGGGCGTGTCCAATGAAAGGATTAAGGATAACCTGGTGCGCCTTTCCCGGACAGGAAAGGATATCCGCATTCGGATTCCTGTCATCGAAGAGCTGAATGCTGCGGAGCTTCCTTTTATGAAAGACTTCCTGTGGGAAAACGGAATCCGGGATATTGAACTGCTGGCTTACCACAGGATGGGCGTGGGCAAGGGGGATTTGCTCCTGGAGCCGGTCCGGCAGGAAAGTTTCCGGGAACCGGACGCCCGTAAAATGGAAGAATACAGGAATAGTTTAGGCAGGTCTGCGCATTTACTGCGCAGACAGTAAGAAAACGTAGTGGAAGCAGGCATCCGGCCGCACGCGTGGCGATTTGATTGGCCGGATGCGAAAGGGAGCAATTATGTTAAATACGGAAAAAACAGTTCTTTCTCCCCGTACAGGAGAAAAAATAGAGCAGCTGCACCAGGATAAAATACGGATCAACAAAGAAAAAATCGATCACTTCGGATATCTGGATATTGACGATCATGGATTCCTGTATTTTCCTGATTTTACCTTTGAACCCATTACCCATGAGGACGGCAGGGTATACGGGATGAAAATGCTGGGAGACAATTACAGGAAAATCCTGAACGAGATGCCTGTTTACAGCAATCCTTCCAGCGCCCTGGCCACCTGCTGGCCGGGCAACCTTTCCAACTGGATGGATATCGGGTTCCGGGAGGAAAACCAGCCGAAGCATCTTTTCCCTATCCATGAAAAATATAACATTCTCCAGCACGGCTGCGGGGGGATGAACCACCTGTGCCCGGATCTTACCATAGGGCTTGCGCTGGGATGGAAAGGGCTTCTGGAAAAGGTAAGATACTATAAGGAACGGAATACCCATGGGGATGCCTCTTTTTATGAAGGGGAGGAACAGCTGCTTCTGGGCGTCCTGGAATGGATCCGGCGCCATGTGGATTATACAAGAAAGCTGGCGGAAGAGGCTGTAAAGGAGGAACGCCGCATTCATTATACCCAGGTGGCGGACTGCAACGAATGGCTGCTGGAAAACCCGCCCCGCACTCTTCGGGAGGCCTTACAGTTCACCGCCCATTTCCAGTGCATTGACAGAATGTATTATGCTGGAGGGGCGCTGGGGCAGATCGATGAACTGTTCCGCCCTTATTATGAAAAGGATAAGGAGAGCTTCGGCCTCACCGATGAAGAGGCGGTCTGGTATTTTGCCAGCCTGTTCTTTAACGATACCCACTATTCCCAGATAGGCGGCCTGACACCGTCCGGAGACCAGGATGTGGCAAGCCGGATCAGCTTCCTGATTCTGGATGCGGTGCATTATCTGAAAATTCCGTCCAATGTGGCGATCCGTGTGCATGATTCCATGAACAAAGTGCTTCTGCGCCGTTCCCTGGAATACAACATGGAGGATGGAACCGGGGTCTGCTATTCCTGTAATGTGGGATGTGAGGAAGGATTCGTGAAGAACGGTTTTCCCAAAGAGCTGGCACGGATGCGCATTAAGTCGGGCTGTAACTGGACCGCCATCCCCGGCGTGGAATATCCGCTGCAGGATGTGACCCGTATCAATATGCCTATGGCTTTATACCAGGCTATGGAAGAAATGAAAGGAAGGGAACAGGCCGGTACGGATACCCTGTGGGAGCTTTTTGCCAAACATCTTACCATTATGGTGGACTGTGTGAAGGAAGGATACGACTGGCATTATGAGCATGTTTCCGAGGATACGCCGGAAATTATCCTGAACCTGTTCATGCACGGCCCGATAGAACGGGGGCTGAACTGTGCGCAGGGCGGAGTGGATATCCTGGACCTGAATATTGACGGCATCGGCCTTGCTACGGTGGCAGATTCCTTCGGCGCCATCGAGCAGCGGATTGAAACGGAGCAGGTTCTTACCTTCCCGGAGCTGTATGCCGCCCTCGACGCCGATTTTGAAGGATATGAGAAAATCCGTCTCATGCTTAAAAATATTGACCGGCTTGGCGCACCGCATTCCCCTTCCATGAAGTGGGCGGAAAAAATCAGGGATCTGTTCGTCAGCCTCTGCATGGAGGAGCCGACTCCCAGGCATCACCTGAAGGTGATTGCGGGTATGTTCTCCCATGGGGATATCGTCCGGTACGGGGAAACCCTTCCGGCCACACCCAACGGAAGAAAATACGGGGATCCCATTTCCCATTCCAATGAACCGGATCCGGGTTTTGCCAACGGCCTTCATACGTTTTCCCCATCCCTGAAAGCCAACGCGGTGGCAAAGCTGCAGCCGGGGTACGGGAATTCCTCCCCGCTCCACCTGGATGTGGACAATTCCATGATTACCAGGGAAGGAGGCGTGGAGGCCCTGGAAACCCTGATCCATACCCATAACCATATGGGCGGGACATTAATCAACCTGAACTGCCTGACCAAGGAACGACTGCTGAAGGCCCATGCGGATCCGGAAAGCGATCCGGATCTGGTGGTAAGGGTAACCGGCTATTCTGCCTTTTTCTCATCGCTGTCGCCGAAATACCGGCAGCAGATCGTGGATCGGTTCCTGAATGAATAACTGATTGCTTCCTGTTATGATAACAGGGGATAACGGATAAAGGAGAGACTATGGAAAATAGGGATAACTGTCTGAAGCTGTTGAGTTTCTGGGCGGTCAATGGTGAGCTGGATCCGTCCGTCCTGAAAGCCCAGCTGGAAGAAATGAAGGCCCTGGGATTTCGGGGTACCATTTTCCATCCCCGTTTTTATCCGGGAAGGCCCGCTTATATGAGCGGGCCTTATCTGGATATTCTGTCGGAAGTTATTCTGCATGCAAGGCGGCTGGGGATGGAATTCTGGATTTATGATGAAAACGGCTGGCCTTCCGGCAGCGGCGACGGGCATGTACTGGAGCATTTTCCTGACAGCCGGTGCGAATGGCTTATGTACCGGGACGGGGAAGTGGTTCTGGAGGGAAAACCCGGGTTCAACACGTTCCGGAGAGAGGAAATGGCATATTTTATCGAATACACCTATGAGAGTTACCGGAAAGGCCTGAGTGAGGAAGCATTTTCTTACGTTACCGGCTTTTTCAGCGATGAGGTAGGCTTCCTGGACGGACACGGCGTTTCCATTTGTATGGGAGGGATCCCCTGGTGCCAGGAAGCGGAAGAAGCCTATGGACGGCTGCGCGGAAAGAAGCTTCGGGAGGAATGGGGGCTGCTGTTTACGGACGGGGAAGGCTGTCAGGAGGTACGGCTGACCTATTGGCAGATCCTGGGGGATCTTCTGGCGGATGCTTTTTATAAGCCGGTGAACCGGTGGTGTGAAACCTACAAAAAGAGGTATACCGCCCATCTTAAGGGGGAAGAAACCCTGTTTTTCCAGACGTCCTGCAGCGGTTCGCTCTATCAGAACCTGAAGCAGGTGAATGTGCCCGCCGTGGATGCCCTGGAACGTTATCCGGGTAATCATTATTATCCCAGGACGGTTTCTTCCCTGAGCCGCCAGTTCTCGGACGGACGCTGTATGGCGGAGGCTTTGGGCGGAAGCGGCTGGGGCCTGTCGCCGGCCGATCTGGAGGCCTATGTGGACTGGCTTGCGGACAGCGGGATTGACACCATTGCATTTCATCTGTGGCAGTATCGGGCGGACAGCGCCTCGGTACGGGACTGGCCCCCCAACATCCCCCGGGGGCTTACCTGGAAGGAGGCCGCTCCTGCCGTATTTGAAAAGCTTTACCGGAAATGGGACAACAAAGTCCATCGGAACAGGCCCGTGCTTCTGGTGGCGCCGGAAAGAGGGGTGCAGGCACAGTTTAATCCTGCGGACGCCATGGCGCTTAATGAGCATAACGGAGAGGGGACACCGGACACGAAAAGCGGCAGAATCAGCATGGCTTTTTCCCGGTTTGCGGAGCATTGTTACCAGCAGGGGATTCCCTTTGATGTTGCCAGTGAGCGGATACTGGAGGAACACGGCAGTGTGGAAAACGGTGTCCTGCGGATAGGAAACGCGGTATATACGGCGGTTATCTGCCCGGAGGATGCGCTTTTTGTCCGGGAGCAGCAGCGTGAACAGGCAAAAGCCGCAGGGATTTGGTATGATGCAAAAGAGTGGCAGTGGCAATATATCCGCCATGGCGGGAATCAAATTCCGTTGGAAAAAGAGGAAACCCATATTCCCTGGAAGGGGAATATGGACAGTGCCGGGGAGTGGTGCATCCGTTCCCTGGATCCGCTGGATGGTGTCTGGGCCGGAGGCAGCCGGCTGCAGGGTGAGGAGAAAGACGGGGGTATATGGTATCCCATTCCGGCCTCTGTAAAGAAGGATTTGCTGAGTGCAGGAGAAATCAGCCTGCGTTGGGAGGTCTGCCCCCATGGGGAACAGAAGCCCTTTGTATATCTGGAGGGGGACTTTGCCGTAAAGAGTGCGGCGGGTTATCGGGAGAAGGACAGCCGTCAATGGGAAACGGAAGGGGATTTTTACCTGACGGATATCCGGAAGGAAGATATACAGGTGCAGGATCTGTGTGCATCCGGTTTCCCGTTCTGCGGCACCTATGTGGAACTGGAAAGCCTGCTTTATGCGGGAGAGGACGGAAAGCTTGTGTTTGGTAAAACCGGTCTGCACGCGGATTGTATGGCAGTGCTTCCGGATGGGGACAGCGGACAGGCCGGATACTGCTGGGGGCCGGATTGGGAGTTTGCGGGCGTTAAGCCGGGAATCCATCGGGCGGTAATCCGCCTCATTCCCAGTACCTTTAATACGTACGGTCCCCACCATCACAGGGACGGGGACAGGCATCTTACAAGCCCCATGCAGTACAGCGGGGAAAAAGGGTTTGCCGACTTTCCGGATGCGCCTGTTTTTACGCTGACGGATAAATGGCATGTTATCAAATTCGGAATAGAAACGGGTGAATGACCGCCGGCAGATTGTCCGGCGGGCGGCTATTGACAGGCCGGTACCGGACAGGAGCTGAATTCGCGCAGGCTGTAATAGGTTCTGCCGTGGGCGCCCTGTGTGGTATCGGCCATTATCATGGAATTGAGCTCTGCTTCTTCGGTGCGGTTCTGCACAATATTTCTCATTCCTTACTGTCCGGCATAGCCGGAATACGGTTCCTTTTTTTCCAGTCCCTGGGAGATATGCCCATAACCTTCTTGAAGGCACGGGAAAAATGCAGCTGGTTGTCATAGCCTACCTGGGCAGAAATATCCCCAATGGATAAATCCGTATCCTTCAACAGATCGCAGGCAACGTTGATCCGGTAGCGGATGATATATTCCTGGGGCGTTACCAGAACGGTATCCTTGAAAATTTTCCCGAAATAGCTTCTGTCAAGATTGCACCAGTTAGCCAGCTTTTTCTCCTGTACTCTGTGTAGACATTCGATATCCTGTATTACCTCTTCAATTCCGGCTATTTTATCTATATCTTTAATACTATCAACTATTGTACGTTCCAAATTTGTGACTGCAATACCGCCACTATAGGATGGCCTGTCGATTCCTTCTAATGTTTTCGACGCAATATACCGATATGTATATTTATCAAAAGCAAAATCCCGGAACCTGGTTTGAGAGGAAACATATACATCATAATAAACCCGATCGATAATGCCATAATATTCCATAGCTGTATGATGAGATACATAGGATGTGGGCGTGATATAACTTGCTGTCTGAAAACGGTTTGCCCCAGTTATTATAGATAAATACAGAGAATTACTGCTCTTTATTCAGGAAGATTGAATGGAAAACGTAAGGTTTTTATGTTATTATGAGAAACAGTAAAATGCAGGAAGGAATGCTTGAATAATCTATAGCATGGACAGGTACCATGATGTTCTGCACTTTAGAACAGTCCAATCCGAAAGATAAATTTATCCCTATTGAGGTGAAGGGTATCGAAAATGATTCCGGTAAAAAATAATAAAAGTTGGAAAATTCATTCTATTCAAATTAAAATATTAATGATTTCAATGCTTATTGCACTGGGGACAACGATCGTATCCCTTGTTATTTCATATTATACAGAAATTAATACGATTAAAAAAACTACAGAACTTTATATGACTCAGTATATTTCGTTTGCTGATGAAAATTTCAACAGTATGCTTACAGAAGCCAGAAAAATATCTCTTGCAGTTGCCACTGAACAGGAAATTATATTGCCAACTATGAAGGAGCCTTTTGTGGAAGCCTCCTATGATGACTATCAGCAGAAAAAGAAAATCCGCAGCTACCTGTCCGGTTTAATGAGCCAAAAAGAGTATATTGAAAATATTATGGTGGTAACAGATAATGGTAGGATTTATCAGGCTAATAATGAACCGATTATGAAAAAAGATTTAGAAAAATCGGCTATGAGGAAAGCGCTCGAAACAGAACGGTCGGGGATATTTTATAACAGAGAAGAAAAAGAAGTTCTACTGGGATGTCCGATTATATCTGGAGGAAAAGCAGTGGCGGCTGTGGTTATATCATTGAATTATGATATTATGGTTGCAACTTGGCAGATTGAACCGCTGGATGCAGTAAACATTTATATTTATGGACCGTTAGATACTCTTTTTTATACTAATACAGTGGAAAAAGGAAAGGAAGCACAGTTGCTTTCTTTGGTGGAAGAGGTTGGTGATAACACCGGATATTTAAAGTGGAATGGAGAAAAACAGTATTTTATCCGTTACGGAGCGGATACGGAAACAATGACGACAATCAGTATAATTCCATATCGGCTGCTTTTGCAGGATGCGGATAAACTTAAGTGGAAATTTCTTTTTATTGGAATGACGGCAGTATTATTTGCGGTTGCCGCATCAGCTTATTTATCAGGAAAACTTTGCACTAATCTGCATAAGCTGACGGAAAGTATGAGAGAAATTCAGAATGGTAATTTGTTGGTAAGATCGGATATTACAGCTGTAGATGAGATCGGGCTTTTGTCCGGTGCTTTTAATGAAATGGTGGAGAGAATAAGCCTTTTGTTGGAAGAGGTGAGACAGAAGGAAAGGTTGAAAAGAGAGGCAGAGCAGGATGTCCTTGCAGCACAGATAGAACCTCATTTTCTGTATAATTCCATAGACAGCATTCAATATGTGGCTCACATGCGCAAGGAAGAGGAAATTGAAAGGGTTGCTGTTGCGTTGTCAGAGCTTTTACGCAGTGTACTGTCTAACAGAAATGAGTTTATTACGCTATGGGAAGAGCGTGTATATATAGAAAATTATATAACGATAGAACGTTTTAAATACAGAGGTTTTTTTCAGCTTTTATGGGATGTGGATGAGGAATTATGGACTTACAGGATTCCGAAGCTATTGCTGCAGCCTATTGTAGAAAATGCCTTAATTCATGGTATTTCAACAAGAGAAAATGATGGTGTGATTCAGATTAAAATATTCCGGCAGGAGAAGGACATCATATTTAAAATTATGGATAACGGGCGTGGAATGAGCCGGGATCAGATAGAACAGCTGCTGTCGGAAGTTACAAAAAAGGATAAAGCTGGGTTTCGCAGGGTAGGTTTTGCTAATGTGCTTAACCGGATTCATTTAATTTATGGCGAGCAATATGGCGGTACTATTTATAGCTTGGAAGATATGTTTACCTGTGTAGAACTTAGGCTTCCTGGGGAGGGTGAAAAGGATGCCGCTGTCGGTTTTGATAGTTGACGATGAGAAAGTGTTCCGTAATTATATCAGCCAGATGGAGTTTTGGCAAAAAGGCAGTTTTATCCTGGCAGGAGAAGCTCGTGGAACGGAAGAAGCTATGAAGTTCTTAGCGAGAAATAGAACGGATGTGGTTATTTTTGATGTGTCTATGCCGGGGAAAAATGGTGTGGTGCTTTCCGATATGATTGAAAAAAAATATCCGGGGATCGCCATGATTGCGGTGAGCAGCTATGATGATTATGACTATGTGAGAGAAATCCTGAAAAATGGTGCTCATGATTATATTTTAAAATCCAGACTTTCGGAAGAATTGCTGGAACGGACACTTCATATTATTGAAGAAAAGAAGAGCAGAATATCTCCCTGGGAGGAGAAGCAGGAGCTGAGGAGTATGGTATACGAATGGCTTCTGCTTAGCGGCATAAACCCATTTAACTCGGATAACTCCAGAAAAATGGTTACGCTGATATGGGTGACGATGCTGAAAAATTATTCGGAAATTGCACAGAGTGCCATGATGGAAGGAATAGGCCGTATTTTTGAGAATGGTACAGAAAATGGTATGGACGTTTTAGCCATACATGTTCCTCCGAATCGTTTTGTGATCATAAACAGATTCTATGAAGATGTCTCGGAAGCGAAGCTCAGAGAAAAGGTTGAAAATAGCCAAATGATCGCACAGGACAGTATTCGTCGGATTTACAGCATACAGATAGATATGCAGATTTGTCCCCCCTTTTTCTCGGATAATGCATTAAGGTTATTCGTACAGCACAAGCTGGAGGAAGAGAAGGAAACTTCCCGTAAAATGACTGCTCCGCTGGCAATGACAATTGAACAGCAAAACAGGCTTCTGTCTGCTGTCAATAGAATGGATCCGGATGCAGCAGAAAATATGGTAAAAGAAATTTATGAACAAATACCAACAGAAAAAGAAGCTCTGTTCGTTATAGTAACAAAGGAACTTCTTGATTTGCTGGAGCGGATTACATTAGAACATAAAATCAGCCTGGATTTTATACCAAAAAATTTTGAATTATTTGAGTATACACGTGCGAAAAGTAAAACAGTATTGTCTGCCAATATAGCAGGATTATATCTGAATATCCTGCGTGAAATCAGAGGAGAGAACAAGCAGGAAAGTTTCTCGGAGGCAGTAAGCAAGGCAGTAAGTTACCTGCAGGAACATTATAATGAATCGGTCAGCCTGAGCAGCTGTGCTGTAAGTGTGGGAGTAAACAGTTCCTATTTGAGCCGGATTTTTCATGAGGAAACAGGGAGTACCCTTACAGAATACCTTAATCGTATCCGGGTAGAGAAAGCGAAGGAATTGCTTCATGAAAAACATCATTTAAAGGAGGTTGTAAGTCTGTGTGGGTTTAAAAGATACAGTTATTTTTCGAAAATTTTTAAAGAATATACGGACATGACACCGAAGGAATTTTTGTCACGGCATCAGGAAATAGCAGAAAAAGACTCGGAATAAGTGAACAAATGAGCGCGTATTAAGAGCGAAACAACCAAAAGAATAAAGCCAGTTATTATACATGACCAAGTTAGAATTTCATTATGTTTATCAGTCAGTAAATGCACCTTAATAGTATCTTCTACCGTCAGAAACGAAAGTTCTCCGGATGATACTGTATATACTGGAATGCTTCCTGACAATGTCTTGTTTCAGTTACAGAGATGGTGTTGTTGATCTTTTCACGAATGGACGTTTGTGTGTGCATGATGATTTTTGATACAACACCAAATATTAGAATGAATGATGAGAGCATAATCAAACCATTCACCCATCTATATTTTTTGACTATCATAACTACTCACGCCTGCCTATGTCTATAATTAGCCTATTATCCCTTTTACTGACTCATGTTTTGTGGCCACACTTCCTATGCCTGTTATTCTATTTTTAATATTACAAACCCAGATACAATGTACAATCATTGTATCTGGGTTATGTTTTTTTATCTCACAGCCACTTAATCGGACTTCTTTTTTTATATTGTTCGGGTTCAAAAGTAAAAATGTTGTATAAACTAGTAAAAATAGTGTACAAAACAAAAAGTTTGCACAAAGAAGTCTTTGGTAAAATACATACACCCGATAAAAAAATATAAATCAGGAGGAAAGAGTATGAAAAAGAAAGCTTTTACGTTATTTCTTTGTGCAGTCTTAAGTACTGGCATGTTGTCTGGCTGCGGTAACAGTACGGCAGAACCGGAAAAAGAACAGGTGGCAGCTCCGGTCGGAACAGAGGCGGCTGTCGAAAGCGGAGAAGGGGAAGAAGCTAATCTGAACCTGGAGGGCTTCCCGATTGTAAATGAGCAGATTACTCTTACGGTATATGGACAAAGAGATCAGAATCAGGCGGAGTGGAAAGATATGCTCGTAATGCAGAAGTATGAGGAGATGTCAAATATCCATATGGATTTCCAGGAAGTGCCGGCTGATGGTTTTGCAGAAAATAAGCAGCTTCTTTTTGCATCAAATCAGCTTCCGGACGTGTTCCTGCGCTGCGGTATTAATCAGAATGAGGTATCTACATATGGCGTAGGGAGCGGCCAGCTGATGGCATTAGACGATTTAATTGACAAGTATGCTCCTAACCTGACAAAGTTATTTGAGGAAAATCCGGCTATGAAAACTGCCTGTATGGCTGCTGACGGCCACATATATACTATTCCTTTCATTAATCTCAGTGCTACCGGTAAGATGGATTTTAAACAGTGGATAAATATTAAATGGCTGGAGGCAGTGGGAAAAGAAATTCCTACTACAATTGAAGAATTTAAAGATGTGTTGATTGCCTTCAGGGATGGCGATCCGAATGGAAACGGGGAAAAAGATGAAATTCCTCTTGGAATCAGGGAGCCGGGAAGTGTATATGCGTTGGGAGGTCCCTGGGGTTTGGGACACCAGCTGCGGGATACCTATGATGTGGATGAAAATGGAAAAATTCATAACTGGATAAGTGATGACAAATTCAAGGATTATCTTATATTCCTGAATGATTTATATGAAGAAGGACTTTTGTGGCAGGAGTATTATAAAAATGACAGATCAGCATGGAGGAGTAATCTGTCCGGCGAATTATTCGGCGCTATGTATATGCCGTATTCTGATGTGTTTTTAAATTGTGAACAGGATTATTCAGGATATGAACCTTTAATCGGGCCTACCGGTGAAAAATACTGGCCTGATGGCATGACGGGAGTTGAAACCGGTTGTTATGCGCTCAGCAATACCTGTTCTGATCCTGCAGCAGCCATACGTTGGGTGGATTATTTTTTCAGCGAGGAAGGCGGATTGTTTTTCGCATTCGGAGAGGAAGGAACGACCTGGCACAGGGATGAAAACGGACTTCCTGTATTTAATGATGAAATTCTGAATGCAGAAGAAGGCTTTATGACAGCTCTGGGTAAAATAAATATGGTACCGGGCGGCGGTTTTCCCTGTCTGAGGGTGGATGAAACGGATGGTGTGGTTGCCAGCCAGAGAACGAAGGAAGCAGCAGCTATTCTGGAACCCTATCTGCCTGAAGTTTATTATGCAAAGCCTGCGGTTAATGCAGAGGATACAGATCGTGTGGTAGCTATTGAGCAGGACTTAAATACCTACAGAGATGAAGCTGTTACCAAATTCATTATAGGGGAATGGGGCTTTGACAAATGGGATGAATATTGTCAGACATTGGAACAGATTGGTGTCCGGGATCTGGAAGAAATTTACCAGAATGCACTGGATGCTCTGAAATAAAGACTGCCGGATATTTGGTTTAACTTAAAGCTTGCCGCACCGTTTCCCCCTTCGGCTCCTTAGCCGGCGGTGCGGCAGAATGGAGTATAAGATGCAGAAGAAAGTAATAAAACTGGGAAAAAATATTCGAAAGAATATTGGTCTTTATATTATGCTGGCAATACCGCTGGCCTGGTATATTATTTTTAAATATATCCCAATGTATGGCTTACAGATCGCATTTCGAAGGTTTAACCCAACGCTGGGAATCACCAAAAGTCCCTGGGTAGGAATTACCTATTTCAAACAGTTTTTTGAATCTTATTATTTTAAGGATATTTTGTGGAATACGGTATCATTGAGTTTGTTTACCATGCTGATAGGTTTTCCCATGCCAATCATTCTGGCACTGCTTATAAATGAAATAAAAAATACTAAATTTAAGAAAGCAATACAAAATATCACTTATATGCCTAATTTTTTATCAATAGTGGTTATTGTTAGTATGCTTACTTTGTTTTCCAATAGAGACTATGGTCTGTTTAATAAAATTACCGGTCTTTTTGGAGCGGCACCCGTGGACTTTATGTCAAAACCAAATTATTTTCAGCCTTTGTATGTATTTTCAAATGTATGGCAGTATATGGGATTTAATGCGATTATTTACATAGCGGCTCTGTCCAGTGTGGACCAGGAGCTTTATGAAGCAGCATCCATTGACGGGGCTACAAGAATGCAGAAAATAATCCATATTTCGATTCCCTGTATTATGTCTACAATTATTGTACTGTTTATTATGAGAATTGGTAATCTGATGTCGGTAGGCTTTGAAAAAGTTTATCTGATGCAGAATAGTGTGACACTGTCAGCCAGCGAAGTCATTTCTACATTTATTTATAAAAATGGTATCCAGAAAGGACAGTTCTCTTATAGTACTGCCGTGGGAATGTTTAATTCAGTGATTAATTTTATTCTTCTGATCAGCGCCAATTTTATCAGTAAGAGATCGACAAAAACAGGCTTGTGGTAAAGGGAGGCTGAAAATGAAATCAAATATAAAAAAGAGTCTTCATAGTGACAGGACATTTGATATTATTGTAAATCTTCTTGGGGCATTAGTTATTCTGATCGTACTTGTCCCATTGATTTTTGTATTGGCCGCTTCTTTTTCCGATCCGGATTTGGTTATTAAAGGAAAAGTACTGTTTTTACCGAAAGGCTTTACGACAAAAGCATATACGATGGTTTTTGAAAATCAGGATATCTGGAGAGGATTCAGGAACAGCTGCTTTTATACGATTGCAGGAACAGCTATCAGCGTAGTACTTACAATACTGGCAGCTTATCCTTTGTCCAGAAAAGAGTTAGCAGGGCGGAATATCATTATGATGCTGATTCTTTTTACCATGTACTTTTCAGGGGGTATGATTCCGACTTATTTACTTGTGAAGGATTTGGGAATGTATAATACTATCTGGGCATTATTGATTCCGGCAGCACTGTCCACTTATAATTTGATAGTGGCAAAAACTTTTTTTGAGAACAGTATACCAGGAGAGCTTTATGAATCGGCCCGTTTGGATGGCTGCGGGAATTTTCCCATGCTGACTAAAATAGTACTTCCCCTTTCCAAAGCCATTTTAGCGGTGCTCGTGCTTTACTATGCGGTTGGAATCTGGAATGCTTATTTTGACGCACTTATATATCTGCGGGACACGCAGCTGCACCCTCTTCAGATTGTGTTGCGTAATATTCTGCTTTTAGGCCAAACGGAGCAGATGGGAACCAATGACGTAGGAATGGCGGAAAAGATTAAAATGGCAGAGGCAGTTAAATATTCTGCTATAGTTGTATCCAGTATTCCCATGCTGATAATTTATCCCTTTGTACAGAAATATTTTGTGAAAGGTGTTATGATTGGAGCAGTGAAGGGCTGAGCGGGCATCCGTCAGTATCAGGAATTGATGATAGTTTATTACGAAGAATTTGGAGGATTATTTTATGAGCAGTAAGTCAAATATCATAATCGTCATGACGGATCAGCAGCGTGCGGATCTAAGGAAAGGCTGTGGGTATGAATTGGATACGATGCCCTTTTTGGACAAATGGGCTGAAGGCGGCGCAGATTTTGCACAGGCCTATACCCCTAATCCCACCTGTATGCCGGCAAGGGTCAGTATGTTTACAGGACGTTACAGCCAGTGCCATCATGTAAGGACGAATCATAATGCTGCGGATGCTATTTATACAAGGGACCTTCTGGATGTGCTTAAGGGAAATGGGTATGCAACTGCACTGTGCGGGAAAAATCATTCACAACATGAACCTGAAGATTTTGATTTTTACGAAACCTGCGGTCATCTTGGTTATGAGGGGGAGATTAATACTTCTCCGGAGGAAATAGAATTCGCAGATTTTTTAAAAAATACACTGCATATGGAAACGCATCAGCCGTCTCCGGGGGGAGTTGAGGTTCAGCATCCATACAGAAATGTTTCTTCCGCATTGAAATTTATAGATGAAGTAAAGGGGAAGCAGCCTTTTTTTGCATGGGTATCTTTTGCGGAGCCGCATAACCCATATCAGGTGCCGGAACCGTATTTTGATATGTTTCCACCTGAAAGCCTTCCTGTAAACCGTGCCGGAACCGAAGCTCTTGAAGGGAAAGGAGAGCGTTTCCTCTGGCTGCGCAGTGTGTGGGAAAAAGTATTGGGGACTGATATTGAAAGCAGGATACAGAGAGCAAGGTCTAATTATCACGGTATGCTGCGTTTGATTGACGACCAGTTCGAACGGCTTATTGAAGGACTGCGGGAAAGAGGGATAGAGGAAGATACCATTGTAATTTTTCTGTCTGACCACGGTGATTTTGTGGGAGAATACGGGTTGATCAGAAAAGGACCGGATCTGCCGGACGTTTTATGTCATGTCCCATTTATCTGGAAAGGACCTGGAATCACAGCGCAGGGGAGAATTAAAAAAGGATTTGTCAGCCTTGTGGACATATTGCCTACCCTCTGTGATATAATTGGTGTAGAAATGCCTTTCGGATGTCAGGGAAAAAGTATTCGACCGCTTCTTGAGGGAGGGAATGTACCCGAAAAAGAATTTGACTGTGCTTATGCGGAAAGTGGATTTGGAGGATTGTACTGGAATGAGAAAGACAGTCTTGATTTGATCACAGAAGGCGCTTCTAAAGAGATGAAAACATTTGATTGTTTGAATACTTGGACCCAGTGCGGGCAGGTGCGTGCACTGTGGAAGGGGGATTACCACATCCAGCTGGATATGATGGGAAACGGATTCTTATATTGTCTGACGGAGGATCAAGGTGAACTGCACAATTTATGGGATGAGGAGGAATTCATCCATGTGAAGGAGGAAATGCTGCGGGAACTTGCTTCCGCTATGATGCGGGCAGAGGATCTGCTCCCGGTGCCGCATTTCCGGTATCGTACAAAGGTACATCCTAATGGCTATTGGTATCAGGATTATGAAACAGCTGATCCGGGTGTCAGGAAAATGGATCCGATAGGGAAACGTTTGGGATAAGTGGCGGATGGACAAAATAAGGAGAGATTATCGTATGGACAACAATAAACCAAATCTGATATACATATTTGCTGATCAGCTGCGTTATTTCAGTCTTGGCTATGCGGGAGACGAAAATGCGCTGACTCCTAATATCGATGCGCTTTGCAGGGAGAGTACTGATTTATGTCAGGCGGTATCAGGGCATCCGGTCTGCGCGCCTTACCGGGCTTCTTTGTTTACCGGGAAATATACGACAAGTACGGGAATGGTGATAAATGAAATCCGGATGAATTCGAATCATCGTACATTTGCTCATGTTCTGAATGACAATGGTTATGAAACTGCCTATATTGGTAAATGGCATATGTATGCTGCACAGTTGGGAAACCATTATGATCCTCAGAATTCCTTTATCCCGAAAGGACCTGATCGTCTTGGATTTGATGATTATTTTGCGGCATATAATTTTCGCCATGAGTACGAGACAGGAACGGCCTACTATCATTTAGACAGTCCGGAAAAGATATATTACGATAAGTATGAGCCGGATGCACAGGCAGATATGACCATAGGACAGCTCGAAAGGCTGGCAGCAGGAGAAAAGCCTTTTGCATTGTTTCTGTCCATAGGAACTCCTCATGATCCATGGGTACCTGAGAATGTACCTGCGGAATGTCTGGAACGCTTTAAAAACAGAAGGTTTAATCTTCCTGTCAATTATTTGGAACAGGATGATCCCCATGCGGATAATTGGGCAAAGCTGTCGGAGGAAGAAAGGGGCCAATTAACTGAATGGATGAGGATCTATTACGCAATGGTGGCTAATCTGGATGACAATATCGGACGCCTGATGAAGGCGATAAAAGATATGAGGCTGGACGAAAATTCAATTATTGTTTTTACTTCTGATCATGGGGAGCTGTTCGGTGCGCATGGCAGAAGGGCAAAAAATATTTTCTATGAAGAGGCTGTCAGGGTTCCGTTCCTGATAAAATGGAAAGGGAAACTTGCAGAAAATGTGAAGAGGGATTTCCTAATTAATACTGTGGATATTATGCCAAGCCTGTTATCTATGATGGGACTCCCTGTTCCAAAAGAAACGGAAGGGACTGATCTGAGCGCCTGTATTACAGGGGAAGCCGATACGGAAGAAGGCGCCCTCATGATGTGTACCGGACCCACTGCGATATTTGGGGATGGAAATGAATGGAGAGCATATCGGACAAAACAGTATACTTATGCTATTTTTAAATCAGACGGCCAGGAGTTCTTGTTCGATGATAAAAATGATCCTTATCAGATGGAAAACCTGATTGATAATAAATCATATCAGGAAATAGCGGAAGAGCTTAAGAGTAAGATGTATGCAATAATGAATGAGATAGGGGATACCTTTGAAAATAATACTTGGTATGAAAAACATTGGGTAGAAAACCGTATAATCAAAAGGACTGCTGCTCTCAAAGATTTCTAATGCTGTTTGCCAACCACCGCCGTATAATATCCGCCCTCCTGCAGAAGCTTCATAAACGGCGTCTCTTTTTTGTAATTATCCGACTGTGAGTTCGCTCCCTCCAAACTGGGAATCCAGAGTGCGGAAACCGCAGTATCCGTTCTCATCGATAAGGGAAAGCACATCGCTGCCGGCAGGAATAGTGACTGTATATCGTTTTCCTTCATATCTGTATTTGATTGTTCTCTCAGCCATCTTGCCAGCTCCAGGCCGGTCTTGCAGAAGGGCAACATAATAAGGACTGTTTCCCAATCCGTTCCTTTCCAACGTTTCCATCAGCTTCTGAAGCGCGCTGTCCTCCTGGAACATCAGGCAGTCCCTGTAACATGCTTTTATATTGGAAAAAGGCGGTGCGGGTGCCAGAGGGCGGCGGCGATGCATTTTGGGAACGACTGGCAGGAGGAG
Organism: uncultured Lachnospiraceae bacterium; assembly: GCA_900548905.1. Taxonomy (GTDB): domain Bacteria; phylum Bacillota; class Clostridia; order Lachnospirales; family Lachnospiraceae; genus Eisenbergiella. The sequence continues at coordinate 18,321 of URMK01000006.1, read as the reverse complement.
AGAATGCTCTTTGCCATGACCGAAAGATATGAAAGTACAGGCGACGTGTGGAAGGCGATGGATTGCCTGACGGAAAAACTGATGGAACAGGCAGCAGACAGGGTGAAGGCGGAAACGGCCGGAAATAATATGGTAATCGGTAAGAATATGGAGCAGCTTTGCGGAAGATTGTTTTTTATCTGCGGAGTCTGGACAGGGAAAAGGTCAGAATGGAGATTAAGAAATTCTATTCCGGATTCAGGGAGAGAGCTGTTGAAGCGAAATATTTGTATGCCTATCATCTTATGCTGGCGGGAGAAATGATGAAGCTGGTGATTGCAGACGGGGGAGTGCCGGCAGACCGTCTGGTTACGGATGGGGCACAGCTTTCCGTAGTGGCCAGGGGGTTTTTCATGTATCGTCCCTGGAAGAAAAGACGAGATCGTATGCTGAGAAATTACTAGATTTTCTGGAAGAGAAAAAACGCATGGAAGGCAGTAATGTGGTCGATAATGTGAAAGAATATATGGAGAATAACTACGAAAAGGAATTAAGCCTCACCTATATCAGTGAGATGTTTCATATAAAAACATCCCGGTTTCCATACGGAAACCGGGATGCCCTTTGTGTTGTTTATATAGATCTCTTGGAGGAGTTCTTATAATTATTTACCGAAGTATCTCTCCAGTAAGCCCTGGAATGCCTTGCCGTGACGGGCTTCGTCTCTTGCCATTTCATGAACGGTATCATGGATAGCGTCAAGATTGGCAGCTTTTGCACGCTTAGCCAGGTCGAATTTACCGGCGGTTGCGCCGTTTTCTGCTTCTACTCTCATTTCCAGGTTCTTCTTTGTGGAATCGGTTACTACTTCGCCAAGCAGTTCAGCGAATTTGGAAGCGTGCTCTGCTTCTTCATAAGCAGCTTTTTCCCAGTAAAGGCCGATTTCAGGATAGCCTTCTCTGTGAGCTACTCTTGCCATAGCAAGGTACATACCTACTTCGGAGCATTCTCCTGCGAAGTTAGCTCTCAGGTCTTCCATAATATCTTCACTTGCACCCTGAGCAACACCTACAACATGCTCGGCAGCCCATTCCATTGTTCCGCTCTGTGCGGTGAATTTCTCTGCGGGTGCGCCGCAAACAGGACATTTCTCCGGTGCTTTTTCGCCTTCATAAACATAACCACATACCTGACATACAAATTTCATAATCTTTTTCTCCTTTTTATTATAATAATTTTTATTTTGTTACAACTGCACCGGTTATCCGGGAGTTGTGGATGGCGGTTTGAAACTTAAGAAAGAGCCTTACGCTTACTTTCTTTGCAGTGTGGACACAGGCCGTAAAAATATGTGACATGACCTGTAATCTGTCCGTCGAAGTTTTTGGCTGCTGTCTGATTGATATTATCGATATTCTCCATATCCAAATCAATCACACTGCCGCACTCGCTGCAGACAAAATGATAATGGGGGCTGGTGTCTGCATCAAAATGGTCAACACCATCGCCGACGCGTAATCTTGCAATCTCGCCAAGATCTGCCAGCAGCGTAAGATTTCGGTATACAGTACCAAGACTGATGTTAGGAAATTCTGTTCTCACATTGCTGTAAACTACATCTGCCGTCGGATGGTCAATTCTTGTCATCAGGAAATCTTTGATGGCTTCCCGTTGACGGCTGTATTTCAGCGTCATCCCGCGCCTCCTTTCTGTTAAAAACGATAACGGTTACTGTTACTATAGCAAAGCAATTTCTTTTTGTCAACGTTTTTATAGTTTTTTTATAAATTTATTTTCCTGTTTTTATATTTAGGATTTCTTTCTATGGTATAATGTCCACAGAATGGACATTATACCTGTGCATCCGGTTTCTGCGTTCACCGCAGAAATCCGGGCGCTATATTCCGCCGGAGGCCATGCCTGCGCAGCAGGTATGAATAATGTCCACAGAATGGACATTATACCTGCGGTGAGTCCTATGGCGGTATAACATCAGATACTCAGGGAAGGATAGGGATATGCAATGAAATTCAGAACGAAACTAATCATCACGTTTTTAACCGTCATCCTGCTGCCCCTGGTTCTGTCGGCGATAGCCTTTCTGGCTATCGGAGCTGTATTGGTGCACAATTCTGATTTAAGTTATGGATTTGAAACCACGGACTACAGTACCATGTCGGATTCACTCGCTTCCTTCAGTGATATTACCGATGATATTTTTTGTGACATAGAGCAGACGGCAGAGTCTGATCCGTCCAGGCTGGAGGACAAAACCTATCTGGCAGCAATGAACGAGGACGCTTTTAAACGTTCTTCCTATATATTAGTAAGGAAAGGCGACAGCATATATTATTCGGGGAATGAAACCGCAACCCAGAAAATTTTCGGAAGGCTTCCCGCATACGGCTTTGAAAGCCGGGATACCAATGCCGGATATTATTACAATGATATGCAGAAGCTGGTAAAACAAATAGATTTCCATTTTTCCGACGGTTCGGAAGGAAGCATATTTATCATTACCCGAGTGAACAGCGTCATATCCAAAGCACTCCTTATCTATATGTTCTTTGCTATTGTAATTATTCTCATTGTTACCAGTATTATTCTGACACAATGGATTTATAAGAGTGTATTTGCCCCTATCAACCGGCTGAACGTAGCGATGCAGAATATAGCGGAAGGGAACTTTGAATATACTCTCGCTTCGGAGGATACCAATGAAATCGGGGAGCTTTACCGCAACTATGAGGATATGCGCCTGCGGCTGAAGGAATCCACGGAAGAGAAGATACAGAATGAACGGCAGAACAAAGAGCTGGTGAGCAATATTTCCCATGACCTGAAAACGCCTATTACAGCTATAAAGGGTTATGTGGAAGGGATTATGGACGGTGTGGCGGATACGCCGGAAAAAATAGACCGTTATATCAAAACCATTTACAATAAAGCGAACGATATGAACCGGCTGATCAATGAGCTGACCTATTATTCGGGAATTGACAGCAACCGGATACCTTATAATTTCCACCGGATCAATGTGGCCGAATTCTTCCAGGATTGTGTGGAGGATGTAGGTCTTGATCTGGAGTCAAAAAACATTGAATTGAATTATTCCAATCTGGTGGATCCCGATAGCCGGATTATCGCGGATCCGGAACAGCTGAAGAAGGTAATCAACAACATTATCGGAAACAGCATTAAATATATTGATAAACCAAAGGGAATTATCAACATACGAATCCTGGATGAGGTGGATTCCATCCGGGTGGAAATAGATGACAACGGCAAAGGCATAGCGGCAAAGGATCTGGGAAATATTTTTGAACGGTTCTACCGCACGGACGCTTCCCGTAATTCCGCCATGGGCGGCAGCGGCATCGGCCTGTCTATTGTTAAAAAAATAATTGAAGATCATGGCGGTTACATCTGGGCGACCAGTAAGGAAGGAGAAGGTACCTGTTTGCATTTCGTAATCAGAAAATACAGGGAGGCAGAGGAAAATGAATAAGATATTAATTATTGAAGATGAAGAGGCAATTGCAGATTTGGAGAAGGATTACCTGGAGCTGTCAGGCTTTCAGGTGGAAATAGAGCATGAAGGGGATAAAGGGCTGGAACGGGCTGTGAGTTCCGATTACGATCTCATTATCCTGGATTTAATGCTTCCGGGAATGGATGGTTTTGAAATCTGCCGCCGTATCCGTGATGAAAAGAATATCCCCATACTCATGGTTTCTGCGAAAAAGGATGACATTGATAAAATCAGGGGCCTGGGCCTGGGAGCCGACGATTACATGACGAAGCCCTTCAGCCCCAGTGAACTGGTTGCCAGGGTAAAGGCTCATCTTGCCCGGTACACCAGACTGGTAAGCTCCCAGCAGAAAACCAATGACATCGTGGAAATCCGTGGTATCCGTATAGATAAAACGGCTAGACGCGTTTATATTGACGGGGAAGAAAAGGCATTTACCACCAAGGAATTTGACTTGCTTACCTTCCTGGCGGAAAATCCCAATCATGTATTTACCAAAGAAGAGCTGTTCCGTGAAATATGGGATATGGATTCCATCGGTGACATTGCAACCGTTACTGTGCATATCAAAAAAATCCGGGAGAAGATAGAAGTGGATACGGCCAATCCCCAGTATATTGAAACGATTTGGGGCGTTGGGTACCGGTTTAAAGTATAGCAGAAATCCCAAATCGTTTGCGATTATGGGGCGCGTAATGTAGAAAACATACCAGCTTGTGAGGAATTGACTTGTGAGGTATCCATGTTTTTAAAGGATGAAAACAGCGGAAGAATAACAGCATATCAAAAAGAATGGAAGTATATAACAAAGCAGGAGGAACGGCTGGAAAAAGCGGCAATGCGTCAGAGTACCGTCGGTCCTTCTGTTTTAGTATGGAAAGAAAAACTGGAACAGAAAATTCCGGTTAAGATATACGATAATCTGCGGGTCGCTTTCTGTAAGGCCTTTTCCGTCATATTTGAACAGGGTACGGGGATTATAGAGAAAACCATCCGGAAAGATCAGCTTGAAAAGGATTATCAGATTCAGAACTACGCGATAGGTATCAAAGGAACCCGGAAGGAACTGAAACAGCTTCGGAAAAAGGCAGGAGCCTCGGGGGTCAGGGATATGGCGGTTACTGCAGCCGAGGGGATTGGGCTGGGAGTGTTGGGGATCGGGCTTCCGGATATTGTGGTTTTTACCGGTTTTATTTTACGGGGGATTTATGAAACAGCACTTCAATATGGTTTTACCTATGACGCACCGGAGGAAAAGCTGCTGATTCTAAAGATGATGGAGGCCTCATTATCCCATGGTGAAGAATGGGTCAGGGTGAATGCTGAGGTGGATATGCTCCTTGCGAAAGAGTGGCATGGAGATCATGCTGAAGATGATGTTACACAGCAGATCAGGAGGACGGCGGATGTATTTGCACTGGATATGCTGCTTGCAAAGTTTATACAGGGGCTTCCGCTTATCGGTATCGTGGGAGGAGCGGGGAATCCGGTGTATTATGGGAAGATCCTCAGGTATGTGCAGCTTAAATATCATAAGAGGTATCTGCAGGAAAAACTTGATAAAATAAGTAAGGATCTAAAATAACGATGTAAGCAGGAGGGTTGATATCTGTCATAAGTAAATGGCAGATATCGACCCTCTTTTTATGTGCGAAAGATGCCTGAAAATAAGCAGAATACTACAGATCTGCTCAATAATAAAAGAAGATGCGTAATAAATGCCGAACTTATTGACGTACTCACCTTCTTTGATTAGAATTACAGTGTAAGAAATATATATAAAAAACCGGTAAAATATGGCATAAATATGTGCGATATGCACAATATTTTTGCGCTTTTTAAGGAAGGATAGGAGATGCCGCTCAGATATCAGGAAGTAAAAAGAGAAATAATAAAGGCCATATCAGGTCTGAAAGCAGGCAGTAAAATACCCTCGCGGACTTTTTTGAGCAGAAAATTTGAAGTTGCCCGGAATACCATTGATAAGGCGGTTTCGGAACTGGAAGAGGAAGGGTATCTGTGTTCTGTTAAAGGAAGCGGTACTTATATAGCGGGCAGGCGTCTGCAGAAGATGCTCAATGTCGGTGTGATTTTACCGTCTATTATGGGAGATATCTATCCCCAGTTTATATCCGGCATTGAGCAGTTTGCCTCCGCCCATAATATCAATGTTGTGCTTTCCAGCAGTGATAATTCTCCCGAGAGGCAGAGAAGCAATGTACTCAGAATGATAGATATGCAGGCAGACGGCTGTATTATTATTCCTATTATCAACTCGGAACAGAGTTTTGATTCTTTTTTACAATTGAAAAAAAGAAGTATCCCGTTTGTTATCTGCTATCGCAGCATTGATGGCCTGGATGTCCCTTTTATCGGGGTAAATAATTACTACGGCGCCTTTATGGCAGCCAGACATTTAATTGACCAGGGCTGCCGTAAGCTGTCTTATTTCTCACAGAGAAAATACTCTACTGCCATTGAACGGTATTATGGTTATGAAACCGCTCTTAGAAGCAGTCCCGAAAAGGTGGAGAAGAAGGAAATTATTCTTGGGAACTATGGGGAAGAGGAACTGCAGGAACGTATACGGTTTGTTTTTGAAAGAGAGGATTATCCCGACGGCGTGCTTTGCTTTGATGATACAACAGCCGCTGTGCTCTATACAATTTTACAGGAGAGGGGGCTTGTGCCGGGATTGGATGTGAAAATTGTTGGTAATGACGACAGCAATCTTTGCAACCGGCTTGCCGTACCGCTTTCTTCGGTATCGCCCAGAGCGGTGGAGATGGGAAAGGAGGGGATTACGATGCTGAAAGGTATGATTGACGGAGGCCGGGATGAGGAGCTTTTCCGCCTGATCCATCCGAAGCTGATAGTAAGAAAAAGCAGTATCGGTGCAGCGGCATGGGATAATTTACTTTTTGTGAAAAACACAAAAACAGAAAAAGAAGAAAGTTGAGGGAAAAGGGGAAGTATGGAACTGAAAGGGATTGTTCCCGCACTGGTAACACCATTTGACGGGGAAGGAAATGTAAATTACGGAGAATTAAAAAAGCTTGTCCGTTTATTATTGGAGGAAGGCGCGGACGGTTTTTATGTCACCGGAAGTACGGGGGAATGCTTTCTTTTAACGGATGAAGAAAGAATACGCATTACCGCTGCGGTAGCCGAGACGGCAGAAGGGAGGGTTCCGGTAATAGCCCATGTGGGAAAAATCGGGGCGAAGCAGGCAGCTTATCTGGCCCGGGAGTCACAGAAGGCTGGCGCAAGCGCCGTATCGAGCGTGCCGCCCTTTTATTATGATTTTACGTTTGAGGAAATTGTCAGTTATTATGAAACCATATCGGATTCGGTGGACGTACCGGTGGTGGTTTATAATTTCCCTCAATATTCAGGGGTGACAATTAATGCCTCCAATCTGGCACAAATAATGGAACACTGCAGGGTGGGCGGGCTGAAATATACGGATTCCAATCTTTATGAACTGGAGCGGATCCGTACCCGTTATCCGGAACTGAAAATTATGTTCGGCCAGGATGAATCCTTTTTGTATTCCCTTCCGGTGGGAGTCGACGGAGCGATCGGCAGTACCTATAACTTTATGCTGAAAAAGTACAAACGGATCCTGCATGCATACGAAGAAGGGAATATGCAGGAAGCGGAAGAGATACAGCATGAGGCGTGCCGTATTATTGACAGGCTTTTATGTGTACGGGATATCACGGCAGTGAAATACCTGCTGGAACGTAAGGGTATTTCCTGCGGCAGCTGCAGGCTTCCGTTTCACCCTGTTACAGTGCAGGAGAAACGCTTATTAGACGAAATAGGGGATTTAAATTGAAACTGGTATATACAACAAAAATAGAGGAATACGGGGCGGGAAAGTTTACGGAATACCGCATCCCTTCGGTTACCATAACCCAAAAAGGCACGGTTCTTATCGCATATGAATCCAGGCAGGAAGCAGGAAATGACTGGTCGGGTGTGTGGATAACGCTCAGGCGCAGCGTGGACGGCGGAAAGACATTCGGCAGTCCGGTTTATCCCCACGAAATGCCGGACCGGAAGAACGGGGAGAGGATCATTACCTGGAGTAATCCCGTACTGATTGCAGATGGGGACCGGGTACACTTGCTATTCTGCCAGGATTATGAGAGGGCATGGTACTGCTGCAGCCGGGATGAAGGAATATCCTTTGGGGATCCTGTGGAAATCACCGGTTGCTTCCGGGCGCTGCCCTGGAGCTGGAATGTATGTGCTTTGGGTCCTGGTCATGGAATCGTAGCGGATCAAGGAAGACTGGTGGTTCCCATATGGCTTGCGAATGGAGAAATACGGCTGGATTTGGACAAATCAGGACGGATAAAAAATCATTTTCCCTCCGCAGCAGGCTGTATTTACAGTGACGACCGGGGGAAAAGCTGGAAGCCGGGTTTTGTGACGCAGGGGATTGAAAATGCCAACGAAACATCAGTTGCCCAGCTGTCAGAAGGCAAGTTCCTTTTTAATATCCGTAATGAACGATATGAAAAATGCCGGGTATTGGGTATTGCGGATCACGGGTTATCGGGACTGGAATCGGTATGGTCCGAGACTTCCCTGCCGGATCCTACTTGCTTTGGGAGCATGGTAAGAGCGGCTGATAAACTGTATTTTGTGAACTGTGCCCATAGTGATCCCGCCCGTTTTTATGGGGAACGGATCCATTTGACGGTCTATGAAAGCCAGGACGAGGGCGCAACCTGGAAACCGGTAACGGAAGTGGATGAGAACGGAGGCTATGCCGATCTCTGTGCGGATGAAAAAGGGCTATTTATTTTATATGAAAGAGGGGTTGCGGGCAGAGTAAAGACGTTGTTATTGAAAAGGTATGTGTGGTAGAAGGAAAAGAGAAGGAGGTATTTGCATGAAGAGGAAAAAAGGATTGGCATTGTTGGTTTCGGCCGCAATGATTATGGGGATGATGGGCGGCTGTGGGGCTGCAAAAACAGCAGAGCCGGCTGCGGCAGATAATACGGAAAGCGGCAGTCCGCAGGCAGATGGGCAAAATGAGGTGCAGGCACAGGAGGGGGAGGTGCCGACAATTGTAATCTATAACAACTCAGGAGCGTTTTCCGTAGCAGGGGCGGAAGCAGGAAGCGATACTTCCGTATACCAGGAAATGCAGGATTATATTCTGGAGAAAACGGGTGTAAAGGTGGAGATCATCATGCCGCCGTCCGACGGAGCAGCTGCTACGGAAAAGCTGAACCTGCTGCTGGCCGGCGGAGATCAGATCGATGCCTGGTGGGGAAATTGGGGGGATTATGCCAAAGATGGGATTATCCTGCCGCTGACGGACTATGTAAAAGCGCCGGAAGCGAAGGCGTTGTATGATCTGTGGGAGCCTTGGGGAGCATGGAGCGGCGTTACGGATCAGGATGGCACGATTTGGGCGGTTCCCAGAATGACGGATACCACTCCTTATCAGGTCTTTGTAAGAAATGACTGGCTGGATCTGGTTGGGATGGAAATGCCGGAAACATTTGAGGAACTGAATGATTATCTGTATAAAGTCAAGGCTCTGGATCCTTACGGAAATGGTGAGACAATTCCCCTGATTCTGGAAAAAGGAGGTTCCACAGATGTTCTGGACAGAGTGGAGTCGGTTTTCCTTGGGGGATACGTAAAAACAGGTAACGGGAAATGGCTGGATGAAACTGACGGGAAAGTGAAGCCGGAATGGATAGCGGACGGATATGTTGATTTCTTGAAACAGCTGAATCAATGGTATAAGGATGGCATAATCCATAAGGAAAGTTTTACGATGGATGTGGATACCATTAAACAGCAGATTGCCAAAGGCGCGGTAGGAGCATCTGCAATCTGGTATTCCAGGATCATGGTAAATGAACCTATCTTAAGACAGAATCTGAAGAATTTTGACAGAAGCAGGCATACCTATGCTTACGGAATCAATGAGCCGGGAATTACGGGGCCTAACGGAAACCTGATCCAGACTAAGGCGCTGGGCGGGACCAGCGGCATGCTTATCAGCAGCAAATGTAAACATCCGGAAGCGGTTATGAAATTTGTGGAATGGTCCTTTGAATGGGAGAATTATACAAATGAAATGTACGGCCTGGAAGGAAAGTATTGGAAGTACAATCCGGATGTGAAGGACGCGGAAAAGAATAAAGCGGTTCTTCCTATTGAAGGAGGCCCTACCTATGCCCGTGATTTCCTTGTTTCCTTAGGTTTGCCGTTGGAAATTGAAACGACAGAATACGATGATGAAGGGATACAGACCATGGAAAATCTCTGGCTGCAGCAGCATCTGGACGATTTCGACGCAACGATTGATCCGGGAATAGAAAGCGGCATTAATTGGGATACCGTTTCTCTGGCAGAGAATATCCCCACTTTGAATGATTTAAATACCTTTAAGGATGAAGAGCTGATCAAATTTATCAACGGGACAAGATCCTTTGATACATGGGATAAATTTGTTGAGGAATGTTATCAGATGGGGCTGGATGATTATAGTAACGAATACACAAGGCAATATAACCAATTGAAGGAAAAATGATTTGTAACTGTAAAGGTGTTTAACTGTTACACAGATTAGGAAAAGGGGATAAAACGATCAGGCAGCCGTTAACCCGGCTGCCTGAATAGTAAGGAATTGTCTGAGAAGAATAATTATTCCGGGCGATTCCGCAGGGGAGAAATTACATGAAGCAAAAAGAGAAAAAGCCTTTAAGATATTACCTGAAGCGGGACCGGTTTATTTATCTTCTGATGCTGCCTGGGCTGCTCTGGTATATTATTTTCTGTTATCTGCCTATGTTTGGTATTGTCATTGCCTTTGAAGATTACAAGCCTTTTTGGGGAATACAGGGTATCTTTACATCCGATTGGGTTGGATGGAAGCATTTCCTGAAGTTTTTTAAATCTGCTTACTGTTTCCGGTTAATCAGAAATACACTGCTTCTGAGCATTTATTCTTTAATCTGGAGCTTTCCGCTTTCCATTATTCTGGCGCTTTTTATAAATGAATTAAAGGGGAAATTTTTCAAGAAAACGGTACAGACAGTATCCTATCTGCCCCATTTCCTGTCTGCCGTAATTGTCTGCGGTATGATACGGACACTTACATCGGTAGACGGCGGACTGGTTAATGCAATTGTCACAGCCTTTGGCGGGGAAGCGATTCCCTTTTTAGGACAGCCGGAATGGTTCAGGAGTATTTATACCATTTCGGAGGTGTGGCAGAGTATCGGGTGGGAAAGCATTGTTTTTATTGCGGCCATGACGAGTATCGATAAGGAATTGTACGAAGCGGCTATGGTAGACGGCGCCGGGGTGCTGCGGCGGATGGTGAGCATCACGCTTCCCGGTATTATGCCGGTTATTACTATTATGTTGATTTTAAGGGTGGGAAGCATTCTGAACCTGGGATATGAAAAGGTTCTGCTGCTGTATTCGCCGCAAATATACTCGACTGCCGATATTATAAGCACCTATGTATACCGGGAAGGTGTTGTTAACCAGAACTATTCCTTTGCGGCCGCGGTAAATCTGTTTACTTCCGTTATTTCTTTGATATTGGTATTGGGTACGAATAAGATTACTAAAAAAATGGGACAGGGGGGAATTTGGTAATGAAAAAGAAATTGTCCGGGGAAACCATTTTTCAGGCGGCGGATGTCTTATTGATGTGCCTGTTTATACTTTTAATACTTGTACCTGTTTTTACCGTGGTCATGACTTCCTTTGTGAGTGAGGCGGAAATTGCAAGGAGAGGGACGTTTATTATCATCCCGGAGGAGTTTGATTTCTCCGCTTATAAAATGCTGTTTGCCAGCGGCAGGAATATAATACGGGCCTACAGTAATACGTTGTTCCGTGTCTTTATAGGAACCGGGCTGAACCTGGTGGTTACCATATCCCTTGCGTATGGGTTATCCAAAGATAACCTGAAAGGAAAGACGGTTATTACGGGGTTTGTATTTTTTACCATGCTTTTTTCAGGAGGGTTAATTCCAACCTTTATTCTGGTAAAAGGCCTGGGGCTGATTGATTCCCGCTGGGCCATGGTGCTGCCTTGTCTGGTGAATACATGGAATCTGCTTATCATGAGGAATTTCTTTTACGCAATCCCTAAAAGCCTGGAAGAAGCGGCTGTTATCGACGGAGCAAATGACGTACAGATATTAACCAAAGTAGTGCTTCCGCTATCCAAAGCTTCGATTGCCACAATTGGTCTGTTCTATGCGGTAAGCCATTGGAACGCCTGGTTTGACGCCATGCTTTATATCAACAAAACACCATTGCTGCCCATGCAGAATATTTTGCGCAATATCATTACGGCAGCCTCAAGTATCGGGGATTTGGGTGCGGAGGCCTATAACTCCCTGGATGTTGTACCTCCTTCCCAGTCTATCCGGGCAGCGACTATTGTTATCACTACATTACCTATTCTGGTAGTCTATCCCTTCGTGCAGAAGTATTTTGTAAAAGGGGTTATGGTAGGATCGGTGAAAGGGTAAAGAGATGGAAAAAAAGTGTTTTATTGGTTTTGACGGCTACCGGGATGAAATATACAGGCTGATTAAAGAAAGAACCGGAGAAGGCTGTGTGTATTGGGACAGCATGGAGGATTTAGGAAGGTATCTGCTGAATAACTGCGGCAGAAGTTCGGATATAGAGCTGTCGCCGGCCGGGGTAAGGCTTGGGGGGAATGGGCCTTTGATGGCAGGCGCGATGGCCGCATTAGGAATCCCCACGACCTGTATGGGTATGCTTGACGGATGTGGGGATTTAATCGGATATGAAAACGACAGGGTGGCGTGGATGAGCATAGGACGGGCTAACCGCTGTACCGCCCTGGAGTTTGGCAACGGCAAGCTTATGCTGGGACAATTGGATAGCATGGAAATGAGCTGTGAGGACTTTATAAGCCGTATTAATTTGGAAGAACTGATTCATATCTGGAAGGAATGCAGTCTGATAGGAATTGTTAACTGGAGTGCCTTTTTATATATGAATGATATTCTTTTATATTTGGAACCTTTTCTTACGGAGCCGGAAATGCCGGAATTCCTGTTTTTTGATCTGGCTGACTTATCGGCAAGAAGTCAGGAAGATATGAAAGTGCTTGCTTCCCTGCTGAAGCGTTTGGCAAAGCGGAAAAAGGTGATTCTTGGACTGAACAAAAAGGAAGAGGAAAGTTTCACAAAGCAGTTTAGGAAGATAAAAACAGAGGAACCGGCGGGCAGAATATTGGCGGAAGGGCTTCCGGGATGTATGATTGTTACTCACGGAAGCGATGGGGCACATTGTTTTTGGAACAAAGAAGAAGTATATGTAAAAACAGAAAAAATTGAAAATCCCGTAATTCTCACCGGAGCAGGCGATCATTTTAACGCCGGATTCTGCACCGGCATGTTAAGGGGATTGGGTTTAGAGGAATCCTTACGTTTAGGAAACCGGGCCGCCGGTTATTACATATGCAGCGGAAGAGACATGGAGGAGATTTAATATGGGGAACTATCTGGAGGATGTCCTCACCCAGCCGGAACAGGTGATGGGGTGCCTGGAATATTATGAAAGCTCCGGGCTATTGGAAAAAATGTGTCAATTATATAATGGGCCTTTTAAAAAGCTGGTTTTTTCGGGAATGGGAAGTTCTCATTTTTGTGCGACAGGGGCGGGAATTTATTTAAAACAGCATGGTGTGGATAATCAGGTGATTTCTACAGGCGAGCTTCTTTATTACGAAAAGGATTTCCTTGATAATAATACATTGCTGATTCTTATTTCACAATCCGGAGAAAGCGCGGAAATGGTCCACTTACTTCAGGAGCTTCCTGAGGATATCATGGTAATTGCTGTCACGAATGATACGGCAAGTACATTGGCACGCAGGGGAAACCTGGTACTTCCTCTGCATGTAATGGAAGAAGAAGCGGTTACAACAAGGACTTATATGGCATCCGTCTGTATCACATTGCTTTTGGCCTCGGCAATTGCTGAAGGCAGAACCAGCAGCATGTTGGAAAAAATAAAAAAGAGCGTTTCTTACATGGAGAAGGCACTGGACGGGAAGCATAGGTGGAAAGAGATAATACAGGCATTTTTGAAAGACTGTTCCTGCGTTTCTATTATGGGCAGAGGATATTCGCTGGGAAGCGTTCAGGCAGGCGCCTTATTTTTCAGGGAAATTGTAAAATTTCCGGCTATGGCGTTTGATGAAGCGGAATTTAAGCATGGGCCGTTGGAAATGGTGGAACAAGGGTTTCATGCGATTATTTTTGCACCCTCCGGCCCCGGTGCCGTTATGAACTGTAAAATGGCAGAAAATATTGTGGAAAAAGGAGGGACAGCGGTAGTAATCACGGAGGAAGGCTGCCCCGTTGAGCCAGATGAAAGGCTGTTCCTTATAGAATTGGAGAAAACGGAAGAGTACCTTGCGCCGCTGATTCAGATTTTGCCCTTACAGCTGATGGCGGATCAGATGGCAAAGCAGAAGGGGATTCCTGCCGGTAAATTCCGGTGGGGGAGCAAAGTGATGGATTCTGAAATTTAATTAAAAAGTGACCGATTGTCATCGGTTGCGCGCTGGCTCTAAATTGTATAACTGGAAAAAAAAATATAACAATGCTATAATAAAAAAAGTAAGGTGACTATTCAGCGTGGCCAGCGCACTTGCTGTGCTGGGCGTAAGAAAGTGATTCAGCTGTATGGTGAGATTGATTGTGCACCGGAGTATATGTATGAAAACAGCTATGCTTATGAAGAAGAATTTGTGATATAATAACAATTTATAACAGATATATCTGGACAGATTTGCTTTTTTGCTTCTGCTTATATCTGGCAGTATCCAGCCTGGCCTGTTTCCTGGCCCAAGCCATGACTTCGTCACGGGTTGGGCCGTATTCTTTCGGTTGGGAAAAAGCAAAGAATATGGACTGAAGGGATAAATGACAATCATGAAAGCTACAATACTGGCAGAAGATACATCCATACTCGTCTGCTTCAAGCCTCCCGGCATAGCCGTGCAGAGTGCCAGGCTGGGGGAAGCGGATATGGTCAGTGAACTGAAAAACTACCTGGGCGGGAGAAATCCCTATCTGGGTGTGGTGCACCGGCTGGATCAGCCGGTTTCCGGGATCCTTGTTTTTGCAAAAACGCCGGAGGCGGCTGCAGACCTGAGCCGTCAGGCCGCCCATGGTCCCGGTCAGGAAACCGGGAAAAATAAAAAGCAGGCCCGCTTTATGGAAAAAGATTACTGTGCGCTGGTTTATACCGGCGAAGCGGATCCGGCGCCAGTGTCCGGCCGCAGCTTTACCCTGACGGACTATCTGCTTCGTGACGGAAAAAAGAATACCTCCGCGGTGGTTCCGCCGGGGACAAAGGATGCCAAACGGGCGGAACTTGTTTATGAAGCGGCTGAAATGCAGGAAGAGCAGGCGTTGGTTAACATCCGTCTGCTGACCGGACGCCATCACCAGATCCGGGTACAGTTTGCCCATGCGGGTCTGCCGCTTTTAGGGGATGCCAGATACGGTAGTGAAAAAAGCAGGGAATATTCCCTGCAAAAAGGGATAGGCGGGATCTGTTTATGCGCCTGTCATTTATGTTTTTATCATCCGGTTACGGGTAAAAGGATGGATTTTCAGACGGAGGAATTTCCATGGAACAGCTGAAGGAACGCAAAGAGCAGGAGGAAGCGGTAACGGATAAAGAAAAAGCAGTGCCGGAAAAAGAGAAAGGGGCGGATTGGTTTTTGGGAAATATCAGGGATGCCGCCCAGTTTTTGACTGGCTGCTGGATGTTTCTCATGCTTACGGTTTTTCCCCTGTATTTTGGGAATAAATATCATGAAATCGGAGGATATAAATTCTCCTTTTTTTCCGGGATCTCCGCATTGCTCCTGATCCCGGCTGCGGTGCTGGGTGCCGTTGTCCTGGCCGGAAAGGCAGTGGAAGGGGAGACAAAGATATGGCGCAGGGAAATATCCCCTGTGGATATCGGTGTACTGCTGTATCTGGCCGCTTCGGTTCTTTCCTATGCGTTCAGTGCTTTCCCTGCGGATGCCTGGGAAGGAGTGGGGGGCTGGAACATGGGGCTGCACACCCAGCTGCTTATGGGAGCTTCGT
The DNA here is from genome assembly GCA_900548905.1 of uncultured Lachnospiraceae bacterium. Classification (GTDB taxonomy): domain Bacteria; phylum Bacillota; class Clostridia; order Lachnospirales; family Lachnospiraceae; genus Eisenbergiella. Next base: position 2,667 of record URMK01000006.1, on the reverse strand, counting down.
ATTTTTTGATTTCCCGTTTTTTCCCATGGAAGAAAGCACAGGAGAAAAGCAGGATTGGATTGGGAGGGAAACTGATATTTTACGGTTTTTTTGCCGGTTCAGGGATAACCTTTGCCCTGGGGGTACTCCACCGTTTCGGTGTGGATCCGCTGGGGATGTATAAAGGGATCGACAGTTCCTATCAAATATTGTTTCTGTCCACTATCGGGCAGGCCACCTGGTATTCCAGCTATGTCTGTACTGTTTTCGCCATAGGGATCTGTATTTTTTTTGCGGCGGAAGATCAAAAAATACGTATTTTTTCAGGACTTTATTGTGTTTTGGGTTTTATGACCCTGGTAACACAGAACAGCGACAGCGCTTTTGCTTCCCTTGCCCTTCTTTTCATCGGTCTGTTTGCGGCGGCCTGCAGCAGTCCGCATAAGATGGAGCGTTTTCTGGAGACGGTAATTCTGGGGGCGGCTTCCTTTAAAGCGATTGGTTTCCTGCAGTGGGGATTTGCGGATCGGGCGTTGGAGCTGGGAAAGCTGTCCACCTTTGTTTCCCAGGGATGGCTGTCCTGGCTGCTTCTGTTGTTTTCCTCCGGATGTTTGATCTGGCTGCTTCATTGGGAAGAAAAAAAAGGAGAAGCCGTTATGGAAGCAGAATGGAGGAAAACGGGCAAAATGCTCCGGCGGATCTGCCTTATCGCAGTTTTGGCGGCTGCGGTGCTGGTGCTGGTACTTATCGCAGGGAATACGGCTGGTCTTTGGCAGAAATGGTTTGGGATAACATTCCGGAACCAGTATCTGCTGTTTAACGATAAATGGGGAAGTGACAGAGGATTTACCTGGAAAATATCCGCAGAGATTTATGCGGGACTGCCATGGCTGCAAAAGCTTGTCGGTGTGGGACCGGATTGTTTCCAGGTCTACAGCTACAGCATTCCGGAATTTGCAGATCGGCTGTATCAGTATTGGAAGCCCGACATCCTTACCAATGCCCATAATGAATTCCTGAATCTGCTTATCTGCACCGGTATGGCGGGACTTTTCTCCTTTCTTTCCATGTTCGTTTTGGGAGCCCGGCGTTTTTACCGGGCCTGGGAACAAAACAGATGCGGCGGGGAGAAAGGAAAGGGAACGTGGCCTGCATCACTGATACTTGCCGGAATGCTTTGCATTCTGGCTTATGCAGGACATAATTTTTTTTGTTACCAGCAGGTCTGCTGTACGCCGTTTTTGTTCCTTATCATGGGACTGGCGGAAAGTGCGGCCCGCCTGGAGACCCGGGTGAACTGAAATAGACAACCATCAGACACATCACTATCATTTGATTACTTGTAAGCAGATTCTACATGGGGTATTTGAATTTTTCAAGTACCCTTTTAAAATTCGCCATATTATTTCTCAAAACTGCAAACCTATGCGTTAACAAACCGAAAGAGAAGTTGCTGCCGGTGGTTGAAACTGGCAGCCTGAATCTTCATTTAAAACAGGATAGATTTCATAGAAATCCTTATACTAATCTCGTGAAAATTTTGAAAGAAACGGGTGAAACGGGTATGGGGAAACTAATGGAAAAAGGTCCGAAAAAGTGGATTTTTGCCGCTGCGGCAGGATTGGGTGTATTTATTGGGTTTCGTTATTTATTTCCGCTCATTGCCCCCTTCCTGCTGTCTTTTTGTATTGTTTTCCTTTGTAATCCCTGGCTGAACAGAGTACAAAGGAAAACCCATATCAGAAAGGAAATCCTGCTTGCAGGGATGATGGGGGGAGCGGCGGTTTTGCTTCTGGTTCTCGTCTGGATTCTGCTGCAGTGCGGTTTGGGGCAGTTCCGGGTCCTTACGGATAACTGGGATGGCATGTGTGAACAGGTAAGGTATTTTTTTGGAGACTGCTGTCTGTTTGCCCAGGAGCATTTTGGGGTCGATGCGGTAAAGGTAGAGCAGGTGGTATTGGAACGGGTTGAGGTTTTCATAGAAAATCTCAAGGTGGATTTCTTTCCTAAGATGATAGGGGAATCCTGGTGGTATCTGAAAAAAATTATTTCTGCAGCAGCTTTTTTAGGCGTAAGCTTTATCGCTTCTATTTTATTGTGCAAAGATTATGACGGTATGGTGGAACGGCTGCAGGAGGGAGGAGAAGGCGCGCAGGCTCTGGAAAAGGTATTCGGCATCGGGGAGCGGATTATCCATCTGGTGGCGGTGTATCTGAAAGCGCAGGTGCTGATCCTTCTGGTTATTATGGTAATTTGTTGTCTCGGTTTATGGATAGGTAAAGTGGGAAACGGCCTTATCCTTGGGATTCTGGCAGGAATCCTGGATGCCCTGCCGTTTATCGGGACCGGTATTGTGCTCATGCCGACCGCTTTCTGGCAGCTGGTGAACGGGAGAATAGGAGGCGCGCTTCTGTGCGTGGTGCTTTATGTCGCCTGTATGGGGGCCAGGGAATTCCTGGAGCCAAAGCTGATGGGAAAGAAAACAGGAATTTACCCGGTTTTTATGCTGCTTTCCGTATATACCGGAGTAAAGCTGTTCGGAGTATCGGGGATTATCAAAGGCCCTCTGGCTATGGTAATTCTGATGGAAATATGGAAGTATCTGTGGGAAAAGGAAAGTGGGTGCAGATAAAAAAGTTTGTCGTCACCCGCCCCAGCTTCCCTGTGCGGCCTGCTGCCCTGCAAGGA
>URMK01000005.1 GCA_900548905.1 uncultured Lachnospiraceae bacterium | reverse complement strand
CTTCCGTCTTTTAAAAGGTGGTGGTAAAGCTAAATATCAATATGTCAGTACACTATATATGTACATATGTCGAGGCTTTCACAGCCTCGTGGATTGAAATCTGATAAGCTTGTGTACATCAATGGACAATCCTCGTCGAGGCTTTCACAGCCTCGTGGATTGAAATTATACTTTATACAACGCGTTCCGGTGAGCAACCCAGTCGAGGCTTTCACAGCCTCGTGGATTGAAATCGTGGGGTTGTAGCAGATATAGCCACGTCTTAAGTCGAGGCTTTCACAGCCTCGTGGATTGAAATACTGATAACATTGACGGCCCGATTCTTCCGTACCGTCGAGGCTTTCACAGCCTCATTGTACGTCTGTTTTGCCGGTGATTTCCTTATTGAAGAATCAGATGAATGGTAGATGGAATGCAGGTCTGTGGTGAAGGCTCATTCTGAACGTCATTTCCTGTTTCTGATATAAATATAATGTATTATGGGCGGTATCCCTGCTGATTCAGGCAGGCGGTACCAAGCTTTTTATCCACACCCTGTAATTCAAGATAAGGCAGATTTCAGACTGCCTTATCTTCCGGGGGAAGCCTCTGTATTTAGACTGTTCCCGTCCTGATTCTGTAATCTCTCCACCCGCGGATAAGGGTTGGCACTGTCCCGCGTCTCTGCCGTTTCCGGCCTCATAATATCCGGCCACAAATAAAAAAAATTATAAATGGATAGATTTTCCCCTCCGTTTACGAATCAGATAGTGAAAGGAGTAAACCAAAGGATATAAAAAAGAGGCTGCAGACTCGGCTTTGGTTTGAGATGGAGTGACGCATGAAAGCAAATGAAGATAATTTTATCTCCCTCATAAAGAAACGCCGTGAAGAGGGAATCCGGTATGTAATGGAAGAATATGGAGGACTGCTTCAATCCATAGTGAAAAAAAGGCTCTTCGGTATGCCGGACAGGATTGAAGAATGTATGAATGACATTTTCTTCGGTATTTGGAATAATATCGGTTCCTTCGACTCCGGCAGAAGCAGTTTCAAGAACTGGGCGGCAGGCGTTGCCCGGTTTCAGGCTATTGATTATCTGCGCAGATACGGAAGGCAGCTCCGGCAGGAAGCATGGGAAGATGTGGAATTTCCCGTGGAGGATGATAACCTGCTGCGCCTTGTGGAAAGAGAACTATCCAGGGAGACGGAGGAACTGCTGAGTTATCTGAAGCCGGAGGACAGGGAAATTTTTGCAAGGATTTTCATACAGGATCAGGATGTGGAAACGGTAAGCGTGGAAATGGGGATTCCCAGGGCCGCCGTTTATAACAAAATCTCCCGCGGCAAGAAAAAAATGAGGCGCGCTGCGGAAGAAAGCAGGAAATAAGGAGTAAGCTATGGATAAAAGAATATATGATATGGCTAACAATATTGCCACGGGTTTTTCCGTAGAGGAAGATGCGGACCAGGATAAAAGGAAGCTGACAGACACGGAAATAAGAAAATATATGCACAATTTCAGAAAAAGAAGGAAAGGCGGAAAGAAAAGCATACCAGGGCCGGGCAAAATGGCTGTTTGTGCTGCCGCGCTGCTTCTTATCGTGGGAACAGCCGCAGCAAGCAGTGAGGTACATGCTGCTATAGAACGGCTGCAATGGACAATCGGAAGCGCACTGGGCCTGCAGAAGGATTTGGAGGATTACAAGGAGGTAGTGGATACTACGGTGATGGACAGCGGTTATGCGCTGACTTTGCATGAGGTAGTGGCGTCCGAGGAAGAGCTGTGGATCAATTTGTCCGTACAGAAAGAAGACGGTACCCCTCTATCCCTGGATGAAATTTCCCCCGACGGGATTATTGCTATCAATGGAAAAAGGATATATGCAGGGAGCGGCGGCGGAATCCATTATCTGAATGAGGAAAAGACGGCTGTCGGAATGGAAATGCATTACAGCAGCGACGGCGTGGATCTGACAGGAGAAAAAGAATACCAGATTATTTTCCGCCATTTGGATATGGAAGGGAAAATCAAAGGAAACTGGACCTTTTCCTTTACGGCCGATGCCTCCACTTTAATGGCGGATACGCTGCGCATCCCACTTGAGAAAACCTTTACGCTCCCCAACGGAATTGCTGTTACGCTGACTGAATTTACCAGCAACGATCTGGAACAGCGGATTTTTTATACTGCGGAGTCAAAAGAAGCGATAGATTACGACTTACTTGTCAAAGCTATAGATGAGGAAGGGCAGGAATACACCTTTTATTTAAGCCAGTTTAACGGCAAAGAGAAAAAAGGGTATCTGCGTGCCCAGGATACACGGATTCCGGAAGGGATCACTCCTGTGGAAATGACTCTTTATACGGTAGCCATGCCGAAGGAAAACGGCAAAATGAGTAATGATTTCCAGCCGCTGGGAGACAGCTTTATGGTGGAAGTCAAAAAACCTGCCGCAAGCAACGGGCATTAATTTTGAAACGTCGTGAACGCGCTTGTGCGTTCGTTAGGCTCGTTGCCCGCGGGAATAAGGAAACGTACCGTAATCCGGGTGGCACAACAGAAGAGAACGTAGTACAATGAGGACAGACCTCATGAAAGACAGGCGGCTGTTCAGCAGGTCTGCGCATGTATGGTGCAGACCATAAAAAAGATACCGCAGAAAAGCATAAATCCACTGCCTAAAGTGATTTGGCATGGATTTATGTCCATAGCGGTGCAGGTACTGAACCGTTACGAAGAAAGGAAAACAGAACCATGAAATTTACCTACTGCCCGGACTGCGGCACGAAACTGACAGAAAAGGAAATCGGGGACGAAGGGCTGGTGCCCTGGTGTGAATGCTGCAATAAGCCATTTTTTGATATGTTCTCCACCTGCATTATCGCCCTGGTGGCTGATGAATACGGGGAGGTGGCCCTTCTCCGGCAGGGCTACATTTCCCATCAATACTATAATCTGGTTTCCGGCTATATGAAGCCGGGGGAAACTGCCGAATATACGGCAGCCAGGGAAGTAGAGGAAGAAATCGGCGTACAGGTGGAAAACCTCCGCCCGGCGGGCACCTTTTGGTTTGGCAGGAAGGATATGCTGATGATTGGCTTTCTTGCGGAGGCGAAAAAGAAGAAACTGGAACTGTCGGGGGAAGTGGATGATGCGGTGTGGGTGGATGCTTCCCGGGCGCTGGAGATGGTGCATCCGGAGGGAAGCGTTTCTTATACATTGGTAGAATCCTATCTGAAAGAACAGGAACGCAAACGGCAGAAGGGAAGCTCTTTATGAAAATAGACCGTCTTATGGCAATCCTGACCATCCTCCTGCGGCAGGAAAAAATAACGGCGCCTGAACTGGCGGACAGGCTGGAGGTGTCCCGCCGGACTATCAGCCGGGATCTGGATGCGTTATGCCGTGCCGGGATACCGATAGTGACGGAGCAGGGATATGGCGGCGGGATTTCCCTCGCGTCAGGTTTTAAAATTGATAATTCCCTGCTTACGGAAAAGGAAAGGGAGGCACTGCTCACGGGTATCCGGGGGCTTGACAGCGTGGCGGCATCGTCTTTGGAGGATAGTCTGAGAGAGAAGCTGCGGATGATTCCGGATAAAGATATGGCCCCGCAGGAAACGGTCAATATCGATCTGGCTTCTTTCTATAAGGACAGTCTTACCGGAAAGCTGGATTTACTGAAGGAGGCTGTCCGGGAACACCGGCTGGTTTCCTTTCTGTATTATTCCCGTACAGGAGAGGGGAGAAGGCTGGTGGAACCGTACCGTATTGTTTTCCGCTGGTCCTCCTGGTATTTGCTTGCGTATTGCAGGGAAAGGAAGGATTTCCGCATGTTCAAGCTGAACCGTTTGTGGAAACCGGAAACCGAAAAGGAATCTTTTTCTCCCCGGCCCGTGCCGGAAGAAAAACTGTACTTTTCCGGCGGCTTTACGGATGAGATAAGGCTGCGTGCCAAGTTTTCGGAACATGTCAAATACAGGCTGATAGAAGAATATGGCCCCTCCTCCTTCACATATATGGAGGACGGGTCACTTTTGGTGGAGGATCTGGGCTTTACCAATTATCCGGTGCTCCTGGAATGGGCGTTGGGCTTTGGGAGCAGCATGGAAGTGCTGGAACCGGAACGGCTCAGGCAGGATATCCGTAAGGAAGCGTCCCGGATACTTGGGATGTACGACAGGAAGGATTTAAAGGAGTGAGGAACTGCAGCGGGATCTCTCCGTTTTATGCCGGAATCGCCCAAAGCTTCATGCACTGTAAATCACATCCGTTAAAAGCAAACCGTTTCTAACGGGACAAGCAGTTGTCCTGTTACTCCTGTTATTTATTATGTTAGGCAAAAAAGGATAACGGTTCAGACTTGTATGAACTGTTACAACAAAGGGGATATGGAGGATGTGTGCGTCAGACTTCCGGAGGAGGCGGCGATGGCAAGGAAACAGGAGATCTTGGATGAGATTTATGAGGTAAATGGAAGGGAAGAGCCCGTGAAGCATTATATGGGTGTCTCAATATGAGGAACTGTCCGGAGATAACCCGTACGGTTCCCGGAAAAGACAGTCCGGCGCAATTACGGAAAAGGAGCGCCGGATTTTTGTTTTTTGTCAAGAAAAAATAATTTTTTTGAAAAAAATAAAAGGATTCCCGGAATTGGCGCAGAATATAAAAGATAGCGAGCTTATTTTTGTCCGGAAACAGGATCCGGGAATGGATTCTGTTAGTCCGGCATACTCTGATTAAGCCGGCAGGCAGAAAGGGGACGGATGACAACAATTCGGGAGAATCTGGAGAAGTGGGAAGAGGTGTATTTGAGCCCTTATGCTACGCTGAGCAGGAATTCCCTGGGAAGGCTGAAGGAGGAGGAACCCTGTGATATCAGGCCCGTATTCCAGCGGGACCGGGACAGGATCCTGCACTGTAAGGCCTTTCGCAGACTCAAGGACAAAACCCAGGTTTTCCTCACTCCGGAAGGTGATCATTACCGGACGAGGCTGACCCACACCCTGGAGGTTTCCCAGAATGCCAGGACGATTGCCAAAGCGCTGCGGCTGAATGAGGATCTGGCGGAAGCGATTGCCCTGGGGCATGATTTGGGGCATACTCCCTTCGGCCATGCGGGAGAGAGGGCTTTAGACCGTGTCTGTCCCTATGGCTTTGAACACAGTGATCAGAGCGTGCGGACTGTGGATATTCTGGAGAAGGACGGCCAGGGCCTGAATCTGACCTTTGAGGTGAGGGACGGGATCCGCAACCACCAGACCAAAGGGAATCCGGCCACACTGGAGGGAAAAATCGTCAGGCTTTCCGATAAGATTGCTTATATCCATCATGACTGTGATGACGCTGTGCGGGCCGGCATCCTGAGAGAGGAGGATATTCCGGCATCGGTGCAGGACGTGGTGGGAAGGACCACCGGCGAGCGTCTGGATCATTTTATCCATGATATTGTGACGAACAGCTTCGGCAGGAACGATATTTGTATGTCCCCTCCGGTGGAGGAGGCTATGAAAACGCTGCGGGCTTTTATGTTTGAGCGGGTTTATACCAACAGGCAGGCAAAAAGCGAAGAGAGCAAGGCGGAACTGCTGGTGGAAACACTGTATGATTATTATCTCCATCATATTGATAAAATATCCGCAGAACTTTTGGAATTAATGGAAAGAGGGGAAGCAAAGGAACGAATTTGTTGTGACTATATAGGGGCAATGACGGATCGGTTCGCCATTGCACAGTATGAGGAAATTTATATTCCCAAATGCTGGACGGTGAAATAAGCAGGCGAGGTGAGTGAAGGCATGTATTATCCCGATGAGCTGATTGAAGAAGTCAGGATGAAAAATGATATTGTGGAAGTGATTTCAGGCTATGTGCGCCTCCAGAAAAAGGGGGCTAATTATTTTGGCCTGTGCCCTTTCCATAACGAAAAGTCGCCTTCCTTTTCCGTATCGCCCGGCAAGCAGATGTACTATTGCTTCGGCTGCGGCGCGGGAGGAAATGTGTACACCTTTATCCAGGAATATGAAAATTATACGTTTCCGGAGGCCGTTAAAATGCTGGCGGACCGGGCGGGGGTGAATCTGCCGGAAATTGAGTATTCCGAAGAGGCAAAAAAAGCGGAAGGCAAACGGAGCAGATTGCTGGAAATCAATAAGGAAGCGGCAAAATATTTTTATTTCCAGCTGCGGGCCAGACAGGGAGAAATAGGATACAGCTATCTGAGAGGCCGTCAGCTGACGGATGAAACCATAAAAAAGTTCGGCCTTGGTTTTGCCAATAAAACGAGCAATGACCTTGTGCAGTATCTGCGCAGCAAAGGTTATACCCCGGAGCTCATCCATGAAGCGGGATTGTGCAATGTGGATGAAAAGCACGGTATGTACGATAAATTCTGGAACCGGGTGATTTTCCCCATCGAGGATATCAACCACCGGGTAATCGGGTTCGGCGGCAGGGTGATGGGGGACGGAAGTCCCAAATACCTGAATTCTCCCGAAACGCCTGTTTTTGATAAAAGCAGGAATCTTTACGGGCTGAATTTTGCAAGAACCTCCCGGAAGGGGAATATTATTCTGTGTGAAGGATATATGGATGTAATTGCCATGCACCAGGCCGGTTTCGACCAGGCGGTGGCATCCCTGGGAACCGCCTTTACCATGGGACAGGCCGGTTTGCTGAAGCGCTATACCAGGGAAGTTCTGCTCTCCTATGACAGCGACGGCGCCGGTGTCAAGGCGGCGCTGCGGGCTATCGGTATTCTCAAGGAGGCCGGGCTGACAGGAAAGGTAATCAACCTGGAGCCTTATAAGGATCCGGATGAATTTATGAAAAACCTGGGAAAGGAAGCGTTCCAGGAACGGATTGACCACGCGGAAAACAGCTTTCTGTTTGAAATCCGCATGCTGGAAAAAGAATTCAACCTCTCCGATCCGGAGGACAAGACCCGGTTCCACAGGGAGATTGCCAGAAAGCTTTGCGATTTTTCCGAGGAAGTGGAACGGGAAAATTATATAGAGGCGGTGGCGGACAAGTATCATATCGGTTTTGAGAATCTGCGAAAGCTGGTGGGAAGCACCGCTGCCAAAACCGGACTTGCCAGGCCGGTGGAACGTCCCAAATCCGGCATACAGAAAAAAGTGACGCCTGAGGAAAACAGCAGGCGGACACAACGGCTGCTGCTCACCTGGCTGGTTGAGGAGCCTCAGGTTTATCCGAAAATTTCCCGGTTTCTGTCTGCGGAGGATTTTACGGAGGAACTATACGTAAGGGTTGCACAGAGGCTGTTCGCAGGCCTGGAAAAAGGCGAATTAAACGCCGCATCAATCATCAGCCTGTTTCCCGATGAAGAAGAGCAGCGGGAGGTTGCTTCCCTTTTTAATACAAAGCTGATAGAACCGGAGACACAATCAGAGAAGGAAAAAGCCTTTCATGATATCCTGGTTTCCGTAAAAAGAATCAGTTATGAATACAATACCGGCCGTCTGGGAATGGAATCAGAGAATTCCATGGGTGTAGAAGCGCTAAAGCGCGTCATTGAAGGAAAAAAGGCGCTGGAAGAACTTAGCAAAACGCATATTTCCCTGAATTAAGGATAACAATATTAACATGCGCAGGAAGGATGGACTAAGAATGGGCAAAAAGACACAGGAAAAAGCGGATGAGGCAAAAAAGACGAATAACCAGAATGAAAGCGAGCTGACCCCGGAAGAGAGAGCCGCGGCGGAAGCCAAATTTCTGGAAAGAGTAAGAGGCCTTATCGGCGTTGCCAGAAAGAAAAAAAATATTCTGGAATACCAGGAGATCAGCGATTATTTTGCGGATCTGCAGCTGAATGAGGATCAGTTTGATAAACTGCTGGAGCTGCTGGAGCAGAGCAATGTGGATGTGCTGCGTATCACCGAGGATGACGATGATATTCCCGATGAGGAAATCATCCTGTCCGAAGAGGACGAAGTGGATATGGAGAATATCGATCTCTCCGTTCCCGACGGCATCAGCATTGAAGATCCGGTGCGTATGTATCTGAAGGAAATAGGAAAGGTGCCCCTGCTTTCTGCGGAAGAGGAAATCGATCTTGCGCAGAGAATGGAAGTCGGCGATGAAGAAGCCAAAAAGCGTCTGGCGGAAGCCAACCTGCGTCTGGTGGTCAGCATTGCCAAACGATACGTGGGAAGGGGCATGCTGTTCCTGGATCTGATTCAGGAAGGAAATCTGGGCCTTATCAAGGCAGTGGAAAAGTTTGACTATACCAAGGGGTATAAGTTTTCCACCTACGCTACCTGGTGGATCCGCCAGGCGATTACCAGGGCAATTGCGGATCAGGCGAGAACCATCCGTATCCCGGTGCATATGGTGGAAACGATCAACAAGCTTATCCGTGTGAGCAGACAGCTGCTGCAGGAGCTGGGGCGTGAACCTACCCCGGAGGAAATTGCAGAAGAAATGAGCATGCCGGTGGAAAGAGTCAGGGAAATCCTGAAAATATCCCAGGAGCCGGTATCCCTGGAAACTCCTATCGGTGAAGAGGAAGACAGCCATCTGGGTGATTTTATCCAGGATGATAATGTACCGGTGCCCGCAGATGCGGCGGCATTCTCCCTTTTGAAAGAGCAGCTGAACGAGGTGCTGGGCACGCTTACGGAGCGGGAGCAGAAGGTACTGCGCCTGCGTTTCGGGCTGGATGACGGAAGAGCCAGAACCCTGGAGGAAGTGGGCAAGGAATTCAATGTTACCCGCGAACGTATCCGCCAGATTGAAGCAAAGGCCCTCCGCAAGCTTCGTCACCCCAGCCGCAGCCGTAAGCTGAAGGATTATCTGGATTAAGGAAAAAGAATATGGAATTGTCAAAAAGACTTCATATGGTCGCATCCATGGTGGAAAAAGGAAGTACCGTTGCGGATGTGGGATGTGACCATGGGTATGTGGCGGTGTATTTGATCCGGGAGGGGATTTCCCCCCATGTGTTTGCCATGGATGTGAATGCCGGCCCCCTGGAGAGGGCGAGGGAGCACGTGGAAGGATACGGGCTTGCCGCATACATAGACGTAAGACTTTCCAACGGACTTTCCGGCCTTCCCTGCCGCGGGGGAAGGCCGGAAGCGGATACGCTGCTGGCGGCAGGCATGGGCGGACGGCTGACGGTAAAAATACTGGAGGAGGGTGCGGATAAGCTTGCAGGAATGCGCTGGGTTATCCTGCAGCCCCAGTCGGAGCCTTGGCTGGTCAGAAAATCTTTGAGAAATGCAGGATATTTTATTACGGATGAGAATATGATTTTGGAAGAAGGGAAATATTATGCCGTAATGAAGGCGGTGAATCTGGAAAATCTGCCGGATGGCTTTCCTGCCTGCCGGCTTAAAGAAGAGGAACGTCTTTTTTTCAGGAACCGGCCGGAACTTTCGGAGGAAGAATGGGAACAGGCAGGGGACAGATATGGTTCCTGGCTGCTCATCCGCCGGCATCCGGTTCTTTATGCATATCTGGAGGACTGTCTGCACAAAAACGCCGGCATTTTAAAGGGGATAGCCGGCCTGACGGAAGCGGACTTCCGCCCGGAAAAGACCGGAAAGCGTCTGACACAGCTGGAAGAGGAACAGCAGCTGCTGAAACGGCTGCTTACACTGTATACGGAATGATAACCTTTTACAGGCTTAAGGAGAAACGCCTATGAAATGCAGTGAGGTAATGGCGAAACTGGAGGAACTTTCCCCTCTTTCCTTTGCGGAAAGCTGGGATAATGTGGGGCTTCTTGTGGGAAGCCGGGAACGGGAAGTGGAATCGGTGATGATTGCGCTGGATGCAACGGATGCGGTTATTGATCAGGCTGTGCTTGCGGGGGCGGATATGCTGCTCACTCATCACCCCCTGATTTTTTCACCCCAAAAACGGATAACGGCAGATGATTTTACCGGAAAACGGATTAGTGAGCTGATCCTGAACGATATCTCTTATTATGCCTGCCATACGAATTTCGATGTGATGGGAATGGGGGATGAGGCGGCGGAACGCCTTGGCCTGGAGGAACGGAGAGTCCTGGAGATTACCTTTGAGGATGAACTGTCCCAGGAAGGGATCGGCAGAGTGGGCGTGCTGCCGGAAGGGATGACATTACGGGAATGCGCCGCCTATGTGAAAGAGGTTTTTGATCTGGACAGAGTGAAGGTATTCGGTGAGGAAGGCAGGAAGGTCCGCAGGGCCGCCGTAGTGCCCGGATCGGGCGGCGATTACATCCGATGTGCGGCATGTGCCGGAGCGGATGTGTATATCTCAGGGGATATCGGACATCATGACGGAATAGATGCGTTGGAACAGGGGCTTGCGGTCATAGATGCCGGGCATTTCGGACTTGAGCAGATTTTTGTACCCTATATGAAGGAATTTTTAAGCAGGGAGCTTCCCCTGCTCCATCTTTTAACCGCAAGGCAGCAGGAACCTTTTTGGTATGAATAGCCCCGGACAGAGGAGACGAAATATGGTAAAAGTAACGGTGAACGGCATAAGCCGGGAATATGAAGACGGAATTACCTATGAAAGACTGGCACAGGAGCATCAGCAGGAATATGAGCATCGTATTATCCTTGCCGTTGCGGACAATAAAATCAAGGAGCTTCATAAAAAAGTGGATAAGGATGTCACCGTGGCTTTCCAGACGTTATCCGACAGAGTGGGACACGACACCTATGTCCGCAGCGCCGTGATGCTTCTCATAAAAGCCATAAGTGATGTGGCGGGTTCTCCGGAAGCAGGTAAGGTTTCCGTGGAATTCACCATCGGGCAGGGACTATACTGCATCCCGAAGGGAATTTTGGCAGAAAAAGTGACTGCGGCGGACGGAGAAGAGGAAAAACAGATCGATGCCTCATTTGTAGCCAAGGTGAAAGAGCGGATGCGTGCTTTGGTGGAGGCCGGGCTTCCGATTACCAAGCGGGCATACCCCACGGACGAAGCCATTGCGTTATTTGAAGCCCAGGGGATGGATGATAAGGTCAGGCTGTTCCGTTACCGCAGAGGATCCTATATCAATGTTTATTGTCTGGACGGATATTATGATTATAATTATGGCTATATGGTGCCGGACACCAGTTATTTACCGTATTTTGACCTGCTCCCTTATAAGAAAGGGCTGATTCTGATGCTTCCCGATCGCTGGGAGCCGGAAACGCTGGAGGAATTTGAACCCAGGGAAAAGCTGTTTCACACCCTTGACCGTTCCAACAACTGGGGGGAGCAGATGGGAATAGAGACGGTGGCGGATCTGAACGACAAGATCTGTGAGGGGGATCTGGCGGAGATGATTTTGGTACAGGAAGCACTCCAGGAGCGGAGAATCGCGGAGATTGCCGGAGATATTGCCAGACGGGGCAATGTGAAATTTGTGATGATAGCGGGACCTTCGTCTTCCGGGAAAACAACCTTCTCCCACCGCCTGTCCATCCAGCTGAAAACCCATGGCCTGGTGCCCCATCCTATCGCGGTGGACGACTATTTTGTAGATCGCAAAAACACGCCCCGTGACAAGGACGGCAATTATAATTATGAATGTTTGGAAGCAATAGACGTGGAAACGTTTAATTCCGATATGGCGGCACTCCTGGCAGGCGAACGGGTGGAAATGCCACGTTTCAATTTCAAGACAGGACTGCGGGAATACAAGGGGGATTATCTGCAGCTCGGGCCGGATGATATCTTGGTTATCGAAGGGATACACGGGCTTAACGACCGGCTTTCCCACTCCCTCCCTTTAAAAAGCAAATACAAAATCTACATCAGCGCCCTTACCAGCCTGAATGTGGACGATCATAACCGTATAGCCACAACCGACGGCAGGCTGATACGGCGTATGGTAAGAGATGCCAGGACCAGGGGCGCCTCAGCAACCCACACCCTGCGTATGTGGGCCTCCGTGCGCAGAGGAGAAGAAGAAAATATTTTCCCTTTCCAGGAAAGTGCGGATGCGATGTTTAATTCCGCCCTTTTGTATGAGCTTGCCGTGCTTAAACAGTTTGCGGAGCCTTTGCTTTACAGCGTGGGCAAAGACGAGCCGGAATATTTTGAAGCCAAACGGCTTCTTAAATTCCTGGAATATTTCCTGGGCGTGAGCAGCGAAAACCTTCCGAATAATTCCATTGTCCGCGAGTTTGTGGGAGGCAGCTGCTTCCGCGTATAGACAAGCACAGGGCGGGGGTGGAGAGATGTTCGAGGTAGATGTGAAGGCGATTCTTTCTGCCGGGAACGGGATGAATCTGTACAGAGGGTGTTCCCACGGCTGCATTTACTGCGATGCGAGGAGCACCTGCTACCAGGTGCACCCGGACAGGCCTTTTGAAGATATCGAAGTAAAGAGGAATGCGCCCAAGCTGCTGGAGCAGGCGCTGCGGGGTAAACGGAAGAAATGCATGATCGGTACGGGAGGCATGAGTGATCCGTATCTTCACGTGGAAAAGAAGCTGGGGCTTACCCGCAGATGCCTGGAGCTGATTGATGAATATGGCTTCGGAGCTGCCATTCAGACAAAATCGGATTTGATTTTACGGGATTTGGATCTGCTGAAACGCATAAACAGTAAAACGAAGTGCGTGGTACAGATGACGCTCACTACTTATGAGGAAGATATGTGCCGCCTGATTGAGCCAAATGTATGTACGACGAGGAGGAGAGCGGAGGTATTGGAGATCCTGCGGGATGAAGGGATTCCCACCGTTTGCTGGATGACGCCGATCCTGCCTTTTATCAACGATACACAGGAGAATATCCGCGGACTGCTGGAATACTGCAGCCGGGCGAAAACCTACGGGATTCTTACGTTCGGGATGGGAGTCACCCTGCGGGACGGCGACCGGCAGTATTTTTATCGGAAGCTCGACGCGCATTTTCCGGGCCTCCGGGAAAAATATGTGAAAACCTACGGGGATGCGTACGAGGTGCCTTCCCCGAACCGGGCCGGGCTTATGAGACTGGTCCGCAGCGTGTGCAGCGAGCAGGGAATCGTTTGTGACAGCGATGAAATTTTCAGGTATCTGTACCGCTTTGAGGACAAGCTGGCGGGGAAACAGATGACCCTGTTTGATTTTTAGGCTTGTCAAGCGGGAGAAAAAAAGATATAGTATATATTGTTGTTATATGGTGTTACCGTTCAGAGTGTGCCGTGCACTTGCCTGAAAGGTAATTCTTTGAACACGCAGGAAGTAAGTAAAATGAATAATCGCGGCTGTCCGTTTCTTACGGGAATACGGCAGGTGAGGAAAGTCCGGGCTTCGCAGGGCAGGATGCCGGATAACGTCCGGTGGAGGCGACTCCAAGGCCAGTGCAATAGAAATATACCGCCCCGCCTTTGGCGGAAAAGGCCTCTCCCTTCGGGGAAGGCCTGGTAAGGGTGGAAAGGCAGTGTAAGAGACTACCGCCCGTCTGGTAACAGACGGGGCACATGTAAACCCCATCCGAAGCAAGACCAAACAGAGAGCAACAGGCTTGCCCGGCCTGCTTTCAGGTAGGTCGCTTGAGGCTGCCGGCAACAGCAGTCCTAGATAGATGATTATTCTCGACATAACCCGGCTTACAGTTTTGCTTATTTTCAATTAAACCGGATCCCGTTTGTCATGGGTATCCGGCTTCCATCAGGAAGAACAGGACACTGGCCTGTTCTTTTCTTTTTGAACGGTAACGGGAAAGATAGTATTGTTTGCAAATGACAATGCGGGGTAAAGATGAAAAATAAAGGAAGATGGAACTTGCCGGTTCTTCTGGGAGCGGCCGCTGTTCTGTTGGCAGCAGGCTGCGGGGAAAACGGGACGGGGCCGGCGCAGATAAAGAAAGGTTTGGAGGAAGAAGTGCGGGATGAGGGCGGGGAACGGATCGTTTTTGCCGGAAGCCTGGAGGGGGAGAATGAAGAGAAAGCCCGTGAAATGGCAGCACAGAGTATCGTAAGGCTGGAGGTGGAAGACAGCGGCACCGGCACCGTTTATTTCGGCAGCGGTATCCTGTGGGATGGGAATGAGGAGCAGCTTGTCATAGTGACTTCCGGGCATCTGCTGAAGGAAGGGGCGCTTCCCCGGGTTATTTTCCCGGGAGGAAAGGAATTATCCGGTGAGACGGCGGGAATCTGCGCGCAGAAAGATATGGGATTTGTGACGGTCCCGGTCTCACTTCTGGAAAAAGAGGATCAGAATGCAGCCGTGGTCAGCCTCCACCAGCGGATCTTCGATACCCTGGACCAAAGCAGCCGGCTGCTGGTGCTTGGCTGCTCGGAAAATGGGATAGGTGATCAATTCAGAACGGGAACGCTGAAGGAGAAATCCTGGTACCGGGAAGAATTCGGGGCTGATATTATGGTACTGGAATGCGAATCCCGGCCGGGTATGTCCGGCGGCGGGGTATTTGACTGCTACGGCAACCTTGTGGGAATGGTGGGAGGTGGCAGCGGAAGCAATACAGCTGCTTTTTCCATGGAAACCGTAAACGAAGGGTATGAAGAAATATTCGGTGTGAAAAGGAATACGGAGGAGTATCGGCCGGGGGCCGGCTGAGATCGTGCACCGCAGCTAATGTGCAGAGCCGTCAGGCTGTTATAAATATTTATCATTAAAACAGAAAGCGGATGGTGTGCGGGTTGACAAGAGAAAGAAAACGGGGCAAAATATAGAGGATGCTTTTTGCTCTTATTATAGCATTGGGGCATTTTTTTTAAACAGCAGGCCGTTAAGGCGGAACACAGCAGTCTGATAGGGAGCTTATGCACCGCATCCCGCTGCGCCGGAACGGAGAAAGAGGTGTAATATGACAAAAATAGATATTTTCTCAGGATTCCTGGGAGCAGGAAAGACGACATTAATCAAGAAGCTTTTAAAAGAAGCTTTGGCGGGAAGCCAGGTGGTGCTGATAGAAAACGAATTCGGGGAAATCGGCATAGACGGTGGTTTCCTGAAGGAGTCGGGCATAGAGATTAAGGAGATGAATTCAGGCTGTATCTGCTGCTCTTTGGTAGGCGATTTTGGGACATCCCTGAAGGAAGTTATGGAAACTTATCATCCCGAAAGGATTCTTATTGAACCCTCCGGCGTGGGCAAGCTGTCCGATGTAATCAAAGCGGTCCAGAATGTGGATATGGGCGGCGAGGTGACCTTAAACAGCGCAGTAGCGGTGGTGGATGCCTCAAAGTGCAGACTGTATATTAAGAATTTCGGTGAATTTTTCATTAACCAGATCGAACATGCGGGAACCATTATCTTAAGCCGGACCGATGTGGCTTCTCCTGCGAAAGTAGAGCAGGCGGTGGCTTTGATCCGTGAGCACAACAGCAGGGCGGTTATTATCACCACCCCTTTAGCTCAGCTGAATGGGGCAGATATCCTGTCAACCATTGAAGGCGGCGTGGATTTGGAAAAACAACTGATGGAGGAAGTGCTGGAAGGGCATGAACATCATCATGGGGAAGAATGCAGCTGCGGCCATGATCATGACCATCATCATGGGGAAGAGTGCGGCTGCGGCCATGATCATGACCATCACCATGGGGAAGAGTGTGGCTGCGGCCATGATCATGACCATCATCATGAGGGGCATGAGCATACCCACGGGGAGGAATGCAGCTGTGGCTGCGGCCATGATCATCACGGCCACCATCATGCGGACGAGGTGTTTACCAGCTGGGGACTGCAGACGCCTGCTTCCTATACGCAGGAAGAGATATCCGGCATTCTGGAAGCGCTGGAGGATGAAAAGAAGTATGGATTTGTGCTTCGGGCAAAAGGAATGGTGTCTGCGGGAGACGGCAGCTGGGTATACTTTGATTATGTGCCCGGAGAAAGCAACGTGCGTGAAGGAAAGCCGGATGTGACCGGTAAATTCTGTGTTATCGGCTCCGGATTGAACGAAGTGGCTCTGGAGGAGCTGTTTGCGAAAAAGAATTAAGATGTCTGTGTACAAGCCGCAGACAGGAAGGGTAGACGATGAAACCTGTATATGTTATCAACGGCTTTTTGGAGAGCGGAAAGACCGAATTTATTACCTATACATTGGACCAGCCTTATTTCCGGATAAAGGGGAAAACCCTGATCATCCTCTGCGAGGAAGGGGAGAATGAATACGATCCGGCCCTGCTTACACGCAGCAATTCCTGTGTGGAGATGATAGAACAGGAGGAGGATTTTACGCCGGACAAGCTTCTGGAGCTGGAGAAAAAGGTGAAGCCGGAGAGAATTATTATTGAATACAACGGCATGTGGAATTTTAAAAACATGAAGATGCCTTGGCACTGGCGTGTGGAACAGCAGATTACGACCATTGACGCTTCCACCTTTTCCATGTATTTTACCAATATGAAATCCCTTCTTGCCGAGATGCTGCGCAATTCGGAGATGATCATATTCAACCGTTGCGACGGTATTGAGGATCTCAACAGCTATAAAAGGAACGTGAAAGCGATTAACCAGCAGGCGGATATTATATTTGAAGACAGCAATGGGGAAATTGATGAAATATTCGAAGAGGATCTTCCCTTCGATTTAAACGGCGATCCTATTGTCCTGGATGATATGGGCTATGGTATCTGGTATATTGATTCCCTGGATCATGTGGATCGTTATGTGGGGAAAAATGTGCAGTTTACTGCGATGGTCATGAAACCGGACGGCTTTCCGAAGAACCATTTTGTGCCGGGCCGTATGGCTATGACCTGCTGCGCCGACGACATGGCATTCCTTGGCTTTGTCTGTATCGCTAAGGAAGCGGAGAATTTCCGGGAACAGGACTGGGTGAAGGTGACGGCCAGGGTGGAAAAGGAATTCTGGGCGGATTACGGCGGGGAAGGACCGGTTCTTCATGCCACCAGTGTGGTGAAGGCAAAGGCGCCCAAAGATAAAGTCATCAGCTTTGTTTAGGAGATAGGCATGTCAGCGGAAACAGATAAAGAACTGCTGCAGTTAAAGAAACGTTTTCTGGAACTGGCAGAGAAATCATACGCACAGAATATCTTTACCTTCACAGGCTTCCTGTCCATGGCGGAGCAGGAAGCCTTATTTGAGACAATGCACGGCAGCAAAGGCTATACCTTCCGCCTGTTCGGAGGAGGGGAAGGCTGCGAAAGACAGATGGCGAGGTTTGGCTCCCCGGAGGAACTGGGCTATGAGGAGCCTTTTCCCGTGGAAGCCTTGAAGATCACCCCTTTGCTGGAAAAATTTGCAGATAATTTCACTCATCGGGACTTCCTGGGGGCGGTGATGAATCTGGGGATTGACAGAAGTACGGTGGGTGATATATTCCTGGAAGGAAGGACCGCCTTCCTTTACTGTACGCAGAGGATAGCTCCTTATATCTGTGAAAACATGAATAAGGTGAAACATACAAATGTACGCTGTGAGAGAATGGAAGAGGGGGTGGAGGTTCCTGTAAGGGAGCCTGAGAAAATATCCCTCATCGTTTCCAGCGAACGGGCGGATGCCGTTCTGGCAAAGCTCTGGCAGCTTTCCCGGAACCAGAGTCTGGAGCTGTTCCGTACGAAAAAAGTGTTTGTGAACGGAAGGCTGTGTGAAAATAACAGCAGCCAGCTGAAAAGCGGGGATATGGTCAGTGCCAGAGGATACGGAAGATTTCTGTATTATGGTGCCCTCGGGGAAACCAAAAAGGGCAGGCTGAACGTTTCCGCGGGAGTATACCGGTAACGGAAAGCACAGAGGAGGAAGATAGAAATGTATCATTATACGCTGTCGCAGTGGATGTTCTTTTTTTATTTTTACTGCTTTTTCGGATGGTGTTTTGAATCTGCATATGTATCCATCTGCCAGAAGAAACTGGTAAACAGAGGGTTTATCCGCGGGCCGTTCCTTCCGTTGTATGGTTCCGGGGCAATTATGATGCTTTTGGTATCAAGCCCAATGAAGGGAAATCTGGTGGGGATATATATTGCGGGCTGTATTGGTGCTACCGTACTGGAGTATGTGACCGGTGTGATCATGGAGGCTCTATTTAAGGTCCGCTATTGGGACTATTCCCATAAAAAACTGAATTTCCGGGGGCAGATATGCCTGGAGTCCACTCTTTGCTGGGGACTTCTTACCATCCTGATGACCCAGTTTATCCATAAGCCCGTGGAGAGCCTGGCCATGATGATACCTTCCCGGGTTCTGCTTCTGCTTGTGGCGGTTATTTCCGTGCTTTTCATTGCGGACTTTGCAACCTCCTTCCAGGCGGCTATGGATCTGCGGGATATTCTTATCAAGGCAGAGCAGGCCAAGCAGGAGCTGGAGCGCATGCAGAAGCGTCTGGATGTCATCATCGCAGTAGCCAGCAACGAACTGGAAACTAAGAGAGAAAAACGGGAAGAACGCAGGGAGGAGCTTATCGGCGCCATAGAGGATACTTTCGTGCAGATCAGGGATGCGTTTCCGGGTTCCGAGCTCCTTCGGGAGAAAAAAGAAGAGATTATGGAGCTGCGTGACAAATTTGTGGGCGACAGACGTGTGGGAGAAGAAAAACAGCAGTCCTTTATCCACAGCTTCTTTAAGCGGAATATGCTGAAGGGCAATCCGACAATGACCTCCCATAAATTCCATGATACGTTGGAAGAATTGAAACAATCCGCTGTTGATTATAGAAGAAAAGGAAAAAAATGAAGAAAAAACGGACAGGAATGATGTGCGTTGTGTTTGTGTTTTCCCTGTTGCTTTTGACCGGCTGCGGCCGGTACGGCCAGGGAGAAACAGCGCAGGACACAGCTCCTGACGGCAGGGCGAAGGTACAGGTAATAACCACGATATTCCCACCCTTTGATTTTGTCCGCCGGGTAGGGGGCGAATATGTGGAAGTGAATATGCTGCTGAAGCCGGGAATGGAAGCCCATTCCTATGAACCGACCCCCAGGGATATTATCCGGATCACGGAAAGCGATCTGTTCCTGTATGCGGGGGGTGAGTCGGATGTATGGGTGGAAGAACTTCTGAAGGGGAACGACGCGGAGGTTCGCTCCTACAGCCTCCTTTCCTGGGTGGATCCTCTGGAGGAGGAATCCCTGGAGGGGATGCAGACAAGAGGCCATTATCATGACGGACATGACCACGAAGGCCGCGGGGAAGAATTTTCCGCTGCTTTGGAAGCGGAACAGGGAACGCATCTGGAGGAAGGGGAGTATGACGAACATGTCTGGACCTCTCCCGCCAATGCCATCCTTATTGTGGAAAAAATAAGAGATACTCTGATTTCCCTGGATCCGGAAAGATCGGCTGTCTATGAGAAAAATGCGGGTGATTATCTGGAAGAACTGGAACAGCTTGACGCAGATTACCGGGAGGTAACGGAACAGGCGAAGCGCCATACGCTTGTATTCGGGGATCGTTTTCCGTTTCTGTATCTCGTGAGGAATTACGGGCTTTCCTACTATGCCGCTTTTCCGGGGTGCAGCTCGGAAACGGAACCCAGCGCCGCCACCATTGCTTTTCTTACGGATGAAGTGGAGGAAGAACAGATCCCGGTGGTATTCCGCCTGGAGCTCTCCAACGGAAAGGTGGCCGAGGCTATCGCGGAGGTGACGGGAACGGAAACGGCAATGCTTCATTCCTGCCATACGCTGACCCGGGAGGAGATGGAACGGGGAGAAACCTACCTGTCCCTGATGAGACAGAACCTGGAACAGCTGGACAAAGCCCTTAACGGGTGAAGGAATGCAGCCCTCCGGAAGATAACAGACGGGCGGAAAGGGAGGCGCACAAAATCAGGCAAGGGCCGGTAGGCTGGGAAGGAATCAAGCGTATGTCATATATCGTTTGCAAGGATGTTGCTTTTTCATATGAAAACCAGATAGTGGTGTCGGGATTGAGCTTTCAGGTGGACGCCGGGGATTATCTGTGTATTATCGGAGAGAACGGGACGGGGAAAACAACCCTGATGAAGGGGCTGCTGGGACTGAAAAAGCCCTCCGGAGGGACGATCACCGCCGGGGACGGGCTGAAGTCTGCCCAAATCGGTTATGTCCCGCAGCAGGATGCGGTGCAGAGGGATTTTCCGGCCTCGGTGTATGAAGTGGTTTTGTCCGGGTGCCTGAACAGCAGAGGCCTTCGGCCGGGTTTCGGTCCGGAAGAAAAGAAGAGGGCGCTTGGCAATATGGCGCTTTTAAATATCAGTGATCTGAAGAATAAAAGTTTTCAGGATTTATCGGGAGGACAGAGGCAGCGTGTTCTGCTTGCCCGGTCTTTGTGCGCCACGAAGCGACTGCTTTTGCTGGATGAACCTGCAACGGGTCTGGATCCGGTGGCCACGGAAGAATTTTACGGCGTGCTGGATAACCTGAACAAAAAGCACGCGATTACCATTATCATGGTTTCCCATGATATCCGGGAAGCGGTGGAGCACGCGGATCATATCCTTCATCTTTCCCACAGCGGGTATTTCTTCGGAACAACGAAGGATTACGGGAAGAGCAGCTTTGGAAAAAAATTTCTGGGAGGTCTGGCAGATGCTTGAATATATCGGGGAAATGTTTTCTTACCCATTTATGCAGCGGGCATTCCTGGTGGGTATTCTGGTGTCGTTATGTGCGTCCCTTCTGGGGGTCAGCCTGGTGCTGAAGCGATATTCCATGATAGGGGACGGGCTATCCCATGTGGGCTTCGGCGCTTTGGCGGTGGCTTCTGCGCTGCATATGGCGCCTCTTGCGGTGGCTGTTCCGGTGGTGATTCTGGCGGCGTTTGTGCTGCTGCGTCTGAGTGACAGCGGCAGGCTGAAGGGGGATGCGGCAATAGCCATGATATCCACGGGGGCGTTGGCAGTGGGGGTGATGGTAGTCTCTGTTACCACAGGGATGAACTCCGATCTGAACAGCTATATGTTTGGATCCATTTTGGCTATGAGCAAAAGTGATGTGGTGCTGAGTGCAGTGCTGTCGGTTATTGTGCTCGTGCTGTATTTGTTCTTTTATGATAAGATATTTGCGGTGACCTTTGATACGGTTTTTGCCAGGGCGACCGGGATACGCACAGGGCTGTACAACATGCTTCTGGCTGTGCTTACGGCGGTTACGGTAGTGCTGGGCATGCGGATGATGGGAGCGCTTCTCATATCCAGCCTGATCATTTTCCCGGCGCTGACCGCCATGCGGGTCTGCAAATGCTATCGGAGTGTGATTCTGTGTTCGGTGGCACTTTCCGTCATCAGCTTCGTGCTGGGGATGACGGTCTCTTTCCTGCTGGCTACCCCGGCGGGAGCGAGCATTGTTATTGTGGATATCGTCCTGTACGTTATTTTCTGGGCGGCCGGTGCCGTCCGGGGAAGATAGATAACAGCCCTTATACCGAATGCGCTGTACGGTATAAGGGCTGTTTTGAACATAAGGATGGCTCGCGGATCGTGTCATTCGTTGTTTTTATATATTTTCACGGATACGGATATCCACGGTGGTGTAATGGTATTCTTTTTCCGGCTTTTCCCCGGTGGTCAGGCAGGAAAACAGCAAATCCAGAGGTTTTGTGCCCTGGATGAGCGGCTGCTGGCAGATTGTGGCGGCGATAACGCCCTGAAGCACCATCTCCCTTGTGGTGGAAACCTTATCACAGGATATAATCGTAATATCCTTCCTGCCCGCGGCAAGCACCGCCCGGCAGCCGCCGTAGACACCGCCGGCAGCAAAATAAAGGGCGTTGATTTCCGGATGCTCCTTCAGCAGGGACAGGGTACGGTCATAGCTTTCAAATTCGTCATCGCTGTTCTCGATGGTGTCCACAATGCGGATACCCGGGTAATGGGACTCTATCCGGTCGCGGAAGCCGGCAATCCGGTCCGTATGGCAGAGCACCTTGGAGGAACCGGTGACAATGCCGGCATAGACTTCGTTTCCCGCAATTAAATGCATCAGACCTGCTGCCGTTTCCCCGGAACGGTAGAAATTACAGCCTACATAGGCAAGTCTGCCTGAATTCTCGATATCGGTATTGGTGGTGATGACCGGGATGCCCCGGCTGTCCAGTTCGTTTATTTTATCACAGATGAGAGGGTCATTATAGGGAGAGAGCACGATGCCGCTCACGCCCTGGGATACCATTTCATCCATGGCATCCAGCTGTGCCGTAAGATCAAATCCTACCCTGGTGACAAGTACGGAACAGTTATAGCCGCCAAGTTCCTGGGATTTTTGGTTCACGCCCTCCAGCACATCGTCAAAAAAGGGATTTCCCGTGTCAAACAGGATGACCCCGATTTTTAAGTTCTTCTTCTGTGCGGCAAGGACAATGCCTGCTTTATTGGGCTTATAATCAAGGGCCTGTGCGATCTCCAGAATCTTCCGGGCAGTCCGCGGATTCACCGCTCCCCGGTTATTCAGGACGCGATCCACCGTGCCGCGGGAGACACCGGCCAGTTCGGCAATTTCCTTTATTGTAGCCATGTCTTGTTCACCTCTGCTTCCATGTTATGCTTCACTTTCATTTACCGTAACATAAATAGAGGGTAAAGTCAATTTGGGAACCCCGGAAACCGTGTGCGTGCAACACGAAACGGCAGAATTCACAAAAAGAGGAGCGCAGAACCCGTGAAAACGGCGATGGATTGTGAATTTTTACGAAATTTATAATCCCCATTGATTTTTAGATGAAAATCATTTATCATGAAGATAACGTGCACGGGCACGTAAGACGGGGCGGCCATAAGCGGCCATGCCCGGTTTCTCTAAGGCTGCCGGAATCCGGCAGATGTCGGGAAAACGGAAATGCCGGGCTGCGGAACAAAAATATATAAAGCAGGAGAAGAAAGGACGGGAGGCGCAGAATGTTATACATAGGCGTGGATCTTGGAACATCGGCGGTAAAGTTGCTGCTGATGGACGAAAAGGGAGCGATCAGGAAGATTGTGTCAAAGGAATACCCTTTGTTTTTCCCTCATCCGGGCTGGTCTGAGCAGAAGCCGGAGGATTGGTTTGAGCAGACCATGGCAGGATTAAAAGAACTGGTATCGGATTGTGACAAGTCACAGGTGGCAGGTATCAGCTTCGGCGGACAGATGCATGGACTCGTTATTCTGGATAAGGAGGACAAGGTAATCCGTCCTGCAATTCTCTGGAATGACGGCAGAACCGGTGAGGAAACCGATTATCTGAATCAGGTGATAGGTAAGGATAAGCTGTCGGAGTATACGGCAAATATCGCATTTGCGGGCTTTACCGCACCCAAGGTACTGTGGGTGAAAAACAAAGAGCCTGAAAATTTTGCAAGAATAGAAAAGATCATGCTGCCAAAGGATTATCTTGCATACAAGCTTTCCGGCGTACACTGCACGGATGTATCCGATGCATCCGGCATGCTGCTTTTTGACGTGAAGAACCGCTGCTGGTCGGAAGAAATGTGTGATATCTGCGGAATCCGCAGGGAACAGCTGGCAGAGGTCTTTGAAAGCTATGAGGTGGTGGGCAGCCTGCTTCCTGAAATCGCACAGGAGCTGGGCCTTTCCTCTGAGGTAAAGGTAATTGCCGGCGCCGGAGACAATGCGGCCGCCGCTGTGGGAACGGGTACCGTAGGCGACGGGATGTGCAATATTTCCCTGGGAACCAGCGGAACTGTTTTTATTTCTTCCAAAAGCTTCTGCGTGGACAGCAACAATGCGCTGCACGCGTTTGCCCATGCGGACGGCAAGTATCATCTGATGGGATGTATGCTCAGTGCCGCATCCTGCAACAAATGGTGGATGGATGATATTATCGGGACCGGTGATTATGCGAAGGAACAAGCCGAGATTACCGGGCTGGGAGAAAACCATGTGTTCTTCCTTCCTTATCTGATGGGAGAACGTTCTCCTCATAACAATCCTAATGCAAGGGGAACCTTTATCGGGATGACGATGGATACCACTAGATCCGATATGACGCAGGCGGTACTGGAAGGGGTTGCTTTTGCCCTGAGGGATTCCTTTGAGGTGGCTAAATCCCTGGGTATCCATATCGAAAGGACCAAGATCTGCGGCGGAGGTGCGAAGAGCCCTCTTTGGAAAAAGATTATGGCAAACGTGCTGGGAATCAAAGTGGATATGATTGAAAGTGAAGAAGGGCCGGGCTACGGCGGCGCTATTCTGGCAGCAGTGGGCTGCGGGGAATTCGCTAGTGTGGAAGAAGCGGCAGATAAGCTGGTAAAGGTAGTGGGAACGGTGGAACCCGAACCGGAGCTTACCGCCAGATATGAAGTCAGATACCAGCAGTTCAGACAGATATATCCCGCATGCAGGGAACTTTTCGATAAAATCATTTAAGGTCTCCAATGCCATTACCAAATGGCTGGAATAAAGGAAAGGAGGAAAGAAGGATGGAAATTAAGAAAGTGACGGACGCCGCCTTCCGGAAATACGGAAAGGTAGTGGAAAATGTGGATTTTACGGCTCTTGTGGAGGAACTGGAAAAGACCCCCTGTACTGCTGAAGTGGTATATGAGCCCAGTGTTCCGGAGCTGGAAGCGCTGCCTGTATATAAGGAAGTACAGGATGTGTCCTACGGCGAAATGCCTATCCAGATAGGGTTCTGCAATGGAAATAACTATAAGCTGAACGCTTTGGAATATCACAGAACCTCTGAAATTGATGTTGCTGCATCGGATCTGATCCTGCTGCTCGGATGGCAGGCGGATATCGAAGAAGGCTACACCTACGATACCTCTAAGGTGGAGGCATTCCTGCTTCCCAAGGGAGTCGCGGTGGAGCTGTATGCGACAACCCTGCATTATGCACCCTGCAACAGCGGGGAAGAGGGATTCCGCTGTGCGATCATTCTTCCGGACGGAACCAATCTTGTACTGGATGAGAATCACTTCGCTGGCGGCGAAGACGCTCTGATTACGGCAAAGAACAAATGGCTTATCGGCCATGCCGAGGGCGGACTCCCGGAAGGCTGCCATATTGGTTTGAAGGGCGAAAATATCTGCGTAAAGTAATAGGTTATGCGGCCGGAGGCCGCGGAAGGAGAGCATGGGACACGCTGTGTCCCAGAGAAGAAGCAGCCAGCTGCTTCTTCCCCCTTTATTTAAATGCGGCCGGAGGCCGCGGAAGGAGAGGAAAGACATGAACAACATGCCGAAAGAAAAAATCGCTGTAGTAGCGGTAAGCCGTGACTGCTTCCCTATGGATTTATCTGTATCCAGAAGAAAAGCGGTGGTTGCAGCTTACAAGGAGAAATATGGGGATGGCCTGTATGAATGCCCTGTATGTATTGAAAACGAAATTGATATGAGAAAAGCCCTGGCTGACGTAAAGGAAGCCGGCTGCAATGCCATTGTGGTTTATCTTGGAAACTTCGGCCCGGAAACCCCGGAAACCCTGCTGATCAAGGAATTTGACGGACCGGCTATGGTGGTGGCTGCGGCGGAGGAAACCGGAGACAATCTGGTTGGCGGCAGAGGCGACGCTTACTGCGGCGTTCTGAATGCAAGCTATAACCTGAAGCTCCGTAACCTGAAAGCATATCTTCCGGAATATCCGGTTGGTACCGCTTCCGAATGTGCGGACATGATCGCAGAGTTCGCGCCCATCGCAAGAGCTGTCATCGGAGTAAAGAACCTGAAAATCATTTCCTTCGGTCCCCGTCCGAAAGACTTTATGGCCTGCAACGCACCTATCAAGCAGCTGTTTAACCTGGGTGTGGAAATTGAAGAAAATTCCGAACTGGATCTGTTCGAAGCCTTTAACAAACATGCCGGAGACGAGAGAATTCCGGAAGTAGTGAAGGATATGGAAGAAGAACTGGGAACCGGAAACAAGAAGCCTGAAATTTTAACCAGACTGGCTCAGTATGAACTGACGCTGCTTGACTGGATTGAAGAACATAAGGGAAGCCGTGATTTCGTTGCAATTGCCGGAAAATGCTGGCCTGCATTCCAGACACAGTTCGGCTGCGTTCCCTGCTATGTAAACAGCCGTCTTACGAAGAGAGGAATTCCGGTATCCTGTGAAGTTGATATTTACGGAGCCCTCAGCGAATTCATCGGAACCGTAGTCAGCGATGATGTGGTTACCCTGCTGGATATCAACAATACGGTGCCTGCCGATATGTTTGAAACAGATATCAAGGGCAAATACGATTATACACAGAAAGATACCTTTATGGGCTTCCATTGCGGAAATACCGCATCCAGCAAGCTGTCCTTCTGCGAGATGAAATATCAGTTCATCATGGCAAGAAGCCTTCCGGAAGAAGTAACCCAGGGAACCCTCGAAGGAGATATCATCCCCGGAAATATTACCTTCTACCGTCTGCAGAGCACCGCAGATGCCAAGCTGCGCGCTTATATCGCGCAGGGTGAAGTTCTGCCTGTTGCAACCCGTTCCTTTGGCGGAATTGGTGTATTCGCAATCCCTGAAATGGGACGTTTCTACCGTCATGTACTGGTTGAGAAGAATTATCCTCACCACGGTGCGGTTGCTTTCGGACATTTCGGAAAAGCACTGTATGAAGTATTCAAATATATCGGTGTGGAAACGGACGAAATCAACTTCAATCAGCCTAAGGGAATGATGTATCCTACTGAGAATCCCTTTGCATAATAAAGTTATATGAATAAGGAAGCCGCAGGAATTTCGCGTGGGGTGGCGCGAAATTCTCCTGCGGCTTTTTTGAAATATAAGGATGGTCCGCGGCGTGTGGTTATCCGGTGTTTT
Organism: uncultured Lachnospiraceae bacterium; assembly: GCA_900548905.1. Lineage (GTDB taxonomy): Bacteria > Bacillota > Clostridia > Lachnospirales > Lachnospiraceae > Eisenbergiella. Next base: position 181,952 of record URMK01000005.1, on the reverse strand, counting down.
TAACTGCGCAGCTTCAGAGCCTGTATAATGAGTTCATAAATAACCCGCTGTTCCTTTGGTGACAGCTCGGCCACCAGGTACATAATACGGTCCGGGATATAATCCACCGCCTGTCTGTTGGAACAGGGGATGTTTATGAAAAGCTGGTCGATGGGAATTTCCAGCCCGTTTGCAATTTTCATAACGCTTTCAATGGTGGGATTCTTTTCCCCTCTTTCCAGCTGGCCGATATAAGTGGGATGCAGACTGCATTTCTCTGCCAGTTCTTCCTGGCTTAAACGCTGTTCTTTTCGAAAGCCCCGTATCCTTGTTCCTACTAATTTTGTAATAGTATCCATAGTTTTGCCCTCCCATTAAAGACTATAAATATGGAAGTCATCTTGCAATATACGATTAATATTTATTTGTGAATTATATATACTATGAATATTATTTATAAAAATATACATACAATAAATATCTAAATCCGGCTTTAGACGGCCGTATGCAGGTTGACAAACGGGAAAGCAAAGAAGGAACCTCCGCTGTCTTTTTAAAGGGCATCGGAGGTTTACGTATATGCGAAACTCATTTGGAACTCAGTTTCCGTTATGCTCTTTTTGATCCCAATAAGGGCAGCTGCGTCCGATGACGGAGGAATCAAAAGTACTTCCGTCATTCTTTTTAAAATGGGCCGTGGCTTTGAATACACATTTTGCCCCCAGATAAAGCAGGGGGATATTGGCAAATACGATAAGGATATTCCCAAGGTCGGAGATAGCCCACAGATTCCCCAGCTCGATACCCGCAAGGGAACAGGCAATGCCAAAAGCCGTGATGAGAATACCTATAATGCGGACCGCGTAAATCACCCGTTTCCGGGTACTGATCCGGTTGGCAGCGATCTCGCTGAAGGAAATCATGCCCACCAGGCAGGTAAATGCGAACAGGCAGAAGCAGAAGGTGAGCAGGAAAGCGACAATGGCGTTCATAGCCGTACCCGGCGTAAGTACCTTGGCGGATTCCAGGAATTTGGGGAGTCTGTCCAGGGCAAACCAGGCTTCAGCCCCGCTTCCGGTCCATATGTGTGCCATAACTACCACGAAACCGGTGAGTGTACAGATGACCATGGTATCCAGAAAGACACCGATGGATTGTACACAGCCCTGTTCACAGGGATGGCCGGTGCTGGCGGCGCCTGCCGCCATAGTAATAGTTCCCTGGCCCGCTTCATTGGACATCAGTCCTCTTTTCACACCCTGGACGAGAACCGTTCCGAACACGCCTCCGAATATGGCCTCAGGGGTAAAGGCCCCGCTGAATACGGCTCCGAAGAAATAGGGGACGGAATGCAGGTTAAGAAGGATCAATACAAATACCACTGCAACATATACGACAGCCATCACAGGGACCAGTCTGTCGGTAACCCTGGTAACCTTGCGGATGCCGCCGAAAGCAATATAGGCGGTTACTGCGATGAGCAGCAACGATATCACATAATAAAATACGGAGGTACCCTCCAGGGAAGAGCCGGTGGCGATTTCCGCCATCTGCCCGATGGAGCTGACCACGTTAAAGCCCTGGGCCGGCAGGCAGCACATGGCATATATGATATACATCAGGGAAAGGGCAATTCCGGCCCAGAGCTTATTGCCCAGCAGTACTTTACCATAGAAGGGCAGTCCGCCCACAAATTCATCTTTTTTCCGTTCTTTAAAAATCTGTGCCAGTACAGCTTCCGTATAAGCCGTTGCCATGCCGAAGAAAGCGGAAACCCACATCCAGAACAATGCCCCCGGTCCTCCCACGGCGATAGCTCCCGTCACTCCCAGGATATTTCCCGGCCCCACGCGCATGGCAGAACTCAGGAAAAAAGCAGCGAGAGAAGAAATACCGATTTCTTCCTTTTTTTTCTGAGCCAGAATCCGTATCCCCCTGCCGAAATGGGTTACCTGGATAAAACCCGTTTTCAGAGTGAAGTAAATACCTGAACCGATAAGAAGAATAACCGCCAGGGAAAAATTGCCGAGAACAGGAATGGATGCATACCAGCTGAAGTTCGTGGGAAAATCCCAGAAAAAATCAGATACCGGGATGACGAAGTCGAAAATATTGTTGATAGCCTGAAACAGATGTTCCATAGGTATTCCCTCCTTGAAATGCGAAAGCTCCGCGTATTGCATAAACAGCCTTTCTTATATTATACGAAGCGAGGCAGGGATTAAATACGGAAAAAGAACTGTTTATATTGTAAATTGTGCTGGTGTTTCACCTGCCGTCCGTTCTTGGGGGCAGATAAAAAGAACGTATGTTTGCAAAAGCTGTTGCCGGCATAGGACAGTGCTGGTATAATGGGAGGAGGAAAAGCGGGAAAGGGGAAGCTATGGAATTTACAGTGGTTCGATCGCCGGAAGAAGGGATGCCGTATCTGGACAGGCTGAAAGCCGCCGGATTGCTGGCTGTGGATACAGAAACCACAGGGCTGGATGCACATCGGGATCAGCTGCGGCTGGTGCAGATTGGGGCGGCGGGGATGCCGGTGCTCTTAATTGACTGTGTCCCTTTTTTGGAGGATTCCAGGGGAAGGGCATTCCTGAAAGAGGTGCTGGAGGGGGATTCAGCAAAGATATTCCATAACGCCAAATTCGATCTCCAGTTTCTGCGCGGGGAAGGGATCCTGCCGGAAAATATCCGGGATACCATGCTGGCAGCGGATCTGCTGAGACCCTGCGGAGGGCCCCGTAAGGTGAGCCTTTCATCGGTGGCTTCCCATTATCTGGGCGTTTCTCTGGATAAAACGGAACAGACGGGGGATTGGAGCGGGGCGCTGTCCGATTCGCAGCTGGCCTATGCCGCATTGGATTCCCGTATTTTACTGCAGCTTTGGGATTGTCTTTCTGACCGGCTTAGAGAGAATCGCCTGGAACGGATTGCCGATATCGAATTTGCCTGTGCGCCGGCTCTGGCGAGGGCGGAGTATGACGGGATTTCCTTGGATTTGAAGCAATGGGAACGTTTATGTACGGATATACAGAGCCAATATGAGAAAGCTTTGCAGGCGCTTTATGCTTACAGCGGAGAGCCTTCCTACCAGCTGACGCTCTGGGGCGGGGAGGAAGCCCTGGATGTGAATTTTGACAGCAATGCCTATGTCCTTAAGCTCCTGAAAAAGAACGGCATCCAGGTATCCTCCACTTCGCGTTACAGCCTGGCTCCTTATCATAATCATCCGTTGGTGAAGGCACTGACCGATTACAGAAAATACGCCAAGCTGCTTTCCGGTTTCCTGCATCCCCTGCCGGCGCAGATTCATCCGGTTACAGGCAGGCTTCATCCCAAATATGGCCAGATCGGCGCTTACAGCGGAAGAATGTGCTGCTGGGGGCCGAATATCCAGCAGATCCCCAGGGAAACCCGTTTCCGCAGCTGCTTCCGGGCGCCGGAGGGGCGTACCCTTGTCCTTGCCGACTATTCCCAGATCGAACTGCGGGTGGCCGCCCAGATTTCAGGGGATGTGCGGATGAAAAGCGCATATACAAAAGGAGAGGATCTACACCGGCTCACCGCATCCCTTGTTTCCGATACTTTGCCGGAAAAGGTGACAGCTGCCCAGCGGCAGGCGGCAAAAGCGGTGAATTTCGGCCTGATTTTCGGAATGGGCGCCGCAGGGCTGCAGCAGTATGCGGCACAATCCTACGGCGTGGACATGACAATGGAAGAGGCGGTAAAATTCAGGGACGCTTTTTTCAGGGCTTATGCGGGAATAAGCTGGTGGCATCACGATTTGAAGGCCGGCCATTTTACGGAAGGCCGGACTATGACGGGACGGAAATTTCTTTTCACGCCCCGTTCCGGCGTATCGGAACTGGCCAATACGCCGGTTCAGGGGACGGCCGCCGATATCCTGAAACGCGCGCTGGGGCTTCTGTATCATGAAATAAGGGAAAAGGACTGGAAGCTGGTGGGGATTGTACATGATGAAATCCTGCTGGAGGTACCTGCGCAGGAGGGGGCAAACGCTGCCCGTTGCCTGAAGGCCGTCATGGAACGGGCGGGGACGGATATCCTGCCGTCCGTTCCATGCGTGGCGGATGCGAAAACGGCAGACAGCTGGGCGGCCAAATAATGTTCCGCTGCGGGAACGGGCCTGCCGGGCGGTTCTGTCTGTATCTCATTCTATGGATCGAATAGTGCTTACAATATTCGTTTTGGTAAGGGAACGCAGCGGGAAAGCGGTGGAAAGCAGGCAGGCAAGGACGGAAATCAGGGATGCCTGAAGCACGGGAATGAGGGGAAAGGGGGGAAGCTGCCAGGCTTCCGCCGCTGCGGCGTTCACAAAGAAGGTACACAGCCATCCGGTAACCGCCCCAATGCCGGAGGCGATCAGGCCGTAATATGCCCCTTCCCAGAGAAAGGTCCGGTAAAGGCTTCCGGCACTCATTCCGATCGCCCGCTGTATGCCGATTTCATTCACGCGGGTATGGATACTGGTGTAGACGGTATTTATGATATTAAGCAGGCCGATCAGGCCGATGAACAAAATCAGCCCCCAGCTAAGAAGGGTAATCTGCTCAAAGCTTTCCGCCAGCTGCGCATCCGATTGGCGGTAGGACAACCAATGGCTTCCCGGATTACTGTCACACCATTCCTGCAGCCATTTCTCAAAGGTATCCGCCTTTTCTTCCCCATACAATACCGGATAGATCTCAGAATAGGAATCTTTTCCGGTAAGGGTGTCATATAGGGAATCAGAAACAAGGATCTGGATGCCGTTTATATATCCTGCGTTATTGATTGTGACAGGCGTGCTGACGATACCTGCCACCTGCAGGGGCGTACCATTGACGGTAAGCGTATCGCCCGCTTTCAATTGGGTGAATGCCGTTTCCTGCCCGTCAAAGGAAAAAGGAATCGGGTTTTTTACAAGGCAGGCCGTGCCGTTTCTCAGGGCTTCCTTCGTCTGCGCCGAAAGGCCGGGCAGATAGCTTTCCAGGCGGCCGCCGTCAATTCCTGCGATTTGGAAGGCTTCCCAGGATTTGGGGGTAAAATCCAGGCTCAGAGGAAAGCGCCCGCCGGCATCCCAGGTATAGACGGATAGCTTTGTGGTATATAAGGCCGCCACCTCCTCCCTGTCCTCCAGTTCTTTTACGGCTGCAGGCCGGATGCCCGCCGTTTCACTCGTAACCGCGTAGTCTCCCAGGTGCATTTCCTGCACGGCGCGGCTTGTATCCAACAGCCCGCTGAAGCTTTGCAGCGCGACGTAAACGGTAATGCTCATCACGATAGAAAGGATTGTGATCGCGGTGCGCCCCCGGCTGCGGGACATATTCAGACGGGCGTAAAAAGCTTCAAAGCAGCGTATTTTACCGGTTTTCCTGTGTGTCCTTTTCATGGTGGCGGCATGGCCGGACATGGCTTCCACCGGAGACACCCGGGAAGCATAACGTGCGGCCGGAAACGCGGCGATGAGAGAAAAGAACAAAGTGATTCCAATGCCTGCAAGGACGGGAAGCAGTGCCCCTGCCCGGCTTCCCGTGATCGCCGTATGCAGTTCCTGTGTGCTGCCGGCCAGAAACAGATCGGGATTCAGCAGACCTGTTGCCGCAAGAAGGATTCCTTTGGCGGATAAGATACCCAGAAGGGAACCCGGGGGAAGGGCGATAACAAACAGAAGGAGAAGCTGCAGGGTTACCAGCCTGTATAGCTGTCTGCGTTCACCGCCAATGGCCCGGAGAGTGCCGTACTCCCGGATTTTTCTGGCAACAGAAACCTTCAGGATATTATAGATCACAAGCCCGGAGGCTAAAAGAACAAGGCTGCCCACCAGAATACAGGCTGCGGCCATAAAGGGAAAGCCGTTTCCTGCATCGGCTTCTCCCTTTTCCGCATAGTCCAGCCCCATAGCGTCAAGCAGAACCCAGTTGTACTGGATATTTTCTTTATCCAGAGTCAGCTGTTCGGCCAGGCTGTCGATAATGGCCTGGAAGTCCCCGGTGGTTTTGGTTTTAAAGTCGGCGGAATACAGCAGATAGCGTTCCGGCAGTAGGGCCGCCGCCGTTCCGCGGCCGGCCACGGCGGTCATGGTGCCGGAAGCATAGCCGAGATAATCGTTTTCCAGTATGCCGGTGATGGTAAAGGGAAAGGTATATTCAAAGGGAGGCTGATCATCTGTTTTCAGACTCACGGAAAGGGTGAGTGTAAGGATATCCCCCACGCCGGCTCCCGGGGCAAGGTAGCGCAGCGCATCTTCGGAGAGGGCGATTTCCCCTGCGCCGGAAGGCAGATGCCCCTCCCTGATGCTGCCGATAGAAGGATATGCGTCCAGGGAATTCCCGCAATATTCCCGTAAAAAAAGAGTAAGACTGCTGTTGCCCAGCCTGCAGTTCCCGATTTGGATCAGAATTCCCACATCTGTTAAAAGGGCGTCCCCGGACAGCTGCAGCATCTGTGTTTCCGTCAGCTGATGGAAGGTGGCATAGCGGTTTCCATGGAGTCCGGCCGCCTGCCGGATCCGCAGGGACTGCAGGATTCCCACAGAAGCCCCTGCGGCGGTGGTGGCAATTGTGGAAAGGAGGAGGGCGCATAGAATCAGAAGGGATGTCATTTTTTCAGCCCTAAGCTGCTTCCAGGCGAGAGACAGATAGGATTTCATGCTTCCGTCACCTCCCTGAGTACACCGTCCACAATGGTAAAGCGGCGTTCCGCCATTTCCGCCAGTTGTTTGTCGTGGGTGATGAGAATAAGGGTTTTGCCCAGACTTTTCCGGAGCGAACAGAGCATTTCCATAACTTCACCGCCGCTTTTGCTGTCCAGGTTTCCGGTGGGTTCATCTGCGAACAGGATGTCCGGGCCTGCTATCAAAGCACGGGCCACAGCCACACGCTGCTGCTGGCCTCCGGAAAGTTCGTGGGGGAGATGGGACAGACGGTCCTCAAGTCCCAGAAAACCGGCAATCCGCATGAGCTGTGTTTCGTCCGGACGGACCTTGTCCAGCAGAAGGGGCATGAGGATATTTTCCCGGGCGGTCAGGACGGGAAGCAGATGGAACTGCTGGAAAATAAAGCCGATTTTCCGACGGCGGAAGGCGGATAGCTCCTTGTCTGTTCCCCGGTGGATGTCCGTGCCGCCATAGGTTACCGTACCGGCTGTGGGAACATCCAGGCCGCTTATGATATGAAGCAGTGTGCTTTTCCCGCTTCCCGACGGCCCCATGATGGAGAGAAAATCCCCTTCCCGTACGGTCATGCTGGCTGGTTGGAGGGCAGTGACCCGGTTCTCCCCCGTACCATATATTTTTGATATCTCTTTTACCTCAATATCCATAAAAAACTCTCCTTATCCTATTGATAAAGAGAGTATATATGACAATTCTCAAGAAACACTCAACTTTTACGGTTTTTAAAAACCGCTTTCGCCTGCGCCCCCGTTTCCCGATTTGCCAGCGTTAAGCTGCCTCCGTGTTTTTCACACAAAAGCCTGCAGGTGGCAAGTCCCATCCCCAGATGATCGCCGCCGGACGTATCCTCCCGGCGAAAGAAAGCAGGCCCTTTTTGCAGAAGAAGAGCTGGATAGCCGGGACCATCGTCCGTTACGGTGAGAAGCAGAGCTTCCCCTGTGCAGGACATTTCAACAGAAACCTGTGATTTTGCGTAACGGTGAGCATTGCAGACAAGGTTTTCGGCGGTATTCAGAAAAAACTGCCTGTCGATGCTTATTTCCTGATCGGTACCGGAGAAGGTGGTTTCCAGCTTCCTGCCCGAATCCGCCGCCAGCAGAGGAAGGCTTTTTTTAAGTCCGTAATACAGTGCAAGGCTGCTGCAGGGGACCGGATGACATTCCAGGGCCTCCATGTTCCGGGCATGGCTCATGGCCTCTATATAGGCTTCCAGCCGTCCGGTATATTGCAGGATCAGGGCGAGGGAATCCTTTTGAAGGACCGGATTAGGGGGAGATTGCTCTATTCCTTTTTGAAGAAGCAGGGCGGATCCTTTCAGGACGGTGACCGGATTTTTCAAATCATGGGCAAAGGCGGCATTCAGCCTTTTGCGTTCCTCCATTTGCCTCCACAGCTTTAGATGGCTGTTTTTCAGTTCGCTGCGCATGGTTTCGAAGGATGTGCAGAGCTGTCCCAGTTCATCCCGGGAGAGCGGTTCCAGGGTGAAATCCAGATCCTGCCGGGAAATGCGCGCCGCTCCTTCCCGCAGAAGCGCGAGAGGACGTCTGATTTTCAGGTTGTAAAACAGGACATCGGCAAGGAGCAGAGAGAGTATAACCCAGAATACAGGCAGTCCGAGTTGCAGAAAGGCGAGGATACGTGCGGCGTTTCGGTTAAAGGTGCCATTGGTTTCCTCCGGGGAAGGGGAGGTGATAAAACGGCTGTCATCCTGAAGGGAAATGATAACTCCCGGGGCATCAGAAAAGCGGCTTCCCTGTTCCAGGCACAGGTAGAAGGAAAGTGCGGCTAACAGAAGGCCAACGCTGAGAAAGAGAGCAGTTATGATGAAAAATGACTGTTTCAGGTTCTTATTTCTTATCCATTCCATTTATAGCCTATCCCCCAAACGGTTTCGATGTAAGCATGGTCTGTATAGACGGAGAGCTTTGAGCGGATTTTGCGGACGTGTTCCATAACCGTATCGCTGCTGCCGTCGCCTTCCAGCCCCCAGACGGTTTCATATATCCGTTCCCGATCAAAGATCTGTCCCGCATTAACGGAGAGAAGTTCGACGATTGCAAATTCTGTTCTGGATAAGGGGATGTGCGTTTCCCCGATTTGGAGCCGGTGTCCGGAATAATCGATGGACAATTCCCCAAAAAAACGCAGGACATTCTGCTTTTTTGTCCGGTGTTCCCTGCGCAGGTGGGCCGCAACCCTCGCACCCAGTTCTTCCAGATCAAAAGGTTTTACAATATAATCGTCCGCACCTGCGCGGAATCCTTCGATTTTATCCCCGGTTTCCATACGGGCGGTGAGAAAAAGAATAGGGCAGGAAACATGCTCCCGGATACGCCGGCAGACCGTAAAGCCGTCCACATCCGGCATATTGATGTCAAGCAGGATAAGATCCGGGAGGCGGGCGGCCTTTTCCAGCGCTTCCGCGCCGCTGCAGGCTGTCAGAACCTGATAACCGCACAGTTCAAAATAAGCTGCCATCATTGACACAAGTCCTTTTTCATCATCCGCAAGCAGGATTCTGCCGCTCATATCCATGTTCCTCCTTTCCTGTACGGTTTCTATTCTGCCATAAAATTCTCAAGATTTTCTCAAGCCTTTCCTTGTTATCTCAAGCTTTCTCCGGGGATAACCGTTCAGACAAGTCCGGACGGTTACCACGGGTATTCTGCTTTATGCCTGGTTTTTGAAATTTCGGATATGCATATAAACCGTATTTTTGGAAATATTCAATTGATCCGCAACCTTGATAACAGCATCCTTCAGATTGAAAATTCCTTTCTGGTAAAGCTGAAGGACAATCTCCTTATTTTTATTGGCCGAGGAAATAGCGGCATCGTTATAAACCGCCTCGCGGGTTTCGGAAAGCGCGGATAAAATTAAATCGTCAATATTGTCCGAGAAGGTTTCCGCGGGAGGCGCTGAAACGGCCGCTGTTTCCTGCGGGGGAAGCAGGCTCTGCAGAATAGTGGAAAGCGGGCTTTCCATGTGGAAATTCATGCAGAGAAGGCCGATAATCCTGCCATGTTCCCCGGTTATGGGGATAGTGCAGGAACGCAGGAGTGCGCCGGATTTGTTCTTATTAAAATAAGGAGAAACAGTCCGGGCCGGATCCTTCTCCAGTTCCCCCAGCATTTTCAGAGCCAGATCGGTAATGGGAGAGCCTTCCTTCCTTCCGGTATAGTGGCCGTTGATAATCTTAATAACAGAATGATCCAGGCTTTCCAGGCTGTGGAGCACAAGCTCGTAGCCTTCGCCCAGATAAGCGCCGAGGCCATCCAGCATATGGGAATAGGAAGTGAGTATTTGTCTGTCTGCTGCAGTCAGCTCGATAAAAGGAGTATCCATAGAATCACCCGTACCTTTCTGTATATCACTCAAACTTCGCAGAGGGCCATTTGGTACCTGCAAGTTTGAGTAAATCGATAATATAAAGTAACTGTTCCGTATCTTCACAGTTCTGTACAATCAACGCAGTGAATGCGCCGGCCTGCTGAACAGTTATGAAATAAATTTCAGTATAGCTTTTCTATCATTATAAAGTACGGCAGGTAAATGTGCAATAAAATAGTGAAAAAAATTTTATTGAATATACAGAATAAATAAACAAAAGTGTATTGACTAAAATATATTTTATTGATATAATGCAGTTATCAAGAAAAAACAAAGAAAGAGGTGGAAGAAATGCTGAAAAAAATTTACACACCAAATGCTCCGGAAGCAATCGGCCCCTATTCCCAGGCTATCCTGTTCAATGAACTTTTGTTCAGTTCGGGACAAATCCCCGTGAATCCGGCCAACGGAGAGGTAGTACAGGGAGACATTACTGTTCAGGCGGAACAGGTAATGAAAAACGTGGACGCCGTGCTTAAGGAGGCGGGAACCGGTTTCGCATCCGTAATCAAGACGACCTGCTTCCTGAGTGATATGGGAGACTTTGCCGCGTTTAATGAAGTATATGGAAAATACTTTACGGAAAAGCCGGCACGTTCCTGTGTCGCAGTAAAAACACTTCCTAAAAATGTGTTATGTGAAGTGGAAGTTATCGCAGCTGTTGAAAAGTAATGTAGATGAGAGGGTTTAAAATGGGTGAAAAAAAAGTAAGAGAAAAGAAGAAACCAACCTTTTTCCTGGCCGTGCTTCCGATTCTGGCCATGATACTTCTGTTGGGGGTAGGCTATGCGGTTATGGGTCTCAGCCCGGAGGTACTGATGCTTGTTTCCGCAGCTGTGGCGGCTGTGATCGCCGTAGCCCTGGGATATACATGGGATGATATCATGAATTCCATCGTAGGCAAGCTTTCCAAGACGATGCCTGCTATTTTTATTCTGATTATCGTTGGGTTCCTGATTGGTTCCTGGATGATCGGCGGTACCATTCCCATGATGGTATATTACGGATTGAAAATCATAAGCCCCCGCTACATTGCGGTGACTTCTTTCCTGGTAACGGCAGTGGTATCCCTGTGTACCGGTACTTCCTGGGGATCGGCAGGAACCATTGGTGTGGCCCTGATGGGTGTTGCTGCGGGTATGGGGGCGCCCCTTCCTCTGGTGGCGGGAGCTGTGGTATCCGGCGCATACTTCGGTGACAAGATGTCTCCGCTTTCCGATACCACCAATCTTGCACCTATTGCGGCAGGAGCCAAGCTGTATGATCACATCGGCCATATGTTTTATACCACAATTCCCGGCTGTATCATCTGCCTCATCGTATATACAGTGGCAGGATTCTCACTGGCAGGAGGCAGCACAGTGGCTACCCCTGAAAAGGTGGAAACAATACTGAGCACTTTGGATGGCATGTTCCGGTTCAATCCACTGGTAATTCTGCCTCCTGTTATTGTACTGTACGGCTCTATCCGCAAGAAACCCACCATCCCGGTTATGCTGATTTCCAGTGTGGTTGCTTTCTTTAATGCCACCGTATTCCAGGGTTTTTCCCTTCAGCAGTGCTTTACAGCAGCTATCAGCGGCTTCAGCCTGGATATGGTAACCAAAGCGGGATTTGATGCGGCGGCGCTGATTCCTGATATCCCCAGACTTCTGGAAAGAGGCGGGATGCTTTCCATGCTGAACACCGTCCTTATCGCTTTCTGTGCCTATGGTTTTGCGGGAACCCTGGCGGTTACCGGTTCCCTGGATATCGTACTGGATAAACTGATGAAGTCCGTAAAGAGCACGGGCGGCCTGATTGTTTCCACAATCGTTTCCTGTATCACCGCTGTTTTTGTAACCAGCAACGGCCAGCTTTCCATTCTGGTTCCCGGCGAAATGTTTGCAAAGACTTATATCAAGAAGGGCCTGCAGCCTAAAAACCTTTCCAGAACGCTGGAAGATTCCGCTACCGTAGTGGAACCTATCGTACCCTGGACCGCAGCAGGTGTTTACATGGCTACCACCCTGGGCGTACCTACCCTGTCCTATCTGCCCTGGGCCATCCTTTGCTATACAGGCGTCATCTTCGCCATCATCTGGGGCTTCACCGGATTCGGTATAGCCAAGATTAAACCCGGCGATGAATATTACGACGAATACCTCGCCCTTCAGAAGGAAGAAGAGGCATAACGATGCGGCTTAAGAACCATCCAGGAGGAGGTTTTCCTATGGGAATGCAATATGATTTTGATTCCATAACGGACCGCAGAAATACAAACTGCGGAAAATGGGATACGATGGACCAAAAATATGGACAAAAAAGCATGATCCACCTCGGTGTGGCGGACATGGATTTCAAAGCGCCGGATCCGATTTTAGACGGACTCCGCAAAATCCTCGACAGTGGCGTTTTAGGCTATACCGATTTAAGTGATAAGTTTTATGAAAGCATTCAGCGCTGGTACCGGAAGCAGTACGGGCTTGAGATTCCCAGGGAATGGATCGTGTTCTGTCCCAGAATCAATATTGCCTCCAGTATCTGTGTGGATACCTATACGGAAAAAGGGGACGGCGTGATTATGAACACCCCTGCCTATGGGCCGCTGCAGAGCGCTATTCTCAAAAATGACAGAAGGATGCTCTCCAGCCCGCTGAAAAGGAACGAAGACCGGTATGAGCTGGACTTTGCCCATATGGAAAGCCTGGTGGATGAGCGGACCAAAATGCTGATCATGTGCAATCCCCATAACCCCACCGGACGTTCCTGGACAAAGGAAGAACTGATCCGGACAGCGGAATTCTGTAAGAAGCATAACCTGATCCTGTTCTCCGATGAAATTCATGGTGATCTGGTTGCGGAGGGCGTAAAACACAATTCCACCCTTTCCGTGACGGCGGATGTAAATGACAGGCTGATTCTGGCGACTTCGCCGGCCAAAACCTTCAATATCCCCGGGGTTATCGTCTCCTATATGATTATTCCCAACAAGGAATTGCGGGAACAGATAGCAGCCACCATTGACCGCATCGGTATGCATAACCCTACCATTTTTGCGGTTACCGCAGTGGAGAAGGCCTATACGGAATGTGATGAATGGTATGAGGCGGTAAAACGGTATATTGATGAAAATGAGAAATATACCCGGGCCTATTTTGCGCAGCATTTTCCGGCTTTTCATATCATGCCCAGAGAAGGGACCTATCTGCTGTGGATTGATTACAGCAAGACCGGCATGAGCGAAGAAGAACTGGAACAGTGGTTCCTTCAGGAGGCGAACGTATCCGTATATATGGGAAGCATATTCGGGGAAGCCGGACGTGGGTTTATCCGACTGAACCTGGCATCTCCCAAAGGACTGCTGGAAGAAGCGTATGCGAGAATGAAAAAGGCCTGGAAATTCTGAAAATATGACAGGACATACGGGCAGAACGCCCCTGCACAGCGGTATATCCCCTGCGCAGGGGCATTTTTTTATCTGCACACAGGGGAAAATGCCCGGTTGACAAATAAGAAAAGGCCCCATATAATGAATCATAATTTCATAGCCTAAAATGCATGGAAGGGAAGAGTAGGTTACCGGAGCTTTTACAGAGAATCCGCGTTGGTGAGAGCGGAGGGAGTGAGGGTAATTGAACATGGTCCCGGAGCTGCGCACCGAAAACCGGCTGGTTCAGGCTGCGACGGATTCACCCGTTACCGTGATAGACTATCGATGAATCATTTCTCGTCCGTAGTTGATAAGGCCTGTTCCGTGAGGAACAGGTGAATTGGGGTGGTAACACGAAGCGATGCTCTCGTCCCCGAAAAAATATTTTTTCGGAGAGGAGGGATTTTTTTTGCCTGAAAACAGCGGATTTTGCGATCTGCGTTATCACAACAAATAAGAAATGAGGAATGTAAGATGAGAAATATAGTAATTGGAGGAGCCTGGCCATATGCCAACGGTTCCCTGCATATCGGCCATATTGCGGCCCTGCTTCCGGGGGATGTCCTGGCCCGTTACCACAGGGCGGCAGGAGATAAGGTCTGCTTTGTTTCGGGAAGTGACTGTCATGGGACACCGGTGGCGATCCGGGCCAGACAGGAAGGCAAAACGCCGGAAGAAATCAGCGGGTTTTATCACCGGGAATTTGAAGAATGCTTCCGTAAGCTGGGATTCAGCTATGATTATTACGGCAGAACCTCCTCCGACGTCCATAAGGAATTTGTTAAGGAATTTCACAGGAAGCTGTATGATAGTCCCTATGTCTACGAGAAGGAAGTGCCCCAGGCCTTTTGCGTAAGCTGTGGTTCTTTTCTGGCGGACCGGTTCGTGACCGGGAGCTGCCCGGAATGCGGAGGGGAAGCGCGAGGGGATCAATGTGACTCGTGCGGCGCGGTGCTGGAGGCGGAAACTCTGATAAAACCGGTCTGTGCGATCTGCGGTTCCGCAATTTCCTTCCGGAGCAGCAGGCATCTGTTCATCGCGTTAAGCCGTCTGGAGCAGGAACTGAGAGATTACGTGGAAAGCCATGGAAACTGGAGGAAGAATGCACTGGCTTTTTCAGGGAAGTATCTCAGCGAGGGCCTGCGGGACAGGGCACTTACCCGGGATCTGGACTGGGGAATTGAGGTTCCCCGTGAAGGCTATGAAACCAAGAAAATTTATATTTGGGCGGAAAATGTGCTGGGCTATTTATCATCCGGCAAGGAAGCACTGAGAGACAGCCCGGAGGAGTTCAGGAAGCTTTGGAAGACGGATAAGAAGAGCGGGCAGCAGGAATCTCCCGGCTGTCCGGTAAGGCACTATTATGTGCATGGGAAGGATAACATTCCTTTTCATACCATCATTCTCCCTTCCCTTTTGCTGGCTAACGGAGAGGGCTGGCATCTGCCGGATGAAATCCTGTCAAGTGAATATCTGACGCTGGAGGGGAAAAAGATCTCCACAAGCCATAACTATGCCGTATGGGTTAAGGATATCACAGACCGATATGACAGTGATTCCCTGCGGTATTATCTGCTTGCCAACGGACCGGAAAAGAAGGACGCTGATTTTTCATGGCGGGAATTCATCAACAGCCATAACGGGGAACTGCTTGGCGCATATGGGAATTTTGTGAACCGTACGCTGGTATTTATACAAAAGTACCTGGGAGGTTGTGTACCGCGGGGAAAAGCGGACGGGGAACTGGAGACAGAGGCAACAAAACTATATGACCGGTCGGCGGAGTCGATTGAAAAAGGACGGTTTAAGGAGGCGGTGGATGAAATATTCGGCCTGGTGAGGAAGGCAAATAAATATTTTGATTCCCGTCAGCCCTGGATTACCCGTGACACCGATGCTGTGGACTGCTGCAATACGCTGTTTACCTGTGTCCAGGTCATTGCCGATCTGGCGGTGCTGTTATACCCCTTCCTCCCCTTTTCTTCCGCGAAAATCTGCGGCTGGCTGCAGCTGTCACCGGACTGGAAAAAACAGCAGGTGGAGCCGGGGTACCGGCTTCCCGAAATCGGAATATTATTTCAGCGTCTGGATAAAAAGCTTGCGGAAGAAGAAAGTGCCAGGCTGGAAAAAGCCTGTACGCATTTACGATAGCGCGGCATGAAAGCATCCCTCCGGGGAATGATAATGGCATAAGCCGGGGATTTCGGCAGTGTATGTAAAATAAGAAGCAACAATCCCTTCTGCGGAGCGGCCGGAGGGATACATGACTTAAAATATAGAGCGTAAAGCCAAACAGGAGGGATGCGTACATTTTCAGCAGGGACATTATATTCTGTAGCACTGCATAGGGATATAAGATATACGATAAGGCGCATCTGCCTGTAATGCATAATCCGGGAAAAGAGGAATATTCGATCATATGAATGCGTCGTGGAAAATAACATCCGGCGCATCGCGCAGCGATTTAATTGGCTGGATGCAGTAACGGCTCAGACCCGTCCAGGGCAGTATGCGAATCCGGACTCCTATATAGACAGTTGCGAAAAAAGAATGATAACATGCCAAGTGCGTTGTGGGCAAGCTATAATGGAACCTTTTATTAGGGCAAAACTAAGATATTGTATATAAATATATATATATTTGGTAATTCTGTATAAAAAGTATATTAGTTTTGTTATTTGTTTTCTGATATGAATATTTCTAAAAAACAGTATATGAAATTGTAAAAAAGAGAAAGAGAATGTATAATTAAGCTATAATAATAACAGTTTTTTCCAAAAGCACATCCGGCAGGTAACTTTTAGATAATAACAGGAAGGGAATACATGAGTACTCTCGAAAAGTAGATGCATAGGCGCTTGCCCCTTGGCACTGTTCCATCCCCAGTCTGCATCGGGGTCGGAGATATGGCGGAGGCAGGTGCAGCGCTCACCGCTGTTTACAGATCATTTGCAGAGCTTATGGCCATAAGGGCTGGAATAGGAATGGACACAAGTCCCATCCCCGGAAAGGGTGATGCCGTCTCTACAGCTAATATGACAACAGGACAACAACTTTTTACGTTATATCCAACTAATCCTCAATTTGCCCATTCAGAAGATATACCTTTATGGTATGGCCTATATGCACAGTCATCTGTTAATTTATCAAATGGTCAAAAAATTATAGTACAAAATGGCATTCCTCAGGATGACCCATGGAATTAATAATATGATGAAAAAAATATTACATGCTTTTATTATATGCCTTTTTTTCGGCATGATAATTACTGCATGTGGAAAATCAAAAGAAATAAAATATTGTGAGAGTACGAGTCTGTTTGGGGCTTCATTGCCGGAAACTTGTGAACTGTTGGGGATAGACATTGATCCTGAAAATTATTCAGAAAAGATGATGGGAGGACGTAACTATAAAATATATACGCCTGAGGAGTTATATACAATTAATGGTTATAAAACTTCGGTAGATCTATATTTTCTCCAACTGCAAGCCCCAGACGGACAGGAAATGGGTTTAGCGATAATACGTTTTTCATTTGAAGATTTAATTAGCTTGGATGAGTTCGCGGCCTACCTTGAGGAACACTATACACTTCAAAATAAATACGGTGGAAAATCAGAAATAGGATGGCAGGGGGAATATTATTTTGATCTGAATAAATCCGATAAATTTGTAAAAGTTTATACTGAATTATTTGATTTTAAGCCTCTGGCACCAATATGGATTTTACAGCTAAATCAGGTGAAGGGAAACCATACGGAATTAATGCTCCTTTGTGAAGAAGCTGCAATTTACCGTTATATTGATTCGTTCAATTAGAAAGATAAAGAAAAAGCTATTGCAGATCTGGCGGCTCAGCTCTTTGCAATAGCTTTTTTCGTTCTATCCCCGTCAGCTTCCCCCGCCCTTACAGGGAACGCCTGTCGAATTTCTCTTCACAGTATTTACACCTGTAAATCTCTTTCTTTTCATCAGAGAGTACAAAGATATGAGGCAGACCCTGTTCAATAGATGTTATGCATCTGGGATTTTTACAATGGATGACATTTTTAATTTCTTTAGGAAGTATTAGTTCTTTCTTTTCAACAATTTCCCCGTTCTTAATAATATTTACGGTGATATTGTGGTCGATGAATGCCAGGACATCCAGATCCATCCTGTCCACATCACATTCCACCTTCAAAATATCTTTTTTTCCCATTTTATTGCTTCTGGCGTTTTTGATGATAGCCACCGTACAATCCAGCTTGTCCAGCTGTAAATGACGGTATATGGACAGACTGGTTCCGGCTTTTATATGATCCAGAACAAAACCTTCTTCTATTTTTCCAACATTTAACATAAGATTACCTTTCCGCCCGGTAAGCGGGCTGTTCGTGTAGTGAGCGCAAGGATGGCCTGTAAAAAGCGGCATCCGCTGCCTGGCTGCGGCATTGTGTCAGGAATCAACGGTGATCCCCAGCAGTGTGAGAATCAGGGCCATACGCACGTAAACACCGTATTGGGCCTGCTTAAAGTATACGGCTCTCGGATCGTCGTCCACATCCACGGATATTTCGTTTACTCTGGGAAGAGGATGAAGCACCAGCATATCCTTCGGAGCCAGGTTCATCTTGGCCTTATCCAGTATATAGAAATCCTTCAGGCGGACATAATCCTCTTCATTGAAGAAACGTTCCTTCTGCACCCTGGTCATATAGAGGATGTCCAGCCGGGGCATAATTTCTTCCAGCTGCATGACCTCTTCATAGGGAATGTTTTTATCCTTCAGCATTTCCGTGATATAATCCGGCACGCGAAGCTCTTCCGGGGATATAAAGATGAAACGCACATCATCATAACGGACGAGGGCATTGATCAGGGAATGTACGGTGCGGCCGAATTTCAGGTCGCCGCAGAGACCTATGGTGAGCCGGTTCAGACGCCCCTTCAGTGTGCGGATGGTCATCAAATCCGTCAGCGTCTGGGTGGGATGCTGGTGGCCGCCGTCGCCGGCGTTGATAACCGGAATCCCGGAAACGGAAGCGGCAACCATGGGAGCACCCTCTTTGGGATGACGCATGGCGCAGATGTCTGCATAACAGGAAATAATCCGGATGGTATCGGCCACGCTTTCCCCCTTGGTAGCGGAAGAACTGGCGGCATCGGAAAAGCCCAGGACATTGCCCCCCAGATTCAGCATGGCGGCTTCAAAGCTGAGTCTGGTCCGGGTGCTCGGCTCATAAAAGCAGGTAGCCAGTTTTTTCCCTTCACAGGCGTGGGCATATTTAGGCATGTTGACTTCGATATCCCTGGCAGTCTCAAAGAGCCTGTCCAGTTCCTCAGCGGAAAAGTCCAGGGGATTCATTAAATGTCTCATGTTAGTACGGTCTCCTTTCTGTGAAAACATGGAGGTTCAGGATGTTTTTGGGCAAGCGGCCGAAGGACCGGCAGCAGTCGTCACGGTCAGATACCCCGCAGCGGACTGCGGGGTATCTGACTTTAGAAAATCGAAGAGAAAATAAATTTCCCTTCGATTTATATTCTGATGTACCGTATGAACTTAAGAATATACTGTTGCTGCAGTGTCTGCCAAACAATCCCATAAAATTCTCCATTTTTTAGTAACAGTCCAGGCTGGCCTGAACAAATACCATTTTTACAGCTGTCATTGTTTGTGACATTATAGCACATCGAAAAAAGGGTTTCAATTTTTTTTTAAAAGTTACCTTAAAAAAATACATACTATCCATAATTTTTCCAATTTGGAAGGAACAAAAGAGTATAGTATGGGGATAACCGTAAAAACCAAAGGAAACGGAAGAAACTGTTTTGGAGGAGGATAAAAAAATGGTGGAAATTACAGAAATCTCGGCAATGCTGCAAAAAGGAAAGGCTAAAATCGTTAAGGAAATGGTACAGCAGGCGCTGGACGAGGGACAGGATCCCAAAGTGATTTTAAATGACGGGCTTCTTTCCGGCATGATGATCATCGGTACTAAATTCAAAAATAATGAAGTGTTCGTGCCGGAGGTCCTGGTGGCGGCAAGAGCGATGAATGCCGGTCTGGGAATTCTGGAGCCTAAGCTTGTGGAAGTCGGAAATGAACCGGTGGGCAGAGCGGTAATCGGCACGGTGAAGGGTGATCTCCATGATATAGGAAAGAATCTGGTAGCTATGATGCTGAAGGGGGCAGGCTTTGATGTGGTCGATGTGGGCGTTGACGTGGATGCGGATACCTTTATCAGCAAGGCGGAAGAGGTCCAGGCGGATGTTATATGTATGTCGGCCCTTCTGACAACTACGATGCCCAATATGCAGGATTGTATTGATAAGCTTAAAGAAAGAGGGCTTCGGGATAAATACATTGTCATGATTGGCGGAGCTCCGGTAAACGACAGCTTTGCGAAACAGATCGGCGCGGATTATTATACGCCGGATGCAGCTACGGCAGCGGAGGTTGCCAGAAATGCGGTAACTCAATAAGCCCCGGGGTAAAGGAGCAAAAGTCTAATGAATGCAATGGAAAGAGTGGTAACGGCCCTGCAGCATAAGGAGCCGGACAGGGTTCCGGTCTATCCTATATTAAGCGGTGTGTCCAGAAAACTGGTGGGGGCGGACTATAAGACCTGGTCTACGGATGCGGATGTCTGCAGCCGGGCTTTGTTAAAAGCCAGGGAAATGTACGATCAGGACTGTATTGTTACTCTGATTGATCTGTCGGTGGAGTGTGACGCCTGGGGACAGGAACTGATATTCCCGGAAAATGAGGCGGCACATCCCGATTATCAGAAGTCCGTCATACAGGATATTGATGAATACTGCAAGATAAAAAAAGTCGATTACAGAGATTCCAAACGCATGATGATGCATATTGAAACCTGTAAAAAGCTGGTGCAGGAGGCAAAGGGAGAATTCCCCATAATCGCCTTTGTATTCGGGCCGCTCGGCGTTTTATCCATGCTCAGGAACCAGCAGGATATGTATATGGATCTCTATGATGATCCGGATGCGGTCAAAGAGGCGGCCGGAGCCATTACCGGGACGCTGAAGGATTACTGCCGGGCGCTTATGGCAACCGGCATTAACGGGCTGATGTTTGATACCCTGTTTTCTTCCGGGACGATTATGTCCAAAGAAATGTGGACGGAAATGGAAGGGCCTTATGTGAGGGAACTGGCGGAAGTGACTAGAGAAGCCGGAGGCCTGGTCATGATTCATAACTGCGGTCAGAGGATTTATTTTGACGCACAAATCAAGATGATGAATCCGGATGCCATATCCTTCCTGTATCCTCCGGATGACTGTGCGGATTTTAGGGAATGCAAGGAAAAATACGGGGATCAGGTCACGTTGATCGGCTGTGTGACACCGGCGGGCGCCGTACTCGGCACCGATGAAGAGTGGGATGAGGAGTGCAGAAATTGTATGGATGCCATGATGGAGGGCGGCGGCTTTATTCTGGCAACCGGCTGCGAATATCCGGCAAATGCTTCCTTTGACAGGGCGGAACGTATGGTGGACCTGGCAAAAACTTATGGAACATACGGAAACAAAGAGATAGCTTTATGACCAGCGTGGATTTGATAACCGGTTTCCTGGGAGCCGGAAAAACTACTTTTATCAAGCGCTATGCCGGATTTCTGCAGGCCGGGGGAGAACGGATCGCTGTAATAGAAAATGAATTCGGAATGGCAGGTGTGGACGCGGATATCCTGGAAAACGGGAACCTGCAGGTTTCCCAGCTGGTGGGCGGCTGCATCTGCTGTACCCAGAAGGTTAATTTCCATCAGAGGCTGCTGGATATGGCCCGGGAGGGGATACAGCGGATACTGGTGGAGCCGTCAGGCATATATAATGCGGATGAATTTATGGATATCATGGAAAGCCCCGACATTAAAAAACGCTGTGTGATAGGGGCGGTCATAACGATTCTGGATCCGGAGCAGGTGCAGGAGCTTCCGCCGGAAATAGAGCGGCTGGAGTACTCACAGCTGTCACATACCGGCGCTGTTGTGGTAAGCAAGACCGGCGGGATGGGCTTTGAGGAACGAGAGCGGGTGAAAGCCGCCGCTCTCGCCCTGCAAAAGCGGGCATGTGCGGGTACTGCGGAGGATAAGGTTCCCGTCTTTACGAAGCCGTGGGAGGAATTGACGCAGGAAGATTTTTCCCTGCTGAGCAGCTGCGGATACCAGGGCGGCAGGGCAAAGGGGCTGAGGACGGATCATTCCAAATTGTTCAACAGCACCACCCTGCAGGCTTTCTGCCTGGATGAAAATGACTTAAAGCGGCGTCTGGAGCAGATCATGTCAGGCTGCTGCGGAAAGATACTCCGGGTGAAGGGCTGTGCGTCCGGAAAGGACGGATGTCTTTACCGGATCAATTGTACGCAGAGCAGAATTACCATTGAAAAAGCCGGAGACGGCAGAGCGGAACTGAATATAATCGGAATGGGGTTAAAGCGCCAGGAGATAAAGAGGCATTTTGCGTGCTGAAGAAGACGCGGCAGAATGCCTCTTTCCTGG
This sequence comes from uncultured Lachnospiraceae bacterium, assembly GCA_900548905.1. GTDB lineage: Bacteria > Bacillota > Clostridia > Lachnospirales > Lachnospiraceae > Eisenbergiella. The sequence goes on along the minus strand of URMK01000005.1, from coordinate 159,991 downwards.
TACCGGTGCTGCTCAGCGGTATTGCTTCGGGGTCATCCCCGTATATTTCTTGAATACCTTCGAAAAATAGCTTTGGTCGTCAAAACCGCAGGCCACCGCGATATCGATAACGCTGTATTCCGTATTGCTCAACAGCCGTTTGCTTTCCTCCACCCGGACCATATTCAGGTATTCCTTAAAGGAAGAACCGCTGCATTGCTTGAAAATGGAAGAAAAATAAGCCGGATGCAGGTGGACGGCATCCGCCACCTCTTCCAGGGTGATGGGACGGTTGAAATGGGTGGAAATATAATTCATGGCCTTTTTAATGGTTTCCCGGTTTTTATTCAGGGAATAATCAAACAGACTGTCTGTGAAAGCCTCCACGATTTCCTGAAGCTTGGCGCACAGCAGATCCAACGTGTCGATTTGCTGCAGGCTTTTCAGAAACGAATTATTCAGCTTCAGGATATTGTCGGTTGGCGCACCGCCTTCTATCGCCACACGGGAAAGCAGGGAGCACAGTTCGATGGCTCTTGCTTTCATAAAATCCAGGCTGTTGCCTTCGGAAAATAATACATAGCCGAGGAGATCGTTCAGGATGGCTCTGGCCTGCGTCTGGTTGCCGGTTTTTACCTTGGTGATCAGTTCCCGTTCCTTTTCATACGGATAGTCCAGGGCAGCGGTATCCATATTCTTGTACCGCTGGATTGCTTCGCTGATTTTGGACTGCTGGGACAGGATGCGGTTATTCAGCTTCAGCTGTTCCTTGCTCTCATCGATGAGGTTGCAGAACAGGTAATACAGCAGCTTGTTAATGTGGTTGACCATTTCCGGAGTAACCAGCGCAATGGAGCCGGATTCCTCAAAAAGACGCAGGGTATCGTCAATATTCAGGTTATATTTCCTGGACAGATCGGATATGAGGAGCGAGTCCGGTTCATCCATGAGGAAAGGGCCGAGCAGGATGGAACCTAAGAATTTGTCCTTACAAATCAGAGGATACACGATGTGGTTTAAGTGGGCATGGCAGGAAAAAATATAAGGTTCCCCCAGGGAAATGGCCCGTTTGCTTGCGCCCACATGCATTATCTGGCAGGTATCCTCGGGAGGCAGGTGCTTTTGGAAGAGGGAGCAGAATTTCCCGGTATCCCCAAAGGTTTCCAGAAAATTCCCATTTTCATCAATGACCTGGATGGGTAGCTGGATGCAGCCGTAAAAGGCTTCCACGATATTATGAAGTGTATCTTTATCCACTACGGAATATAAGGACTGAGACATATTGTTTTCTCCATTGTAAAGGGTTAATATAGAATCAGTTTCGTACCAACGGTTATAGTTGAGTATACCATGAGATACAAAGAAATTCCATAAACCTAAAATAAATACCTACATTCTTTAGTTTTTCCAAATGGATGATAGAACCGGGAGTATATACATGAAAATAACAGATTTTAAGGTTCGGTTCAACCGGGCAAATATCCTGCACCTGATAGACTGCTATGAGGATTCCCCTATTTACGAAGAGGTGCTGGATGAATATGATAATATGGAAGAAGAGGCGTATGCTAAAATCCATCCGGCGGCGGCGCTGGAATTCGGGAGGATCCCGGAGGAGGCGGCAAGCCCTGCCGCCCCGGCGGGGGCACAGGCCCTTTTTCTTATTGTCACCATAGGAAAGGAAATCAGTGAATGGTCTACCGGCTTTTTTGGAGAGGGCAGATATCTGGAGGGGATGCTTGCCGATGCATTTGCCGATGATTATCTTATGCAGGCTTCGGAAAGCCTGCAGCCGCTGATACGAAGTGTATGTGAGGAAAAAAAGCTGGGAATATCCAAACGGCTGGAAGCCCCCACGGGAATCGGCATGGAGGCGCAGAAAACAGCTTTTGATGTGACGGAAGCCGGGAAGAACCTGGAAATGGATATCAAGAGCAGCTATATGTTCGATCCCGTAAAATCAACGTGCCAGATATATCTTCTGGATGAAAACAGCACCCAATACCACATGGATCACAACTGCAGAGAATGCCCGAATAAAGACTGTAAGATGAGGCATGTGGCTCCGGTCACTCTGGAAGTCAGAGGGGAGGGAGAGGCCCGAATCCTTGTGAGCAGGGAAGAAAAAACAGTGCTGGAGGTACTCCGGGAACAGGGGATTTATGTGCCCGCTGTCTGTGCCGGAAGAGGTTCCTGCGGAAAATGCCGGATCAGGGTGGTGAGCGGAGAGGCGGCAATCACGCCTGCGGACGAGAGAACCTTCACCCCGGAGCAGCTGGTTGAGGGATACCGGCTGGCCTGTACCTGCTATCCTTTGGGGGATATGGTTTTGGCCCTGGGAGATGAAACGGAAGAAAAAATGGACATAATCGGCATACCGTCTGAAAGGAATGCGGGCGGGCCGGAAAAGGAAGCGGACGGGCCGGTTATGGTAGGAATCGATATAGGGACTACCACGATTGCCATGGAGCTGGTGACCATGAATTCCGGAGCGGGAACAGACAGTTATCTGTGTATAAACAGACAGAGACGATACGGGGCGGATGTGATCAGCAGGATTCAGGCATCAATAGACGGTAAAAAGGAGGAACTGCAGGAAAGCATCCGGGAGGATCTGCTCCTGGGCCTGGAAAAACTTACCGGGGCCGGCAGACAGATACCGGAAAAAGTGGTTATCGCAGGAAATACCACCATGATCCATCTGCTGATGGGCTATCCCTGCAATACGCTCGGAATTTACCCGTTTACCCCCTATCACATCCAACGGGTGGAAAGTACGCTGGGAGAGGTCCTGGGAGAAAAAGTGACCGAGAGGCTTCGTCAGGTGGAGGTGAAAATACTGCCCGGCATTTCCACCTTTGTTGGAGCGGATATTGTGTCGGATATCCTTTCCTGCGGTCTGGCGGAATCGGAAAAAGTCAGCATGCTTATTGACCTGGGAACCAACGGTGAAATGGGAATCGGAAACCGGGATCGGATCCTTGTAACATCCACGGCAGCAGGTCCGGCCTTTGAGGGCGGGAATATCGCGCATGGCTCCGGCAGCATACCGGGGGCCATCTCTAATGTGAAGATTGAGGGGGAGCAGGTACAGGTACAGACAATCCGCAATGAACCGCCCGCCGGTATATGCGGTACCGGGGCAATTGAGACCTTATACGAGCTTCTGCAGGCGGATTTGGTGGATGATACGGGATTGCTGGAGGAAGAATACCAGGAAAGCGGGTATGAACTTGCCCGGAATCGGGAGGGAGTTCCCATCTGTTTTTATCAGAAGGATGTCCGTGAACTTCAGCTGGCCAAATCCGCAGTCCGGGCCGGGCTGGAAACCCTGCTTTTGCGTTATGGTATCCGGCCGGAGGATGTGGATAAGGTTTATCTTGCGGGCGGCTTCGGCTATCGTATGGATGTGGGGAAGGCAGTGGGAATCGGCCTGATCCCCGAGGCTTTTGCGGATAAAATAGAAGTGATTGGAAACGGGGCGCTGGACGGCGCCATCCGGTACGGCAGGGAAGAGGGTGCCGGGGAAAGGGCCGGGGAAATCGTAAAGCTTTCTTCGGAGATTGGGCTTTCGGCGGATAAGGACTTTAATGAACTTTATATGGAGCATATGTATTTTGAGCGCAGCTGAGTTCCCTCCACCACGCAGAAATCCCCCGGGAAATAATTTCCACGGGGGATTTGTTCACGCCTTCCAGTTATTCTCAATTTCTTCCCTGATTACCTCTATGTAGCGTTTGGCCTTGGGGATGCTGTTATGGATGGTATAAACATCCCTCTGGGTGATTTCCATTTTACAGCCTCTGGCGGCCGTAAGACTTTTGCGAATGTGCGCACGGAAGGCATCTTCATCCAGGACCGGATCCACACCGAGGAAATTCGGACTGGGCTTCCTGTGGTAGATGACCTTTGTGCCGCGCAGCCTTTCCCCCATAAATTCTTCATTGCACCAGGGAGAGATGGATACCTTCCTGAGATTGGGAAGCCTGCTGATACATTTATCCCAAATTGGATCCACCGGTTCGCAGCAGCCGTAAGAGAGAAGTCCGTAAGAGGATGCAATTTTTTCATAACAGGGGAATATGAATTCTTCATACATATCCGGTGAAATCCCCACGGTTTCCTGGGAATCCATAAACCCCCAGACATCTTTCGGCGTAAAGGGGCGTTTTTCCCATTCGTCCCAGCCGGGCAGCTCTGTATTAAAGCTCCAGGTTCCCTGTCCGACCCCCTCAAAAGCGGTGGTGGGCAGGATCAGGCGTTTTTCCTCCAGCATTTTATAATAGGCCAGCGTATCGTCTGCAATACGGTTCATCATTTCCTTAAATAAGTCAGGATAATCATACATGGCAAACATCATGTTTTCCATACTCATAAAGTGTACGATCATCTGGGTAGGAACGCTGTAAAGGCAGGACATCTGCATTTTAACAGGCAGGATATCGCCGATTGCTTCTTCCACCGCTTTTCTTTTTTGATCCGTAGTACCCAGATCCACTCCATAGCGGCTGGATTTCAGCTTTTCGTAATCGTCTTCCAAATCTTCAATGATGGATTCAAAATGGTGTCCCAGACTTTCTTTGCCGCTGGCATCCTGGGTATGATCCACATGAATATGAATACCAAATAATTCAAAATAGGTATCGTATTCCATCGGGTAATAGTCCGGCGTCACCCTGTCGTCGTCAAATAACTCCTGGTTCAGGAAGTTACAGTAAAGGGAGGTTTCCACCTGCCTTGCGAATGCACCCCCGCACTTTAGCAGCGGCGGGATGATTTCCTGGGCAAAGGTGCCCATTTCCAGATGGATCATCGGCTTCTCTCCCTGCAGGGCATTATGCTTGTACCATTCCTGAATCCTTTGCCTGTTGGATTCCCTGTTTGCCAGTTCCAGCTGCTTTTTGGCGATTTCTCTCAGAATCAGCTTATCGCTTTCCGATATCAGATATTCCATGCGTTATCCCTCCGGTATTATTAAAATATAGTTATTCATTACGGTTCACAGCGTCCTGTGCTGCTGCCCGTGAATCGTAACATTTATTTGATAGTTACAATTCACTCCGTGACCAGTAACATTTGATATGCCTATTATTCTATCATATCTGACATTGACTTACATATTAAATAATTGTTATGATATATATAAAAATTGCGCTGCAATAACGATTCAGGCCTGTCCGAAGTGTTACCGCTGCATTTGCCGGGCAGATCGGAAGCCGTGAATCAGGGATGCCGGCTTTGGGAGGTGCCTTTATGAATCCGAATACGCAGGAACCTTATCCTTCATCTACAATATATTTCCATACCCCCAGTCCGCTGGCAAAAAGAACGTTTCTGTATCCGGTCTGCCTCGGCCATTATTTCTGCGGTGAGGAATACTGTGTGGCGAGAAATAATTATGACAGCTTTCTGATGATGCTCGTGGTTAAGGGACAGGGATATGCGGAATCTCTGGGTGAGACTTCTTTCCGCAGGAAAATTGGTGAGAGGCAGTTGGTCCTGATGGATTGCTACGCGCCCCATATGTACGGGGCGGACAGTGAAATGGAATTTTACTGGATTCATTTCGACGGCATCAATGCAAGAGCTTACTTCCGGTATCTTACGGAAATCTATGGGACGGTCCTTTCACTGACGGAAAGCCAGACCGATGGATTCCTGAATAAATTCAGGATGCTGCTGGAAGCGTTTTCTTCGGATCAGGGGATTGCTGAAAATCTTCTGGGGTTTATCTTGACGGATCTTCTGACCTTTCCGGCAGGGCTTTCGGGACTCCGGTTATCCGCAGGCGCGATAGATGCGGAAGAAAAACAGTTCACCCGGGAACTTGGCAAGGCTGTTTCCTATATGCGGCAGCATTTTATGCAGGAAATTACCATAGAGGAACTGGCGGGCTGCGTTTCTGTCAGCCCTTATCATTTTATCCGTCTGTTTAAAAAGCAGTACGGCATTACACCCCATCAGTATCTTCTGGCAATGCGTCTCGACTGTGCCAGATTTTATCTGCGCTCCGGGGACAAAACGGTTAAAGAAATTGCATTTTCCTGCGGTTTTCAGAGTGAGAATAATTTTTGCGTCGCCTTTAAAAAGCAGACTGGAATTACGCCCACCAATTACCGGCGGGGAATAGGAGGGAAAATATCTTTTTGACAGGAAGGAATGTCGTATTTATGCGGTTTAGAGGCCTTTTATTCAAAAAAAATCGAATAAAAAACGTCATTTTGCCAATTGTTTATCAACCGGGAATCCATTATTATAAGTAACAGAATAGTTGTATTTTTTACTCATACGCAGTGTGTGCGAAACGGCCGGATATTTGCCGTATGGGTTCCGTAATTTTCGGCACAGGTTCTTCTGTGCCAATCACTCTTATTTACTGTCCGGGGTATCCCCTGGGACGGTATTCATAATTCTTGTCGGGTTCGGACATTTTTCATCAGCGGCTGTATGGATAGCTTTTTCGATGTTTTTTTTACCGTATAATACGGGAAGAAAGCGGCAGCGGCGGATAAAGGACGGCTGCAGACTTATATCCGGAACCATGCGGAACATTTTGGAAATCTGACTGCTGAGGAATGTGATTTACTGGAGGTATTTATCGGAATGGAAAATTTGGGAGAAGAGGGACGGGAAGGTTACCGGAATAGAGAGGGAGGATATAATATGTGTACTGCATTGCTGGAAATAAGAGAGGAAGGCCGTAATGAAGGAGAATGGCTGAAACTGATTTCCCAGGTTCAGAGAAAAATGCGCAAGGGCAAACCTCTTATCTCAATCGCGGAAGAACCATAAAAAACCTTTGCAAATCTTCCCGTTATCTATTATAATTTACGCGATACAATCATGCGGTTCACAAAAGAAAAGAGGTAGCCTATGGACAGTGAGAACAGGAACGGGGAAGTGCAGTTTACGGAGAGAAAACGATGGCTGTTTTTCGGCCTGCCCTTTACCTTTACCGTATATACGATTAAAGAGGATATGATAACGGTTTCGGAAGGTTTTCTGAATAAAAAAGAAAATGACTGTTATATGTATAAGGTTCAGGATGTGGAATTGATTCAGTCCCTGCCGGAGCGTATTGTGGGTATCGGTACGGTGAAATGCTATACCGGGGATACAACAAACCCGCAGCTGCATCTGACTCACATAAAAAATGCAAAAGTTATAAAAAATTACATATTGGAAGCTTCAGAAAAGGCGAGGATCCGCCGGCGTACAATGAACATGCTGAATATCGGAGCAGAGGGTACGGATGACGGTGACTTTGACAATGACAGAGTCTAAAAGGGCCGGGGACAGGAGAAGGCGCTTTTATAGGAATGGCTGCGGGTACCGGGAAGGTACGGAACAGTTATTGGATTTGAAGAAAGATGCGGAAAATATTTTCTGCATCTTTTTCTGTGAAAAATAAATTGGTCAGAAGCCAAATGCCCTGCAAGAGCCAAATACTCCGCGGCGGTTGGCAGAAAATGCAGGAAGGGATAGAAGGAGAACAGGATACATGGAACTTGATATGACAAAAGGAAGCCCTCTGAAGCTCATAACAAAATTTATTATCCCTATAATTATCGGAAATATATTCCAACAGCTGTACAGTCTCGTTGACACCGTCATTGTAGGGAGATTTGTTGGTGTGAAAGCCCTGGCTGCAGTTGGGGCTACCGGGACCATCATGTTCCTGATTCTGGGGTTTTTAATGGGGCTGACCACCGGATTTACGATTCTGACTTCCCAGAGGTTCGGAGCAGGGGACATGGAAGGAATGAAAAAAAGTGTGGGCAATGCAGTTGTTCTCTCCCTGATCGTCACCGTAGTCATGACCTTTGGAAGCGTTCTGATTATGGACTGGCTGCTGCGTATTATGAGAACCCCGGCGGATATTATGGATATGTCCAAGGAATATATTCTTATTATCTGTTGGGGAATGGGCTTTAATGTACTTTATAACCTTCTTTCCAGCATACTGCGGGCGGTAGGAAACAGTAAGGTGCCCTTATATTTTCTTATATTATCGGCAGCGATTAATATCGCAGGGGATCTGATACTGATTATCTGTTTTAAAATGGGAGTGGCCGGGGCGGCAATCGCTACGATTGCCTCCCAGGGCATATCAGGGATTCTGTGTATTGTCTACATAATAAAGAAGGTTCCTATTCTTTCCCTGCGCAGGGAACATCTGCGTCTGGATCCATGGTGTGTGCGTAACCAGATATCCATTGGTGTCCCCATGGCCCTTCAGTTTTCCATAACGGCTGTAGGTACGATTATGGTACAGGTGGCATTGAACATGCTGGGTTCCACCGTGGTTGCGGCATTTACGGCAGCCTGTAAGGTGGAGCAGCTTGTAACGCAGGTATTCACCGCTATGGGTATGACGATGGCTACTTATTGCGGGCAGAACAGAGGGATTAATGATTTGGAGAGGATCCGCAAGGGCAGCAGGATTGCCTTTTGGATTTCCTCCGTTTATGCGGTAATCATCTATGTAGTGGTGGTATTGGCTCTTCCTTTGATTATTCGTCTGTTTGTTACCGGTGACAGTACGGAGGTGCTGGGCTATGCCCGTACCTATATTGTTATCTGCGGTGTATTCTTTATCCCGCTGGGTATGATCTATATTTACCGCAATGTGATGCAGAGCTGCGGATATGCCCTGATGCCGATGATGGGCGGTGTGGTGGAGCTGGTGAGCCGCGCTGTGCTGGCTGTTGTGGCGGCTGAGCTTCTCAGCTATTCCGGAGTCTGTATTGCCAATGCCAGCGCGTGGTGCCTTGCCGGTATTTTCCTTTACATAGCCTACCGTTTTACCATGAAAAAGATGGAACGGGACAAAAGGCTTGCACAAGAATAACAGTGCTTCCCTTATATGGGATTTTGTACAGAAGGGGGCGGGGAAAATGCCTAAACCTTTGCTTGACTTTTTAGGGTGTAGTTTTTTCTTTTGTAAAACAGGGCGGCAGCCATTTGGCTGCCGCTTCTTTTCTTCCTTATTATCTTTCTCCGTCACAGGACAGGATTATTTCCTGTCCGTTATTGCATGTTCCATGAGCAGGCCGGTTATAATCCAACAAGGGGCATAATCAAGCCGGATGATTCTTCCGATATTCCAGCGGGCCTTTCCGTAATTCCAGGGGCACAGCCCTTTTTTCTGAAGGAGAAAACCGGAGGCATATTCTGCGGAAAATATACAGAGGGCATAAACGCAGCCCCGTACCAGCCAATGGCAGCGCTTTACCAGGGAATAAATTGGCTTTAACAAACAGCCTGCGCCGTAAATGGGAAACATCCAAAGGGATGTGGTGCCCTGCAGGGACATCTTCCTCTGCTGCAGGGAATGGAGGGCGGTAAATGTAATTTCAAGGCACCAGCCAAGGATGCCGCATTTAATAAAATCTTTTACTATTTTTTGCATGTTAATATTTTTACCGCTTATTCTTTTTTTATTCGAATTGTGCTATAGTGTGTTTGAAATCAGGGAGGCAGGAAGTTGTGCGGCAGCTGCGCCGGGATAATAACGGCGGTAAAGGAGGAGAAGAAAAATGAACTATCAGCAGGCGATTGCTTATGCGGCAGGATGCGCCGGTTACGGCTGCGTTCCGGGACTGGAGAATATGCAGGATTTGCTTGGAAGGCTGGGAAATCCGCAGAATGAGCTTGTTTTTGTACATATAGCAGGGACGAACGGAAAAGGATCCGTAATGAATTTTATATCCACGGTTTTGACGGAAGAAGGATATAAAACAGGCAGATATATTTCACCCACCATTTTTGAATACCGGGAACGTTTTCAGATCAATGGAAAATATATCAGCAAAGCGGAGCTGGGAAGGTTTATGGAGCCTGTGAGGAATGCGGCGGAGGCTATGGCGGCGGAAGGGAAAAACCATCCCACTGCTTTTGAAATAGAAACAGCCTTATGCTTTTTGTGGTTCCGGGAGAAAAAATGTGATATCGTGGTTCTGGAAACGGGTCTGGGAGGGAGGCTGGATGCCACTAATGTGATTCCGGCCCCTCTTTTGTGTGTACTGACCTCCATCAGTATGGATCATATGGCTTTTCTTGGTGATACCCTGGAAAAAATTGCACAGCAAAAAGCGGGAATCATTAAGACGGGAAGCCGGGTGGTGACGGGCAGACAGAAGCCGGAAGCCATGAAAGTCATAACGGAGGGCTGTGAAAAGCTGGGGTGCCCTTATTCTGTTTCGGATCCGGATGAGATATCCGGTATAAAGTATGGGCTGGAAAAACAGCGTTTCAGCTATGGAAGCCACAAAGGGCTGGAAATAACCATGGCAGGAAATTATCAGATAGAAAACGGTGCGCTGGCGGTGGAAGCGCTTGACCGGCTGGGAGAGCTTGGCTTTCCTGTAAGGGAGGAGAAGCTGCGCCGGGGGCTGCTGCAGGCAAAATGGCCGGGAAGATTTGAAATCGTCGGCAGAAAACCGCTTTTTCTGGTGGACGGAGCGCATAATGAAGACGGGGCCGACAAACTGGCACGCTCCATACAGTTTTATTTTACAAATAGAAGAATCATATATATAATGGGAATATTGAAGGATAAGGAAGCGGATAAAATAATCCGGAAAACCTGCCGGTATGCGGAAGCGGTCATTACGGTGGCGGCCCCGGGAAATCCCCGGGCGATCCCGGCCTATGAGCTTGCCGGAGAAGTCCGCCGGTATCATGAAAATGTGACCGCTGCGGACAGTCTGGAAGAGGCTGTGGAGATGGCCCGTCTGCTGGCGGGAAAAGAGGATGTAATCCTTGCCTTCGGTTCCCTCTCATTTCAGGGGGATATTATCAGAATCGCAGAAAATGGTGCAGTCAGGAGAGACACGCATGGTAGATAAGTCAAAAATTGAAGAAGGGGTAAGACTTCTTCTGGAAGGAATCGGGGAAAATGCGGATCGGGAAGGGCTGCGGGAAACGCCCCGGCGGATCGCGCGCATGTACGAGGAAATTTTCGGCGGTATGGACGAAGAGCCGATGGTTCCGCTGTCCAAACAATTCCAGGCGGAAGGCGCCGGTATTGTCCTGGAAAAGGACATTACCTTTTATTCCACCTGTGAGCATCATCTCATGCCCTTTTTCGGGAAGGCCCATGTGGCATATCTTCCGGACGGAAAGGTGGTGGGACTGAGCAAGTTGGCAAGGACGGTTGAAATTTTTGCCAGAAGGCCCCAGCTTCAGGAAAAGCTGACGGCCCAGGTGGCGGATGCCATGATGGATTATCTCCGGCCGAAGGGCGTGATGGTGATGCTGGAAGCGGAGCATATGTGTATGACCATGCGCGGTGTCAAAAAGCCGGGAAGCAAAACGGTAACGGTGGCTGTGAGGGGCGCATTTGAAGAAAACAGCGGACTGCAGGATACCTTTTATCATATGCTGGGAAGATAGGCAGCAGATGCAAAACGGAGAAAAAATATGGACAGAATAAACCGGATAGTCGGTAATTCCCGTTATCAGGATTGCCTGCGCAGAAACAGGGCGCATGAGGAAACACGTATATTCTGCAAGCATGATATGCCCCACTTCCTGGACGTGGCCCGCCTGGCCTGGATTGAAAATCTGGAACGAAATGGCGGTGCGGACAGGGAGCTTATTTATGCGGCGGCCCTGCTTCATGACTGCGGGCGTTACCGCCAGTACGAAGAGGGAATTCCTCATGAGCAGGCAAGCGCGGAGCTGGCGGAGGACATTCTGGCGGCCTGCGGTTTTACCGATAAGGAAAGTAAGGATATTATGGAGGCTATCCGCCGGCACCGGAATCAGGAGATTGCGGGGGACCCCGGTTTGCCCGGCCTGATTTACCGGGCGGATAAACGCAGCAGATGCTGTTTTGCCTGTCCGGCCGCGGAGGATTGTAACTGGAGCCGGGAAAAAAAGAATCTGCTGCTGCTACGGTAAGGTTCCCGGCCCGGCTGTAACTGGGAAGGGGCAGAACGGTTAAACGGAGGAAGATGAGATGTACATAGGCGGACAAGAATTTGCCACCAGCGGAAAGACCTATATTATGGGAATCCTGAATGTGACGCCGGATTCCTTTTCTGATGGAGGAAAGTACAGCGGCCGGGATGCCGCGTTAAAGCATGTGGAAGAAATGATAAGGGATGGCATGGATATCCTGGATATCGGAGGGGAATCCACCCGGCCGGGATATACCAAGATATCCGCGGAAGAGGAAGCGGACCGGGTGGTGCCTGTTATTGAAGCGGTCAAAGACAGGTTTGCTGTTCCGGTTTCCCTGGACACATATAAATATCAGGTGGCCCGCGCCGGGATCCGGGCCGGGGCGGATCTGATTAATGATATCTGGGGCTTACGATATGATGAAGGCCAGATGGCGGAAACCATCGCAAAGAGCGGGCTTCCCTGCTGCCTGATGCATAACCGGGCGGAAGCGGATTACGGTGATTTTATGGAAGATCTGGCTTCCGATTTGGCGGAAACCCTTCGGATTGCGGAAGCGGCAGGGATCCGGGAAGACCGGATTATCCTGGATCCGGGCGTAGGTTTTGGTAAGACTTACGAAAATAACCTGGAAGTCATCAACCGCCTGGAAAGCCTTCACATCTTTAACTGCCCGCTGCTTTTGGGAACCTCCCGGAAATCAGTGATCGGAATGACCCTGGATCTTCCTGCCGGGGAGCGGCTGGAGGGAACCCTGGTTACCAGTGTGTTCGGGGTGCTAAAGGGCTGCTCCTTTCTCCGGGTGCATGATGTAAAGGAAAATAAAAGAGCCGTACAAATGGCGGAAGCTATTTTACGTCAATAGTTAAGGTTTGTCTGAACGTTTACTATTTTACGGAGCCAAAAAGGCTGAGGCAGTATCACGGATTCATCCGCGACAGGCAGGAGGATAACATGAAGGATCAAATAAGGATAAAAGGGCTGGAAATTTATGCCCATCATGGAGTATTTCCAGAGGAAAAGGAAAAAGGGCAGCATTTTTTTGTGGATGCCGTTTTATATACGGATACCAGAAAGGCCGGCTTGACGGACGATTTGAATTGTTCCACAGATTATGGACAGGTCTGTAAGCTGATACACCGGTGCATGACCGCCCAGACCTATGATTTGATTGAACGGGCGGCGGAGCAGACAGCCCAGGAGGTGCTGCTTGAATTTCCGCTGGTGGAACGCATAGAGTTGGAACTGCATAAGCCGGAGGCGCCCATCCCTCTCCCTTTCAAGGATGTTTCCGTAAGGATTGAAAGAGGATGGCATAAAGCCTACATCGCTTTTGGATCCAATATGGGGGATAAAGAGGATTATCTGGAAAAAGGACTTAAAGAGCTGAAGGAGCATCCGCTGTGCAGAGAAGGGAAAATATCAGGCATATACCGGACGACTCCGTATGGCGGTGTGGAGCAGGATGATTTTCTCAACGGTGTGCTGCAGCTGGATACCCTGCTGGGGCCTTTCGAGCTGCTGGAAAAAATGCAGCAGGTGGAAAAGCAGGCAGGGCGTGAGCGGAAGGTTCACTGGGGACCCCGGACGCTGGATTTGGATCTGCTGCTGTATGATGACAGAATCATTGATTCCGAAACACTGACAGTACCCCATCCCGATATGCATAACCGGGATTTTGTACTTGTCCCGTTATGTGAGATAGCCCCGTTTGCCAGAAATCCTGCCACAGGCAGAACCGTGAAACAAATGCTGGAAACGCTGCAGATGGGCGGAGAACGGCATGTGATGGAGTAAAGAACCACAGGAGGCATAAACATGGATTTAGGAGATTTAAGAACGCAGATTGATGCGGTGGATGAACAGATTGTGGATCTGTATGAGCGCAGGATGGACATCTGCAGGCAGGTGGCGGAAGTGAAAATCGGAACCGGAAAAAAGGTTTTTGACCGGGACAGGGAAAAGGAAAAGATCGCGAAGGTGCGTTCCCTTGCCCATAATGATTTTAACAGGACGGGGATTGGGGAGCTGTTTGAACAGATCATGTCCATGAGCCGTAAGCTGCAGTACCAGCTTTTGACGGAAAAGGGAAGCATGGGACGCCTGCCTTTTATTGGAGTGGATTCCCTGGGGGATGACCGGGTGCGCGTGGTGTTCCAGGGTGCGGAAGGTGCCTATTCCCAGGCGGCTATGCATCAGTATTTCGGGGATGCGGTAAACAGCTTTCACGTGGATACCTTCCGGGATGCCTGCTGCGCGATTGAAGAGGGAAGCGCCGATTTCGCCGTACTGCCTATTGAGAATTCCACGGCGGGCATCGTAAATGAGATTTATGATCTCCTGGTGGAATTTGAAAACTATATCGTGGGGGAGCAGATTATTAAGATCGAGCACTGCCTGCTGGGCGTACCGGGGGCCGCAATGGGGGATATCAGGACGATATATTCCCATCCCCAGTCGCTGATGCAGAGCGCCCGGTTCCTTTCGGAGCATGACTGGAAACAGATAAGCCTGCCGAACAATGCGTTCGCAGCCAGAAAGGTGGCAGAAGAGGGCGATCCCAGCCAGGCGGCCATCGCGGGGGAATATGCAGGCAGGGTATACGGCCTTGAGGTGCTAAAGAAGCCGGTAAACCAGTCCGAGACGAACTCAACCCGCTTCATCATCATTACCAACCAGAAAATATTCCGCAAGGATGCCAAAAAGGTGAGCATCTGCTTTGAAATCCCTCATGAAAGCGGATCTTTATATCATATGCTTTCTCATTTTATTTATAACAATCTCAATCTGACTAAGATTGAAAGCCGCCCGATAGAAGGACGTAACTGGGAATACCGGTTTTTCGTTGACTTTGATGGAAATCTGGCGGACAGCGCGGTGAAAAATGCCCTTCGCGGCCTGCGGGACGAAGCCAGGAATATGAAAATCCTGGGAAACTATTAATACTATGGATTTTACATATAACTATGAAAATACGGAACAGTTATGATGAAAGAGGATGTGACGATGCGGGAGAAAGAACTGATAGTATACAAGGATTTTGGGGAGGACGGCGCCCTCCTCAGGGATATGGTATGGCTGATGGAGCACTGCGGGAACGGCGGAGAAGGGGTACAGAAGGAAAGCGCCCTTTTATATGACTGCATGCACGGCCTTCTGGAGATGGCGGGAAGCCATGGATTTTCCGGCAACCTCTGGCATTGCTATCTCACTAACCTTCTGGTGAACAATGAAAACAGTTACAGCCGGGCCTGTGAAATCCGCGGGACGGTGGAGGGAACCATCAACCAGGCAGTGCTTCATGATATAATTATTTTTAAAGAGTTTTTTGACTACGACTTTTCCGCCATGATGGAGAAGCTGCAGGTGCCTGCTTTTACGCTGGCCCTTTCCTATGAAGGGAACATGCAGGAAAGCAAAGTCTACAATACCCGTATCCGGGACCGGATCTGTACTCTGGCAGTCCGTTTTAAGGAAAATAAAACCCCGGAAGAAATGAAAGATACACTGACGGATTTTTATAAGGAATATGGAGTGGGCAAGTTCGGCCTGCATAAGGCGTTCCGCATCAGCCGCAGGGATGAGGAAACCCATATCGAACCGATTCTGAACATAGCCCATGTCCGGCTGGAGGACTTGATCGGCTACGAGACGGCAAAGAAAAAACTGGTTGACAATACGGAGGCTTTTGTAAAAGGGAAGAAGGCCAATAACTGCCTGCTCTATGGAGATGCGGGAACAGGAAAATCCTCCAGCATCAAAGCCATTGCCAATGCATATTATTCCCAGGGACTGCGCATTATTGAGGTATATAAGCATCAGTTCCAGGATCTGAATAATGTGATCGCCCAGATAAAAAACAGAAATTATAAATTTATCATCTATATGGATGATTTAAGCTTTGAAGATTTTGAGATTGAATATAAATACCTTAAGGCTGTAATAGAAGGAGGTCTGGAAAAGAAGCCGGCCAATGTGCTGATATATGCAACCTCCAACAGAAGACACCTTGTCCGGGAAAAATTCAGCGATAAGAGAGAGCTGGACGATGACCTGCATAACAATGACACCGTGCAGGAAAAATTATCCCTGGTATCCCGGTTCGGCGTCACCATTTATTTCGGGGCGCCGGATAAATCCCAGTTTCAGGATATTGTGAAAGCGCTTGCGCAGCGTTATGGACTGACCATGCCGGAGGAAGAGCTGCTTGCACAAGCCAATCAATGGGAGCTGTTCCACGGAGGTCTTTCCGGCAGGACGGCTCAGCAGTTTATCGATTATCTTTTGGGAAGCGGTAACCGTTCAGACAGGCCGGGAATTGCTCCTGTCGGGCAGCCGTGAGGAAAGGAAGGGATGCAGGGTGAAGACTTTTGCAGCAATTGATGTAGGCTCCTATGAGCTTTCCATGAAAATATTTGAATTTTCCCCTAAGATCGGCATTCGGGAAATTGATCATATCCGCCACCGGATTGATTTGGGAAATGATACCTTTGCCACAGGGAAAATCAGTTACGAGAAGGTGGATGAGCTCTGCCGTGTCCTGCGGGAATTTGTGGATATCATGCAGGGCTATAAAGTGGAGGAATGCAAGGCCTACGGAACCAGTGCCGTCCGGGAAACGGAAAACACCATGATTGTGCTGGATCAGATCCAGCAGCGCACAGGCATCCGCGTAGATGTACTGAGCAATTCCGAGCAGCGATTCCTGGATTATAAATCCATTGCCCTTAAAGGACAGGATTTTAACAAGATTATTGAAAAAGGAACCGCAATTGTGGATATCGGGGGCGGCAGTATCCAGGTATCCCTGTTTGACAAGGATACGCTGGTGGCAACCCAGAATCTGCGTCTCGGCGTGCTCCGCCTGCAGGAACTGCTGAATAAGCTCAATGCCAAGCCGTCCAAGTATGAAGGGCTGCTGGAGGAAATGATCGAAAGCCAGCTGTCCGTCTTTAAACGGATGTATCTGAAGGATCGTACCATCGACAATATCATTATTGTGGATGACTACGTTTCCGCCCTGATCCAGAAACGCCTGAACGGTTCACAGACACCGGGCTATGTGGACAGTGCCAGCTATGAAATGTTCATGCAGATCATGCGCACCCACACAAAGGAGGAAGTGGCGGCCAGATTCGGTATCTCTACAGAAAGCCTCCCGCTTGTGTTCATTTCCGCCGTCCTTATTTACCGGGTGGCGATCCTTATGGAAGCGAAGCTGCTCTGGGCTCCCGGTGTGACCCTTTGCGACGGAATTGCTTATGAGTATGCGGAAAAAAATAAAATCGTCGGGCCAAAGCATGATTTCGAACAGGACATTATAGCCTGCGCCAGAAATATCAGCAAGCGGTTTATGGGAAGCCGGCGCAGGGGAGAAACCCTGGAGCACATATGCAACACCATTTTTGACAGTATGAAAAAGGTACACGGCCTGGGAAAAAGAGAACGGCTGCTGCTGCGTATCGCCGCCCTTCTCCATGACTGCGGCAAATATATAAGTATGGTAAACCTGGGCGAATGCTCCTACAGTATAGTAATGGCTACGGAGATCATAGGCCTGTCCCACCGGGAGAGGGAAATCGTAGCGAATGTGGTCAAATATAACCATCAGGAATTTGATTATTATGAAGAACTGGGGACCACAACAACCCTGGATCCCCAGTCCTATCTGACGATTGCCAAGCTGACGGCTATCCTTCGTGTGGCGAATGGACTGGACCGCAGCCATAAGCAGAAATTCAAGGATTTCAAGACAATCCTGAAAGAAGATCAGCTGATAATTACCGTGAATACCGCGGAGGACATCACTTTGGAAAGAGGGCTGTTTGCCGCAAAAGCTTCATTTTTTGAAGAAGTGTTCAGTGTGCATCCTGTGATTAAACAGAAAAAAATCATGTAAACGGAGAAACGATTATGGCGGAGAAAAAAGATTATCTGGATCCTGAACTTTATACCAACCGGGAGCTGAGCTGGATCCTTTTTAACAAAAGGGTGCTTTCGGAAGCGAGAGATAAACAGATCCCTCTGTTTGAACGGTTAAAATTCCTCAGCATTACCGCTTCCAATCTGGATGAGTTTTTTATGGTGCGTGTGGCATCTTTAAAGGATATGGTGAATGCCAAATATACCAAAAAGGATATTGCGGGACTTACAGCCGCCCAGCAGCTGGAGCAGCTGAATGTGGTGACCCATGAACTCGTTGCCCAGCAGTATTCTACATACAACCGTTCGTTGCTCCCCTTGCTGAAAGCAAGCGGGCTGACGGTTGTGGAACAGCATGAGAATCTGAGTGAAGAGCAGGCGGCTTACGTGGATGCTTATTTTGAGGATAACGTTTATCCAGTCCTGACGCCTATGGCGGTGGATTCCTCCAGGCCTTTCCCGCTGATCCGCAATAAATCCCTGAATATTGGGGCGCTGCTTTCCAAACGTAAGGAAAAGGGGGAGCTGGAGTTTGCCACCGTGCAGGTTCCCAGCGTCTTGTCCCGTATTGTGCCCATTCCGGCGGGTGAAAACGGAGGGAAAGCCATTATCCTTCTGGAAGAGGTGATAGAACGCAATATTTCCAGGCTGTTCCTGAATTATGATGTGGTCTGCTCTTACCCTTTCCGCATAATGCGGAATGCGGATCTGACAATTGACGAGGATGAAGCGGAGGATCTGCTGAAGGAAATTGAAAAGCAGCTGAAGAAGAGACAATGGGGCCAGGCGATCCGGCTGGAGGTGGAAGCCGGCGTGGATAAGCGTCTGCTGCGTATTATTAAGGAAGAGCTTTCGATAGAAGAAGAGGATATATACCGCATCGACGGCCCTCTGGATCTGACCTTCCTGATGAAAATGTACGGAATGGAAGGCTTTGAACATCTGAAAGCAGAAAAATATGTGCCTCAGCCGGTTCCCGAATTCGTGGAGGAAGGCAGCATATTTGAAAAACTGCGGAAGGGCGATATTCTGCTCCATCACCCTTTTCAGACCTTTGAGCCGGTGATCCGGTTTATCAGGGAGGCGGCAAAGGATCCGGATGTGCTGGCAATCAAGCAGACGCTTTACCGTGTCAGCGGCAATTCCCCCATCATTGCTGCGCTGGCCCAGGCCGCGGAAAACGGAAAACAGGTTTCCGTTCTGGTGGAGCTGAAGGCCAGGTTTGACGAAGAAAATAATATTGTCTGGGCGAAAAAACTGGAAAAGGCCGGCTGTCATGTAATCTACGGCCTGGTGGGCTTAAAGACCCACAGCAAGATAACCCTGGTGGTCCGCCGGGAGGAGGACGGCATCCGCCGTTATGTGCATCTGGGAACCGGTAATTATAACGATGCCACCGCAAAGCTGTATACGGATATCGGCATGATGACCTGTTCGGAGGCTATCGGCGAGGATGCCACGGCGGTATTCAATATGCTTTCCGGTTATTCGGAACCTTTGTCCTGGAATAAGCTCTCCCTTGCGCCGCTGTGGCTGAAGGATAAATTCCTGTATCTGATAGCCAGGGAAACCAAAAATGCGAAAGCGGGGGAGCACGGCCATATCGTGGCGAAGATGAATTCCCTCTGCGACCCGGATATGATTGCCGCCCTGTATGAAGCCAGCGCGGCCGGTGTGAAGGTTGAACTTATTGTACGGGGGATCTGCTGTCTCAGGGTGGGCATTCCGGGAATAAGCGATACGATTTCTGTGCGCTCTATCGTAGGTACCTTCCTGGAGCATAGCCGGATCTTCTATTTTGAAAACGGTGGCAACAGCGAGGTTTACTGCTCCAGTGCGGACTGGATGCCCAGGAACCTGGAACGCCGTGTGGAGATCATGTTCCCTGTGGAGGATCCGAAGCTGAAGGATAAGATGATCCATATTTTGGAGGTACAGCTCCGGGATACGGTGAAAGCGCATCTGCTCCAGCCCGAAGGCAGCTATGAATTGGTGGACCGGCGGGGGAAGGAAACCTTTAATTCCCAGGAAGCGTTCTGTATCGAAGCGGTGCAGGCGGCCAGGGCTCAGACGGATCCCCATGACGGCAGGGTTTTTATCCCCGAAGTGCATATGGAAATGGATGAGGAAGCATGAAAGGGATAGGAAAGAGGAGTATGTCGGCATGAAGCATAAGATTATACTGGCGTCTGCGTCACCCAGGAGGCGGGAGCTTCTGACGCAGATAGGCCTGGAATTTGAAGTTTGTCCCAGCAGCTGGGAGGAAGTGACGGATAAAAAGCTTCCATGGGAGGTGGTGCAGGAACTTTCCTTCCATAAAGCGATGGATGTGTTTAAGCAGGCTGCAGCGGAGGATAAGACTCCGGAGAAAGCAGCGGTGGTGATAGGCGCGGATACGATCGTAGCCTGCCGCGGGGAAATACTGGGCAAACCCGGTGATGAGGAACGGGCGGCCCGGATGCTGGGCATGCTTCAGGGAGACGTGCACCAGGTTTATACCGGTGTCACCCTGGTCTGGCAGGAACAGGGAAAGACGGAAACCTTTTGTTTTTATGAGAGTACCGATGTACGGGTGTATCCGATGACGGAGGAGGAAATTGTCCGTTATGTGGAATCCGGGGAACCGATGGACAAGGCGGGAGCGTATGGGATACAGGGCCGTTTTGCCGCTTTTATCCGCGGAATAGACGGAGACTACAACAATGTGGTCGGCCTTCCTGTGGGAAGGGTTTACCAGGAGATGAAAAAGAGAAAGCTGCTCTGAGTAAGATGGGGGCTGGCCGGCGGGGGATGGGGCAGAGCCGCTGTGAAAGGATATAGGAAGATGAAGAAAGCTGTAATATTTGATTTGGACGGCACGCTTGCCAACACCATAGAGTCCCTGACCTATTGCGGGAACAGGGCGTTGCGTAAGTTCGGGCTGCCTGAATTCGAAGAGGCGGATTATAAATATTTTGTGGGGGACGGGGCGGCCGTTTTGGTGCGCCGTGCCCTTCTTAAGGCCGGAGATACCGGGCTTATCCATTTTCAGGAGGTATTTGAAGAATATACCCGGCTGTTCGAAAAGGACTGTATGTATCACGTGAGGCCGTACGAAGGAATAACCGTGCTTTTGGAGGAACTGAAGAAACGGCGGATTCGGATTGCGGTTTTGTCCAATAAGGCGCATGAGAACAGCATTAGTGTAGTGGAAACCCTGTTTGGAGCAGGCTGTTTTGACCGGATACAGGGTCAGACGGACGGCGTGCCCAAGAAACCCGATCCGGCAGGTGTCTATCGGATCCGGGAAGAGCTGGGGTTCGAAAAAGAAGATTTCCTCTATGTGGGGGATACCTGTGTGGATATGAAAACCGGAAAAGCTGCGGGTTTGTTTACCGTGGGGGTCCTTTGGGGCTTCCGGGACAGGCGGGAGCTGGAGGAAAACCATGCGGATGCCGTCATCGAAAAGCCGGCGGAGCTGCTGGAACTGCTGTAAGCCCGATGCGCTGCCGTCCTGCGGCGGGATATACCCTGCTGCCCCTATACCAATATTGCTTGAAAGGCCGAAGGAACATGATAAAATTGATAGCTTCTGATATTGACGGAACGCTGATTCCGGATTCTACGCCCAATCTGTACCCGGAGATTGTGGAGGAGATCAAAAGCCTGGCGGATCGGGGGATACTCTTCTGCGGTGCCAGCGGGAGACAGCTTGCCAGCATACGGAGTGTATTTCGTGAGGTGGAGGATAAAATCTGCTATATAGCGGAAAACGGGGCCCATTTATATTACAAAGGGAAAGATCTTGCGGTTACCGCCATGAAACCGGAGTATGTGCGGCAGATTGTGGAACAGCTCCGCGGCCTTGGCGGGGAATATGAATTTGTTGTGTCCACCCCGCACGGCAGCCTGTTAGAGACCAAAAACAGGACTTTTCTGGATATGATGAAATATGGATATCATAATATTTTCCGGCAGGTGGAGGATGTTCTCGCCCGGGAGGAAGTGATTCTCAAGGTGGCGGTGTACCACAGAGGCAGTATCCGTCAACTGGGAGAAGAAGTACTGATCCCGCAGTGGGGCGGGCTTGTGAAAACCTGTGTGGCCGGTGAAGAGTGGGTGGATTTTATGGATGCTTCCGTTGACAAGGGAAATGCCCTGAAAAAGCTGCAGCAGGTTTTCGGAGTGGACAGGGAAGAAACCATGGCCTTTGGGGATAATACCAACGATATCGGCCTCATGGAGGCGGCGGGCTTCAGCTATGCGGTGGAGAACGCCAGACCGGAGGTAAAAGAGGCGGCTCGCTATCTCTGTCCCTCCTACCTGGAAAAGGGAGTCTGGAAGACGATTGTGGAACGATGCGGACGTGGCTGAACTGTTATGGATTAGGGGAAAGAATCGTGCCGAATCGGAAAAAAGTCTTGCACAAACCAGGTATAGACGGTATATTTTATGTAGAAGAACCAAATAGGAAGGAGGGAAGAAGATGCACGATTATGATGATGCGGTCTTAATGTGTTTTCTGAATAACCAGGGACAGCTCTTTCCTGAAGAAGATGTGGCTTCCAATCTGGAAGAGGCAGAAGCTTTTCTGGAAGAGTGTATGGCTGTTGTGGTTGATTCCGCAGAAGAAGTGAAGGATTATTTCGAAGAAGCCGGCATTGATATGGAAGGTGCTGATTTGGATGAAATTCTCGAAGCGGATGAGGTTTTTGACGTGGGAGACGGAAGATATCTGATTGTGGAGGGCTGAGGCCCGGCAAGCGGATTACAGAAGGAAAGGAACGACAGGACAGTTCCCGGAAACATAGGCGTCGGGCTGCTGCCCCGGTGCTCCGTAAAGCAGGTGTATAAAGTAATGGCTGCCGGACAGCCGCTTTATACACCTGTTTTTGTGTTTTACGCAACCTTCGCAGTTCCCGAAAATGATCAGAAAAACGTAGCTTGTACGAAAAAGCATTGACCGGCAGGGAAAAAGGATGGTATACTGAACTTGTTTAGGAGAGCGTGAAATTTAAACAAAACAGGATTGCAGCTATGCCGAAGCCCAAATTTGGCATTGCCCAGGCTTTTAGGCCGCCTTCCGGTCATCCCATGACCCTTAGGAGGATGTGAGAAGAAATCGCATGACGTGTTTTCAAAAAAAGGAGAGATTATTTTTACATGATTCAGGGAAAAAAACAGATTGGTTGGATTAACTGCGCCAAATTCTTTGCGATATTGGCGGTATTGGTTGATCATGTTAAGGGGATTTTGTACGAGGACGAAACCATTCAGTACATATTCTTCTATTCCGTAACCGTATTCATTTTTCTGGCAGGGATGACGGCCTATTATTCCCTGCAGAACAGAAAGAAGGAAGAAACGGGCGGAAAGTGGGTGCTCAGAAGGCTGGGGAGAATTCTTGTCCCGTATCTGGCGGCAGTGGCGGTTTACCAGTATGCCCGGGCCGGATTCCAGCTGAATCTGGGGGCTTATGTATTATGGGCGGTGAATTTTAATCTGGAGGGGCAGTTTTATTATGTGTTGATTTACCTTCAGCTGATCGCTGTGGCGCCGGTAGTTTATCTGCTTGTTATGAATTGCAGAAGAGGGAAAGCCGGCGTCCTGTTCCGGATTCTGTTTCTGGCGCTGGCCTGGATAGTTTCCATGTTCCTGATGAAGCACAGCTTTGCATTGGAAACCTATGGAGGAGGGAAATATCTGCTGGGCGGCACTTATTTCTTTGTTTTTGCGGCGGGGATGCTTGCGGCGGACCTCCATATTTCTTTCCGGGAGAAACGCACGGCGGGAATCGCGTCCCTGGGAGCCGGTGTTTTCCTGGCAGCTTCCCTTGGCTTTCTTCTCCGGGACCGTTTTGCCTGGGATGAGTCCATGTTCGGATGGCTGCTGCGGGTAAATCCTCCCGGCATTACGCTGATGGTATATTCCTTTGCCGTCGTACTCTTTTTGTTTGCAGGAGTTTCCTTCCTGATTCTCTGGAACAAAAAAGGAATGAACCGGATTCTGCAGCTTATGCAGTATATAGGCAGATATACGCTTTATATCTTTTTATACCATACCCTGATTCTGGACGCCCTTCTGCCGAAGATGACCTTTCTGGACAGTCTGCCGGGTGTGCTGAAAACCCTGGTATACATGGCGGGAATGCTATTTATCCCGATAGCGGGAAAGGTTCTGTATGACCGGCTGAAACGCGTCCTGCGGGAAAAAGCGGCAAAAGAAGAAAAAGTGCTGCAGGAGAATGGGGAGTAAACAACATTAGGCACGTTCTGCGAGTTATCCGTATGTTATAGGTAACAGCAAGGAAGCCGTTTCAACACGCGGGCAAATCCCCGGTTGAAACGGCTTCCTTTTTTCCGGCATTACCGGGACGGGTCAGCACAGGATGAATTTTTCGATTGCTTCGATCAGTCCGTTATGCCCGTTATCCAGGGACGTGACGAAATCGGCAGCTTCTTTCACACACGGGTCTGCGTTAGCCATGGCCACCCCTGTGCCGGCCGCCAGGAGCATGGAGATGTCGTTGGGGGCATCGCCTGCGGCGACGCTGTCGGCGGACGGAATGCCGAAATGACGGCATACCTCCAGAATGGCGTTTCCTTTGCCGGCTTCGCGGCTGTAAAATTCCAGATATTGATCATTGGAAAACTGAGCCGTAATTACCCCGCCGTACTTTAATTCCACCTCTTTTTTTAAGGCTTCAAGCAAGGTTTTGTCGGTGAGATGGATACAATGGACCTTATAAGGCGGCCGCTGCAATACGGAGAGCACATCCGCAGCGGTGACAAGGGGCATATGGATTCGTTTCCGGTAATGGATGACCTCCTCATCCTCCCTTTCACATACGATTTCATGTGCGGTGTAGGTCTGGGAATGAATCCCTTTTTCTTTTGCCATAGCCATAATATCGGCGGCTATAGGAAAGGCTACTGTTTTTTCCATCAGGGGCGCACGGGCAGAGCAGTCATAAATAAGGCTTCCGTTGTTGGAAATGATCAGAGTGCCCGGATAAAATAATCCGGCCGCCTCCATCACCTCCAGGATGCTGTCCAGGGGCCGGCCGGAGGTGAGTACCAGCCTGTGGCCGGCTTGTGTCAGACGGTCCAGGACTGTTTTCATTTCGGGGGAGACGGTGCTGTTGTCCAACAGCAGGGTTCCGTCCATATCGGTAAATAAGATTTTAGGAGAAATGCATTCTTTATTCATCAAATAATTCCTTTCGTTTCTGGCGCAGTGCTTCCAGGATGTCGGCAGGAATCCGGAGACCGCCGTAGCCGGTAGCCATTTCCAGCCCAGGCTTGCTTTTCCCATGGAAGTCGGAGCCGCCGCTGATGAGCAGTTGGTTTCTTTCCGCCAGCCGTTTCATTTCCCGTTCTTCTTTGACGGAATAGGTCGAATATACGGCTTCTATACCGACAAGCCCCGCCTCCTTCAGCCGCATTGTCAGCTTCTGCAGGGCATCCTTTCCCATGTGGTAAAGCGTGGGGTGTGCCAGGATGGGGAGCCCCTTTGCATCGAGGATAAGGCGTACCGCCTGTTCCGGTGTCACTTTTTCCCGGGGGACAAAGTATTTGCAGCGATCGCCCACATATCTTTCGAAGGCTTCGGGGAGGCTTCGGATATAGCCGTGATCCAGAAGATATCTGGCGTAGTGTCCCCGGGTGATAACAGATCCGGGAAAAGCCTCCTGAAGCTTTTCAAAAGTGATGTCGATACCGGCCTCCTGCAGTAAGCGGCACATTTTCTCATTCCGGAGGATGCGGGAATCCACAAATGCCCGGATCTGCTGTTGGAATACCGGCATGTGATAGTCAATAAACAGACCCAGGATATGAATATCCTTTCCCATATATTCGGTAGACAATTCAATGCCGGGGATGATTTCCAGATGTTTGGCGGAAACGGGATTTTCGGAAGCAGCGCTCACGGGACCGGTTCCCGTGGCATGTTCCGCGGCGGCATTATAACGGATGGCTTCCTCAAGCCCGTCAATGGTATCGTGATCGGTGAGGGCGAACGCATCCAGCCCTTTTTCCTTTGCCAGATCCACCAGCCGGGACGGAGACAGGCTGCCGTCTGATTTGTCGGAATGAACATGTAAGTCTACAATATGCATGCTGATAACCTCATTTTCTGTAACCGTAAAAGTGCTGAACCGTTACAAAAGGGAAAGCATTCCGTACAGGACGGCAGCTTTCCCCTCTCAGAATTAATTTTCGTCGTCTTCCTTGTTGGCAGTATAAACGGTACGTTTTCTTGCCATAGCATCGCTTTCCAGATATTCGTCATAGGTAGTAATTTTATCAAGTAAGGTTCCGTCCGGAAGTATTTCCATAATACGGTTGGCCGTAGTCTGCACAAACTGGTGGTCACGGCAGGCGAAGATGGCCACACCGGGGTATTTGATGAGTCCGTTGTTAAGGGCGGTAATGGATTCCATATCCAGATGGTTGGTCGGTTCATCCAGAATCAGGCAGTTGGCCCCGGAAATCATCATTTTGGATAGGAGACAGCGGACCTTTTCACCACCGGAAAGGATACGGACCTTCTTCACGCCGTCTTCTCCTGCAAAAAGCATACGTCCCAGAAAACCGCGGACATATGTGATATCGTCCACAGGGGAATATCCCATAAGCCAGTCGGCGATAGTATAATCGTTGTCAAATTCCCTGGTGCTGTCCTTGGGAAAATAAGCCTGTGAGGTGGTAACACCCCACTTAAAGCTTCCTTCATCCGGTTCCATTTCACCCATGAGGATTTGGAAAAGGGTGGTTTTGGCAAGCTCGGTACTTCCGACAAAAGCAATTTTATCGTTATGTCCCACAATAAAGGATATATTGTTCAGCACCTTTTCCCCGTTAATGGTTTTGGAAATTCCTTCAACGGTAAGCACTTCGTTCCCTATTTCCCTGTCGGGGCGGAAATCGATATACGGATATTTTCTGCTGGAAGGCTTGATTTCATCAAGCTCAATTTTTTCCAGCGCCTTTTTCCTGGAGGTAGCCTGTTTGGATTTGGAAGCATTGGCGGAGAAACGGGAAATAAAATCCTGCAGCTCCTTGATTTTTTCTTCCTTCTTTTTATTAGCTTCCTTCATCTGCTTGATGAGCAGCTGGCTGGATTCATACCAGAAATCATAGTTGCCCGCGTAGAGTTGGATCTTGCCATAATCAATATCTGCAATATGGGTACATACCTTATTCAGGAAGTAACGGTCATGGGAAACAACAATCACCGTATTTTCAAAATTGATGAGGAACTCCTCCAGCCAGGCGATAGCATCCAGATCCAGATGGTTGGTAGGTTCATCCAGAAGCAGGATGTCCGGGTTGCCGAAAAGCGCTTTGGCAAGGAGTACCTTCACCTTTTGACTGCCGTTTAAATCCTTCATCAGGGAATAGTGGAAATCGGTTTCCACGCCAAGGCCGTTCAGAAGGCTTGCGGCATTGGACTCCGCTTCCCAGCCGTCCATCTCGGCGAATTCCCCTTCCAGTTCGCTGGCACGGATGCCATCCTCATCGCTGAAATCCTCTTTGGCATAGATTGCGTCCTTTTCCTTCATGATTTCATAAAGGCGCGCATTTCCCATAATTACAGTGTCCAGAACCGTAAAATCATCATATTTGAAATGATCCTGTTCCAGCACGGAAAGACGCTGGCCGGGAGTGATTATCACGTCACCGTTGGTAGGCTCCAGCACACCGGAAAGGATTTTTAAGAAGGTGGACTTGCCGGCGCCGTTTGCACCGATTAGACCATAACAGTTTCCTTCCGTAAACTTAATATTAACTTCTTCAAAAAGCGCCTTTTTCCCGAGACGCAGGGTCACATTGCTTGCACTAATCATTTTGAAAACTCCTCCATAAAACGCGGCGGTCATAACTGTATTATACCGGCACTGTTTCGTCATCTTTACCTATTTTACAGAAAAACAGGGAATTTGCAAGCCATTCTTGAAAAATAGTATGGAAATTACAAATATGTTGACATCCGACATATGTCGTGATACGATATAAAAAACAAGTATATCGGACGACGACATAGCGGGCGGCGATATATTGGGAGAAAGGAAAGGGCATATGGAGCCAAAGAAAGAACCGCTGACAGAAAGCTATTTTTACATACTATTGTGTCTTTGCGGCCATGCCAATCATGGCTATGGTATTATGCAGGAAGCGGGCCGCCTGTCCGTGGGACGTGTGAAAATAGGATCGGGAACCATGTATGGAGCCGTCAGCAACATGATAAAAAAGGGCTGGATTATGGAAACGGAGGAAGAACCGGCAGATACCCGGATTTTACAGTATCGGGGCCAGGGTATGAGAAAGAAGCTGTATGTCCTTACCCCTGCCGGAAAAGGCGCACTCGAGGAAGAGATCCTGCGGCTGAAAGGGCTTTTGGAAAGTGCGGAAAAGGTGCTCGGCAGTCAGGAATTGCAGGCAGTATTCAGACAGGAGGATTGAATTATGGATACGAAAATATCGTTCCGGGGATATATGGCATGGAATTATGACAAAGAGGAAGCACATCTGGACAGAATGTCCGAAAAGGGATGGCAGCTGATAAAAGGCGGGTGTTTTTTCAGTATTTACACAAAACAGCCTGAGGTAGTTTACCGACACCGGATTGACTATAATCCGGATGCTATCCGTACCGAGGAGGAAAAAGGAAGATATCTGGAGCTGTTTGAAGCGCAGGGCTGGGAATTTGCCGGCAATACCTTTAACGGCTGGATATATTTTAAGAAAAAATATGTGCCAGGAATGCCGGAAGCGGAGTATGAAATTTATACGGATACGCAGTCCATAGAAGAGCTTTTGAAACGGTGGAAACGTCTGGGGATTATCATCAGCGCACTTCTGGTCATGTGGCTGGGCATATATCTGAGCCTGGCGCTTTCCGGCGGTTATGTCAGTATACTGCTTGTCATACTTTATATCCTGCTGCTGTTTTGGGTTCAGTGGGGGATGTACCGGATGAAGAAAAAGTTTACCGGCGGACGGGATTGAAAGGAGGCCGGGGAATGTACGCAGGTATAATGGAACTGGATCTTCATGGGAAAAATGTCCTGCAGGCGAAGCAGGAGGTGGAAAACGCCCTGAAAAGGGCGGACGGCAGCGTATACAGGCTGCGGGTTATCCACGGTTTTCACGGCGGAACCGGTATCAAAAGCATGCTTCTGGAGGATTACAGCTATGGCAGGGAGCCGAAGGTCATTCGTGTACAGGGAGGTGTCAATCCAGGAATTACAGAGCTCGTGCTTCGGGATTATTAGCCCCATATCCGGGAATAAAGCCGGATTTGCTGCCAAAACATAAGGGAAAGTCCTAATTATCGGACTCTTTATATGCTATTCTTAAACCATCGAAGGGCTCGCAGGAGCCTGACAGAGGTAACGGAAACAGTTAGGTTGGTTTAAGGACAGCAGAAAGGAGCCGCGGTATGAAAGGATTTTATGTTGGGGAAGGTTACATGGGATGCGTAAACGGAAAGTACATGCTTTTTGCAGACGAGGCTGATTATATGGATTATGTAGAGGAGCAGGCGTAATGACGTCTGCTCTTTTTCGGACTATTCGGTTAACGAGGCAAGAATACGGTTGAATTTCCCGCTTTCACTCCATTGGGGAAAATGGCAGGAATTTTCAAACCAGTAGAATTCTTTTTCGGATTCCAGGCTGTCATAGTATTTCCTTGCCAGAGAAGAGGATACATGGCTGTCATGCCTTCCTTCTATAAAACAGACAGGAACGGCATATTTCCGGCAGCCTTCAAAATCTGTTCCCATCAGTTCCTGCCACAGAAATTGGATAGCCTGCAGGCTGCCCTTCTGACGGCGGAGCAAGTCGGCCGGGGTGTAATAGCGGGACAGCAGGAATGGCATTATCAGGGTATTGTAGTTTGTTTTCCCATAAAGGGAACCCTTATATTTAACCACCAGCCCGGTGACAAAAAGCAGATCCTTTAACCATTCCTCACCGGTATAGGTACAGTCCGTCCGCTTGAGACGTTCCAAATCCTTCCCTTCTGCATGGGCAAGAGCGTAATCGTAAGCTTCCCGGCAGGATTTTTGCATATTCACTACCTGTCCGCAGCCAATATAGGTGTGCACGGTTTCCGGGTGCCGGCTGATATAGGTAAGCCCGAGCACGCTTCCCCAGGAATGGCCGACTAAATAGAGCTTATCCTGATGAAACCGTTCCAGCAGCCATTGGATGAGCGTATGGAGATCCTGCTCAAAGAGAGCCATGGTGATATCTTCTCCCGGCCTGAATTTATAGTAGGATTTTCCGGCGCCCCGCTGTTCCCAGATCACAACGGTAAATGTTTGTTCCAGGGCACTGTTATACTTCAGAACCAGGGGGAGCGCCGCATCCCCCGGTCCCCCGTGCAGATAGAGAAGCAGAGGGGCGTTTTCCTTTTCCGAGCGGATAGATACATATTGATGGACTCCGTTTATGGGGATAGTTTTCTGTTCATTAATGGACATAATTCCTCCTGGCATGACCTGCGATATTTGCGTTTATAAATTAAGATGAGAACTGTTATCCAGCTGTTCCAGTAACTGCAGGTAAAAATCCCGTCTTTTCTGCATACGTTCGTGCATGATACGATCCGCTGTGGGCGTCGAAAATCCTTCGGCTTCCCAGGACCCGAGATTTTCTATTTCTTTATTCAGCCAGCTTTTCTGCTCGGCCAGCTTCATGTCCCGGAAATGGGCATATTCCAGCATTTCATAGGTACGGTAGGCATCAAGACGATCCAGATTATCAGCATCGGAGATGCTGTCTGTAAAAGCAGTGGTTTCAACGGGTAAATCTGCTTTACCGTCAACATGAGTGGCGATGCCTATACATATTTCTTCAATCCGGGACTGGGGAAGAGCAAGGGATGTGAGGAAATCCCGGGCAATACGGGCGGAGCTTCTGCCGTGTCTGAGCCAGTCCTCCTCGCAGGTGAAGGCGTCACGATATGAGATATCATGCAGCAGGCATCCCAGAACCATGGCTTCTATATTAAAGCCTTCCCCCTTTGCAATGCGGATCCCGAGATTTGCAACACGCATCGTATGGTTGAAACGGTATTCCCTTTCGGAAGGATGCTCCTGAAAATAGGGACTTTTATGGAATTCCTGTTTTAGAAATTCCAGCGTGGCAATAACAGGTTCGGAATAAGTATCCATAGACCTCCAATCTTCCGGCAGGCAGACAAAACGGTATTTGGTTATCGGCCATTTTTGCACGGTTTTCTTATTATATCACATATGGGATGATTGTTATAGATCCGCTTTTTCCCGTGCCGCAGCTATTACCCGGAACTGGACAAAAGGCGGGAAAAAAAGTATAATGATCCTGGCTGGAGAACGGAGGCGGAATAGCCCCGGAAAGCCGTTTCGCAAAGAAAATCTGAAGGTGAGGAAGGACAAGGGGTATGGCATACGGTTCGGTTCCATTGGAAAAAAGGTTACGGGAAAATATAAAAAATTACAGACTGGAAAACCTGTATGATTTGGAGAAGATACAGAAGAGTTTCCGGAATCTGCGCACTGCGCTGGGTGTGGAGCTGCTTTTAACGCAGCGGCATGGGGAAAAGGCAGTTTCAGCAGGGGACTTTGCCGCCTTCCTGCCGGATGTGGTTTCGGATCCGGGGCGGAAAATCCGTGTGGCGGACAGGACGGTGGGCCATCTGTATGCCAAACCGGCAGGGGCGGATAACGAACAGGCCGTGGAGGCTGTCCTGGATGATTTGGCCGCTCTTTTTTCCTCACTCGGGGAAAAGCAGTACCGGTTCCGGGAGACCGCCATTTACGCGGATGAGTTGGAAGAGGCGCTGGAAAAAGACCGGTATCAGGCAAAACATGGGGAGCATGTGGATACGCTGACAGGGCTTCTTGGCAGAACCTATTTTGACGCAAGGCTTACCCGGCTCAAAGAAACAGGTACGGCGCCCAATGCCCTGATTTGCGTGAACATCAATGACTGGAAGTTTGCTAACGGCCATTTCGGCGATGAAGAAAGCGACAGGCTCATCCGCATTGTTGCCGATATCCTGAAAAAAGAAGCAAAGCCGGAGTATCTCATAGGGCGTGTGGACGGAGATGTCTTCTATATAGTAATAGAAGCTCCGGAGGAAGGAGAAGCCCGGGACTACTGCAGACGGATCAAAGAAGCCTGTCAGGTATACGAGGACGCTGTGCTGGCCCCTTCGGTTGCGATTGGTATGGTAACCAGGCTGAGTGTGGAAGAAGATTTTTACCAGTGCTTTTCCGAAGCGGAATATGAAATGTTCCGGGATAAATTCGATGAGAAAAACAGTCCCGGTTACCGGGAACGGCTGGAAAAAGGGCTGGCTTAGTAAGGAAAGAACCAGGAAAGCCATGTATGCGCCTTTTCCCTGTACCAATAAGCCGGTTTCAGGGAGACGGGGACAAAAACGACGACGAAGCCGTGAGCAAGCTTTCTCTCTGACAATGGGGAAAAGCAATCGCCAAAGAGTTTTACCTGCTTTGACGGTTGCTTTTTTATGTATCAGGAGCATTAAATTGTTTATAATAAATTTATAAAAAACCATAAAATTGAGAAAACGAGAGAAAAAAAGAGATAACATGAGATATTATTAGAAAGAAAAGCATTTAGTCTTGTGAAGGGCGTTGCATAAAATAACCCAAAAACATAATATATGTATAGTGTTTAGCACTCGATAAAGATGAGTGCTAACAACAAAAATACCGGTGTAAGAAAGAATTCATTAAGGAGGCATTTTTATGAAATTAGTACCTTTAGGTGACAGAATCGTTTTGAAGCAGTTAGAAGCGGAAGAGACCACAAAATCCGGAATTGTTCTTCCCGGACAGAACAAGGAAAAACCTCAGCAGGCGGAAGTTATTGCAGTAGGGCCTGGCGGAATGGTGGACGGCAAAGAAATTAAAATGGAAGTAAAGGCCGGAGACAAGGTTATTTACTCCAAATATGCCGGAACCGAAGTAAAGCTGGATGACGACCAGGAATACATCATTGTGAAGCAGTCCGATATCCTTGCAGTAATTGAATAAGAAGAAAGCAAATTAAATTTATAATCAGGAGGCGTTTAAATCATGGCAAAAGAAATTAAATACGGTGCAGAAGCCCGCGCGGCTCTGGAATCCGGAGTAGATCAGTTAGCAGATACCGTCAGAGTGACCCTTGGACCGAAAGGAAGGAACGTAGTTCTTGACAAATCCTACGGCGCACCCCTTATTACCAATGACGGTGTAACCATCGCAAAAGAAATCGAACTGAAGGATGCCTTTGAAAACATGGGGGCACAGCTGGTAAAGGAAGTGGCAACCAAGACGAACGATGTGGCAGGTGACGGTACCACAACAGCAACCGTACTGGCACAGGCAATGGTTAATGAAGGAATGAAAAACCTGGCAGCAGGAGCGAACCCTATCATCCTGAGAAAAGGTATGAAGAAAGCTACTGAATGCGCAGTGGAAGCGATCGCTAAGATGAGCTCCAAAATTAACGGCAAGGAGCACATTGCAAGAGTTGCCTCCATTTCCGCAGGCGATGATGAAGTGGGAACCATGGTTGCAGACGCTATGGAAAAGGTTTCCGGAGACGGTGTCATCACCATCGAAGAAAGCAAGACTATGATGACAGAACTGGATCTGGTAGAAGGTATGCAGTTTGACAGAGGATATGTTTCCGCTTATATGTGCACCGATATGGACAAAATGGAAGCAAATCTGGAGAACCCTTATATCCTCATCACCGATAAGAAGATCTCCAATATCCAGGAAATCCTTCCTCTGCTGGAGCAGGTGGTACAGAGCGGCGCCAAGCTGTTAATCATCGCAGAAGATGTTGAAGGCGAAGCCCTTACGACTCTGATTGTAAATAAACTGCGCGGTACCTTCAATGTGGTGGCTGTTAAGGCTCCCGGTTACGGCGACAGAAGAAAAGAAATGCTGCAGGATATCGCAATTCTGACCGGCGGCAAGGTAATCAGTGAAGAACTGGGTCTGGATCTGAAAGAAACACAGCTTATGGATCTGGGACGTGCTAAATCCGTTAAGGTTCAGAAGGAAAATACCGTTATCGTGGACGGCGAAGGAAGCAAGGATGAAATCCAGGCAAGAATCGCCCAGATCAAAATGCAGATTGAAGAAACCACCTCTGATTTTGACAGAGAGAAGCTTCAGGAAAGACTTGCCAAGCTGGCAGGCGGCGTAGCGGTTATCCGTGTCGGTGCTGCAACAGAAACAGAAATGAAGGAAGCCAAGCTTCGTATGGAAGATGCCCTGGCTGCAACAAGAGCTGCAGTGGAGGAAGGTATCATCGCAGGCGGCGGATCTGCTTATATCCACGCATGCAAGGATGTTTCCAAACTGGCTGAGGGTATGGACGGAGACGAAAAGACCGGTGCAAGAATCGTTCTGAAAGCTCTGGAAGCACCTCTGTTCCACATTGCTGCCAATGCAGGACTGGAAGGCAGTGTTATCATCAACAAGGTAAAAGAAATGGAAGTTGGCATGGGCTTCGATGCTCTGAAGGAAGAGTATGTGAACATGGTTGACGCAGGGATCCTGGATCCTGCCAAAGTTACCAGAAGCGCACTGCAGAATGCAACAAGCGTTGCTTCCACGCTGCTGACCACAGAAACTGTTGTTGCAGATATTAAAGAAGATCTGCCCCCTGCACCTGCCGGAGCAGGCGGAATGGGAATGATGTAAGAAGACGTAACAGCACAGACAGGTCCGGATTGTTACAGGCAGATATCATATATTATAAAACAGAACCTTATTATGCTGCGGCCGTTTGATTACGGCCGCAGTTTTTATTACCGCGGGCAATACGGCCGTCATAAAAAAAGCTTCCGCCGCGGCGGAAGCCTTAAAAACAACAGGTTACGAAATTACCTTTTCCATTTTCCTTTGCCTGATACATGGCCTTATCGGCCGCCCGGTAATAATCAAAATAGGAAGGGGCATACTCTTTATTGACGGCGGCCCCGATACTGACGCTTACAGGAATACAGTTCTCACTTAATTCCCTGGTTCGGCGGAGGATTTCGGAACAAATTCTCTGTACCAGATTTTCATCCTCCGTATTGTAAGCGAAAAGCCCGAATTCGTCTCCTCCTATCCGGTACACCGTGTCCGTTTTCCGGCATACACAGCGCAGTATGGTGGCAAAATGATGCAGAATCTCATCGCCCTGGCAATGGCCGTAGGTATCGTTAATAACTTTAAAGTTGTCGATATCGAATACAAACATGGCATTGCGTGTGGAAGGGCTTTGCTGCATGAGATTATTCTGGATCAGCTGTCTGCCTGCGGCGGCGTTATAAATTCCGGTATGGCTGTCCATGTTGGCGAGATGCTGGAGCTTCAGCCTTTGATGCACCTCATAGTCAATGTCCTGGAAAAAACCGACTGCCTGCATCTGTCCGGAAACACAATCCGCAAAGGAAGTAAAAACCGCACGGTACCAGTGATAATCCCTGCACGTACCAAGCCGGGCCAGAAGTTCGGCGGTAAGGGTACAGTCCTGGATTTCCAGCGAATGAAACAGATGGGAAAGGGCGGGAAGATAATCCGGATGAAGCAGGCCGGCATCAATAAGACCCTGTGCGCCGTTTGGAATCCTGTCAGGAAGCCCGCAGCGCCGTGCTGCCTCCGGTTCCGGAAACAGGGCGTGCGTTTGTGTATCATATTCCCATATCATGTCTGCAAAATTCTGGAGCAGAATTCCCAGCTTTTGTGAATTTAAATCCCATTCTTTTTTCATTCGTTGGTTTCCACCGGCTTTCTGTCAATATCTTAAACTTATGGTATCACCCTTTCCGATGCCGGGCAATCTGGCAGAGAACGTAATATTTCGACAAAAGGAGACAAAAACGGAGCTTTTATGTTAGAATAATTAAGTCTATAGTAATTATCCAGTACCTTCATAGTTACAATCTGGACCATATATTTATGAAATGACATTTTGATACAATCATACAAAACGGGATAAAAAGAGAGGGATCATGAAAAAAATGGCATATGTATTAATTGCTTTGGGAATTCTTTGTCTGCTTTATTGCGCGGGAATACTTATTTCCGGTGTTTACGGCTCCTGGTTTTTCCTTATATGGGGGATAGCGGGAACCGGTTTCCTCGCCCTGGCCTGGTTATACCAGCATGGTGTATGGCTGCAGCTTCCGGGAGGAATGCGGAAGCTGATGATCGCTGTCGTACTTCTGGGGGCGGCGGTGTTCCTGTTTGTGGAGGGACTGCTGATCAGCAGATTTTCCAGTAAGGGCGTGCCGGATCTGGATTATCTGATCGTACTCGGTGCACAGATGCGGGAGAGCGGACCGAGCAAGGCCCTGGCGCTGCGGCTGGATACGGCGGCCGCTTATCTGGTGGAAAACGAAGGGACGCTCGTGGTGGTGTCAGGCGGAAAGGGGAGCAATGAACCGGTGAGCGAGGCGCAGGGAATGTATGACTATCTGACCGCAAAGGGAATTGCACCGGACAGAATCCTGCTGGAGGATCGATCCACCAATACCAAAGAAAACCTGGAGTATTCCCGCAGCCTGATTCCGGAGGAGGCTTCCGTAGGAATCGTAACCAATAACTTTCACGTATACCGCAGCACCAGACTGGCTGCCAGTCAGGGATATTCCACCGTCTATGGCCTGGCCGCCCCTTCGGATACCGCCATGCAGGCCAACAATATGGTGCGGGAATTTTTCGGCGTCATAAAAGACCTTCTCTATGGAAATATGACCCTTGGATGGTAATAGATCAGTCGGCCCATTGATAAGCAGGCAAATACGGACATTTTGGTCGGTTGACTTATCTGGGGAGAAATAATATAATAAAATATAGTTTTTTAGGGAAAAATGACCAGAAGGAGAAGCGCCATGAAGAAACTGGAAGAGTATGTGAGATGTATCCCGGATTTCCCGGAGGAAGGAGTTATGTTCAGGGACGTAACCAGTGTCCTGCAGGATGCGGACGGCCTGCATCTGGCTATTGATACCATGCAGGAACTGATAGATGATCTGGAATTTGACGTGGTAGTGGGGCCGGAATCCAGAGGGTTTATTTTCGGAACACCTATTGCATACAATAATCATAAACCCTTCGTACTTATCCGGAAAAAGGGAAAGCTTCCCTGTGAAACCGCTTCCATGGAGTATGATCTGGAGTATGGCACTGCTGTTATAGAGATTCACAAGGATGCTATCCGTCCCGGTCAGAAAATTCTGATTGTGGATGACCTTATCGCTACCGGCGGTACCACGGAGGCGATGATCCGCCTGGTGGAAGAACTGGGCGGCGAAGTAGTCGGAGTCGTTGTCCTTATGGAGCTTGCGGGCTTGAAGGGACGGGAAAAGCTGGCAGGATACCGTCTGGAATCCGCCATTTGTTTTGAAGGGAAGTAAGACAGCAGGGGCAGGGAGTGTGGCGGCAGGAAACTGTGTCCCACATTCTCCGGAATCCAGTAACCAGATCAATATAAAACGCAGCGCCGGTGATGATATATGAATATGACGGATGAAAAGACAACGGATAAGGTGCAGGCCGAAGCTCCCATAGAAACGGCCGTGCTGCCGGAAGAAAAAAGTAAAATTGTGTATGAGGGCGGCGGCAGTCTGGTCCGCGGACAGAGAAAGAAAGGCAGGGGCCTGGTTCTTGACGACGGACGGATCGAAGCCATGAAAGAATATTTAAGTCCTGAGGAGCTTTATCAGGACCTTATTTCCCGTGTGCGCAGATATCATCCGTCGGACGATATTTCCATGATAGAGAAGGCCTATAAGATTGCTTACGCCGCCCATGAAGGGCAGGTGCGCAAGTCCGGGGAGCCTTATATCATCCATCCCTTATGTGTCGCCATTATCCTTGCGGATTTGGAGCTGGATAAGGAAACGATTGAAGCGGGGCTTCTTCACGATGTGGTGGAAGATACCATCATGACCGAAGAAGAGATCGAAAAGGAATTCGGGCCGGATGTCGCCCTGCTGGTGGACGGCGTTACCAAGCTGCAGCAAATCAATTTTCCCAGTGACAAGGGCAACGGGGATAATAAAACGGCGGATCAGCAGGAAATGCAGGCGGAGAACCTGCGTAAAATGTTCCTTGCCATGGCAAAGGATATCCGGGTTATCATGATAAAGCTGGCTGACCGTCTCCATAATATGAGAACCCTGAAATATCAGCCTCCGGCCAAACAGCAGAAAATAGCCAGGGAAACCATGGAAATCTATGCGCCTATCGCCCAGCGTCTGGGCATATCCAAAATCAAGGTGGAGCTGGATGACCTTTCCCTGAAATATCTGGAGCCGGATGTCTACTATGATCTGGTGGATAAAATAGCCGTCCGCAGAAGCGAGAGGGAAGAGTACATCCAGCAGATCGTGGATGAAGTGACGGAACACATGAAAAATGCGGGCATCAAGTCCCAGATTGACGGACGTGTGAAGCATTTTTTCAGCATCTACAAAAAAATGAAAAACCAGAGTAAAACGCTGGATCAGATTTACGATTTATTTGCCGTGCGTATCATTGTGGATTCAGTAAAGGACTGCTATGCGGCCCTGGGCGTCATCCATGAAATGTATAAACCCATACCCGGCCGCTTCAAGGACTATATTGCCATGCCGAAGGCCAATATGTACCAGTCTTTGCATACCACGGTAATCGGCAGTTCCGGCCAGCCTTTCGAAATCCAAATCCGTACCATGGAAATGCATAAGGCGGCGGAGTTTGGTATTGCCGCCCATTGGAAATACAAAGAAGCCTCTGACGGCAAGAAGGTTGCGGCCCAGGAAGAAGAGAAGCTTGCCTGGCTGCGCCAGATTCTGGAATGGCAGAGAGATATGTCCGACAATAAGGAATTCATGAATCTGCTGAAAAGCGATTTGGATCTGTTTTCCGACAGCGTTTACTGCTTTACCCCTACCGGCGACGTGAAAACCCTGCCGGCGGGCAGCACCCCCATTGACTTTGCCTACAGCGTGCATACTGCCGTGGGAAACAAGATGATAGGAGCCAGGGTAAACGGCAAGCTTGTCACCATTGATTATGAAATCCAGAACGGCGACCGGATAGAGATCCTCACTTCCCAGAATTCCAAAGGCCCCAGCCGTGACTGGCTGAATCTGGTAAAGAGCACACAGGCCAAAAACAAAATCAACCAGTGGTTTAAGAACGAATTCAAGGAAGAAAATATCATAAAAGGAAAGGAAATGCTGAACGCCTACTGTAAAGCCAAAAGCGTGAACATTTCCGATATCATGAAGCCTCCTTATATGGAGGCCCAGATGAAAAAATATGGTTTTAAGGACTGGGAGTCCCTTTTGGCAGCCGTTGGCCACGGCGGGTTGAAGGAAGGCCAGATCATCAACCGTATGCAGGAGCTGTACGACAAGGATCATCCCAAAGTGCTGAGTAATGAGGAGGTACTTGCCAACGTGGCGGAAAACGCCCAGACAAGGCAGATGCTTCCCCGCGCAAAGAGCAAGAACGGTATTGTGGTCAAAGGGATCCATGACGTTGCGGTACGTTTTTCCAAGTGCTGTTCCCCGGTCCCGGGCGATGAAATTATCGGTTTTGTTACCAGGGGAAGAGGCATTTCCATTCACAGGACAGATTGCGTGAATGTCATCAATCTGCCGGAAGGGGAACGGGCGAGACTGATTGATGCGGAATGGGAGGCTTCCCCGGATAACAGGGCAGGCGAAAAATATCTGGCGGAAATCAATATTTACGCCAATAACCGCAGCGGCCTGCTGGCGGATATCTCCAGGGCCCTTACGGAGAAGAACATCGATATCCTCTCTATGAACACAAGGACCAATAAACAGGGAATGGCCACTTTGTCCGCTTCCTTTGAAATCGGCAGCAGAGATGAACTTATCCGTATTATTGACAAGATCCGGACAATAGACAGCATAATTGATATAGAAAGAAGTTAAATACATGGCGAATATAAAAATAGGGCGCATGGTACTCAGCATGTGCCAGACCAATTGTTACTTTGTGTATCAAGAATCACAAAATCCCGGAACAGGGGCCGAAGCTTGTGCCGGGAAAGAAACGGATGTGGTTCTGGTGGATCCGGCAGACCAGGGAAGGCAGATTTATGAAGCCCTGAAAGGGAAAGGCTTTCATGTATCTGCCATTCTGCTGACCCACGGCCATTTCGATCATATCTGGGGGGCCAATGAACTACGTAAGCTGTCAGGTGCTCCCATCTATGCCTATGAACAGGAAAAAGAGGTATGCGAAAACGCGGCCATGAATGTATCGGATCAGGCCGGAAGGCCGGAAACCGTCGTTCCTGATTACTATCTGGAGGACGGAGAACTCCTCGAACTTGCCGGAATGCGTTTCAAGCTTCTTGCAACACCGGGCCATACCAAAGGAAGCTGCTGCTACTATATGGAAGAAGAAAAAATTCTGCTTTCCGGTGATACTCTGTTCGAGGGATCCGTGGGAAGAACGGATTTCCCTACCGGCAGCATGAGCAGCCTGGTACGATCCATCAAGGAAAAACTGCTGGTGCTTCCCGGAGATGTAACCGTATATCCCGGACATGGGGATCAAACCACGATTGAGGATGAAAAGAAATATAATCCCTACTGCCAGTAAAACGCTCACAGCAGAAAAATGGAAGGCCATTCTTGACGTAAAAGACTATTTTGATGATAAAATACAAGGGGATGTCTATACATTATTCCCTCAGGCGGCGGGCTAAACAGATGTATTCTTACATCTTTACACTGCCGCGGGGGATTCATCCTGAGGGATGACGGCATCTGTTATCAGAAACATCGGTACAAACCAATCGGCGGAGGCTGGATTGGTTTTACTCATGTTTATCTACGAATTGGGAAGGAAAGCACGAAATGCTGGCAGTCAGGCTGAATAAAGCACAATTTGAATACGATATCCATTCCATCATAAAGGCCTTTTATCCGGCGGAGACGGTGAAGGTTTTTGAAGAGGGAACGAAGGAATTTGAATCGGACGGGAATAATCCAC
This sequence comes from uncultured Lachnospiraceae bacterium, assembly GCA_900548905.1. Lineage (GTDB taxonomy): Bacteria > Bacillota > Clostridia > Lachnospirales > Lachnospiraceae > Eisenbergiella. Next base: position 119,173 of record URMK01000005.1, on the reverse strand, counting down.
GGATTTTCATCCGGTTTGGCAGTAAAGCAATACAGGTGGAACTGTCGGGAAAGGAATATGAGGCCCAACTGAGCAGGCCGGAGGAACGGCCTGTGGTTAAGAATGAATTAAAACAGCTGCTGTACCGTGTCCTTTCGCAACACACGGGGAAACAGCTGCCCTGGGGTACGCTGACCGGAATCCGGCCCACAAAGATTGCCATGCAGTTTCTGGAGTCCGGATCAGCTGGCGGGAACAAAGGAACGGGTTCCGGGCAGCCTTCCACAGAGGCGGAGATTCTGGATTATATGAAGGAGACCTATTATTGCAGTGAAGAAAAGGCGCTGCTCGCCATTGATATAGCCGTGAGGGAAAAACGGATATTGGAAGATATCCATTATGACAAAGGCTACAGTCTGTATATAGGCATCCCTTTCTGCCCTACCACCTGCCTTTACTGCTCCTTTACCTCTTTTCCTATTTTTTCCTGGAAAACAAAAGTGGGGGAATATCTTTCCGCGTTGGAGAAAGAAATCGATTTTGTCAGGGAAGCATGCAGGGACAAGATCCTGGATAGTGTTTATATCGGAGGGGGAACACCCACCACACTGGAACCCGAAGAGATGAGGCGGCTTCTTAAAAAGGTAAGGCAGTCCTTTGATTTTACCACGGTAAAAGAATTTACCGTAGAGGCCGGCCGCGCGGACAGCATTACCCGTGATAAGCTTAGGGTGATGAAGGAGTATGGCGTAACCCGGATTTCGGTAAATCCGCAGACCATGAATCAGGGAACCCTGGATCTGATCGGGAGGCGGCATTCGGTGGAACAGGTGGAGGAAGCATTCCGCCTGGCCAGAAAAGAGGGCTTTACCAATATTAATATGGATCTGATCCTGGGGCTTCCCGGGGAAACGAAAGAGCATGTGGAACATACGATAGAAGCTGTTAAGAGACTGCATCCCGACAGTCTCACCGTCCATTCCCTGGCTGTCAAACGGGCATCCAAAATGAGCCTCTGGATAGAAGAAAACGGTCTTGAGACTCTCCATAATACGGATGAAACCATGGAAATTGCTGCCAAAGGCGCAGCAGAAATGGGGATGAAGCCTTATTACCTGTACCGTCAGAAAAATATGTCAGGTAATTTTGAAAACGTAGGCTATGCTACGGAAGGAAATTACGGAATCTACAATATTCTTATTATGGAAGAGAAGCAGACCATTATGGCGTTGGGTGCAGGAACCATTTCCAAAGCAGTATACCCGGACGGCAGGATAGAACGTTGTGATAACGTAAAGGATGTGGCTCTCTATATAGAAAAAATCGATGAAATGATAGACAGAAAACGCCGGCTTCTTCAGATGTAGAGCAGCGTCTCCGGAAGAAGCCCTGATGTATCCCGTCCCCTGTTTTTCCCCGGGGCGGTGGTGCTGAAAGGTTCCTTACAGGGGCCGCTCCCGCTCGGCTAAAAACGCAGCAGTACTAACGCTGCAAAGGACGCAGCGTAAGGACTGGCGTTTTTAAACGCCCCTTCCAGGAATCCTTGCAGCACCACCGCCCCGGGGAAAAACAGGGGACGGGATGCGGCAGGGCACAAAGAGCCGTCTGAACTGTTCCGGAAGTACAGGCGGAGTCGGATCTTTTCCTTGAAAAAGAAAGGGAAAAAGTGTAAAATCGGTGTAGCTGTCCAGCAGATCTGTGTACTTGCTGTGCTGCCCGCAGGAGAAGATCTGCGGAAAGGAAGGGCAGACGGGAAACAGTTAAAGTGGAAGGTTCCGGACAGAACGGGACCAGGAAAGGAACGAAAATAATTATGGCATTAAACAAGAAACCGGTAACGGGAATGAAGGATATTCTGCCGGCTGAGATGCAGCTGAGAGATTATGTGATTGGCGTAATTAAGGACACATATGGTAAATTCGGGTTTACCTCTATCGAAACGCCCAGTGTGGAAAATATCGCAAACCTGACAAATAAGCAGGGCGGCGATAATGAAAAGCTGATTTTTAAGATATTGAAAAGAGGGGAAAAGCTGAATCTGGAAACGGCACAGGAAGAGGCTGATTTAGTAGACGGCGGCCTGCGTTATGATTTGACGGTTCCTCTGGTTCGCTTTTATTCCAACAATGCCAGCCAGCTGCCCACGCCTTTTAAGGCGCTGCAGATGGGAAATGTGTGGCGTGCGGACAGACCCCAGAGGGGCCGTTACCGCCAGTTTATGCAGTGTGATATCGATATTTTCGGGGAACCCTCCAATTTGGCGGAAATCGAGCTGATTCTGGCAACTACCACCACGCTGGGCAAGCTTGGTTTCAAAAACTTCCAGATCCGCATCAATGATCGCCGGATTCTTAAGGCTATGGCGTCTTACAGCGGATTCCCGGAGGAAAGCTTTGATAACGTATTTATTATCCTGGATAAAATGGATAAAATCGGCCTGGACGGTGTGGCAAAGGAACTGCTTGAATGCGGCTTCAGCCAGGAATGCGCGGATAAATATCTGAGCCTGTTCAGAGGGCTGGAGGAAGCTGCGGATGGTCTGGGTTATCTGAAGGAGATTCTTTCGGGTGTCCTGGAGGAGGAAATTGCTGACAATCTAAGTGAGATAACGGAAAGCGTCAGCGCAACAAAGACAGGGGAGTTTGATATTATCTTTGATCCTACCCTGGTACGCGGAATGTCCTATTATACAGGAACGATATTTGAAATCGCGATCCCGGAGTTCGGCGGAAGCTGCGGCGGCGGAGGCCGTTATGATAAGATGGTGGGTAAATTTACAGGCAATGATGTTCCTGCCTGCGGTTTTTCCATAGGGTTTGAACGGATTATCCTGCTCCTGATGGAAAATGGTTTCCAGATTCCCGGAAAACCCGGGAAAACAGCGTTCCTTATTGAAAAGGGAGTGTCCGGGGACGAGCTGTGCAAGGTGATTGCCCAGGCCCAGGAAGAACGGGCAAAGGGGACCCAGGTACTGGTGGCACGGATGAATAAAAACAAAAAGTTCCAGAAGGAACAGCTTATGAAGGAAGGCTGGGAGGAATTCAGGGAATTTTACCAGAACCCTTTAAAATAAATCTTAAGACGAAGGAGACAGATCATGGCTGATTCAATGAAAGGGCTGAAAAGAACCCACAGATGCGGGGAATTGTCCGCGGCAAATGTGGGAGAAACCGTTACCGTTATGGGATGGGTGGCCAAGCAGAGAAATAAAGGCGGAATTATATTTGTTGATATGAGAGATCGTTCCGGTATCCTCCAGGTGATTTTTGAAGAGAGCGACGCGGGGGCGGAAGGCTTTGCCAGGGCGGAGAAGCTGCGCAGTGAATATGTGGTTGCGGTTGTGGGTAAAGTAGAAAAGAGAGCCGGTGCGGTTAATGAAAACCTGGCAACCGGTGAAATCGAAGTAAGGGCATCCAAGGTACGCATTTTATCCGAAGCGCTGACCCCTCCGTTTCCCATTGAGGAAGAGTCCAAAACAAAAGAAGAGCTGCGCCTGAAATACCGTTATCTGGATTTGAGAAGGCCGGATCTGCAGAGCAAGATCATTCTGCGGAGCAAAATAACAATGGCAATCCGGGAATTCATGTCTAAAGAAGGTTTTCTTGAGATTGAAACCCCCATGCTGACCAAATCCACACCGGAGGGAGCAAGGGATTATCTGGTTCCCAGCCGTGTGCATCCGGGAAACTTCTATGCGTTACCCCAGTCTCCCCAGATTTTCAAACAGCTACTGATGTGCTCCGGCTATGATCGCTATTTCCAGATCGCCAGATGCTTCCGGGATGAAGATCTGCGTGCGGACAGACAGCCGGAATTCACCCAGGTGGATATGGAACTGTCATTTGTGGATGTGGATGATGTAATCGCAGTGAATGAAAAACTGCTGAAATATATCTGCCGGGAAGCGATCGGATTGGATGTGCAGCTCCCTATTGCCCGGATGACCTGGCAGGAAGCCATGGACCGCTTTGGTTCCGATAAGCCGGATACCCGGTTCGGAATGGAACTGGTGGATGTTTCCGGTGTTGTTGCCGGCTGCGGCTTCGGCGTATTTACCGCCGCCCTGGAAAACGGAGGATCCGTTCGGGGGATCAATGCCAAAGGGCAGGCGGAAATGCCCAGAAAGAAAATTGACGCCCTTGTGGATTTTGCAAAGGGCTATGGTGCAAAAGGCCTTGCTTATCTGTGTGTTCTTCCTGACGGGAGCTATAAATCCTCCTTTGCTAAATTTATGACGGAGGATCAGCTGAAGGCCCTTGTGGATGCCATGGAGGGAGAACCCGGCGATCTTCTGCTATTTGCAGCGGATAAGAATTCCGTTGTCTGGAATGTGTTGGGCGGTCTGAGACTGGAGCTGGGCAGACAGATGAACCTGATTGACAGCAGCAAGTTCCATTTCCTCTGGATTACAGAATTCCCTCTTTTCGAGTGGAGCGAAGAAGAAAACCGTTATATGGCGATGCATCATCCGTTTACCATGCCTATGGAAGAGGATTTGGCAATGCTGGAGACAGATCCCGGAAAAGTGCGTGCAAAGGCATACGATATTGTATTGAACGGTACGGAGCTGGGCGGCGGAAGCGTCCGGATTTCCGACGACAAGATTCAGGAACAGATGTTTGAGGCGCTTGGCTTTACCAAAGAGAGCGCATATGAGCGTTTCGGATTCCTTCTGGATGCTTTCAAATATGGAGTACCGCCTCATGCGGGCCTGGCTTACGGGCTGGACCGTCTGGTTATGCTTCTCACCGGAGCGGACAGTATCCGTGAGGTAATTGCATTCCCGAAGGTAAAGGATGCTTCCTGTCTGATGACGGAGGCCCCGAATGTAGTTGACGGAAAGCAGCTGGAGGAACTGGGCATCTCTATCAATCCTATAGAAGAAAAGGAATAAAGTAAAGACTTGGCAGCGAAACAGGAACCCCTGGACAGATTACAGGAACAATTATTGCATGCGTCCCGTGTGGACGAAATCTATGATCATCTGATGGAAACGGCGGCCGGGCTGACGCAGTATGAGGGTCTGGCGCTGTTTATACGGAACGGGGATACTTCTGTTTTTGAACAGAAAAGGCTTGCGGGCCGGTTTCCCGTCATTCCCGGAAAGCTGGAAGAGGAACTGTTAGACAGTCCCTTTCTTAGCCGAGCCTTCGGCGCACAGATAGCCGGTGAAATGATCTATGAAGGCAGAAAATTTGGTTTCTTTCTAGTACCCTGCCAAACAAAAGAGGAAAAGGAGCCGCAGGAAGGAAAGAACCTGCGTCTCCTTTGTACGTTGGGAATGCTGGCGCTGAGAAACGCATGGAATGCCAGGGTGGCCTGGAAAAATTTTGTGACGGATGATGTGACCGGCGCTTATAACCGCAGATATCTGTTAAAGCGGCTCCGCGAGGATGTGGGGAATACCATTCGTCAGGCGGCTTTGATTGATATCAATGTGGATGATTTCAAACTTTACAATGAAATGTACGGCTATATGCGAAGCGATACCCTGCTTCAGTTTGTGGCGGACATCATCCGTGAGGAGAAAAGCCCGGAGGGTGAGTTGTACCGGTTTGGCGCGGATGAGTTCCTTTTATTGGAACAGCAGATGACGGAAGCGGAGGCTCTGGAAACGGCCGAGCGTATCCGGGAAAAAATCAGACTGGACAGCCGGGAAAGAAATAAAGTGATCCACCAGCTCACTGTAAGCTGCGGCATTGTCCTGTATCCCGACAACATCGGGACGAAGGAGGATTTGCTGGGAAGCTGTGCCCGTGCGGTGTACTATGCGAAAACAAGAGGGAAGAACCAGACTGCGCTCTGGAGGAAGGAAGACCGTCCCAGAGAGGGCTCAGGCTATTACCGCAGTTCCTTTGAAAAAATAGCTCCTACGATTTATGCGCTGATGGCGGCAGTAGACGCAAAGGATCAGATCACCTTCCGGCATTCCCTGAAGGTATCGGAATATGCCACAGCCCTTGCCCAGGCACTGGAGCTGAAGGAGGAGGAAGTGGAGATCATCCGGGAAGCAGGGCTTTTGCATGATATCGGAAAAATCGGCATTCCGGAGAATATTCTGAAAAAGCAGAGTTTTCTTACGGAAGAGGAATACGCGGTCATGAAAGAGCACGTGAAAAATGCGGTGGAAATGATCCGCTTCCTTCCGGATATGAATTATGTGCTTCCTGCCGTAATAGCCCATCACGAACGATATGACGGAAAAGGCTATCCCACCGGCCTGGCCGGGGAGGCTATCCCTTTGGGAGGCCGCTGCCTTGCCCTTGCAGACAGCTTTGACACGATGACTGCCAAAAGGCCGTATAAAGAACCGATGCAGCTTTCCTATGCGGTGAAAGAACTGCAAAAAGGAAAAAATACCCAGTTTGACCCATATCTGACGGATGTGTTTCTGCGGCTGATAGAAGAAGGAAAAATCCGTGTATGGTGCAGGCAGGACGGATAGGCGGGAATCCGGTTACGGGAGAACCCTTATCCGGAAAGTCCCGCTTTTTTAGTATATGGATATCAGTCAGGGTAAATCGTGGTACTGTTCACGATGATTTCGTAATCATCAAATTCCAAATCATTGTAATCCGAGTCATAAGGGACGGAAAAATCCACGTTGGCCGATTTCTCCATATCGGAGATGAATTGGGAAGTCATACCGACAGCAGTACCGTCTTTATAATATAAACATACCAGTTCCACGGAATCAAATACCATGCCGGTTGGGTTGGTAATGGATGCCAGAACCCCGCCGCCGGCTCCCGTATTGGATTTTATCTCGAACTGTGAGCCGTAGTTCCTGCCGTAGTACTTGTAGTCCACCTCTTTTGCCAGAGCGTTAATTTCATACCGGCTGTAAGGAAGGCTGTTATAATCCTTGTCATACGGATAGGAAACATCCACTGCCGCTTTGCCGCCTGCAGCACAGCCCCATATATAGCTGTTCCTCAAAAACAGCAGATCATCATTTTCATCATAATAGGTTATTGTGATCTCCAGTTCTACATCAACGTTGTTTTTGTTTTCATAGAGAAGGATCAGCCCTCTTGACGTCTCATAATCCGTCTCTACGATATTGGGCATCAGCATGCTGCTGGTTACGCTTTCCTCCGCGGTTGGAACGTAAACTTCCCGGTCAAGCCCCCGGGCCGAACGATCCTGGCTTATGCTTATGCCGTAATAGACAAGGAAGGTGAGCAGGATAGAAAGCACCGCCAGTACCATTCCTGCCACGGTCATCCCTTTTTTACGGCTGTTCTGTACAAGAGATATAATCCCCAGTATAATTGCCAGCACATCAAAAGCGATACCGACAAATAAGATGCCGGTCAGAAAACCCAATATACCCAGAACCAGACAGGCAATAGCCAGCCCGCTGCTGCGGTTGGAGGAATAAATACCGCCGTTTCCCTGATTATAGGGCATATTAGGCTGATAAGGCCCATTGGGATAATTGGGGCCCGACGGAAAGGGGCCGCTGTTGGTATAAGGTCCTCCCGCGGAAAAAGGAGCACCGTTATTGGTATATTGGGAGCCATAGCTGCCGGGGTCCGCCTGGCCGGAATAGGGGGGATAATCCTGGCCGCTGTAGTAGGTGCGGGATGTCTGCGGATCATAATACTGCTGCTGTCCGGCCTGATTGCTGTCCGGACGGTTGTTGTCCGGCTGGTTCCATTGTCCTGTATTGTCAGAGGGGCCAAAGCCCTGTCCATTTTCATTCTCGTACATTTTTTATCCCTCATTTTCGTTTGAATCTGATAAGTATTATAAGACATCTGAGTAATTTTGGAAATAGAAGAATTAATTTTAAAGAAAACTTCATTATTTATTAAACAAAAAGTCCCGGTTTTACTGCTATACTACTATCATATGGTCCGGACTCCGTGCAGGAGGGGAACAGAAGAGAAAAATCCAAAGGATGAAGAAGGTATGGCAAAACGAGGGGTACATACGGGAAAAAGATATTATCCGGGCACGAATACAGGTGCTGCGGCCAGGGAACTGGAATATATTGATATAACGCTGCGGGAGCCGCCGCAGCGGCGAAAGAGAAGCAGGGAAGAGATCCTTGCCAGAAGAAAGAAACGGCGCCGGCAGCGCATGTTCGCACGTACCGTTCTGGTAAGCGCGATTCTGTTTGGCGGGATCCTTCTGGGCTTCCTCTTATGGAAGGCGATTGGGATAATACAGGAGAGCGGTGCCTTTACCCGGTTCCCGGATGCGCAGCGTACAGAGCTTATCCGGGAAAATGATACGAGCAAACCGGTGATTACCGAGAATTTCCTAACAGTAAACCCTTATTCCCGGCCGGGGGAACCATTGGATGGGGTGAAAAATATATTTGTTCACTATACGGCGAATAAGAAAACGTCGGCCAGCCAGAACCGGAGTTATTTTGAAAATTTGGGAATTACCGGGGAGACTTCCGCCAGTGCGCATTTTATTATTGGGTATGAAGGAGAGATCATCCAGTGCCTGCCTCTGAATGAGATCGGCTATGCCGTAAAAACCAGGAACTATGATTCCGTATCCATAGAGTGCTGTTATCTGGATGAGAATGGTAAATTTACGGATGCCACCTACCGGTCACTTATACAGCTGACGGCCTGGCTGCTTAAAGAGTATAAGCTGACTCCGGAGGATGTGCTGCGCCATTATGATGTGGGCGGTAAGAAGTGTCCGCTTTATTTTGTGGATCATGAGGATAGTTGGGAGCAGTTCCGGCAGGATTTGACCGATTATATTCTGGAGAAATAAAAGAGGGGTATTATGGACGAAAGAAAAAAGAAAAGGAAACACAAAAAGCGCAAGAACAGGGAAGGCGTGTTCCTTGTTTTGGCAGCGGGGGTGGCTGTGCTCCTGGTGGCGGCGCTTGTGACGGTCATTTTACGGGTTTCTTTCGGAGATAAAAGCCGGGAAACGGGAAACCTGACGGAGAACACTGCGGAATCTGCCGGTACAGAGGAAACTGCTGCGGGGAGTATTCCGGCAGCGGAGGAAAGCGTGGGGACGGAAACGGAACATACGGAAGAGGCCGCCGAAAAGGGTAACATCACTGCGGTGGCGGCTGAAGTGGGAAGCATGGAGGATGAAGAGGATCCACAGAAATCCTCCGATGCCTCCGGACAGGGAAGCGGCGCTTTCGTAGCGATTACCACAGACACCCTGAAGCCTGAAGACGGAGAGACGGCGGAGGCTACCCTGGGAATTGACGTATCCAAATATCAGGGCGGGAATATCGACTGGACGGCGGTAAAAGAGGCCGGGATTGACTTTGTCATCGTTCGCGTGGGCTACCGGACCAAGGCCACGGGTATTATATATGAGGATCCCACTGCAAGATACAACATGCAGGAGGCACAGAAAAACGGGATTAAAGTAGGCGCGTATTTCTTTTCCTCGGCGGTTTCGGAGCAGGAAGCAAAGGAGGAAGCCTCCTGGGTGGCCTCTTTTATTTCCCAATATAGAATCACCTACCCGGTTGCCTATAACTGTGAGGATTTTAAATCACAGGACAGCAGACAGTACGGACTGGATAAAACAGCCCGCACCAATATCGCGTCGGCGTTTCTCGACACCATACAGGCAGCGGGATATACCCCCATGTTTTATGCTTCAAAAAATGAAATGGAAGGCAGCGCCGACTGGGATATGGAAGTGCTGGGCAGCAGATACAAGATATGGGTATCCCAGTATCCGGAAAAGCCCTTCCCGGATACGGCGGCTTCCACCTATTCCGGAAGACATGATATGTGGCAGTATACCAGCCAGGGCCAGGTGGCGGGCATCGGGAAAAAGGTGGATGTGAATGTGGCATATTTTGGCTACAGTAAGGAAGCAGAAGCCAAGGATCCTACGCCTGCGGAGGTGGTGAAGGCCAATCCGGAAGTGGGAATTATTTTTACGGAGACAGAGGAGACGGTGACCGCAAAGATAGAAACCAATCTGCGCACGGCACCGACTACGGCGGAAGGGTCCCAGGTGGTGGATAAGCTGGTGAACGGCCAGACGGCGACGCGGACCGGCGTGGGGAATAACGGCTGGTCCCGTCTGGAATACAACGGGCAGAAGGTCTACGCGGTCAGCAGTTTCCTGACTGCGGATCTCACCTATCAGGCGCCCGTAAAGGAAGAGGCTCCTGTACAGGAAGGACCCGGTTATGAACCCGTAAACGAAATCGTAACGGCCAAGGATACAACAAACCTGCGCACGGGGCCGGGAACGTCGGAACAGGATACCATTGTCGCTACTATCCATTACGGGGATACGGTAACCAGAGTGGGAATCGGCAGCAACGGCTGGTCCCAAATCAGCTATAACGGACAGATCCTATACGCGGTTACCAGTTATCTTACAACGGATCTCAATTATAAAAACAGCACCACACCCACACCGGATAATCCGGAGGCAGGCATTACCTTTACACCGGTCAATGATCTCGTTACAGCCAAAAGCGAGACAAACCTGCGCACAGTACCCAGTACGGACAGCCCGGATACGGTGGTCGGTATTCTTCACAACGGAGAAGTGGCGTCCCGGACCGGAATCGGAAGCAATGGATGGTCCCGTCTGACCGTGGGCGGACAGACAGTTTATGCGGTGACGAATTATCTGACAGGTGCCGGAGGCGCTGCACCGTAGTTTGACCTCCGTTGGGAATCCATATGGAAATACCGGAAAATCTGTGATACAATGCCATGTATAGGCCTGAAGAGATATCCCGCATACCGGCACGGACGGTATAGGCGGCAGACAAAGAAACGGGGCCGAGGGGGATTGCGATACATGGACACCTTTGTAGTGCTGCAGCAAATGCTGATACTTTTGGCGATGATGGCGATCGGGTATGTGAGTTACAGAAAGGACTGGCTGGACAGAAATGCATATGCGAAGCTTTCCAAAATTGTGGTGAACATCCTGAATCCCCTCATCATTATCAATGGGGTAATGGAACGGGATAACGGGGAAAGCGGAGAAAAGATACTGCTGAATCTGGGTTTTATTGTTTTATATTTCACGATCCTGATACTGACGAGTTTTCTTGTGGTACGCTTGCTTAACGTGGAAAGGCGGCACAGCCGTCTGTTCCGGATGATGATGGTATTTTCTAATGTGGGATTCATGGCAATCCCGCTGATATCCAGTATTTATGGGGAAGAAAGCGTTTTTTACGTCTCGTTTTATATCCTTGGCTTTAATCTCCTGCTGTACACCTACGGGATTCATTTGATATCCGGGAAGCCGGGAGAGAAAAAGGAGAAGCTGCGGCTGGGGAAGCTTATGAATCCGGGAGTGGCGGCGTGTCTGGTGTCTATTGTGATTTTTGTCTGGCGGGTGCCGGTGGCGGACAGTGTAAAAAGCTTTGTCGGGTATATGGGGAATGCCGCCATTCCCATGTCGATGATGCTTATAGGGGCGTCCATTGCCCAGGCGGATATCCGGGAACTGGTGAGCGATGTAAAAATATACGGCCTTTTGGGAATCAAGCTTCTTGCTTTGCCGATTGCGGCGGCTTTGCTGCTTAAAAATTCGGGTCTTCCCAATGAACTGACAGGGATATTTATTTTCATGCTGGGAATGCCTGTAGCGAGCATAGTGGTTCCGCTGGCGGCGGAATATGGGGCGGATGAAACCTGCTGTACCCGGGGGACCGTGCTGAGTACGCTGTTTAGCATCATCACAATACCTCTTATATCCCTGTTTATGTAGGCAAAATGATACGCCTGCCGGCGGGAAAACAGCCGGCAGGTGCGGATGTATCCTGCTTACCAGGTCCAGAGTGTCCCTGCGATACCGTCTGCAATGGCCCGTGCTGTGGCGTCAAACTCCCGGTCAAACAGCGCGTTGTCCTGATCGTTATTTATGAAGCCCACCTCCACCAGTACGGCGGGAATGTTGCTTTGGCGCAATACCACCAGATTGGGGCGTTCATTGACACCCAGGTTCTTCCAGCCCACTTCTTCCAGCTGCCGGTTGATGTTGGTGGCAATGGTGCCGGCCGGCAGCCAGGCATTGTATACAAGGCTTTCCACACCGCTGTATTGGTTGGGATAGGGACTGGAATTACGGTGAATGGAGATAAAGATATCGGCGCCGGAAGCGTTGCCCTCAGCGGCCTTTTGATAAGGGGATTCATATATGTCCTCTGTCCTTGCGTATATTACATTGAAACCGTAGCTCTCCAGAATATCGCCTACGGCGAGAGTGAGATTCAGGGTATCATCTTTTTCACGTCTTCCGTTGTATACGGCACCCGGATCCGATCCGCCGTGCCCCGCGTCAAGAAATATCGTATAAGTATAATCAGCCATAAAAAATCACCTGTATTTTCCTTGCTATTATTTTATGCTGCAAAAATCACCTTGTTCCTTCTCGAAAAGAAATAGGGTTTCCTATGCTGTACGCCGATAGGGTACCATCCCCGGTGCGGGATACCGCGCAGACGCCGCGGGCTGTGTACCGCAACGGACAGGAAAGAAAGTCGCAGAAAAAAACAATTGCATAAAAGAAGGAAATCTTATAAAATAAACTTACACCGTTCGGTGTATCTTTTCCCCGGCATGCCGCAAGGAAACACATGGCATGCAGTGCGGATCTATAGTCCGGAGAGGAACGTATGGTTCCTGTTTCGGAAAGCACTCATTTTTTACTTTACCCATTCACTTAAATTGACACGGTTTTATCCCAGGCAGAGGTGTGGTTTTTTTGTCGTGGGAGGAAACATGTGCGGCGGTGCCTGCAGATATTAGGAAGGGAGGAACCGTTTGACGGAGCAGGTTAAGGCACCGCCTGAAGAGAGGGCCATGTTGGATTACAGGGCCTCGCCGGCAGGAACAAAAACGGAGGGAATGCCAATGAAAAAAGAAACACAAGAAATTCGTCTGAAAAAGGCGGAGGTAAGAAAATTCCGAAGAGGGAGGGGCGGAAAAAACGGCCGGAGTCCGCGCAGGATCCGTAAAGCGGCATAAGCTGCCGCAGTCCTTTTTGCAAGAAAAGCGAATTCTCGTTCCAAGAAATGCCAATCTTTAGAAAAAATTGAGAATTTCCCCAACTGTTTTTTCAGATTCAGGAACTATGATAAGAGTACCGGGATAAACAAATACAACCCGGAGAAAAGAGTGGGGATGAATGAAAAAAGCAGGATTGATATTAGGATTACTTCTGGTGCTGGGAGCAGGAGCCTTTGCCTGCGGCAGGGCGGTACAAGTGCATGCGGCGCCGGCAGCGGAAAATGACGTTGCGCAGGAGAAGTTAATTGCTTCTTATTACGACGGACAGCAGTCCAGAGCCTTCCAAATGCTTCATAAATCCATTTTCAGGAAATTGCTGGTGCAATGGGCGGGGGAGGCGGTGGATCCGGTCTGGAATTATGACAGCTTTACCGCGTATCAAATGCCTGATACGGAGGAAACCCGCCTGACGGAGACTGCAAAGCTGTACTGTTGTACTTATTCCGGTGCTGACGGTACATACGGATATGTGGTGGTTGCTTATGAAGGGAACGGTTTGACCAGGATAAGCCTGGAAAAGACCCCTTATCTTTTTGACCTGAAGGCCAATTGGGAAGCTGTTATGGCAGGATTGAAGGAAGCCGGCATCGATCCGGACTCGGCGGAAGCATCCAGAGTGAGAATTGCAGACGAAAATACGGAAGGTACGGCAGAGGCTGTGCGCATAACGGATGACAGCGGAAACAGTTGTCTGTTCCGGTTCGATGAAGAAGGCGTGGTATTTTTAACAGAAGAAGCCCCTGAATGAGTAAACGGACGGAAACAGCGGATGCTCCGCAGGCCGTCCTTATGGGAATCGGCGAGCCTCTTTTGTATGAGACAGAAACGGGAAAGCTGCCCCGAGGGTGCTTTCCCGCTTTTTTTGCAGCCGATTAATCGGCAGATGTTTTTTCTTTCGTTCCTCTGTCAAAAAGGGATTCCCGGGAGTCCGTGTCTTCTTCGGATTCCTCTTCAGGGTCGGCCGGTTCAGGCAGGGTCATCAGTACCTTGGTGATCCGGTTCTGCCGGACATTTTCCACACGCAGGACGATGCCGGAATCTGTTGTAACCTCATCCCCGGGTACCGGCATGCGGTCAAGGATTTCAATAATAATACCGCCGATGGAGTCGTAATCTTCACTTTCCAGCTCCGTATCCAGGGCGTCGTTGATGTCGTCGAGCTTCATACCGCCTTCCACCAGATACTGCCGTTCACCGATCTCCTGAATCAGCTCGTCTTCATCAGCATCGTATTCGTCACGGATTTCACCTACGATTTCCTCCAGGAGATCCTCCAGCGTGATCATACCTGCGCAGGATCCGTATTCATTGAGCACAAAAGCCGCATTAAACCGTTTTTCCCGCATTTCTATCATCAAATCAGCCGTTTTCTTATATTCATAAGTATAATAGGCATCCCGCAGAATATCCGTAATGCGGAAGTTTTCCCGATCCTCCACCAGAATAAAGTCCTTGATATTCACAAGGCCGATGATGTTGTCGTTATCGTCCTGGTATACCGGAATCCGGGTGTACATATATTCTTTAAATACACGAAGAAGCTCTTCATAGCCGGCCTCCACGCTTATGGTGCTCATATCGATACGGGGGATCATGATATCTTTGGCGACGGCATCGCTGAAGTCAAACACATTGTATATCATTTCCCTTTCTTCCGATTCGATGATGCCGTCCTCGTGGCTGACATCCACATAGGTTTTTAAATCGGATTCGGTAATTTGATCCTTTTTCTTATTGGGATCCACATGCAGCAGTATCATGATGCCTACGGAAAGGCGGTCCACAATGAAGATAAGAGGGGTTAACAGCTTCATCAATGTATAAACAACCCGGGCATAGGCCAGAGATATTTTTTCGGAACTCAGGGTTGCCGCATTTTTGGGAACGATTTCCCCGCAGAGCAGTACCACGAGAGTCAGAATGCCGGTAGCGATGCTGACCGCATAGTTTCCCCATATTTTCATGGCCAGAGTAGTGGTGAGAGCGGAGGCGGACAGGTTAACCACGTTGTTGCCGATGAGGATGGAACTGAGCATTTTGCTGTAATTGTCCAGAATCTTCTGGAGGATTACGGCACGCTTGTTCCCTTCTTCAATAAGCGTTCGCACACGCACCCGATTGACGGTGGTGAGGGCAGTTTCCGCAGAAGAAAAGAATGCCGAGAGGGCAATGAGAACTACCAGAAAGACAAATTGTAGGACCGACGATGAATCCACGTAAAATTTCACTCCTTTTTCGTTTTGTGTCCCGGCAGGGCCGGAGACGGATTTTTCATAAGTTATAACTGTAATTATAGGAATCTTACAAAAATACAGAAGAATTGTCAAGCTAAACAGCAAATCCCAGGTATAAAATACAGGGGGACAGGAATATATATGTGTCAAGGAGGAGAGAATATGGACAAAAAAGAAATCAGGAGCTCAAATATATTATTTCTTCTGAAGTGCCTGTTATTTTCCTACATATTGACAGGAGGCTTCCTGCTGCTGCTGGCGTTATTCCTTTACAAGTTTCAGCTGTCCGAAAAGGTTGTGTCCATTGCCATCATTATCATCTATGTAATTGCCGTATTTTTTGCGGGTTTCATGACGGGAAAAAGGATGGGAAGCAAAAAATTCCTGTGGGGACTGGCGGTAGGACTGGCTTATTTTGCGGTCATGGCTCTTGTATCCCTGGCGGTGAATCATGAATTCAAAGATTTGGGCACACATTTTTTCACCACGCTGTCGATCTGTGCCGCGGGAGGAATGCTGGGGGGTATGCTCAGTTAGGGGCGTTCCGGGACACCGGAGCAGTTCGGCGGCAGTTCAGACCAGTCTGAACCGTTATGCAGCATGTACTTTCAAGCATGTACTTTTTTTGACAAAAATACTTTCCCTGAATAAAAAACTATGATATACTAGCTTAGACAATGGCGTCCGGCTTAAGGACGGTATTCTGTCCAGATAAAGAGATGCCGTTCAGACGGTTTTCTCATGTAAGGAGGCAATGGTATGAAACATATTAAAACACTGACCACAAGAGACTTAAAGGAATCCATGAAGAAGGGCGGCTGCGGCGAATGCCAGACATCCTGCCAGTCAGCATGCAAGACATCCTGTACAGTAGGAAACCAGAGCTGCGAGAAGATGAAATAAGCAGATTCTGAAGAAACCAAATAAGGTTTTTATAAGCAGCGATACCCATCGCTGCTTATTATACGTGAAGATGATCGGCGGGGCCGTCAGAGGTTCCCCGCCGGCGGTCGGCACCGAACAGTTACAAGTAAACAGAAAGGAAGTTTTCCAGTGATACACCAATACAAAAACAACGGCTACAACATCGTAATGGATGTGAACAGCGGAAGCGTACATGTTGTGGACGATTGTGTCTATGATGTGATACCACGGATTGAGGAGTGCATGCATAACGGCGTGAAGGATAAGGACGGAATTCTGGATACGCTGAAAAGGGAGGCCGGTTCCGCAGCAGGGGCGTCTCCTGCTGCAAATGGTTCCTATACGGAAAGAGAGCTTGAAGAGGCTGTGGAGGAAATTCTGGAGCTTTACCAGGCAGGACAGCTGTATACGGAGGATATTTATGAAAACTATATCGGTGCCTTTAAGGACAGGCAGACGGTGGTAAAGGCCCTGTGCCTGCATATTGCCCACGACTGTAACCTGGCCTGCCGTTACTGCTTTGCGGAAGAAGGGGAGTACCATGGAAGAAGGGCGCTGATGAGCTTTGAAGTGGGAAAGAAGGCCCTGGATTTCCTGGTTGCGAATTCCGGCAGCAGGGTGAACCTGGAAGTGGATTTTTTTGGCGGAGAGCCGCTGATGAACTGGCAGGTGGTCAAGGATCTGGTAGTTTATGGAAGAAGCCTGGAGGAACCCCATCACAAAAAATTCCGCTTTACACTGACAACCAACGGAATTCTTCTGAATGATGAAATCCAGGAATTTGTAAATAAAGAAATGTCGAATGTGGTTCTGAGTATAGACGGACGCAAGGAAATCAACGATAAAATGCGTCCCCACAGAGGCGGACAGGGAAGCTATGAAACCATTGTCCCCAAGTTCCGGAAGCTGGCGGAGAGCCGCGATCAGTTCAATTATTATGTGAGGGGAACCTTTACCCATAACAATCTGGACTTCGGCGAAGATGTGAAGCATTTGGCGGATCTGGGTTTCCGGCAGATATCTGTGGAGCCGGTAGTGGCGGATCCTTCCGAGGATTATGCGCTCAGGGAAGAGGATTTGCCCGTACTCCTGGAAGAGTATGATAAGCTTGCCGTGGAGCTGATCAAAAGGCAGAAGGAAGGGAAAGGTGTTAATTTCTTCCACTTTATGATCGATTTAAGCGGCGGCCCCTGTGTGGCGAAACGTCTGTCCGGGTGCGGTTCCGGAACGGAATATCTGGCGGTGACCCCCTGGGGGGATTTCTACCCCTGCCATCAGTTTGTGGGCAAGGAAGAATTCCTGATGGGAAATGTGGACACGGGGATTGTCCGGACGGATATCCGGGATGAATTCAAATGCTGCAATGTATATGCCAAGGAAAAATGTAAGAATTGTTTTGCCAAGTTTTACTGCAGCGGCGGCTGCGCGGCCAATTCCTATAATTTTACAGGCGGCATAAACGGGACCTACGATTTGGGATGTGAACTCCAGAAAAAGCGCATTGAATGTGCGATTATGATAAAAGCGGCACTGGCCGACTAGAATGAAGGAGATAAAAAGCAATGAACAAGAAAAAAGGAATTTTCACCCTGATTGCGTTCATCGTCATATTGGCCGGATTGGGCTATGTGTCCGTTTTTGGTGTTGGCGAGAACAAATCAGGCTCCGCGTCCAGCGTTAAGCAGGGACTTGACCTGGCGGGCGGTGTCAGCATTACATATCAGGTGGTGGGGGATGAAGAACCCAGTTCGGCTGATATGAGCGATACGATTTACAAACTGCAGAAACGTGTGGAAAACTATTCCACGGAGGCGCAGGTTTACCAGGAGGGCGGAGATCGAATCAATATCGAAATCCCCGGGGTTTCCGACGCCAATGCGGTGCTGGAAGAGCTGGGCAAGCCCGGTTCCCTTTCCTTCCAGGATTCAGCCGGAAATGTAGTCCTTGAGGGGACGGACATTGCGGATGCGCAGGCCGGCTATCAGAACAACTCCCTGGGAAACCAGGAGCCTGTGGTTCAGCTTACCCTGACGGAAAACGGAAAGACCAAATTTGCGGAAGCGACCAAAAAGGCGGCTCCCACCCGTGATATCATCTACATTATTTATGATGGATCCGTTGTCAGCTCTCCTGCGGTGCAGTCGGAGATTACAGACGGTTCTGCCGTGATAACCGGTATGGGATCCTTCGAAGAAGCGGAGAGCCTGGCTTCCACGATCCGTATCGGCGGCCTGAAGCTGGAACTGGAAGAACTGCGTTCCAATGTAGTTGGCGCACAGCTCGGTTCCGAAGCGATTAACCGCAGCCTTATGGCGGGCGCCATCGGTATGGCTATCGTTATGGTATTTATGATAGCTGTATACTGGATCCCCGGTGTGGCAAGCTCTCTGGCACTGTGTATGTATGTGGTGCTGATGATCCTGCTGCTCAACGGCTTTGAAATAACGCTTACCCTTCCCGGTATTGCAGGTATTATCCTGTCTATCGGTATGGCGGTGGATGCCAATGTAATTATTTTCGCACGTATCCGGGAAGAAATAGCCACGGGCAAGACCGTGAAATCTTCTATCAAAATCGGGTTCCAGAAGGCCCTTTCGGCAATCCTGGACGGTAATATTACGACCCTTATCGCCGCAGCCGTACTCGGCTTCATGGGATCCGGCACTATCAAGGGCTTTGCCCAGACGCTGGCTCTTGGTATCGTGGTATCCATGTTTACCGCGCTGGTGGTTACCAGGCTGATTCTGAATGCTTTCTATGCGGTTGGCCTTCAGAGCGAAAAACTCTACGGCCATGCAAGGGATAAAAAGCCTGTGGAGTTCCTTTCCAAAAAAGTGGTATTTTTTGCAGTTTCCATCGTTCTTATTGTGTCCGGCTTTGTTTTCATGGGCGTGAATAAGGGCCGTACAGGACAGATTCTTAACTACAGCCTGGAGTTCATGGGCGGTACTTCCACCAATGTTTCCTTTAATGAAAACAGGTCTATTGAAGATATCGATGCCAACATAGTTCCTATGATTGAAAAGATTACGGGCGACGGAAATGTACAGACCCAGAAGGTACAGGGAACGAATGAAGTAATCTTCAAGACAAGAACGCTGAATGTGGACGAAAGAGAAGAACTGAATCAAGTAATGGAAGAAAACTTCGGTGTGGATCAGGAAAAGATCACTGCGGAAACCATCAGTTCCACCATCAGCGGGGAGATGAGAAGAGAAGCGGTTATCGCTGTAGTTATTGCTACAGTATGTATGCTGATATATATATGGTTCCGTTTCAAGGATATCCGCTTCGGCGCCAGCGCCGTTGCCGCATTGATCCATGACGTACTGGTGGTACTCGCCTTCTACGCGGCGGTCCGTGTATCTGTGGGCAGCACCTTTATTGCATGTATGCTTACCATTGTGGGTTATTCCATTAATGCCACAATTGTTATCTTTGACAGAATCCGTGAAAATATGGCGCTGGAAGGTAAAAGGGATCTGCCCGGCCTGGTGAACAAGAGTATTACCCAGACCTTATCCAGAAGTATTTTTACTTCCCTGACAACCTTTATCATGGTGGCCGTGCTTTATATCCTGGGGGTAAGCTCTATCCGTGAATTTGCGCTGCCCCTGATGGTGGGTATTATCTGCGGAACCTATTCTTCCGTATGTATTACCGGTGCATTGTGGTTTGTCCTTCGCACAAAGGTGAAGGGAAAGAACGGTGAAACGGCGGCAAAAGCCAAATCCAGATAAAGAAAGTCTATAAAAAGCGTTCTGCCGGAGCGTGTTTGAAACTGCTTTCTGCCAGATAGGCATCACAATCTGCGGGGAATGGAAATTCGGACATGCCTGGGTCAGGACGCTTTTTTACCGCACGGTCAGGCGGAAAACGGAAAGAGGGCTGCAAAGCGGTCCTTTGGCGGCAGATATGCAGCAGGATTCAAAGGAGTGAATAAATGGCAAAATGGTTTGTAGCTGCCAAACGGGCGGACTTTACGAAAATCGGACAGGAATTTGGAATCAGCCCTGTGCTGGCCCGGATTATCCGCAACAGGGATATTATTGAAGAAGAGGAAATACGCAGATACCTTCAGGGAACTATAGCGGATATGTATGATCCCGGCCTGCTTAAGGATATGGATAAGGCGGTGGACATTCTGCTGGATAAAATAAAGACGGGCCGGCCGATCCGGATAATCGGGGATTATGATGCGGATGGGATCTGCTCCACGTTTATCCTGCATAAAGGGCTGCTGCGCGCGGGAGCGACGGCGGATACTGCCATTCCCCACCGCATGAAGGATGGCTACGGACTCAATGAACATCTGGTTGATGATGCCTTTCAGGCAGGGATTGACACCATTGTTACCTGTGACAATGGGATTGCTGCCGCGCCTCAGATAGAAATAGCCAAAGAGAAGGGGATGACCGTGATCGTAACCGATCACCATGAAGTCCCTTATGAGGAAGCGGAAGGAGAGCGCAGGTACATACTGCCTCCCGCGGATGCCGTGATTGATCCCAAGCAGGATGGGGATGAATATCCTTATAATGGGATTTGCGGCGCCGTTGTGGCTTATAAAGTTATGGAAGCCCTTTACCGGAAGCTGGAACTGACGCAGAAAGAAAAGCCTTTGCTGGAGGAACTCCTTGAGCTGGCTGCTTTTGCCACGGTGTGTGATGTTATGGAGCTTTTGGATGAGAACCGGGTTATTGTGAAATTCGGCCTGTCCCATATGAAAAACACCGCCAACCAGGGGCTGCGTGCCCTGATGGAGGTAAACGGCATTGAAAAAGGAAAGCTGTCGGCCTATCATCTCGGTTTTGTTATGGGCCCCTGCCTGAATGCCACAGGACGCCTTGATACGGCTGTCAGAGCCCTGCAGCTTCTGGAAGCGGAAGATCGGGGAGAGGCTGTCCGTATTGCGTCGGATCTGAAGCAGCTGAATGACAGCCGGAAGGAAATGACGGATATTTATGTGAAGAAGGCCATACGGACGGTGGAAGAGAGCGGGCTCATGCAGGATCGCGTGCTTGTAGTCTATCTTCCCGACTGCCATGAAAGCCTTGCCGGAATCATAGCCGGCAGAGTGCGGGAAAAATATTATAAACCGGTGTTTGTGCTGACCAGAGGCGAGGAAGGTGTAAAGGGCAGCGGCCGTTCCATAGAAACCTATCATATGTATGAAGAAATGACCAGGATAAAGCACCTGTTTACGAAGTATGGCGGCCATAAAATGGCGGCGGGCCTGTCTTTGGAGGAAAAGGACGTGGAAAGCTTCCGGAGGGAAATCAATGCAGTCTGCACCCTGACCGAAAGCGATATGGAAGAACGGGTCCATATTGATGTCCCGATGCCGGTTTCCCATGTCTCCATGGAATTTGTACAGGAGCTGGAGCTTTTGGAGCCTTTCGGAAACGGCAACCCCAAGCCGGTTTTCGCCCAGAAGGATCTCTCCTTCCTGTCGGCCAGAATCCTGGGCAAAAATGGGAATGCCGTACGCTTTACCGTATTGGATGACTGCGGGACGAAGTGGGAAATGATGGCTTTCGGCGATCCGGAACCGATGAATGCCTATATGGATAAGAAATTCGGCAGGGAAGCGGTGGAACGGCTGTATCTGGGAAAAAGCCAGGATATCCGTCTGTCGGTAACCTATTACCCTTCCGTCAATTCCTATCAGGGGAATACAAAGCTTCAGCTGGTGATGCAGCAATATCAGTGAAAAGGAATATGGAACACCGCTCTGCCAGCGGGCGACGGTCATTTGGCACCAGCGAAGTTTGAGCTAAAAATAAAAAAGAGAACAGGGGATTTTATATGATTTTGACAGTAACGCTGAATCCGGCAGTTGATAAGACATACAGGACAGGAGAACTGTTTCCCGGCAGGGTGAACAGAATGCGTTCCGTTGACAATATCCCGGGCGGCAAAGGAATCAATGTAAGTAAAATTCTCCGCCAGTATAATTATGAGGTAACGGCCACCGGTTTTCTGGGAGGTTATCAGGGAAAGTGGATGGAAGCCCAGCTGGACAGGCTCCGGATACGGAGCGCTTTTGTCCGGGTGGAGGAAGAGACGCGTTCCAGCATGAATATAGTGGCGGATAACGGTTATGTGACGGAAATACTGGAGCCGGGCCCCCACATCAGTGATACCAGCCTGAAAGAATTTATGAAGAATTTTGTCCTGCTGGCGGAGGAAAGCAGCCTTGTTATCCTTTCCGGCAGCGCAGCTCCCGGTATCCCGTCGGATATCTATGCCAGGCTTATCCAAAGCGCCTCTTCGGTGGGAAAACGGGTGGTCCTGGATACCAGCGGGGAACTGCTGAAGGAAGGGGTGAAGGCATCCCCTGCCGTTGTCAAGCCAAACCGGAAGGAGCTGGAATATATTATCGGACGCCGGCTTCCGGATCGGGAGGCGGTCAAAGAGGCAGCAGAGGTGCTGCTTTCCGACGGCGTTGGACTTGTTATGGTTTCCCTGGGGGACAAAGGCCTGCTTCTGGCGGAGAAGGGAAGATGTCTGTATGCCAGGGCGCCCAGGGTGTCGGCCCTGAACACGGTGGGCTGCGGCGACAGTGTGGTAGCTTCCCTGGCCATGTCCATAACCGCAGGGGAAGGGAAAGAGGAAATGCTGAGAAAAGCCGCTGCCATTTCCGCGGCTAATGCGACCACTTTGGAAAGCGGAAATGTTCCGCTTAAGCTGGCGGAAGAAATGCTCCGCAATATCCAAATTGAAGAAATATAGCAACTGTCCGGCAGGTAACCGCAGCACTGTGTATACCTGCTGAACAATTAAGTAATAGAAAAAGATAAGATAAAAAGGCACCTGCTGACAGGCGCCTTTTTATCTTATCTTTTATGAGGGGGGAGATAGGTGTTGTTCATCTATCTGAGATATATCATAACCGGAAATTATGACAGGAGTATGTCCATTTTAAAAAAATGATATAAAATTTATAAAGTGTTTCTTTAGAATTCCTAAAAGAATAGGAATCGGCAACATTTTTTCCCGATCTGTTCAGAAAGCGGGCACAGAGGGGAAATCTGCTTATTGAGAGGGAAAATAGATACTGCTATAATTATATTGATAAAAGTATGTAACTGTTCCGTACTTTCATAGCTGCAAAAGCCTGCTGCTGCAGGAACCGCTTCCTGCGTTGGCAAACGACTCTGGACAGGGAGGTTCGCCATGAAGAAAATGTATATTATTACCGGCGCGGACGGACATCTGGGGAGTACCATCGTCCGTATGCTGGAACAAAAAGATTGTCTTGTGAGGGGGCTGATTCTGCCTGGAGAGGAAGGGGCGGACAGGGGGAATATCACCTATTACAGAGGGGACGTATGCAGACGGGAGTCCCTGCTGCCGCTTTTTGAACATGCGGACGGCATGGATATAATTGTGATACATACTGCCGGCATCATTGATATTTCGGGAAAGGTGACACCCCGGGTATACGATGTGAATGTAAATGGGACGAAAACCATTGCCGGGCTGTGTCTGGAAAAGCAGATAACAAGATTTGTTTATGTCAGTTCCGTACATGCGATCCCGGAAAACGGGGATTACGGCGTGATGAAAGAGGTCAGTCAATTCTCAGAAAACACGGTTACCGGCGGATATGCCAAAACCAAAGCGGAAGCGACAAAAGCGGTACTGTCCCTGGTAAAGCAGGGGCTGGACGCCGTGGTAGTGCACCCATCCGGCATACTGGGACCGTTTGGAGGTACGGGCAATTACCTGGTACAGCTGGTAAATGATTATATTATGGGGCGGCTCCCTGCCTGCGTGAAAGGCGGGTATGACTTTGTGGATGTACGGGATGTGGCACAAGGCTGCCTTCTGGCGGCGGATAAAGGCAGGAAGGGGGAGTGCTATATCCTCTCTAACCGCCACTATGAAATCCGGGAAGTACTTGCCATGGTACACAAGCTCTGCAGCTGCAGGCGGGTTCCCGTACTGCCCATGTGGATGGCGAAGGCAGCCGCTCCGATTCTGGCAGGCTATGCGAAGTGCAGGAAAAAGCGGCCGCTGTATACCCGGTATTCTCTTTATACGTTACGGAGCAACGACCGTTTTTCCCATGATAAAGCTACAAAAGAGCTTGGTTATAGTCCGCGGGATTTGACGCAGACGATGAAAGATACGGTAAAATGGCTGAAGGAAGGGAAGAAACAGATATGCTTGGAATAAATTTCAGCTCCAGAAAAGACGGTAATTGCGGGGATTTTCTGCTGTTTCTCAAGCAGCAGACAAAAACGAGGTTTGTGGTGAAATGGATTCATGATTTTCCTTTTGACGGCTGCGGTCCCTGCTCCTACGAATGTACGCACGGCAGCTGTCCCAAAAAAGATGGCTTTGCAGAGCTGACGGCCTGGCTGGACCGGGAAGAGACGTATTTTTTTGTGCTGCCTCTGTATAATGGTAATTTTCCGTCCGCTTTTTACCGCATGCTGGAACGGCTTTCACCCAGGCTTCACGAAGAAGCGGAGGAACGGCGGTTCTGGAAGAAGGTGCGCATTCTTCTCATAGGAAATCCGGGCCATGGGCTGGAACGGTCGTCGGGGATTCTGAAGGAACTATACCGCAATGCGGGTCAGGTGCCCCAAGTTATTACCTTTTCCGCCATGGATTATGACATGAAATCTACCAGGGACAGGCTTATTGAAGAAAAAGAGGTGCGGAAAAAGCTTATGAAGGCGGCAGAGGAAGGGGCGTAGGGGGAGAAGGCCAGCTTTCCTGTTCAACGGACTGAGAGGATTTCCTGCGGGAAGTACCTGAAACATTTACAGAAGAAAACGAAAAAGCTGCCAGCGGTTTGCACCGTACTGACAGCTTTTCGTTTTCTTATGAGGGGGGAGATAGTTTTGAGTTGTTTAACTATCTGAGATTATAATACAGGAAAAATGTGACGGGAATGTGTACGTTTTAGAAAAAGAAAATAAAAAGTCTTAAGGTTTTCTTTAGAAAAAGAGAAGAAGATCTTGCGGTGGGGCAATGTGGATAAAAAGCCAATCCATGCCGTCGTGCGTACTGCCGTCTCCGGCTTCCCTTATGGGCGGCACGGGCTCTGCGGGGAAAAAGATCCGGGACAAGGCTCCTGCTGCGCCGGACATTCCGATGCGCCCAAAGCGGCAGATGGGACAGGTGGGGCTGTCCCATCTGCCTGGTCTCATTTCCATGGTGCAGAAAAGATCCGTGTCCCGGATCTTTTTCCCCGCTGGGCCCGTGCCGGCCATAAGGGAAGCCGGAGACGGCAGTACGTAGGCGGCATGGATTGGCTTTTTTATCGGATGTGGTAACATTCTCAGGTATGTGATAAAATAGAAGAGATTTCGTTACCCTAAGTACAGACAAGGGAGATTGCATAGGAAATCAATATAGCATAAGAATGTGGC
Organism: uncultured Lachnospiraceae bacterium; assembly: GCA_900548905.1. Classification (GTDB taxonomy): domain Bacteria; phylum Bacillota; class Clostridia; order Lachnospirales; family Lachnospiraceae; genus Eisenbergiella. The sequence continues at coordinate 93,649 of URMK01000005.1, read as the reverse complement.
GGCACGGCCTTTATTATACATAATAATTAACTGGTAACAGTAATTTGGAAAGGACAGAGAAGATGAAAAGGGAAAATACGATAGTACTGATTGTGGATATGCAGAATGCGCTCATTGAAGCGCATCCTTTTAGGGAAGAGGAGTTAAAGGAGAATCTGAAGGAGGTTATCAGCACGGCCAGGCAAAAGAGTATAGAAGTGATATATGTGCGCCATGACGGCGGGAAAGGGGATGAACTCGCTTTCGGGACTCGCGGCTGGCAGATCTGTGACGGGGTATCGCCGCAGGAGGGGGAGCGGATTTTTGACAAATGTTATAACAGTGCCTTTAAGGAGACCGGCCTGGATGCATATCTCAGAGAAAAGAAGATAACCGATATTATCCTCGGAGGACTGCAGACGGAATATTGTATTGACGCCACCTGCAAGTCTGCATTTGAGAAGGGCTATCATGTATGGATTCCCGTTTACGCCACATCAACCTTTGATAATGAGTATTTCAGTGCGGAACAACTGACGGCATATTTTGAAAGGAAAATGTGGAATGGAAGATATGCTTCGGTCTGGCCGGTGTCAGAATTGGTTCATGAGATAGAATCCCTGTAATTGCCCGGGCAGCCGGGGCGTTTACTGTCCGGATCTGTGCAACATTTGCAAAACTTCCCGATTTCTTAATAATTCCTTCAGGGAATTAAGAACTTTTTTAAACTTTAATCACAGAATGAACACAATTTGAAGGTATCATTAGTGTCAGATAGTTGATTAACAACTCACTTAACTATCTCCCCCCTCATAAGCGATAAGCTCTCACGAAAGTGAGAGCTTATTGCATTTTGTGACGGATTTTCCACCCCGGCCACAGTGCCCGGAAGGTAACAGTTCAGACGGCCCGGACGATAGCAAGGAATAGGCAGCTGGGACATATTGGTTGAAAAAAACGTCCCCCTGTGCTATTCTTATGTAAGTATTACGCTTAAAAATCCATTTTTCAAAACAGAAAAGAGGAAAGATATGGCAGCATTAATGACGTTACTTGAGAATCTGGATGTCACGGTAGTGCGGGGGACGACGCAGCTTGATGTACCCGACGTTGTATACGATTCCAGAAAAATTACAAAAGGATGCTTGTTCATCTGTATAGAAGGAGCCAATTTTGACGGCCACAGCGCTGCGGCGCAGGCAGTGGAAAAAGGGGCCGCGGTTCTGGTGACGCAAAAGGAAGTGAAAGTACCCGGGGATGCGGAAGTGACGATTCTTCGGGTGGAGGATACCCGGTATGCCATGGCTTTTATTTCCGCTGCCTGGTTCGGACATCCTGCACGGCGGCTTAAGACCATAGGGATTACGGGAACCAAGGGAAAGACCACTTCCGCTTATCTTGTTAAATCCATTCTGGAAAAGACCGGATGCAAGGTGGGTCTGGTGGGTACCATAGAGGTTGTCATCGCCGATACCCATATTCCTTCGGATAATACCACACCGGAATCCTATATACTGCAGTCCTACATGGCCAGGATGGTTGAGGCGGGATGCGATACGGTGGTCATGGAAGTTTCCTCCCAGGCGCTCATGATGCACAGAAGCCAGGGCTTCGTATTTGACTTTGGAATTTTCACGAATATTGAGCCGGACCATATTGGTCCGAATGAACACAAAAACTTTGAAGAATACATGCATTGCAAAGGGCTGCTGTTTGGGCAGTGCCGTGTCGGGATTGCCAACCGGGACGATTGCCACTGGGAAAAAGTGATGGAAGGCCATACTTGTGAGCTGGAGACCTATGGTTTGTCCCCGGAGGCGGATTTGCGTGCGGAAAATCTGCGGCTGACCAATCATAACGGCCATCTGGGAGTGGCATTCCAGGTGAGCGGGCTTATGGATTTCGAAGGGGAAATCGCCATGCCCGGCCGGTTCAGCGTATACAACGCCCTGACGGCAATTGCTATCTGCCGTCATTTCGGAGTGGCGGAGGAAGCGATAAAAAAAGCTCTCGGGGAAGCCAGGGTAAAGGGGCGGATAGAAATGGTGAAGGTGTCGGACGCATTCACTCTTCTTATTGATTATGCGCACAATGCCATGGCGCTGGAAAGCCTTCTGACCACGCTGAAGGAGTATGATCACGGCAGGCTGGTATGCGTGTTCGGCTGCGGAGGCAACCGTTCCCGCCTGCGCCGCTATGAAATGGGTGAGGTGAGCGGCAGGCTTGCGGATTTAACGGTTATTACTTCCGATAACCCACGGTTTGAGGAGCCTCAGGCGATTATCGAAGACATTAAAACCGGAATCGGAAAAACGGACGGAGAATATATAGAGATCTGTGACAGAAAAGAAGCCATTGCCTATGCAATTGATAACGGCCGTCCGGGAGACATTATCGTACTTGCGGGCAAGGGACATGAGGATTATCAGGAGATCAGAGGCGAAAAGCACCATATGGACGAAAGAGAGCTTATCGCGGAGATTTTGAAGGAACGCGAAGCTATTTAAAAAGAAGATGAGGTATACATGCAGGGCAGATTTGCGAATATTATAGTGGATATATCCCACGAAAAGGTGGACCGCCCGTTTCAGTACCGTGTTCCGGATGCCCTTTTGGGTGTGCCGGAGCCTGGGATGCGGGTCAGGATCCCTTTCGGCAGCGGCAACAATCTGCGCACGGGCTATATTATAGAAATGACGGAGGAACCGGAATTTGATATAACCCGCCTGAAGGAAATCCATTCCATTATGGAAGAAGGCGTACAGGTGGAAAGCCGTCTGATCCGGCTGGCCTTCTGGATGAAAGAGCACTATGGATCCACTATGATTAATGCGCTGAAAACAGTCCTGCCGGTCAGGCAGAAGCTGAAACAGCAGGAAAAGAAAGAAATATGCCTCCGGGTGAGCAGGGAAGAGGCCCGGGCCAAAATGCAGGAATGCGAACGTAAAGCTCAGAAAGCCAAGGCAAGGGTTTTGCAGGAGCTGATTGCCGAGGAACGGCTTCCCCAGGCGCTGGTGGCAAGGAAGCTCAATATATCCCCGGCCACATTTAAAAGCCTCCGGGATGCGGGGCTGATTGCCGTCAATAGTGTCCCTTATTACAGAAATCCCGTAAAACTGGATGCCGAGAGAGAAGCGGGGCATATACTCAGCAGGAACCAGCAGGCGGTAGTGGATGCCGTAACTGCCGATTATGATCAGGGAATCCGGCAGACCTATCTGCTGCGTGGAATTACCGGCAGCGGAAAAACGGAAGTCTATATGGAGCTGATAGCCAGGGTTATCGCCAGAGGCCGTCAGGCCATTATGCTGATTCCGGAAATCGCGCTTACCTATCAGACGGTGCTCCGGTTTTATAAAAGATTCGGGGATCGGGTGTCTGTTTTGAATTCAACCCTTTCTCCCGGGGAAAAATATGATCAGTGTGAAAGAGCCAGAAAAGGGGAAATTGATGTAATCATCGGGCCGCGTTCGGCTTTGTTCACGCCGTTTCCGGATATTGGAATCATCATCATTGATGAAGAACATGAAAACAGCTATAAAAGCGAAACGATGCCCAAATACCATGCAAGGGAAACGGCGGAGGAACTTGCCAGGCTCCATGGGGCAAGTGTTTTTTTGGGTTCAGCCACTCCTTCCCTGGACAGCTTTTACCGGGCGAAACAGGGCCGCTACCGATTGTTCACGCTGGATGAACGTCTTACCGGAGGAGAGCTCCCCCGGGTCTATGTGGAGGATCTGCGCAAAGAACTCAAGGAAGGAAACCGATCCATTTTTTCCGTAAGGCTTCAAAACCTTCTGCAGGACCGGCTTGACAGGGGGGAGCAGAGCATGCTTTTCCTTAACCGGCGGGGCTATGCGGGGTTTGTTTCCTGCCGTATGTGCGGGCATGTTATGAAATGTCCTCATTGTGACGTATCCTTATCCGAGCACAAAAACGGTACGCTGGTCTGCCATTACTGCGGCTTTACCCAGCCTGCCGTAAAACTCTGTCCCGAATGCGGTTCCAAATATATCCTGGGCTTCCGGGCCGGGACGGAACAGATAGAGGAGCAGCTGCGTAAGCTGTATCCTGATAAAAAAGTGCTTCGTATGGATGCGGATACTACCAAGACGAAGGACAGCTATGAAAAGATCCTGTCCGCTTTTTCCGCAGGGGAAGCGGATATTCTGGTGGGGACGCAGATGATAGTCAAAGGACATGATTTCCCCAATGTAACGCTGATGGGTATTATGGCTGCGGATATGTCCCTCTCGGTAAACGATTACCGGGCGGGGGAGCGTACCTTCCAGCTGCTTACCCAGGCGGCCGGAAGGGCCGGAAGGGGAACAAGGCCCGGCGAAGTGGTGATCCAGACCTATCAGCCGGAGCATTACAGTATTCTTCATGCGGCGGCCCAGGATTATGAAGGGTTTTATGAAGAAGAAATCCTTTACCGGCAGCTGCTTTCGTATCCGCCGGTATCCCATATTCTGGCAGTACAGGTAACCTCTTTGACGGCGGAAGGCGGTGAAGAGCTTGCCGCCCTGCTGAAAGAGCTTGCGTTAAAATCGGAGGAAGGCAGAGAAGAACACACGATCCTCATCGGCCCGGCTCCGGCCTTTATCGGCAGAATTAACGATATTTTCCGGTACGTCCTTTATATTAAGAACCCGGAGTATGCTATCCTGATCCGGCTGAAAAACCGGATGGAGCGTTTCCTGAAGGAACAGGAGCGCAAGGATGAAAATGTACAGTTCGATTTTGATCCCATGTCCTCTTTCTGAGAGAGGAACAGCTACTATCAAAAGAAGAAAGGTGGAAGAAAAAAATGGCTATCAGAAATATCAGAATCATGGGGGATCCCATCCTGGAAAAGATTTGTAAGGAAGTAAAGGAAGTGACCCCCCGTATCAAAGAATTGATTGACGATATGTTGGAAACCATGTATGATGCAAACGGCGTCGGACTGGCTGCGCCTCAGGTGGGAATCCTGAAAAGAATTGTAGTAGTAGATGTGACAGGGGAAGACCCGATTGTTTTGATTAATCCCCGTATCCTGGAAACCAGCGGAGAGCAGACCGGAGGCGAAGGGTGCCTGAGCCTGCCGGGAAAAAGCGGAACGGTGACCAGGCCTAATTATGTAAAAATCAGGGCTTATGACAGGGATATGAAGCCCTTTGAAATAGAAGGAACGGAACTGTTGGCCAGAGCTTTCTGCCATGAAATTGATCACCTGGACGGCCATATGTATGTGGAAAAAGTGGAAGGTGAGCTGATGGACGTGGAAGAAGCGGAAGAATAGTAACTGTGAAGGGACTGAACAGTTAAGAATAAAGGAAGGCAATCGTATGAAAATGGTATTTATGGGAACCCCGGATTATGCGGCTAAAGCGCTGGAAGCGATCTGGAAGGCTGGACATGAGATAAGCGCTGTGGTGACACAGCCGGACAAGCCGAAGGGAAGAGGAAAAGAACTGCAGATGAGCCCGGTAAAGCAATTTGCGGTTTCCCATGAGATTCCCGTTTTTCAGCCGGTGAGGATAAAAAAACCGGAAGCGGTGGAACAGCTGAAAACCTATGAGGCGGATATTTTTGTGGTAGCGGCCTTCGGACAGATTCTTTCCCGGGAAATCCTGGATATGCCAAGGCTCGGATGCGTGAATATCCATGCCTCCCTTCTGCCCAGATACAGGGGGGCAGCTCCTATTCAATGGGCGATTATCAACGGTGAAGATAAGACGGGTATCACTATTATGCAGATGGACACAGGAATAGATACAGGGGACATGCTTTTTAAAGCGGAAGTGCCGATTACCCGGGAGGACACCTATGCCAGCCTCCATGATAAGCTGGCCGAAGCAGGGGCTGCTTTGATTGTTCCCGCCCTTTCGGCTATTGAAAAAGGGGAGGCGGTTCCGCAGCCTCAGAACGATTCGGAAAGCTGTTATGCGGGGTTGATTGACAAATCCATGGGGCTGATTGATTTCACCCGTCCTGCGGCGGAAACCGTGCGATTGATAAGAGGATTAAATCCATGGCCCAGTGCGTATACTTCATATAAAGGGAAAACGCTGAAAATCTGGGAGGCCTCTCCCTGTGAGGAAGCTGTGCAGGGGCAGCCCGGAAGTGTGAAAAGAGCGGATAAGGAAGCCCTGTATATCAATACCGGGGATGGAGTACTGAAGGTGACGCAGCTCCAGTTGGAAGGAAAGAAACGCATGCAGGTTAAAGATTTTCTTCTGGGCTGCAGATTAGAAAAAGGAGAAATGCTGGGATGTTAGGATTCGGTTATTATTTTGACCCTACTTATTTTTTGGTTATTATCGGTGCGGTGCTTTCTATCTGGGCCAGTTCCAGGGTGAACAGCACCTATAACAAGTATTCCCGGGTGCGGAGCATGACGGGAATGACGGGAGCGGAAGCTGCCAGAATGATTTTAAATTATAACGGCCTGGGGGACGTACGGGTGGAGCATGTGAAGGGGAACCTCACCGACCATTACGATCCCAGGACTAAAGTCCTGCGTCTTTCGGACGCAACCTATGGATCGGGCAGCGTAGCCGCCATTGGCGTAGCGGCGCATGAATGCGGCCATGCGGTGCAGGATAAGGAAGGCTATGCACCCCTGAAAATAAGAGGTGCGCTGGTTCCGGTAGCAAATTTTGGTTCTGCCCTGGGGCTGCCTATGGTGGTTCTTGGACTGATTTTCGGTCTCAGCTATACGTTTATACAGATCGGAATCTGGGTATTTGCCATTTCCGTGCTGTTTCAGCTGGTAACCCTGCCGGTGGAATTCAATGCCTCCGGACGCGCCCTGAAGATGCTTCAGGGCTATCGGATCCTGTCGGAAGAGGAAACCGGATACTGCAGGAAGGTGCTCAGCGCCGCTGCACTTACGTATGTTGCCGCCGCCGCGTCCTCTATCCTGCAGCTTCTCCGACTGTATCTTCTGGCCGGCGGAAGAAGAGATCGTGATTAAAGCCTGGCACGGAATAGTTATACGAAAGCATATAGGATAGGAGTACAGATGAAGACGGACAGCGGAGTAAATGCCAGGGGTCTGGTGCTGGATATTTTAATGGAAACGGAAAAAGGACAGGAATACGTTAACCTTCTTCTGAAAAGTGTTCTGGATAAATACAATTATCTGGACAGCCGTGATAAGGCGTTTATCAAGCGCCTTACGGAAGGAGTGACGGAACGGAGGCTTCAGCTGGACTATATCCTGGGCCGGTTTTCCAAATTGCCTCTTTCCAAATGCAAGCCCCTCATCCGTAATCTGCTGCGGATGGGAGCCTACCAGATCCTTTTCATGGACAATGTCCCCGATTCGGCGGCCTGCAATGAGGCGGTAAAGCTGGCGGTAAGCAGGCATTTCCAGCAGCTGAAGGGCTATGTGAACGGTGTGCTGCGCAGTCTGGCCCGGGAAAAAGAAAAACTGGAGTGGCCGGATAAAGAGAAAGAGCCGGTACGGTACCTGTCTGTTATGTATTCCATGCCGGAATGGATTGTTCGGATGTGGCTGGCGGATTACGGCCCTGAGGCCGCGGAACAGATTCTGGCCGGCCTGCTTGAACCCCGGCCCGTTACGATAAGGCTGGCGCAGAAGCTGACGGATGAAGAGCGTACGGCGCTGTTGAAGGAACTGGAAGACAGCGGCGCAGGCCCTGTCCCCCATCCCTACCTTCCCTATGCCTATATGCTGCATAAAGCCGAAGGGGTTGCATCTCTTCCCGGGTTTGACAGGGGCCTGTTCACTGTGCAGGACGTGAGCAGCATGCTGGTAACGGAATGCGCGCTGCATGGAAGGGAACACGCGGATTTCCTGCTGGACGTCTGTGCCGCTCCCGGCGGCAAAGCAGTTCATGCGGCAGAGCGCCTGGCCGGCCGGGGCAGGGTAGAGGCGAGAGATGTATCGTCATATAAAGCGGGTCTGATTCTGGAAAATGCCGGAAGGATGGGGCTTTCCAACTTGGAGGTTAAGGTATGGGATGCCACGGTGCCGGATGAAAGCATGATAGCGGCGGCAGATGTGGTGCTTGCGGATCTGCCCTGTTCCGGCCTGGGTGTCATCGGCAGAAAAGCGGACATCAAATACCGCGCGACGCCGGAGAGCCTTCGGGAGGTGGCAGCGCTGCAGCGGCGGATCCTCACCCGGGCGGCCGCTTGTGTAAAACCCGGAGGAACGCTTATCTACAGTACCTGTACTATTAATAAAGAAGAAAATGAAGAACAGGCAGTCTGGTTTGCAGACAGCTTCCCTTTTTCTTTCCAGAGCCTTGACGGCGGGCTGCCGGAGGTCTTAAGGGATAAGAGGAGCGCGGCAGGAATGTGCCAGCTTCTGCCGGGAATTCATAAAACAGACGGCTTTTTTTTAGCCGCCTTTGTACGAGAGGAATAATATGGGCACTGACATCAAATCCATGACGCTGGAAGAACTGAAAACAGAAATGGAGCGGCTGGGGGAAAAAAGCTTCCGGGCCGGTCAGCTGTATGACTGGATGCACTGTAAGCTGGCATCCTCCTATGAGGAAATGACCAATATCCCCCTGGCCCTGCGTAAGAAGCTGGAGGCGCAGTATCCCTATGTGAGCCTGAAACCGGTTGAAATCCAGGAATCCAGGCTGGACGGTACCCGGAAATTCCTGTTCGCCCTCTCCGACGGTAATATGGTGGAAAGCGTATGGATGAAATATAAGCACGGCAATTCCGTATGTATTTCCTCCCAGGTTGGGTGTAAGATGGGCTGCCGGTTCTGCGCGTCAACCCTGGACGGCTGGGAGAGGAACCTTCTGCCGTCGGAAATGCTGGATCAAATCTATGCGATTACCCGGCTGACGGGGGAACGGGTGTCCCATGTGGTGGTGATGGGAACCGGGGAACCTATGGATAACTTTGATAATCTGCTTACCTTTCTCCACATACTCACAGAGGAGCACGGCCTCCATATCAGCCAGAGGAACATAACTGTTTCCACCTGCGGCATTGTGCCAAAGATGAGGGAGCTGGCGGAAAAAGGGCTTTCTATTACCCTGGCTCTTTCCCTGCATGCGGGGACGGATGAAAAGCGCAGGGAGCTGATGCCTATAGCAGATACCTACCATATGGATGAATTAATGGAAGCGTGCGCATACTACTTTGAAAAAACAGGCAGAAGGATTACCTTTGAATACAGCCTTGTCGCCGGCGTGAACGATACGTCCGGGGATGCCAAGCAACTGTCGGCTCTGGCGGGGCCATTAAACTGCCATGTGAACCTCATTCCTGTGAATCCTATAAAAGAGCGCAGTTACAGGCAGTCCGGGCAGAAGGAAATCCTCGCGTTTAAAAATAAACTTGAAAAAAACAAAATTAATGTTACAATCAGAAGGGAAATGGGCAGAGATATAGACGGGGCCTGCGGACAGCTCCGGCGGCGTCATATAGCAAGAGTTGAGGAAAGGGAAGTTTAAGTGAAAGCATTTTCTATCACCGATATCGGGAAGAAAAGACAACTGAATCAGGATCATATATATTCCTCCCTGGAACCTGTCGGAAACCTGCCGAATATTTTTCTGGTGGCAGATGGCATGGGAGGCCACAAGGCCGGCGGATATGCTTCCAGCTGTGCGGTGGAAACCATACTGGAGGGAGTCCGGGAATCGGAGGGCAAAAAGCCTGAGGAAATCCTGACACAGGCTATACAGAGAGCAAACGAAGTGATTGAAAAAAGGGCCGGAGAAGATGAACGTTTTTCCGGCATGGGAACTACGGTCGTTGCCGCCTGCTGGGATGGAGAAGAGCTCATTGCGGCGAATGTGGGAGACAGCAGGCTGTATGTGGTAAACGGCGGAATTGAACAGGTTACGGAGGACCATTCCCTGGTGCAGGAAATGGTCAGGATTGGAGGCATCAACAAAGAAGAAGCCAGAAGCCATCCGAATAAGAATATCATTACCCGGGCGGTGGGGCTGGAACAGGATTTAAGCGTGGACTGTTTCAGAAGGCCGCTGAAACCGGGGAATATTGTGCTGCTATGTTCAGACGGCCTGACGGATATGCTGGAGGATGAAGAAATTTACCGGATTTTGACCGGTGAGGGAACGATTCAGCAGAGGGCGCAGGCTCTGGTGCAGGCAGCCAACGATAATGGCGGCAGGGATAATATCGCAGTGATTGTGATAGACCCGTTTTCATAATGTATGCAGAGGGTAACCGGGAAGGTGCGGTTGCCGCAGAAGAATATTGTGCATGCCAAGTGGAGGATGAATGAACCGCCGCCGGGCGATTCTATTTTTACCCGTCGGGAAAGCAGCGTATTTTCCGGGCGGGCAGGAGGACTGGAATGATTAAAATTGGAATGATGCTGGGAGAAAGATATGAAATTCTCGAAAAAATCGGTACCGGCGGGATGTCGGATGTTTATAAAGCCAAATGCCATAAGCTGAACCGGTATGTGGCGGTAAAGGTGCTGAAACAGGAATTCAGTGAAAATTCAAATTTCGTATCCAAATTCAGAGTGGAGGCCCAGGCCGCGGCAAGCCTGATGCATCCTAATATTGTAAATGTGTACGACGTAGGGGAGGACAACGGCATCCATTTTATTGTCATGGAGCTGGTGGAAGGAATTACCCTTAAAAAATATATTGAGAAAAAAGCACGTCTTTCCGTAAAAGAAGCAGTCAGCATAGCCATTCAGGCGTGTATGGGCATCGAGGCAGCCCACAACAACCACATAATCCATCGTGACATCAAGCCTCAGAATATCATTATTTCAAAAGAAGGAAAAGTAAAAGTTACGGATTTTGGTATTGCCAAGGCAGCAACCAGCAATACCATTACTTCCAATGTCATGGGAAGCGTCCATTATACCTCACCGGAGCAGGCCAGAGGGGGCTACAGTGATGAAAAAAGCGATATTTATTCCATGGGCATAACATTATTTGAAATGCTCACAGGACGCGTCCCTTTTAACGGGGATACAACGGTGGCAATTGCCATTAAACATATACAGGAGCCTATGCCTTCGCCCAGGGATTATGTGCCGGAAATACCGGTGAGCGTGGAGCAGATTGTGCTCAAATGCACCCAGAAAAGCCCGGACCGCAGATACCAGTCCATGAACTCGCTGATTGAGGATTTGAAAAAATCCCTTATATCACCGGATGAGGATTTTGTCCGTACCGTGGATCCGGAAGCTACGGCGGCCACACGCACCATATCCAGGGATGATATGGAGCAGATTAAAAAACAGTCCAAGAAACCCTCGCATACGGAGGAAATCCGGCTGAAAAAGAACACGGCAAAACCTGCCGCCCCTCCTTCCCGGAGCGGGAAAAAGAGGGCACAGGCGGTGTATCAGCCGGAACCGGAAGACGATGAGGAAGAGGAAGAATACGAATCCAGGATGGAAAAGGTGACCACCGTTCTTGCGGTTATCGGCGCTATCATTATCGGCTGTGTCGTGATATTCCTTGTGGGAAGGGCGATAGGAATCTTTGATTTTTCTTCTTCCGGTGAAGACGGAACCGTTAAAATGATTGAAGTTGCCGGCATGACGGAGGCGGAGGCCAGGCAAAAGCTTACCAAGATGGGCCTTGAGCCGTCGGTGGAGTATGTGGAAAGCGACAGCGTGGAGGAAGGCCTCGTGATTGATTCGGATGTGAAGAAGGGAACCCAGCTGAAGCCCGGGTCCAAGGTGGTGCTTCGGGTGAGCGGCAAGGATGCCGGAATAACGGTGCCAGACACGTATAATAAACCGCTGGCGGAAGCGGTGGCGGCCCTGGAAGGGGAAGGCTTCCTCACGGAAAAGAAGGAAGGCTACTCCGATACCGTTCCCAAAGGAAATGTAATGACACAGAAACCGGAGGGCGGTACCAATGCGGAAAGAGGAAGTACGGTAACTATTACAATCAGCCAGGGGCCTCAGGAAAGCAAGGTGCAGGTGCCCGATGTCATGGGCCTGCTGCCTGACGAAGGAAAGAGCATGATAGAGTCCGCCGGGCTCACGGTACGCAATATATCCGAAGTATACAACGAAGATGAAAGCCTGCTGGGCAAAATATGCGGTTTGAGCTATTCAGTGGGAACCGAGGTTGATCCCGGCACATCCATTGATGTTTATGTGAGCAAGGGACCGGAGGCGACATATACCTACGCGGAAAACATCGCCAGCCCTGCGCTGGAGGATCCCCAGTATGTGGAGGGGACACCCTGCGTTCTCGTCGTGACCACGGCGTCCGGTACGGAGATTGCCCGTACCGTTGCAACCTCTTTCCCCTGGCCGCTTAACCTTAACCAGATTAAGGAACCCACAGGTACCCTAACCCTCATTTACAACGTGGCTACGGAATCGGTTACCACGACGGATCCGGTAACGGGTGAAGCTGTGGTGGAACCCGGCGGAGTCCAGGAGAAAACAGTGACCAGGCCGCTGCAGTTTGTGAAGAAAGAGTAGTTGCATGAGGGGAAGAATAGTCAGAGGAATAGCCGGTTTCTACTACGTGCAGGCCGGCAGCCGGATATATGAATGCAAGGCGAAGGGGATATTCCGGAAGGATAAGAAAAAGCCCCTCCCCGGGGATTATGTGAAAATAGATATATTGGATGAGGGCACCCTCACCGCCAACATCAGCACCATACTGCCCAGGACGAATGAACTCATTCGTCCTGCGGTAGCGAATGTGGATCAGGCGCTGGTCATCATGGCGGCGGCAAGTCCCTCACCTAACCTGAACCTTCTGGACCGTTTCCTGGTTACCATGGAAAAGCAGAAGGTGGATTGCTGCATCTGTTTTAATAAGCAGGATCTGGTGGAGGAAGAAGAAAAGGTGAGGCTGCTGGCAAGCTACCGGAATACGGGCTACCGGGTTTTATTTACCAGTGCCAGGCAGGGGGACGGGCTGGAAGAGCTTCGTCAGGTGCTTACGGACAAGACCACCACGGTGGCAGGCCCAAGCGGCGTGGGTAAATCCTCCCTGATCAACCGGCTTCAGACGGGGATCTCCATGGAGACCGGTGAAATCAGCGCCAAAATCGAAAGAGGCAAACATACCACAAGGCACTCCGAACTGATATATGTCAGCGAGGGAACCTATATTGTGGACACGCCCGGTTTCAGTTCTATTGAACTTTACGGCATGGAAAAAGAGGATTTGCAGGAATTTTTCCCGGAATTTGCTTTGTGGGAGCCGAAATGCCGGTTTACCGGCTGTGCCCACGTAAAAGAACCTGACTGCGGGGTGAAAACAGCATTGGAGCAGGGGGAAATCAGCAGGAGCAGATATGAGAATTACTGTCAGCTGTATGAAGAACTGAAGGACAAAAGAAAGTATCATAACTGAAAACTAAAGGAGATTTAAAAGAATATGAAATTAGGTATCGTAGGCCTCCCCAACGTAGGAAAAAGCACCTTATTTAATTCCCTGACAAAAGCAGGGGCGGAATCCGCTAACTATCCTTTCTGTACCATCGATCCCAATGTAGGGATCGTAACCGTGCCCGATGAAAGGCTGAAGCTTCTGGGCGATATGTACCATTCCAAAAAAGTAACCCCTGCGGTCATTGAGTTCGTGGATATCGCAGGCCTGGTAAAAGGAGCCTCCAAAGGAGAGGGCCTGGGCAACCAGTTCCTCAGCAACATCAGGGAGGTGGATGCCATTGTCCATGTCGTACGCTGCTTTGAAGATGACAATGTTGTGCATGTGGACGGAAATATTAATCCGATCCGGGATATTGAAACTATCAATCTGGAACTGATTTTTTCCGATATCGAAATCCTGGAAAGAAGGATTGCCAAAGTAGGAAAGCAGGCCAGAATGGACAAGACCGTTGCCAAAGAGGCGGCTCTTCTGGAGCGGGTTAAGGATCTTTTGGAGGACGGCAAGCTGGCGATGAGCTTTGAGCCGGAGGACGAAGAGGAAGAGGAAATTTTTGCATCGCTGAATCTGCTGACGGCAAAACCCGTGATTTATGCAGCTAACGTCTCGGAATCGGATCTGGCGGACGATGGGGCAACGAATGCAGGTGTGGCGGCTGTCAGGGAGTTCGCGGCTGAAAACGGCAGCGGCGTTTTTGTTATCTGTGCCCAGATCGAAGAAGAAATTTCCGAACTGGAGGAGGACGAAAAGGCCATGTTCCTGGAGGATCTCGGCCTGAAGGAATCCGGTCTGGACAAGCTGGTGAAGGCCAGCTACAGGCTTCTCGGCCTGATCAGCTTCCTGACCTCCGGGGAAGATGAGACAAGGGCATGGACGATTAAGCTGGGAACCAAGGCGCCCCAGGCGGCAGGCAAGATACATACCGATTTTGAAAGAGGTTTTATCAAGGCCGAGGTCGTGAATTATAAAGATCTGTTGGAACAGGGCTCTCTGGCAGCAGCGAGGGAAAAAGGCCTTGTGAGAATGGAAGGCAAGGAATATGTGGTTCAGGATGGTGACAACATTCTGTTCCGGTTTAATGTTTAAAATATGGGATTCTCCCCCACCCTGGTAATTTATGGAAATGGAATGAGGGGCGGATGAAAGAATAAACTATATGTAGTGTTGGAAATGAAATATTATACCATATATGGACAATATGATAAAAAGCGGTTTGCAGTTCCTTTTGCAGACCGCTTTTTTTTATGGGAAAGGGTTGATTTTGCTTGCAAAATACCTTGGATTATACTAAAATCATAGTAAAAGTGGTGGAAAGTGGTACGAAGTGGTGGAAAGTGGTAGATTTTCCTTCGGCCGGCTTGAAATTGCAGGCGAGGCAGCTTCGGAAGTGCTTTTCCGTGACAGGCCACTTTTGAGGCGGTGATTGTCATGTTCATGGGTGAATACAATCATACAATTGATACGAAAGGCAGGCTGATCATACCTTCAAAATTCCGAGAGGTTTTAGGCGAGGAATTCGTAATTACGAAAGGGTTGGACGGCTGCTTATTTGTGTATGACAATCAGGAATGGAACGCCTTTGAGGAAAAGCTGAAGGCTTTGCCTTTGAATAAGAAGGATAACCGACAGTTCGTCAGATTCTTTCTTGCAGGAGCTGCGGAAGTGGAAGTGGACAAGCAGGGAAGGATTCTGGTCCCCGGGAATCTGAGAGATTTCGCGGGGCTGGAAAAGGATGTGGTACTGGTGGGCGTAGCCAGCCGTATCGAAATCTGGAGCAAGGCGAAGTGGGATGGAATTACAGAAGAGGAAGACGAAGCGATGGAAGATATCGCGGAACGTATGGCCGATTTGGGGCTGGGAATATAAGACACGGAAAGGTTGAGGCCCTATGGAATTTGTTCATAGATCGGTACTTTTAGATGAGACAATAGAAGGACTTGCGATAAAACCCGGCGGTATCTATCTGGACGGAACGCTGGGCGGCGGCGGCCACAGCAGTGTGATCTGCAGCAGGCTTGAAACGGGACGCCTGATTGGGATCGATCAGGATGCCCAGGCTCTTGCCGCGGCGTCGGTAAGGCTGGAGCCTTATCAGGACAAGGTAACGCTTGTACGGGATAATTATTGTAATGCACCGGCGGTAGTCAAGAGCCTGGGGCTTGACGGAGTGGACGGGATTGTGCTGGATTTGGGGGTTTCCTCTTATCAGCTGGACAATGCGGAACGCGGGTTTTCCTACCGTTACGACACCGCTCTGGACATGCGGATGGATACTAGACAGTCTCTGACCGCAAGGGAAATCGTCAACGGCTACCCGGAAAGGGAGCTTTACCGTATTATCCGGGATTATGGGGAAGATCAGTTTGCCAAGAACATTGCCAAGCATATCGCGGCGGCCAGGAAGGACAAACCCATTGAAACTACAGGCGAGCTGAATGAATTGATAAAGGCGGCGATACCGGCCAGAATGAGGGCGAACGGCGGACACCCGTCCAAGCGCACCTTCCAGGCTATCCGTATTGAATGCAATCATGAACTGGACGTTTTGAAAAATTCCCTGGATGAATTGATAGCATTGCTTCATCCCGGAGGAAGAATATGCATTATCACCTTCCATTCCCTGGAGGACCGCCTTGTGAAGTCGGCCTTCCGGAAAAATGAAAACCCCTGTACCTGCCCGCCGGATTTCCCGGTGTGTGTGTGCGGGAAACAGTCACAGGGCAAGGTGATTACCAGAAAGCCGGTTTTACCCGGAGAGGAGGAACTGGAAAACAATCCCCGTTCCAAAAGCGCAAAACTGCGTATTTTTGAAAAAGCAGCAGCCGACAAGTGAACGCGCTTGTGCGTTCGTTTGGCCCGTTGCACGCAGAAAAAATGAAGGAGAATTGCCATGGCACAGACAGTTAGAAACAGACAAAACAGAAGCACTGGAAAAAGCGAATACAGAAAATCAGTCAGCCGCAGTGCATATGTGGCAGGCAATACGGTAAGACAAATAGATGTTGTAGAAGAGATACATAAGCCCCGCAGACAGGAACTGAGCCATGCGGTGAAGAAGAACAGGGACAAGGCTGTCTACATGAATCTGGGTTATGTGCTTTTTTTGACGGCTTCCCTGATCGTAGCGGGCGTGGTTTTGATCGGCTATATCCGTCTGCAGTCGGAAATCACTGCCAGCGTAAAGCATATCTCTGCAATGGAAAGCACCCTCAACAGCCTGAAGGTTGCCAATGATGAGGAATACAGCAGGATCGAAAGCTCCGTGGATTTGGATGAAATCAGGAGAATCGCTATTACCGAACTGGGTATGACCTATCCGGATCAGAATCAGATTGTGACTATTCCGGATGAAGGCAGCGATTATGTAAGGCAGCTGGCAGATATTGCAGATTAGAAGTAGGTGGCGGTTTGGATAGAAGCAGAGAGAACAACGATAGAAAAGACGTACAGAATACAAATAAATTTACAACAAAAATGCAAAAGAAGCTGGTAGTACTGTATTTTCTGGTATTACTGGCTTTTGCAGGATTAAGCGTAAGGCTGGTTCTGATTAACCGGGATAACGGGGAACAGTATAAGCGTCAGGTGCTTTCCCAGCAGCAGTATTCCAGCCGGACAATTCCTTTTAAAAGAGGGGAAATCCTGGATTCCAAAGGAACCAAGCTGGCAGTGAGTGAAAAGGTATACAACCTGGTGCTGGACTGCAAGCTGATGAATGAAAAAGAAGAATATGTGGAGGGAACCATCTCCGCGCTGACCCAGTGCTTTGATGTGGAGGAGGCTTCCATACGGTCCTATAATGAGCAGAATCCCACCTCCCAGTACCATGTCCTGTTAAAACAGCTGACCTATGATGAAATTGCCCCTTTCCAGGAATTGCAGAACGATGAGGAGCAGGGGAAATATATCCAGGGTGTGTGGTTTGAAGAGGAATACCGGAGAGTATACCCCAACAATACCATGGCCGGCGATGTTATCGGTTTTACCAGCAAGGACAATGTGGGCAATTACGGGCTGGAGGAGTACTATAACGATATTCTCAGCGGTGTGAACGGCAGGGAATACGGCTATATGAACGATGATTCCAATCTGGAGCGGACCACAAAAGCAGCGGTGGACGGTTATAATCTGGTTACTACGCTGGATGCCAATATCCAGGGTATTGTGGAACGTAAGCTGCAGGAATATAACGATACCTATAAAAATGCGGCGGGCGAAGGAAACGGCGCCCAGAATGTGGGCTGCGTTATTATGGATGTAAATAACGGAAATGTCCTGGCTATGGCCAGCTATCCCTTTTTTAACCTGAATGATCCGAGAAATACGGACATGCTTCTGGGACAGCATGTGGTGGATGGGCAGGGAACGATTCAGGAGACCGTAATCAATGAGGAAACGCTGGCGGCCATGGATGATGATACCCTATACCAGCAGCTCAATGCCCTCTGGAAAAATTATTGTATATCCAATACCTTCGAGCCTGGTTCCACCATTAAGCCTTTTACGGCGGCTGCCGGTCTGGAAAGCGGTAAGATGACCGGAAATGAGACCTATCAGTGCAACGGGAGCCTGACGATAGTGGAAGGGCAGAAGCCTATCAAATGCCACAGCTACCGGGTTGGCGGCGACGGTCTGGTTACAGTTTCGGGAGCTATTGAGCGTTCCTGTAATGTTGCCCTTATGAAAATGGGGCAGACCATCGGCAAAACCACGCTGCTGAAATATATGCAGGACTTTAATTTCGGCCTGAAAACCAATATTGACCTTGCCGGAGAAGCGCGCACCGCGTCGCTGGTGTTCACAGAGGACAGCATGGGGCCGGTCGAGCTGGCAACAGCTTCCTTCGGCCAGGGTTTTAATGTGACAATGATACAGATGGTGGCGGGCTTCAGTTCCCTGGTTAACGGAGGCTATTATTATGAGCCGCACATGGTGAGCAAGATCACCGCATCCGACGGATCCGTGGTAAGAAATATCGAACCCCGTCTTTTAAAACAGACCGTTTCCGAGGCAACTTCCGAGAAAATAAGGCAATACTGTAAAGAGGTGGTGGTAGGCGAAAACGGGACCGGGCATACGGCCAGGCCCGCCGGATATGTAATCGGAGGAAAGACAGGTACGGCGGAAACCCAGCCCAGAGGAAACGGCCAGTATGTGGTTTCTTTTATCGGTTATGCGCCCGCGGACGATCCGCAGATCGCCATTTACGTGGTGGTTGACAGACCTAATTCCGATAAACAGGATGATGCCAAATATGCAACCAGGATCGTGCGCAGCATACTCACAGAAGTCCTGCCGTATATGGATATTTTTATGACGGAGCCTCTTTCCGAAGCAGAACGCAAGGAACTGGAGGAACAGCAGATAGCCTACAAACAGAAGCTGATGGATCAGGTAAGCGGCAACGATATCAGCGGGAATGATATAGGCGGTGAAGGAGATGCGCCCCAGGAAGGAAGCCAGACCGGGGAAAGCTCTGCGGCCGGGGAAAATACAGGAGACGAGGGGGATAATCCCAACCGGCCGGAGATGGAAATTGATCCGGAAACCGGGTACGGTATTCTGCCTGACGGCACCAAAGTGGATCCCAATACGGGAGAAGCGATAGACGAAGATACGCCGCTGGATCTTCCGGAGCCTAACCTGCCCCTGGACAATGGGCAGGGCCAGGGAGAGGAAGGCGGGGATGACAATCCATTCTGATGAGCAGCTTTTCCGGAATCTTTCGTACAAAAGAAGGCTGAAATGAGAATAACCTCATAAATCCGGTAATAGATTGTATCAATTACCGCTTTATGAGGTTTTCCAATGGAAGAGAAAAATAAAACATTCCACAGAAAGAAAACAGTCTGGGCTTTCGCACTCTGCCTGGCCGCCTTTGTCGGGCTGGCGGGACGCCTTGTTTATCTGATGGTATACCAATCGGCTTACTATACCCAGGCGGCGGAGGAACTCCATCAGAGGGAGAGAAATATCAAAGCAAAACGGGGAAGGATCATCGATGCCACCGGTACGGTACTGGCCGATAACCGGACTGTATGCAACATTTCCGTTATCCATAACCAGATATCCGATCCGGACAAAGTGGTCGAGGTTCTGGCCAAAGAACTGGAACTGGAGGAGGAATATGTCAGAAAACGGGTGGAAAAATACACCGCCATAGAAAAGATAAAAAGTAATGTGGACAAATCGGTGGGGGATGCTATCCGTGCTTACCAGCTGGACGGCGTTAAAGTGGATGAGGACTACAAGAGATATTATCCCTTTGACAGCCTGGCTTCCAAGGTGCTTGGCTTTACCGGAGGAGATAACCAGGGGATTGTAGGGCTGGAAGTCAAATATGATGAATTCCTGCAGGGAGAACCGGGGACCATCCTGACAGTGACCGATGCCAGAGGCGTGGAGGTGACGGAGGAGGGCGAAGACCGGGTGGAGCCGGTAAACGGCGACGATCTGCACATCAGCCTGGATGTGAATATTGAACAGTATGCCACCCAGCTTGCCAACCAGGTCCTGGCGGCCAAGGAGGCGGAGAGCGTTTCCATCCTTGTTATGAAACCCGATAACGGTGAAATCCTTGCCATGGTCAATGTACCGGAATTTAATTTAAATGATCCCTTCACCCTTCCGGAAGGTACGGATACGGAGAATCTCTCCGATAAGGATAAACAGGATCTGCTGAACCGGATGTGGAGAAACGGCTGCATCAATGATACCTACGAACCGGGTTCTATTTTTAAAATCATCACCGCCGCTGCCGGGCTGGAGGAAGGTGTGGTGACGATGGAAGACAATTTCAGCTGCCCCGGTTATATTATGGTGGAGGATCGCAGGATCCGGTGCCATAAAACCTCAGGTCACGGGGCGGAAAACTTTGTCCAGGCTACCATGAATTCCTGTAACCCTGTTTTTGTTACGGTGGGGCTGCGGCTGGGAGCGGACAATTATTACAGATATTTTAACCAGTTCGGGCTTCAGAACAAAACCAATGTGGATTTGCCGGGAGAAGCCGGAACGATTATGCACAAGCTGGAAAACATCGGTCTGGTGGAGCTGGCTACCATCTCGTTCGGCCAGTCCTTCCAGATTACCCCGATACAGCTGGCGACTACGGTATCGTCCCTGATTAACGGGGGCAACCGGATCACCCCCCATTTCGGAGTGGAAACGGTGGATGAAGAAGGTAATGTAACAAATACCTTCGAGTATCCGGTTACGACCGGCATCGTATCGGAGGACACCTGTGAGAAGCTGCGCTATATGCTGGAGCAGGTGGTGGAAAACGGAGGTGGTAAGAACGGATATGTGGAGGGCTTCCGGGTGGGAGGCAAAACGGCAACCAGCCAGACCCTGCCGAGAGGAACCGGGCGCTATATTGCCTCCTTTTTGGGATTTGCGCCGGCGGACGATCCCCAGGTGCTCGCCCTGGCAATTATAACCAACCCGCAGGGCGTGTATTACGGCGGCCAGGTGTCGGCTCCGGTGGTACGGCAGCTCTTCGAGAATATCCTTCCTTATTTGGAAAAGTTGGATTATAATGTACGAGAATAGTAACAGCAGGAAAAATGAAAGGAAAGGGTGACAAAGAGTCACAGGAAAGGTTAAATGAGTTTATCTGTTTGTATACCGGTGCTTCTTTCGTTTCTTGTAAGCGTATTGCTGGGACCGGTGATCATACCTTTTCTAAAGAGACTTAAGGCTGGGCAGACCGTCAGAGACGAAGGGCCCAAAAGCCATTTGAAAAAAAACGGAACACCGACAATGGGAGGAATTCTGATCCTGTCGGCAATGATTGTTACCTCTCTTTTTTATATGAAGGAATATCCGGAGATCAAACCGATACTTCTGCTGACGCTGGGGTTTGGGCTGATTGGTTTCCTGGATGATTACATCAAGGTAATTCTGAAGCGTTCCATGGGGCTTTCCCCTTTGCAAAAGATGGCGGGACAGCTGGTGGTTACCGGCCTGTTCGTTTATTATCTGCTGAAGGTCACCGACATCAGCCTGGCGGCAAAGGTCCCTTTTATGCCGGGGGTCGAGCTGGATTTGGGATGGCTGAACATACCGATTCTGTTTTTTATTATAATAGGAACGGTAAACGGTGCTAATTTTACCGACGGCCTTGACGGCCTGGCGGCCAGTGTAACCGTGCTGGCAGCCAGCTTCCTGTCGGCGGCGGCTATCGGTACGGGGACGAGAATTGAACCCATAACCTGTGCGGTGGCAGGGGCTTTGATGGGCTTCCTGCTTTTCAATGTATATCCGGCCAGCGTTTTTATGGGTGATACGGGTTCCCTTGCGTTAGGGGGATTTGTGGCGGGGGCGGCTATTATGATGCAGCTTCAGCTTTTTATACCGATTATCGGTTTTATTTATGTGATAGAGGTAGTATCCGTCATTCTCCAGGTGGTGTATTTCAAAGCTACCGGCGGGAAGCGGTTATTCCGCATGGCGCCTCTGCATCATCATTTTGAGCTGGGCGGATGGTCCGAAACGAGGATAGTCGCAGTATTCTCCATTATTACGGCGATTCTGTGCCTGGTGGCATTAATAGCCATGTAAAAAAGCGGCATTGCCGTCTGGGAGGTAAAAAATGAACGTAGCAGGTAAAAAGGTTTTGGTGGTAGGCACCGGAAAAAGCGGCATTGCCGCTGCCGCACTGCTGGCAAAGGAAAAGGCGGTGCTGTATCTTTTCGATGAAAATACGGAAACAGATAGAAGGGAAGTGGAAAAAAAACTTCCGGATGCGGGGATCACAATAATAACGGGAACCCTTCCGGAGGGGCTTGCCGGGGAACTGGATCTGGTGATAGTAAGCCCGGGAGTCCCCGCGGATACGCCTTTTGCGGATAATTTCAGGGACAAGGGTATCCCGGTGTGGGGGGAAGTGGAGCTTGGCTATGCGTTTTCCAGGGGCGGGGTAATCGCCATTACCGGAACCAACGGAAAAACCACAACGACAGCGCTCACGGGCCAAATCATGCGGGACTGGTTTTCTTCCGTTTTTGTGGTGGGGAATATCGGGAACCCTTATACGCTGGAAGCGTTAAATACCCGGGAGGACAGTGTGACGGTAGCGGAGATCAGCAGCTTCCAGCTGGAAACTACGGAATCCTTTCATCCTGCGGTATCCGCCATACTGAATATCACACCCGATCATCTGAACCGACATCACACCATGGAGAATTATGTGGCGGTAAAGGAATCCATTACGAAGAACCAGACAAAAGAAGATACCTGCGTACTCAACTATGAGGATCCGTATACAAGGGCTTTCGGGGAACGCTGTCCGGCCTCCGTCATCTGGTTCTCCTCCGCGCGTAGGCTGGCAGAAGGCTATTATCTGGAAGGGGATGAGATTTTCCGCTGTTTCGGCGGGGTGACGGAAAAGCTGCTGCATATCAATGAGATGCAGCTTATCGGCACACATAATGTGGAAAATGTTATGGCAGCAATTGCCATGTCGGCGGCATATGGAGTGCCTGTGCCGAATATACTTTATACAGTAAAGCATTTTCAGGCGGTGGAGCACCGGATTGAATATGTGGCGACAAAGAAGGGTGTGGCCTATTACAACGATTCCAAGGGAACCAACCCGGATGCCGCCATCCAGGGAATCCGCGCCATGAACCGCCCTACCATTCTGATAGGCGGCGGTTATGATAAACAAAGTGAATACGACGAGTGGGTGGAGGCTTTTGACGGAAAGGTCAAGCTGCTGGTACTCGTCGGGCAGACAAAGGAAAAAATAGCGGAATGTGCCAGAAAACATGGGCTTACCAACATCGTTTTCGCAGATACATTCGAAGAATGTATGGAAACCTGCGTGAAAAATGCGGTTTCCGGAGACGCAGTGCTGCTTTCCCCCGCCTGTGCCAGCTGGGGGATGTTTCCCAACTATGAGGTAAGGGGAAATATGTTCAAGGAATTTGTGAATAATTTGAAGGAGTGATTGCGTGGCATCCAGAAAAAATAAAAGGCAGTCTGAATATTTTTTTGATTATACCCTGCTGTTTATCGTGCTTTTCCTGTTGGGCTTCGGGTTGATTATGGTTTATTCCACCAGTTCGTATGAAGCGTCCATATCGGCCAATCTGAAATACGATGAGGCCTATTATCTGAAGCATCAGGCGCTGGCTACGGTGATGGGGCTTTGTGCCATGATCATCGTGGCAAACATCCCTTACCATTTTTGGGAAAGATTCGCCACACTGGGGTATTTTGTATCGGCGGCTTTGATTCCAATGGTGCTCACCCCATTGGGAATCGAGGCGAACGGCGCCAGAAGATGGCTGAATCTGGGGCTTTCCGTTCAGCCTGCGGAAATCGCCAAGCTATGTATGATCCTGTTTTTGGCCAGCTTTATCTGCAAAATGGGAAAAGGGATCCGCACGGGCAGGGGCTTTTGGATGGTTCTTCTCATCCCGGTGCCTATCTGTCTGATGGTGTGGAAAATCACCAATAACATGAGCTCCGCCATTATTATTTTCGGGATAGCCCTTCTCATGCTTTTTGTGGCAAGCCCGGACTATAAGCGGTTTATTCTGATGGGCGCTGCCGGTGTTGCCGCAGTTGGCGCGCTTGTGTTTGTGATTATCCAGATGGAGCACAGCGATCTGGGATTCCGCGGCGGCCGTATCCTGGCCTGGCTGAACCCGGAGGATTATGCTTCGGGAACAGGCTTCCAGACGCTTCAGGCGCTGTATGCCATAGGTTCCGGGGGCATCTTCGGGAAAGGCCTGGGACAGAGCATGCAGAAGCTGGGTTTCCTGCCGGAAGCGCAGAATGATATGATTTTTTCCATAATATGTGAAGAACTGGGGCTGTTCGGAGGTATTGCGGTGATTCTCCTTTTTGTCCTGCTGATATGGCGGTTTATGGTGATCGCAAATAATGCCTCGGATCTGTTCGGCGCGCTTCTTGTGGTAGGCGTGATGGGACACATTGCCATCCAGGTTATCCTGAACATTGCCGTTGTTACGAATACAATCCCCAATACCGGTATTTCCCTGCCTTTTATCAGTTACGGAGGTTCCTCCGTCATGTTCCTGATGATTGAAATCGGTCTTGTACTGAGTGTTGCCAAGGGGATCAAGCTGAAAAACATGTAGGCCGTCCCGGGAAGAAATTTACAGGTACAGGGTGTCAAGGCGCCGCCTTCCGCATAGGATAGAATAGTTCTATATTGAAAAAATCCGGGAAGGTGGACAATTGAAGTCTATTTATATCAGCGGAAACGCGCCTTTGTACGGCGAAGCTACGATCCAGGGATCAAAGAATGCGGCGCTGCCTATTATGGCGGCGGCTCTTTTAATTCCTGGAATCAGTGTACTTAAGAACTGTCCCCACATTGCCGATGTGGAATATATGTGCAGAATCCTGGAAACCATAGGATGTATTGTGGAATGGGACAAAAACGAAGTACGCATAGATGCAACGGCTGTGAAAACAAGCCGGCTTCCGGAAGAATATGTGACCATGATGCGTTCCTCTGTAATGCTGATGGGTCCTATGCTGGGAAGAATCGGTGAGGTATCCCTACATTATCCGGGCGGCTGTGTCATTGGAGACAGGCCGATTGATATCCACCTGAAGGCACTGGAACGTCTGGGTGTCCGCTACAGCGACAGCGAGCAGGAACTGGAGGCACAGGCATTCCGGCTGACAGGAACCGATGTTTCACTGGAGTTTCCCAGTGTGGGAGCCACAGAAAACCTGATTATGGCGGCAGCTGCCGCGGAAGGGATAACCCGGATACAGGGAAGCGCCCTGGAACCGGAAATTGTCAGCCTGTGCGCATTCCTGCGGACGGCCGGGGCGGATATACGGGGAGAGGAGACCGGCTGTATCACGGTTGCCGGCGGGAGGAAGCTTCATCCATGCTGCTTTACCATACCATCGGACCGGATTGTGGCGGGTACTTATATCTGTGCATGTCTGGCGGCGGGAGGCGAAATATTCCTGAAGAATTCGCCCCCGGGGCAGCTTACAGCCATGGAGGATGTGGCGGTGCGGATGGGCTGCAGACTGCGCAGAAGCCCGGAGGGCCTGTTCCTGCAAAGACGCGGCGTCCTTTTTTCTCCAGGGTTTGTGGAAACACGAAGCTATCCGGGATTTCCCACGGATCTGCAGTCCCCCCTTCTGGTGGCGCTTTCCCTGGCCGAGGGGGAAAGCGCTTTACGGGAAACGATTTTTAACGGAAGGTTCGGGGTGGTGGATGAACTGAATAAGATGGGAACCGATATTGTTGTGAGGAAGGATACGGCCTGTATACCGGGAAGCAGGAGGCTGTCAGGGCATCATGTGACCGCAAGCGAACTGCGGGGCGGTGCGGCCCTTGTGGTGGCCGGTCTGTGTGCGGAAGGGATGACTGAGGTGGAGAACCGGTATTTTATTGATCGGGGCTATGAAGATATATGCCGTGATCTCAGTCAGCTGGGAGCGGATATTGACAGTTGGTAAGATAGGGGCTGTAAATGAAAACGGATAATAAAAAGAACACGAATAAAAAAAATGTCCGGAATAAAAAAGCCGGCGGCAGGAAGACTTCTGCCGCCCCCGGGGGCGGATCCGGGAAGAAAAGTACCGGGAAACCGGCGGCATCCCCTTCCCCGCCGAAGAAAAACCCCGGCCCGGACAGAAGCCGCGGCATAGGGCGGGTAGCGGCAACCACCTCTACCGGCAGCAAACTCCGGCTGGTGCCGGGAAACGCCGGAGGGGGAAAGAGCAGCCGTTCCCCGAGGAACACGGGAAGCCTCGGCTCTTTACAGAATACCGGCGGGAAAAAAAGGCTGATCACAGCCGGTGTGCTGGTTTTCCTGCTTTTTACAGCGGCCGGCGTGCTTTTTTACATAAGCCGGCATTACCATGTGGAAACGATCTATGTGGATGGCAATGTCCATTATACGAGTGAAGAAATCATTGAAATGGTTACATCCGAAAAGCTGGGGGACAACTCCCTGTACCTGTCCCTGAAATATAAAAACAAAGGAATTAAAGGAATTCCTTTCATAGAAAAAATGGATGTAAAGGTACTTGCGCCGGATACGATCAAAATTGTGGTTTATGAGAAGGCTGTGGCCGGATATGTGGAGTATCTGGACAAATACATGTATTTTGACAAAGACGGCACGGTAGTGGAGGCGTCTGATACAAAAACGGCGGGAATCCCCCAGGTTACCGGCATCCCTTTTGATCAGGTCGTGCTTTACGAACCGCTGCCGGTGGAGAATCAGGAGGTTTTCAAAGAAATCCTGTATATGACTCAGATATTGTCCAAATATGAAATCAGTGCGGACAAGATCTACTTTGATGATGCATACGAAATGACGTTATATTTTGGAGATGTGAGAGTAAAGCTGGGAAATGACGACAACGTGGAAGAAAAAATATCCAGACTGAAGCAGATCCTGCCGGCCGCAGAGGGAAAGAAAGGGGTCTTCCGAATGGAAAATTATGCCGGAAGCGGCTCTAATGTGTCGTTTGAACAGGATAAATAAGTAGAAGAAAATGAAAAAAGATATTGCGTTCTTTGCAAAATAATTATATGATAAGAACTGTGAAGTTTATATGGATATCTAAAGGAGGAACAACCTTTGCTGGAAATTAAGACAAATGACGCTGAGTCTGCCGCTAAAATCATTGTCGTTGGTGTCGGCGGTGCAGGCAATAATGCTGTTAATAGAATGATTGATGAGAAAATTGACGGTGTGGACTTTGTAGGAGTCAATACGGACAAGCAGGCGCTTCAGCTTTGCAAGGCGCCCAAGCTGCTTCAAATAGGAGAAAAGCTGACCAAGGGGCTGGGAGCCGGTGCCAAGCCGGAAATCGGAGCCAAGGCGGCGGAAGAGAGCACGGATGAGATTACCAATGCGCTGACCGGATCGGATATGGTATTTGTTACCTGCGGAATGGGAGGCGGTACCGGAACCGGTGCGGCGCCTGTCATTGCGGGAATCGCCAAGCGGATGGGAATCCTTACGGTCGGAGTTGTGACCAAGCCTTTCCGTTTTGAAGCCAGAACCCGTATGACCAATGCGTTAAGCGGTATAGACCGTCTGAAGGAAAGCGTGGACACCCTTATTGTTATTCCCAATGACAAGCTTCTTGAGATTGTCGACAGAAGGACAACCATGCCGGAAGCCCTTAAGAAAGCGGACGAAGTCCTTCAGCAGGCCGTACAGGGAATTACGGATCTGATTAATGTACCCGCCGTTATTAACCTTGACTTTGCCGATGTACAGACCGTTATGAAGGAAAAAGGAATTGCCCATATCGGTATCGGCCATGGAAAAGGAGACGATAAAGCGAGCGATGCAGTCAAGATGGCTGTGGAAAGCCCTCTGCTTGAGACGACAATCGCAGGAGCCACGGACGTTATCATCAATGTCAGCGGTGATATTTCCATGTATGATGCGGATGACGCGGCCAGCTACGTACAGCAGCTTACCGGTGATGATGTGAATATTATCTTCGGTGCCATGTATGACGATTCCACACCGGATACCTGCCAGATTACCGTTATTGCAACCGGACTGGATGACAAGCCTGCGCAGGCGCAGAACAAATTCGGTTCCGCTTTCAGCGTGAAGCCCCAGCAGTCACCGGTAAAGCCCGTGCAGCCCGGTATGGCGGGAAGGCCCTATACTCCGGTTTCCCCGGCTCCTGCAGGCGGAACCAAACCGGTTCAGGCGCCCAATTACTCCGGAATACATAAGCCCGGCAACCTGAGAAGCAATGTGGAAGAGAAATCCCTCAAGATTCCTGATTTCCTCCAGAAAAAGTAAATCCATATAAACAGAAAGGGCAGAGGTTTCCTGCCGGTTTTATAAAAGGGCTGTGAAAAATCCTACAAAAAGAAGAACGTTTTCAGGTACAGAACCTGGAGCCGTTCTTTTTTTGCGGGAAAGTTATAGAATCTCACAGAGAGTCAAGAAAGGCTCTGAGGGGCAGGGATATCCGGCGTTTGTTGCTGTAAATGACCTGGATGGACATGCGGATTTGGTAATTTTGAACATGGATCAGGGAAATGGTACCGAGCCGCAAAGCTTCCGAAAGGGCAATTGCAGGCAGGAGGCCGATCCCCAGCCTGTGGGACACGGCCTGAATGATGTACCTGGAATAGCCGATTTCAGTGATACAGGACAGTGTCTGTCCCCTGGCGGCGACTTCGCTTTCGAACACCTCCCGGTAATTGCAGCCTTTCTCGGTCAGGATGAAGGGTTCCTGTAAAAGCTGCTCCAGCATAATATCCTTCTGGGAAGCGAGCGGATGGCCGGAGGCGCAGAAAAAAGAAATATCAACAGGGTATTCCCGCGCAGTCACCATGTCTGGGCGGGATATTTTGTTATCCAGCAGGAAGATCAGGTCGAACTTCCCCTTTTCCAGCAGATCAAGGGCCTGGTGGGTGGTGACGATCTGCAGATTCAGCGATACCTGGTGATAGTTCAGACTGAAATTCTGGAAAAGGGTAACGAATTCGGAAGCGCATATTGTTTCCATAATACCAATGTTCAATTCCCCTTCAGGTTCGCCTGACAAAGAAAAATGTTCGACAGCCATGGACTCATATTTGATTATTTGATAAGCATACTGAAGAAATTCTTTTCCGGAAGCGGAGAGGATGATACGTTTTCCATTTCGGTCAAACAGATTTACATGCAGTTCATTCTCCAGCTGTCGGATTTGTGCGGTTACTGTTGATTGTGCATATCCCAGTTCCTGTGCGGCTTTTGTAAAATTCCCCAGTTCCGCGGCCTTGACGAATGTACATATATTTTTGATCTCCATATTGTCCTGGTTCCTTCCGTTTGAAAGCTCTTATACATTCCATATATTTATAATCGAAAAAACCGATATGTATTATTATACATTTTAATTATGCATAATGCAATTATTATGCTATACTAAAACACAAATTCAGATATTGATTTATAACATAGTATACACATGATAATCAGGAGCCGGGAAAATATGAAACTTTCGAAGGAAGATTATATAAATTTTGTGGAAATATTGAAGGAGGAGCTGACGCCGGCTTTTGGGTGTACGGAGCCAATCGCTATTGCTTATTGCGCGGCTAAGGCCAGAGAGACGTTGGGATGTCTTCCGGAAAAAATTGTGATTGAGGCTTCCGGTAATATTATAAAAAACGTGAAGAGTGTTATCGTGCCGAATACCGGCAGGCTGAAAGGAATTCCGGCAGCGGCGGCCGCAGGGATTGTGGCGGGAGAAGTTTCGAAGATCCTGGAGGTGATTGCCCAGGTTTCTGATGCCCAGAGGCAGCAGATCAGGGAGTATCTGGAGCGAGCCTGTTTTGTGGTGAAATCGCTGGAAAGCGAGGACAAGCTGGATGTGCGGATCACTGTTTCGGCGGGAGGGCAGGAGGCGGTGGTGCGGATTGCCAGAAGCCATACCAATATTGTACGTGTGGAAAAGAACGGAGAAGTAATTCTGGACAGGGAAGGGGAGGACTGTGAGGTTTCAGGCCACAAAGCTAATCGCAGCGGCCTTTCCGTTGAAAATATAGTAACATTTGCGCAGGAGGCGGAAATATCGGATGTGCAGGAGATCCTGGACAGGCAGATTTCTTATAATTATGCGATTGCCGAAGAGGGAATCACACATGATTGGGGCGCAAACGTAGGAAGTGTTCTGTTGAGGACCTGCGGCACGGATGTGAAGACGAGGGCTAAAGCCATGGCGGCTGCCGGTTCCGATGCGCGTATGAGCGGTTGTGAACTGCCGGTGGTTATCAATTCCGGAAGCGGTAATCAGGGGATTGCCGTGTCTGTCCCGGTCATTGTATATGCAAAGGAGCTGCACTCCTCCGCGGAAGAGCTTTACCGGGCGCTTTTGGTATCCAATCTGATTGCCATCCATTTAAAGAACGGCATTGGCCCGTTGTCTGCTTTCTGCGGAGCGGTCAGCGCCGGCTGTGCGGCCGGGTGCGGCATCGCGTGGCTGCAGGGCGGGAGGCTGGAGGATGTCTCTCATACATTGGTCAATTCCATTGCCATTGTCTCGGGAATTGTGTGTGACGGTGCCAAACCGTCCTGTGCCGGAAAAATAGCGTCTTCTGTAGACGCGGGCATCTTAGGGTATTCTATGTTTCAGGAAGGACAGCAGTTCTATGCGGAAGACGGGATTGTATCCCAGGGTGTGGAAAACACCATAGGGAATATTTACCGTCTGGGTGCGAAGGGAATGTGTGAGACCGATGAGGAAATCATACGAATCATGACGCACTGTGACTAAGGCATAGGATATAGGCTTTCACAATAGAAGACGTACAATCTGAACAAGAACAAAGGAGGACACAAAATGAAAAAGATACTGGCAATGCTGCTGACGGGTGTGATGATAATAGGCACACTGTCAGGCTGTGGGGATGGTACGACAGAAGTGGCGACCGCGGGGGATTCAAACGTTTCCGCCCAGACGGCGGATAATGCTTCCGGGGAAGACGCGGCGGCAGGTGCCGATACGCAGGTGCTGAATCTGCGGGCAACCTCGTTCGGGAACAATTATGATGTTCAGGATATGGGATGGCGCTGGATGATGGGCGATTGCTATGAGGGTCTGTACCGTAACGTGGCGGATGAGAACGGAGAGCACTTCATTCTGGCAGGTGCGGAGAGTGTGGATGTTTCCGATGACGGCCTGGTATATACCTTCCATCTGAGACAGAACGCGAAATGGTCCGACGGACAGCCTGTTACGGCCCATGATTATGAATATGGCTGGAAAAGACTGCTGGATTCTTCCAAAGGTTATGATTACGCTTCCTTCGCCCTGAATGTTGTGGGTGCGGAAGAATATAACAAAGGAACCGGAAGCAGAGACGATGTGGCGGTAAAGGCGCTGGATGATTATACCTTTGAGGTCACACTGAAGGTGGCGGATCCTACTTTTGATGCGAAGCTGGTGGCGACGCCTCTGTATCCCACACGTGAGGATATCGCGGAAGCTGCAGGCGACAACTGGGGCAAGGACTGGACGCTTTGCGTTTATAACGGCCCGTTCTGTATGTCCGAGCTGGTTGAAGATAACAAAATGGTATGGACGAAGAACCCTTACTACTGGGATGCGGATAATACAAAGCTGGATACCGTCAATTGGTTTTTGGTAGCGGAGGATTCCACCGCAGCGACCATGTTTGAAAACGGAGAGCTGGATGTGCTGCAGACCTCCGGTGACTATGCGACAAAATACTCCGCAGCGGCGGCTGAAGGAAAGTATGTGGAGCTGACCTCGGATTATCCGGGAACTGTTACCATGAATTTTGAATTCAGGGACGGCGGCCTCTCCGGACTGATGAAGAATGTAAAAATCCGGAAAGCGATTTCTTACTGTATTGACAGGGATGAAATGGTAGAAGCGATCTATGGCAGATACAAACCTGCTTACGGATATGTGGCTCCTGCGATCACCTTTGACGGAGAGCCTTGGCGCAACCAGGTAGAGGAGCCTGCAAAGGCGGAATATGAGCAATATGGCGGCGACCCGGCCAAGCTGCAGGCACTGTTCCAGGAAGGTCTGGATGAACTGGGCGTGACAACACCGATCAGTGATATTACACTGAGCCTGCTTACCAGCGGGAATACGATTGAGAATCAGTCTGAAAGGGAATATATCCAGCAGGTGATCTCCCAGAAGCTGGGCTGTAAGGTAGAGCTGAATTCCGTGGGCGATTATGCCCTGTTTAAGGCACAGAGAGATGATAACCAGTATGATATGATGATCGGCGGCTGGTGGAGCGATTACAATGATCCGCTGGATTACCTGAATACCTTCCATACCGGTTATTATGATTCCTATGGATATTACAGCAATCCGGAATATGATGCGCTTGCTGATTCTCTGGTTGGTGAAAACGATATGGCGAAGCGCAAGGAAATCTACACAAAAATGGAAAATATGCTGTTTGAAGATTGTGCGCTGGCTCCGATTTATTACAATACCAAACAGGTATTCCTGCAGAACTGGGTGAAGGACTTCAGGACTTCCTCCTTCGGTGCGAGCCAGGAGCTTTATATCACCAGAATTGAAGGAAGAAACAGATAAAAGAAGCTGTAATTTCAGCGAAATAAGGTATACGATAAAAGAAAAAACTTTAGAAGGGCATACGAAGGGCGGTATGGTTTGGCGAAGATGCCAGGCCGTCCGCGTGTAGTAGCCCTTCTTTGGTATAAGAACAGGGAGTGCTGTTATGGTAAAATACTTACTCCGGCGATTCTGTGAAATGATACTGACACTTTTCCTAATCGCTACCGCAACATTTTTTCTCCTGGAGGCGGTTCCGGGAGATCCTCTATCCCAGCGTGCGGACAAGCTGCAGCCGCAGGCAAAGGAAACTCTGTATAAGAGATACGGTCTGGATAAGCCCGTGATGGAGCGTTATGCCATCACAATGGTCAATATGGCGAAAGGCGATTTCGGTGAATCCTTCGTATATGCGGGGCAGACGATCGGCAAACTGGTTCATGACAGGCTTCCTGTGTCCGCCAGGCTGGGGATCCAGCAGATGCTGCTTGGTGTTACAATCGGCCTTCTTCTGGGAATTCTGGCTGCCACACGGAGGGGAACGATTGCGGACTATATGGTGGTCGGCCTGTCGGTGCTGCTCATTTCCGTCCCGCATTTGATTTTCGGCCTTCTGCTGCAGAAGGTATTCGCGGGAAACCTGCGATGGTTTCCGACGATCGGCTGGCCGGCGGGGAAGGATCTGTGGGTAGGAGGCTGGGAGTATACCTTCCTGCCGACGCTGACAGGGTGCTTTACTTATGTAGCTACCTATGCCAGGCTGTTAAAGACCTCCATGCTGGATGTCATCAACCAGGATTATGTGCTGACTGCAGAATCCAAGGGCTTAAGCCGTGCGGCTGTCGTGCGGAAGCATATTCTGCGCAACTCCTTTATTCCGGTCATGACGCAGCTGCCCATGTCCGTGGCCATGTGTATCACCGGCTCCTTTTTTATTGAGAGCATTTTTTCGATACCGGGCATCGGACAGTATTTCGTGACAGCGGTTAATAATCAGGATCTTTCCATCGTGCTGGGAGAGACGGTGCTGCTCGCCGCGCTCTATATTGTGGTGCTGTTCATCACCGATATTCTCTATGTGCTGGTGGATCCCCGGATCGGTATGCCGGGCAGCGGAAAATAGGAGGAGAGAAGAATGGCACAATTAACACCGGAAAAATTTAAAGTCATCGGCTTCTCCCAGGAGGAAGCCAACCGGATCGACCGACCGACCATATCCTACTGGCAGGATGCCTGGAGAAGGCTGCGGAAGAATCCCGTGGCGATGGTATCGCTGGTGGTGCTGGGACTGCTTGTTGTCCTTGTCATCATCGGCCCTTATATCCGCGGCTACGATTATATTGCCATGAATGTGGTGGATAAGAACAAGGGATCAAGCGCCCAATACTGGTTTGGCACCGATAACCTGGGACGTGATCTGTTTTCCCGTATCTGGGTCGGCGCGCGGGCTTCTATCCTGATCGCTATCGTGGCTACCTTCTTAAAGCTGGTGGTGGGCACGCTGTACGGGGCTGCCATGGCGCACTTCGGAGGCTGGGTGGACGATGTGTTGATGAGAATCATTGAGGTCATTAATTCCGTTCCCTACCTGCTGGTGACCATCCTGATCATGATGGTACTGGGCAATAATCTGTTCGCGCTGCTGATAGCCCTGAGCATTACCGCATGGTGCAATACGGCCAGGCAGACCAGGGGCATGATCAAGCAGCTGAAGGAATCGGAGTATGTCTATGCGGCAGAGGTCCTGGGTGCAAAGCCGTCCCGGATCATCTTAAAGCATTATATCCCGAATATGCTCAGCATCCTCATTCTGGATGCCTCCACGGCAATCCCGCAGTTCATTTTCACGGAGGCCGGACTGAGCTTTCTGGGGATCGGCCTGAAAGCGCCGGCGATCAGCCTGGGCGTCCTGATTTCCCAGGGACAGCAGACCATGGATTTCTATCCGGCCCAGCTGTTTTATCCGTGTGCGGTCCTCTGCATCATTGTCATGGCTTTTAACCTGCTGGGAGACGGCCTGCGTGATGCCCTGGACCCGAGACTGAGACAGTGAGGGAGGATAAGACAAAATGAGCGAAACAAAAAATATACTGGAAGTAAAGGAACTGCGGGTTTCCTATCATACCTATGCGGGAGAGGTACAGTCTGTCAGAGGGGTTTCTTTTGAATTGGAAACAGGGAAAGCGCTGGCGATTGTGGGTGAGTCCGGCTGCGGGAAATCCGTTACCGCCAAGTCCATTATGGGGCTGATCAAAGGACCTGCCGGAGAAGTCAAGGAAGGCAGTACGATCTTTTATAACGGCGACAACATATTAAAGTACAGCAAAAAGCAGTGGCAGGCGTATAAGGGCGGGGAGTGCGCGATAATTTTCCAGGATGCGCTGGCTTCCTTAAATCCCACCATGCGTGTGGGAAAGCAGATTATGGAAAATCTGATGGCCCATAAGAACATGGATAAAAAATCGGCGCAGAAGGAAGCGGTGGAAATGCTGCGTATGGTCGGCATCCCGGAGCCTGAGAAGCGGGTGAAGCAGTATCCGCATGAATTTTCAGGAGGTATGCGCCAGCGCGTCATGATTGCCATCGCTTTTGCCTGCGACCCGAAGCTTCTGATCTGTGACGAGCCGACGACGGCGCTGGACGTGACTATCCAGGGGCAGATTCTGGACATCATCAAGGATTTGCAGAAGAAGCATAATACTTCCGTTATTATTATCACCCATGACCTGGGCGTTGTGGCGAATCTGGCGCAGGATATTGCGGTCATGTATTCCGGCGTGATCGTGGAAAAGGGAAAGAGTGCGGACATCTTTTACCGCCCAAGGCATCCCTATACCTGGGCGCTGATCGAATCCGTGCCGCGCCTTGACCTGGAAAACAAACAGGAACTGGCCTCCATACCCGGAACGCCGCCCGATCTGTTGAATCCGCCCAAGGGCTGCCCTTTTTCCACCAGGTGCAGATATTGTATGGAAATCTGCAAAGAGGAAATGCCGGAGCGCACGGATTTCGGGGACGGCCATATGGCATCCTGCTGGCTGCATCATGAGATGGCGCCGAAGGTGGAGACGCCGGAGCGGAAAGGAGGAAAGCGATGAAGGAACAAAAGGAAGTGCTGCTTTCCGTACAGCATCTGAAAAAATATTTTCATGTGGGGAAAAACGCCATATTAAAAGCGGTGGATGATGTTTCCTTTGACATTTATAAGGGCGAGACGCTGGGAATGGTAGGGGAATCGGGCTGCGGCAAGACGACCTGCGGCCGTACCTGTATCGGCCTTTATGACAGAACGGACGGAAAGGTCCTGTACAAAGGGCAGGATGTACACTCGCTGGATCCGAAGGAGAAACGGTCCTTTAAAAAAGAAGTGCAGATGGTGTTCCAGGATCCCTATAATTCCCTGGATCCCCGGATGACGGTTGCGGAAATCATCGGCGAGGGAATTGACATCCATCACCTGGCAAAGACAAAACAGGAGCGCCAGGATATCATTTATAAGTATCTGGAACTGGTTGGGTTAAACAGGGAACATGCGAACCGGTTTGTACATGAATTTTCAGGCGGACAGCGTCAGAGAATCGGTATTGCCCGCGCGCTGGCGGTGCAGCCGGAGTTTATCGTACTGGACGAGCCGATCTCTGCGCTGGATGTTTCCATCCAGGCGCAGATTGTCAATCTGCTCGTTGATCTGCAGAAGAAGATGGGGCTGACCTACCTGTTTGTGGCGCATGACCTGTCCATGGTAAAGCATATTTCCGACAGGGTGGCGGTGCTTTATCTGGGGACGCTGGTGGAGCTGACAACCTCCGCGAAATTATACGAAAACCCTCTTCATCCCTACACGCAGGCTTTGCTTTCCGCTATCCCGATTCCGGATCCGGAGATCGAAAAGGAAAGGGACGAGAACAAAATACGCCTGGAGGGGGAAGTGCCAAGCCCCATCAACACAAAGCCCGGCTGCAGATTCAGGGGAAGGTGCAAATATGCGATGCCCGTCTGCGAACAGGAAATGCCGTCTCTTACGGAGATCGGGGAAGAGCATTATGTGGCCTGCCATCGCTGTGTACAGGAAAACGACGGTAAGTGATACGGTTTTTGAGGAGTGAATATGAATAGAATAAAAAATCTGCTTAAGGATTTGGTAAAAGCGCTTCTCTTGGGAATGGCTGCTGCATTGGCAGCGGCTGTTCTTTTATTGGTTTCAGGCTTATTTTTCGGAAAGGGCGGCATAGATGCCGGCTTGGAAACAGCAAAAAACGGCGTTTTCCTGATTGCGGCTCTTCTTCTGTTTCTTTTGGCGGGAATGCTTATAGTGAAGGGGAAAAAGCCCGACAGGGAGGAAAAGGGCCTTCGGAAACATTTTGAGGTGATAGGTTTTAAAACGGCGGCGGGTATGGCTGCCGTGGCTTTTGTGACTGTTGGGGCCGTTGCGGATTTTCTGCAGCGTTATCTGCACTCATTATAAATAAGTAAGCTTAGTACTAGAGCAAACTTTTCAAAAGTTCGCTCTAGTGCCGAAGGCACTTTCTTATATCTTCCGGAATACGCAGTTTTTCCGGATTATCCGACAGAACCGCAGGACAGCGGTTCTTTTTTGATCCCCGAAACGCGGGAAAAGGAGGGAACAAGCCTTTTTCCCGCGGTCAATTATATAAATTTGTCGAAAATTACAGACGGATACAGAAGAGAATATGCGTGGTTCCGACAAAAAATGCGAGGACTGGCCGCTATAATTAACCCATGTAAGCAGTCCTATAATACAGGAGGTGAGAGGTGAGATACATCGTATATATTGACCGCCTGTTTCTGCTTCAGTTCATACAAAGCTGCATGCTTTTGCTGCTGACAAGGGCATTTCTGCGAAGCACTGTCACGCTGAAACGGATTGTCCTGGCATCGTCGGCCGGCGCGCTGCTTTTTTGTATGATTCTACTCATGCCCGATATGGGCAGAAGCATGAAGATTCTGCTGTTTGCATGCAGCGGCCTGGTGACGCTGGGAATGGCGTTCCGGATAAAGTCCCTGCAGGTTTTCTGCAAGGCCGTAATCCTGTATCACGGGGCTGCGTTTCTGCTGGCAGGAGCCCTCAGTGCCCTTCGCGCTGTGTGTGGCAGGGAGACCGCAATGGACACCCTGCAGGCATCGGCCTGCGCTGCGGCGATAGGGATCACTGCACTTTGTATCCTGCGCTGGGAGCAGATAAAGAGGGAAGAGATAGTGGTAACCGTAATCCTGGAAGAAGGGGAGATACAGCTTATGCTGAAGGCGTTGATAGACAGCGGCAACAGCCTGTATGATCCCATAAGCGGGAAACCGGTATGCGTTGTGGAAAGAGAGGCGCTTGAAGGGAAAATCCCCTTGGATATCCCTGAAAAGTTCCGGCTTATTCCCTATCACTCCATCGGAAAAAAGCATGGCATGATGCAGGCGGTGGAAATTGAGAAACTTAAGGTAAAGAAAGATGGACAGGAGTTGATTGTCGAAAAAGCGCTTCTTGGCCTGTATGAAGGAAAGGCCTCGGCACATGGCGGTTACCAGATGATCCTGCATCCTGCATTATTTGAAAATCGGAGGAACGGACATGATACTAAAAGTCGCAATACCAGGAAAAATGCAGTTTAAGATGATTCGCAGGGAACCCAGCTTCCTTTTATCAGGCCAGGGGGATATTCATTACATCGGAGGGGCAGAGGTTCTGCCGCCGCCGCTGGAATCAGAAAAAGAAAATGAAATCATAAGCGATCTGGGGACGGAATATGAAGACGAAGCGAAGAATATTCTGATTGAACACAACCTCAGACTGGTCGTTTACATAGCAAAGAAATTCGACAATACGGGTGTAGGTGTGGAAGATCTGATTTCCATCGGTACCATCGGACTGATCAAGTCCATCAACACCTTTAAACCGGACAAAAATATCAAGCTGGCGACCTATGCCTCCCGTTGTATTGAAAATGAAATCCTCATGTATCTGCGCCGTAATAACAAAACCCGCCTTGAGGTCTCCATTGACGAGCCTTTGAATGTGGACTGGGACGGGAACGAGCTTCTTCTTTCCGATATCCTGGGGACGGACGAGGACGTTATTTACCGGGATATTGAAAATGAAGTGGAAAGAAAGCTTCTTCTCAAGGCCATCAATAAGCTGACAGACAGGGAAAAGACCATTATTAACTTAAGATTCGGTCTTAACACCCCGGACGGACAGGAAATGACACAAAAAGAAGTGGCCACGCTGCTGGGCATTTCCCAGTCCTATATTTCCAGGCTGGAAAAGAAGATTATGAAGCGGCTGAAGAGGGAAATGGTAAAAGAATAAAGTTTCCAGATTTTGTATTTCCTGATTGGTATATTTGGATGAAATTGTGAGAATTCTCTTTAGTAGAAAATGAGAGCAGGAGGATTCGGCAATGGCACTGAATAAGGTGGAAATCTGCGGGGTAAATACATCAAAGCTTACGGTGCTTACCAATGAGGAAAAAACGCAGCTTTTTGAGCGGATAAAAGAAGGGGACGAGGAAGCGAGACAGCAGTATATTAAAGGAAATCTGCGTCTTGTCCTCAGTGTAATCAAACGGTTTTCCAATAGTAATGAAAATGTGGATGATCTGTTTCAGATCGGCTGTATCGGCCTGATCAAGGCAATTGACAATTTCGATTCCACGCTGAATGTAAAATTCAGCACCTATGCGGTTCCTATGATTATCGGGGAAATCAGAAGGTTTTTGCGGGACAACAACGCGATCCGTGTAAGCAGATCCCTGAAGGATACGGCCTACAAGGCTATCTATGCCAAAGAAAACCTGATGAAACAGAACCAGAAGGAGCCTACCATTGCCGAGGTGGCCACGGAAATAGGTATTTCAAAAGAGGATGTGGTATATGCCCTGGATGCTATCCAGAATCCTATGAGCCTGTATGAGCCGGTATATACGGATGGCGGGGATACGTTATATGTCATGGATCAAATCAGTGACAAGAAAAATAAAGAAGAAACCTGGGTGGAGCATCTTTCCTTAAGTGAGGCGATGAAAAAGCTCAACGACAGGGAATTTGAGATTATATCCCTGCGCTTTTTTGAAGGAAAGACACAGATGGAGGTGGCGGAGCTTATCGGTATCTCCCAGGCCCAGGTATCAAGGCTGGAAAAAAATGCACTGAAGGTGATGAAAAATTATCTGACTGCTTAATGCGTGCGGATTCGTTTCCCTCCGGGAGTGGCAGAAGGGAAACGGATGCATATGATAGTAATAAATGGGAGAACGCATCACGCGGCAGGGAGAAAGATATGCTTTTTTCTGAACTGAAGTGTAAGGAAGTTATAAATTTGAGAGACTGCAGAAAGCTGGGACATGTGACGGATTTTGAGTTTGACCAGTGTACCGGCTGCATCTGCAAGCTGATTGTCCCGGGCGGAGCTAAATGGAAATCTTTTTTTTCCTGTGATACGGATCATGTAATCTGCTACAAGGATATTAAACAGATAGGACCGGATATTATTATTGTGGATCTGCCGGATTAGGCCGCCCGGCGGCAACAGACTCTGTCCGATGCTGTTTTCATCTTGTGCCGCGCTTTGTGATGATATTCACAAAGTGGGGCACTTATTCGGATCCGCCGAAAAGTTACACCCCGGCCCCGGCCGGTGCCCGTGCTTCTCCAGGCAAATATGGCGAACATTAGTTCCTAAGTTGACATAAAACCAAAGCTATTTTATAATAAAACAGATATGGAATAATTTGGAGGGCGGAAACAGGCTGTTTTCTGCCTTTGTTGATTGGAATTGTGCCAAGGCACAGATGGGAGCCGAATATGAAGTGTCCTTTTTGCGGTCGAGACAATACAAGAGTGATCGATTCCAGGCCGGCTGATGAGAATAACTCCATCAGAAGGCGCCGTATGTGTGACGAATGCGGCAAACGTTTTACTACGTATGAAAAGGTTGAGACGATCCCGTTAATTGTCATTAAAAAGGACAATAACAGGGAAACGTATGATCGTTCCAAAATTGAAGCCGGAGTTTTGCGCGCCTGCCATAAACGTCCGGTAAGCGCCAATCAGATCACCCGCCTGGTAGATGAGGTGGAGACGGAAGTATTTAATATGGAAGAAAAGGAAATACCCAGTCAGGTTATCGGGGAACTGGTGATGGACAGGCTGAAGGACCTGGACGCGGTAGCTTATGTGCGTTTCGCTTCTGTATACAGGGAATTCAAAGATATCAATACGTTTATGGACGAGTTGAAGAAGGTAATGAGTACAAAGGGATAATAATGCATTGCGCAACCGACTCTGTGCACAGATGGAATAAGGATCTGTGCACAGAGTTTTTTCCTGCTTTTTTCCATATTTTATGCATCTTAATTTTTTCTTGCATTTTTATTCGATTTTGTATACAATACTACGGTAAAACTAAATATAGAAAAGGTACTTTTCACGTGACAGTTCAGACAGGTGTGCGCATTTGCTGCGCACCGGGTCGAAAAGTGCTGAGAGAGAAAGGAAAAACACATGAAGACAAAGGCTTTAAAACGGTTTCTTTTGACTTTAGTGTGCACAACACTAACTATTGCACTGAGCGCATGCTCAGGTGATAAGGCGGGTGAGAACTCTTCTCAGATAACGATTGGCATACCTCAGGATATGGAAGACAGTCTTGACCCTCACAAAGCGGTGGCGGCAGGAACGGAAGAGGTATTGTTTAATCTGTACGAAGGACTTGTAAAGGCGGACAGCAGCGGAGATCTGCAGCCGGCAATTGCGAGTGATTTTCAGATATCGGAAGATGCGACCACCTACACCTTTACCTTAAGGGAAGGGGTAAAATTCCATGATGGCAGTCCGGTAACGGCCGAAGACGTGAAGTATTCCATAGACAGATGCGCCGATACCACGAATGGGGAACCCCTGGTAGCGGCGTATTCTCATATACAAAGCGTGGATATTCTGGATGAGAAAACAGTGGAAGTGGTATTGGACGGGCCGGATACGGATTTCCTGGCTTATATGACCAATGCCGTTATTCCGGCGTCCAATGAAAACCCGGATACCAATCCCATCGGAACCGGGCCGTATAAGTATGTATCCCGTTCCCCCCAGGAAAATTTTGTGATGGAAAAATTCGATGATTATTGGGGAACACCTGCCAATATCGAGCATGTTACCTTTAAGGTATGCGCCAATGCGGATTCCATCGTCATGGATCTGCAGGGAGGCTCCATCGATATGTTTGCCAGGGTGACACCCGCTCAGGCGGAACAGCTGGGAGATGATTTCCAGGTGCTTGAGGGTACCATGAATCTGGTACAGGCCCTGTATCTGAATAACGCGGCGGAGCCTTTTAATGATGAACTTGTCCGTCAGGCGCTGTGCTATGCGGTGGATCCCCAGGAAATTATGGATATTGTTTCCGACGGAAAGGGTACGGAAATCGGCAGCAGTATGTTTCCTGCTTTTGGGAAATACTATATGCCGGAACTGAATGACATGTACAGCCGGGATTTGGATAAGGCGAAGGCGCTTTTGAAGGAAGCCGGGTATGAAAACGGCTTTTCCTTTACCATAACGGTTCCGTCCAATTACCAGCAGCATATCGATACGGCGCAGGTAATTGTGGAACAGCTTAAAAAAATCGGCGTGACGGCAGAAATTAATCTCATTGAATGGGACAGCTGGCTGTCCGATGTATATGCGGGAAGAAATTACGAAGCTACGGTGGTGGGAGTGGATGCATCCAGCCTGACCCCCAGCGCACTTCTGTCCCGTTTCGTTTCCACGGCAGGCAACAATTTTATTAATTTCAGCAATGCGGATTATGATGCCGCCTATGCCAAAGCGCTTGCTACAATTGACGACGGGGAAAAAACGGCTGCGTTCAAGGAATGTGAAACGCTTTTAGCGGAGCATGCGGCCAATGTATATATTCAGGATCTGCCTTATCTGGTAGCGTTGAACAAAAAATATACAGGATATGAATTCTATCCGCTGTATGTGCAGGATATCGCCAAGCTTAAAATCGTCGGACAATAGGGTTCAGATTCCGGCTTTGCAAGGGAGCGTGAAAGACGTGAAATATATAATAAAAAAACTGGTATCCATGGCTGCGACCCTGCTGGTGGTGTCTTTTCTGGTGTTTCTTGCATTTGCAGTGATACCCGGGGACCCCGCCACGGCAAAGCTGGGCACGGAGGCCAC
Organism: uncultured Lachnospiraceae bacterium; assembly: GCA_900548905.1. Classification (GTDB taxonomy): domain Bacteria; phylum Bacillota; class Clostridia; order Lachnospirales; family Lachnospiraceae; genus Eisenbergiella. Next base: position 51,092 of record URMK01000005.1, on the reverse strand, counting down.
ACCGGCCAAAGTGGAGGCGCTGCGCGAGGAGATGGGGCTGAACCGCCCCCTTCCGGTACGCTTTGCCGGCTGGCTGGGCGGACTGCTTAAGGGGGATCTGGGAACCTCCTACAGCTATCATATGCCGGTGGCGGATATGGTGGCGGAAAAAATCCCCGTCACCCTGACCCTGACCCTGATGGCGTTTGCCATGATGGTGCTCATTTCCATACCCCTCGGGCTTTATACGGCCAGGCATGAGGGAGGGGCGGCAGATCATGTGATATCCGTGCTTAATCAGATCATTATGGCAATCCCGCCTTTTTTCTCGGGAATACTGATAACCCTTTTTTTCGGCCTGCTACTCCATTTATTTACGCCGGGCGGCTATGTATCCTATACCAAAAGCATAACCGGTTTTATCGGATATCTCTTTTTTCCGGCGCTGTCCATCGCCCTTCCCAAAGCCGCAATGGCGGTGAAGCTGCTGCGCAGCTCCATTGTACAGGAAATGCAGCAGGATTATGCCAGGACGGCATACAGCAGGGGAAACAGCACCAGGGATGTGATGTACCGCCACCTGCTGAAGAATGCCATGATTCCGGTGGTGACTTTTCTGGGGATGGCTCTTACGGATATGATAGCGGGAAGCATCATTATTGAGCAGGTATTTAATATTCCCGGACTGGGAAGAATCCTGCTCACATCCATATCGAACAGGGATTATCCGGTGGTGGAGGCCATTATTGTACTGTTGGCCTTTCTTGTTATTTTCATCAATTTCCTGGTGGATTTCATTTATAAGAAAATCGATCCCAGGATTCGTGTACAATAAGAAACTGCGCGGAAAGATGAGGCCAAACTATGAAGAAAAAGAACCTGAATTTAATTCTTGGAAGCGTTCTCACAGGTTTTGTCCTGCTGGTGGTGCTTGTCGGAATCTTCTATACACCGTATGATCCAACGGCCATGGACAATGCAAATAAGCTTTCCGGCGCCACGCTCGCCCATCCCTTCGGATGCGATAATTTCGGAAGGGATATTTTGAGCCGGGTGATGAAGGGCAGCGGCACGACGCTGTCGGTGGCGCTGTCTACCGTTGCCATAGGCACCTTTTTCGGCGTGCTTCTGGGCGCTTTTACCGGATATTTCGGCGGGCTGCTGGACGAGGTGCTGATGCGTATCAATGATGTGGTATTCGCGTTCCCCAGCATCCTTCTGGCGCTGGTTTTCATCAGCCTCCTGGGGCCGGGAAAAGGGAATGTGATCATTTCCCTGGGAATTGCCTTTATCCCCAGCTTTGCCAGGATCGTGCGCTCCGAATTTATCCGCTGCAAGAATATGGACTATGTGAAGCTGGCAAGACTGGCCGGCGCCGGGCGGCTGCGTATTATGTTCGTTCATATCCTGCCCAACACCCTTAAGGTGCTTGTCCCGGCCGTGATGATTGGGTTTAATAACGCGGTGCTGGCGGAAGCGGGTATGAGCTACCTTGGAATCGGGGTACAGCCTCCGGAAGCCAGCCTGGGAAGGATGCTTTCCGAAGCGCAGACCTATATTTTCTCCGCTCCCGGCTTTGCGCTGTTTCCCGGCATTTTTATCGTTTTGATGGTTCTGGGCTTCAGCCTGCTTGCGGAAGGGCTGAAGGGGAAAGGTGGGTATGGGTATGCTTGACGTAATTGATCTGAATCTGGAATTCCATGATCATCTTGTCCCGGAAACGGTGGTCTATCATTTTAATCTCCATATGGACGAGGGGGATATTGTCGGCCTGGTCGGGGAATCCGGTTCCGGGAAATCCATGACGGCCCTGGCGGTGGCGGGACTTCTCCGCAGGCATGATATGAAGAAAACCGGGCAGATCCTGTTTCAGGGAACGGATTTGCTGACCTGTCCCAGGGAGCAGCTCCGGGCATTTCAGGGAGATGATATCGGTATTGTGTTCCAGGAGCCTATGACATCCCTGAATCCGGTGTACCGGATCGGTTGGCAGGTAGAGGAGAGCCTGCGTATACACCGTCCTGATATGAGCCGGGAGCAGCTTCGGGAAAAAGCCCTGGAAATGCTGAAAACGGTGGAACTGCCCGATCCGGAGCGTATGTATCATTCCTATCCTCACCAGATATCAGGAGGGCAGCGGCAGAGGGTTATGATCGCGGCTGCCATGATCTGTGAACCCAGGCTGCTGATTGCGGATGAACCCACCACAGCCCTGGATGTTACGGTGCAGCTTCAGATTGTCAGGCTCCTTTCCAGACTCAATCAGGAAAAGAAAACGGGAATCCTGTTCATTTCCCATGATTTGAGTCTGGTAAAGCGTCTCTGCCAACGCATTGTGGTTATGAAGGACGGGGCGGTGGTGGAGCAGGGGGACTGCCGGGAGATATTTGAACATCCCCGGGAAGATTATACCCGGAACCTGATAGCCGCTATTCCCAGATGCGTAAAGCCTGCGGAGGTTTGAAATGGAAGAAAAACAGACAAATTATATTCTTATGGTAAAAGATCTGCGTGTTTCCTATGCCCAGGAGGAAGGGGGCCTGTTCCATCCCAAAAAGGATCTGGATGTATTAAAGGGTGTTTCCTTTTCCATCCGGGAGGGTGAGGTTATGGGGCTGGTGGGAGAGAGCGGCTGCGGAAAGTCCACGCTTTCCAAAGCATTGCTGGGGCTGATCCCCAAATATGAGGGGGTTATCGTCCAGAAATCCCTGCATCCCCAGATGATTTTCCAGGATCCCTACAGCTCCCTGAATCCGGTAAAAAAGGTGGGCTGGATTTTGGAGGAGCCTCTGCGGCTGAATACGGATTTAAACAAACAGCAGCGCAGGGAGAAAGTGCTGGAAATGCTGAAGAAGGTGGGGCTTGATGAAAAACAGGCGGAACGCTATCCCCGGCAGCTTTCCGGCGGGCAGCGGCAGAGGGTATGTATCGCGGAAAGCCTGATGCTGTCGCCCAGGCTTCTGATTGCGGATGAACCGGTTTCGGCTCTGGATGTGACGATACAGGCGCAGGTCATCGCGCTGCTGAGGAGTATACAGAAGGAAATGGGCCTGGCCATCCTTTTTATTTCCCACGATATGCGTGTGGTTTACCAGTTGAGTCAGCGGGTTATGATCATGAAGGACGGGGAAATTGTGGAAAGCGGGGATGTGGACGATGTCTATTTCCATCCCAAACATCCTTATACGAAAAACCTGCTGGAAGCGGCGGGAATTGAGTCCCCCGGAACGGATTCCTCCGGTCCGGCGGTATGAACGGAAAAGGCACACAGCAGTTATTGCCAATTGAGAAAGGGAGAAAATCCATGTTTGAGAAGTTTTATCCGGACAGCTATGTGGAAAGTGCTTATGTAATAGATTATGAGGGGCTGTATAAAAAGGGCTACAGAGGTATTATATTTGATATTGATAATACGCTTGTGCCGCACGGAGCGCCGGCAGATGACAGAAGCATCGCACTTTTTAAGCGGCTGAAGGGCATTGGTTATGAATGCCTTCTGCTTTCTAATAATAAGGAACCCCGGGTGAAAATGTTCAACGACGCGGTTCATGTGAACTATATATACAAGGCCGGTAAGCCGGGCGTCAAAAATTATGAACGGGCGATGGACAAGATGGGAACGGACGACGTCAATACCTTTTTTGTGGGCGATCAGCTGTTTACCGATGTGTGGGGGGCAAGAAAAGCAGGGCTTTACAGCTATCTGGTGAAGCCGATTAATCCCCGTGAGGAGATTCAGATAGTGCTGAAGCGTTATCTGGAGAGAATTGTCCTGCATTACTATAAGAAAAAACGGGCGGCAGAAGGAGGAAAGCGGCATGATTGACGGCAAAACAAGAACCTGTGCCCTTTTGGGAAACCCGGTAGAGCATACCCTTTCCCCAGTCATCCATAATACCCTGGCAAAGCGATGCGGCATCAATATGGTCTACGTCCCATTCCTGGTGGAAGGGGATCAGGTACGTCAGGCCGTTGAAGGCGCGTGGGCGCTGAACCTGCTCGGGGTGAATGTTACGGTGCCGCACAAAAGCGCGGTAATCCCCTTTTTATCCGGGATAGACGGGGAGGCTTCCTGTATCGGTGCGGTAAATACCCTGGTCAGGACAGAACAGGGCTTCTGCGGATATAATACCGATTTGTCCGGATTATACAGGGCCCTTCTGTCGGAAGGGATACCGGTAGCCGGTGAGGAGGTAATCCTGCTGGGGGCGGGCGGCGCGGCGCGGGCGGCGGCTTTTTTGTGCGCTCTTCGCGGGGCAAAACAGGTATATCTTCTGAACCGCAGCCTGGAAAAGGGGGAGGCGGTCGCCGGGGAGGTAAACGAAAAGGCGGGGAGGTGCTGCATCCGTGCCATGGGACTGAACGGCTGGAAACAGCTTCCTGCCCGTAAATATCTGGTGATCCAGGGAACTTCCGTGGGACTCGCCCCCCATACGCAGGAGGCGGTTATCGAAGATCCCGGTTTTTACCGGCTGGTACATACGGGATACGATTTGATTTACCGTCCTGCGGATACAAAATTCATGCGCCTCGTGAGAGAGGCCGGCGGAAAAGCCTGCAACGGCCTGAAGATGCTATTGTTTCAGGGCGTGGAGGCCTTTGAACTATGGAACGGTGTTTCCGTCAGGGAAGAGGATGCGGGCTTTTGTTATGAACAGATGAAAAAGGAACTGGGAGAACATGAGTGACAGGAAAAGGAACATTATTCTGACAGGTTTTATGGGAAGCGGGAAAACCACCGTGGGAATCCGGCTTTCCTACCGGCTGCGGCAGCAGCTGGTGGATACGGACCGGTTAATTGAAAAGGAAGAAGGCCGGAGTATTTCTGAAATATTTGCCGGGCAGGGAGAAGAGGCGTTCCGGGGAATGGAAACGGCGGCGCTGAAAAGCCTTCTGGAAACGGAAGGGGAACAGATCATCTCCACCGGGGGAGGACTTCCCATGCGGGAGGAAAACCGGAAGCTGCTGAAAGAACTGGGGAAGGTAGTCTTTCTGCGTGTGCGCGCGGAAACGGTCATGGAACGGTTGAAGGGTGACGATACCCGCCCCCTTCTGCACAAGGAGAACCCTATGGAAGAAATCCGGAGGCTTCTGGAAGAAAGGAACCCTGTTTACCAGGCGGCCGCGGATATAACGGTAGATGTGGACGGAAAAGACTTTGAGGAGATTGTCGGAGAAATTGCCGGCAGAGTCGGCGGGGAAAAGGAGACGGCGGATGAAAATTCTTGTGATTAACGGCCCTAATTTAAATTTTTTGGGAATCCGGGAAAAAGCGATTTACGGAAATCAGGATTATAATTACCTTTTGAAGCTTCTTGAAGAGAAGGGAAAAGAAACGGGCAGCCGGGTGACCGTGTTCCAGAGCAATCATGAAGGCGCCATTATTGACAGGCTGCAGGAAGCCTATTTTGACGGCACGGAGGGAATCGTCATCAATCCGGGCGCGTTTACCCATTACAGCTATGCCATACGGGATGCCCTTTCCAGCATTACGGTACCCAAGGTGGAGATCCACATTTCCGATATCACCAAACGGGAAGAGTTCCGCAAAATATCGGTCACGGCTCCGGCCTGCGACAAACAGATTTACGGCCAGGGGCTGGACGGCTACCTCCAGGCCATTGACTTCATTCTTGCAGGACGGCAGGCGCAAAGGGCCGTAATTGGTAACCCGGAATTCGGGGAAAAGCAGATTCTGTAAAAAAACAGTTGAAAAAAGAGAAATTTTATTATAAACTAGTAAGGAATTAAACGCGAAAATTTAGGAGGAAGATTTTTTATGATTTCTGCAGGTGATTTCAGAAATGGTATTACGATTGAATTAGATAACAATATTTTTCAGATAATTGAGTTTCAGCATGTTAAGCCTGGTAAAGGCGCTGCTTTTGTCCGGACAAAGCTGAAGAATATCATTAACGGAGGAGTGGTAGAGAAGACCTTCCGGCCCACTGAAAAATTCCCGCAGGCACGTATTGATAGAAAAGATATGCAGTATTTATATTCTGACGGTGATTTATTTACTTTTATGGATATGGAAACCTATGATCAGGTAGCCCTGAATTCTGAAACGGTTGGAGATACATTAAAATTCGTAAAGGAAAATGAAGTCTGCAAGGTATGTTCCCACAACGGGAATGTTTTTGCAGTTGAACCTCCGCTTTTCGTAGAGTTGGAGATTACCGAGACAGAACCTGGATTCAAGGGGGATACCGCTACAGGTGCGTCCAAACCCGCTACTGTTGAAACCGGAGCTGTTGTATATGTGCCTCTGTTCGTAAACCAGGGTGACAGAATTAAAATTGACACCAGAACTGGCGACTATCTTTCCAGAGCATAATACGGACAGGCATAATTCTATTATTAGCCTATAAGACAATGAGATTTCTGCTTGGCAGAGTTTTCATTGTCTTTTTTATTGATATGGGGAAGAAAAAAGCGGATTCGGGGAAGACTGTTGCCTTATAACAAGGTAAAGAGAGGAAAAGAAATGGAATTTGATAAGTTTCTGGAAAAAGTTAAAAATGCCGTACAGGCTTATTTTGGTGATAAAATCCACCTGACGGTGAGCAATGTGCTGAAGAATAACGGCGTGACCCTGAGCGGCCTGATCTTCATGAATGATGAAAGCGATGTGGCATCCACTATCTATCTGAACGGGCTCTATGAGGAATACGGCCAGGGGAAACCCTTCAGTGAAATTATCCGCCGGATCTGCCAGGTGTATGAAGAAAATAAACCGGAGCCGGATCTGAATATGGACTTTTTTCATGAATACGCAAGGGTAAAGCCTAAGCTGGCGTGCCGGCTGATTAATTATGAGAAGAACAGGCAGCTGCTGGATAATCTTCCCTGCAGGAAGTTCATGGATCTGGCCGTCGTTTACTGCTGTATCCTGATGAGCGACCGGATGGGCTGCGCCTGTATCCTGATTAATGAAAGCCATACGGATATGTGGCAGGTGACGGAGGAACAGCTCTGGCAGGATGCTCTGGAAAATATGCCGAGGATACTTCCTCCGGAGATTTCCTCCATGGATGATTTTATGTTCGACATCATCCGGAAGGCCGTGCAGGACCGGATGGCGGAAAACGCGGAAACGGAAAACACTGAGGAGGACGAGGACGACTGCCTGGCTGTCCTGGACGGCGTTGCGGAATTTCTATCGGGATGGCCGAAAAGGGAAAATTCGGAAAGGAAGATGTATATACTGACAAATAAACAACATTTTTATGGCGCCGCATCTGTCCTGTATCCGGAGGTGCTGGCAAAATACGCCGCTGAATTCGGCCATGATTTCTTTATTTTTCCCAGTTCCGTGCATGAGGTTATTCTGCTGGCAGATACGGGAGCGGAAAATAAAGAGCACCTGTATGACATGGTGCGCGAGGTGAACGGCCAGAATGTGCCGCAGGAGGAACTTTTATCCGATAATGTCTATTATTTTTGCCGCGAAAACGGCAGGATAACTATTCTTTGATATTCTGATTATTTCTTAAAATGATCTAAAAAATCTTTTTTTTCCAAAATGTGGTCTGGACATCCGGGGAAAGTTATGCTAATATATGTCAGAGCGATGCATGTAACAAGTTTGTAATAATTAACCAGTGCATCACCATATGCTTATGCACCCGTAGTCTAATGGATAGAACGGAGGCCTCCGACGCCTTTAATGCAGGTTCGATTCCTGTCGGGTGCATTTGTGTCACTCTGGCATATATTTCCCTCCGGGGAACGTATGCCGGCCCGGTGGCGGATGAGAATTTTACGGTTTTTGTATTAAGAATGAAGGTGTGATATTGAGCGAAGAACAAAAAGATAAAAAGGAAACCTCCAAACCGGAGGGTACCCCCAATGAGTTTTTGGAACTGCTGAAAAAGAACAAGAAATCGCTGGCTGTTATCGTAGTGATTGCAGTTGTGCTTCTGGGAATCGGCATTCTGCTCGGATCCCTGATTGGAAGCAATACCGGTAAAAATAAAAACCTGCAGGCCGAAGCCCAGCCCGCGGAATCTCCGGAAACACAGACGGAGACAGCGGTGCCTGATGTGCCTCTGGAAGAAAATGCAAACCCCGAAGTCAATGCCCTGATGGAAAAATATTATCAGGCGGCGGCATCAGGAGATATCGATACCATTAATTCCCTGAAGGATTATTCGGACCAGGCCGAATTGCTCCGGATACAGGAAAAGAGCAAATACCTGGAAAGCTATGATGATATTAACTGCTATACCAAGCCGGGGCCGGAAGCCGATTCCTATGTGGTTTACGTTACCTACTATGCCAAGTTCCGTGACATAGAACAGAAGGTTACCGGGCTTAATACTTATATTGTGTGCAAGAAGGACGATGGAAGCTATTACATCCATGACTGCTCGGAAGACGAATCCATGAAGGAGTACCGGACGAACGTAACCAAGCAGGATGATGTGGTGGATCTGTTTAACCGGGTTCAGGTGGAATATAACGAGGCGGTTACCCAGAATGAAGAGTTGGCGGCTTTCCTCACGGAGCTTTCAGAGAGTCTGAAGACTGCGGTGGGTGATGCCCTTGCGGAAGCGGAGACAGCCGTTCAGACAGAAACGGCAGAAGAGGCCGCTGCCGAACAGCCGGCTGATGCCGGAGAAGCGCAGACCGCATCCCGTGTGAAGGCTACGGATGTGGTGAATATCCGCAAATCGGACAGTGAGACGGCGGACAGCCTCGGCAAAGCCCAGGTGGGAGAAGAGTTCGCTCTTTTGGAAAGCCGTGCAAACGGCTGGTCTAAGATTGAATTTGACGGGCAGGAAGCGTTTATAAAATCTGAATTTCTGGAGCCTGCAGAGGAATCCCCGGCAGAGAATGAACCGGCGGAGGATACCCCGAATGCAGGAGATCAGGAAGCGGCAGGAAACAGCAGTACGGACAATTCTGTTTCGGCCCCCGGTGCAGGTGACGGAGCGTCTTCCGTGGAGGTGCCTGCCAGCGGAACATACCGTCTGACCACTACTGTAAATATCCGTAAATCGGCAAGTGAGACGGCGGACAGGCTTGGTGTGGGATACTACGGTGATGAAGTGGAAATCCTGATGAAACAGGCGGACGGCTGGACTAAAGTTAAGTTTAAGGGTGAAACCGGATATATCAAAACGGACATTTTAAAGTAAACAGAAAATAAGCATGTCAGATGTTTGTGAAAGACATCGGAATAAGGAACCCATGAACCGGGAATACTTTGTATAATAAAAGTATTCCCGGTTTTTTTGAACATAAAGATGTCTGGCTTTTGTTCAACCGGCGAAGGGAGGCAGAAAAGATGCGCGGTGATGATGCGGCAATTTATAAAGAAATTCAAAAAAATGCGGAAATGGGAATCAAAGCGATCGAAACTTTATCCCCAAAGCTGTCCGATGATGCCTTTGCTTTGCAGCTGAGCAGGCAGGAATTAAAATACTCGGAGCTCAGGGACAAGGCCCGGCGTGAAATGCTGGAAGGAAGAGGGGAGAACTACCAGGCGAACGGCGTATCGGATCTGATGCTGAAAGGCAGCATACAGGCCAATACGCTTCTCAACACCAGCACCAGCCATATAGCGGAGCTTATGATAAAGGGAAGCAGCAGAGGGCTGACGAGTATGTGGAAAGCCCTGAACCACTTTGGAAATGCAGGGAATGAAAGCATGGAGCTGGCCCGCGAGCTCATGGATTTTGAAGAAGAAACCATTGAAAAGCTGAAAAAGTATCTATAATAAGGTGTTTTTTGGCAAATTTCGTCAAGTTAACGTAATAAAGTACTTGCATGCAGGCTTTATCCATTATATAATATAGCCGGACAAAGCCGTCTGGAGTGCTCAGGTCAGCAGTAATCTGTCCTGGGCATTTTTTATGCTAAAAAACAATTAAGGAGGAATCACACATGTCATATGTAGACGAGGTCATTGCGCAGGTGATTGAGAAAAACCCTGCACAGCCTGAATTCCATCAGGCAGTTAAAGAAGTTCTGGAATCCCTCAGAGTAGTGGTGGAAGCCAATGAGGAAGCTTACAGAAAAGATGCGTTGCTGGAAAGACTCGTTAATCCGGAAAGACAGATAATGTTCCGTATTCCCTGGGTGGATGATAAGGGACAGGTTCAGGTTAATACCGGCTTCCGTGTTCAGTTTAACAGCGCCATCGGACCTTACAAGGGAGGCTTGCGCCTGCATCCTTCTGTTAACCTGGGTATTATCAAATTCCTTGGTTTCGAACAGGTGTTTAAAAACTCTCTGACCGGCCTTCCTATCGGCGGCGGCAAGGGTGGTTCCGACTTTGATCCGAAAGGAAAATCCGACAGGGAGGTTATGGCCTTCTGCCAGAGCTTCATGACGGAGCTTTACAGACATATCGGAGCAGATACCGATGTTCCGGCCGGCGATATCGGGACCGGCGCAAGGGAAATCGGATACATGTATGGACAGTATAAGAGAATACGCAATGTATATGAAGGCGTCCTTACCGGAAAGGGTCTGACCTACGGCGGATCCCTGGCAAGAACCGAAGCAACGGGTTACGGCCTGTTATACATGACAAAAGAAATGCTCAAATGCAATGGGATTGATATTGCAGGAAAGACCATCGCTGTGTCCGGATCCGGAAACGTGGCGATCTATGCTATCCAGAAAGCACAGCAGATGGGAGCCAAGGTTGTGACCTGCTCCGATTCCACCGGCTGGATATATGATCCGGAAGGGATTGATCTAGCAGTGCTGAAGGAAATTAAGGAAGTGAAACGCGCAAGAGTATCCGATTACCTGAACTACAGGCCCAATGCGGAATACCATTCCGGCAAAGGCGTATGGAGTGTCAAGGTTGACATCGCCCTTCCCTGCGCCACCCAGAATGAACTTCTCCTTTCCGATGCGGAAGGCCTGGTTGCAAACGGCGTGAAGGCTGTGTGCGAAGGGGCTAATATGCCCACCACCCTGGAAGCTACCGAGTATCTGCAGAAGAACGGTGTCCTTTTCGTTCCCGGAAAAGCGGCAAACGCCGGCGGCGTAGCTACCTCCGCTCTGGAAATGAGCCAGAACAGCGAACGTCTCAGCTGGAGCTTTGAAGAAGTGGACAGCAGGCTGCAGGGAATCATGGTTAATATCTTCCATAATCTGGATGACGCCGCTAAGCGTTACGGCATGGATGGAAACTATGTGGCAGGCGCCAATATTGCAGGCTTTGAAAAGGTTGCAACGGCCATGACCGCACAGGGGATTGTATAAGATGATCTCACCCCGGGAACTCGGTGTTCCCGGGGTTTTCTCGTATTTTAATTGTTGCAGGGGAGGCCTGCCGGGCATTGAAGTGATTGCTGGGGTGGACGAAGGTCCTCGTTATGACCTGCTGTTAATTGTCATCTGCCGTCCGGAAGAAATCGGAGAGCTCCGCATGGAACACCTCTTTCATGGTCAGAAGCTCTTGTACGCTGATATTCTGAATACCCGCTTCTATTTTTGCATAGGAGCCCCTTGTGAGGCTGCAGCCTAAAAGCTGCAGCTTTGCTATTGTCTGCTCCTGGGTCAGACCGCAGGATCTGCGGAGAGTGCGTATATTGGCACCCAGAGAAAGATCGTGTTTTATTTTCTGCATAAAAACTGCTCCCTAGTGTGCTGTGTCGTTCTTCTCCGTCCAAACAGCACTGAATATATCGTGTTTAGTTCAGCCTCCGCCGCCGCTGCCTGCCCGCCTGTAAAGAGACTCGACGTATGGAGCGATGCCGTAAGCTGTATGTAAATATCCGGCAGGCGGCTCCAAAGAGACTCGGAAGGCGGGCAGGAAACGGAGACGGAGGCTGAATGATAGTTGCTTTTCATGATCGCGGCGTACATTTGCCGTACGGTTTGCGGTGCACATCTGCAGGATGTGAGCTGTGGCAAACGATAATCTCCCGATTCCTATTATTGGTATATATTATTGATTTTATTAAAAAAGTAGGATATAATTGCTCTAGTATTGGAGCAAATGTAAGATGTGCCCGGGAAAGGTGTAGGAATGATTGAAAAGGAATTATGCGGCTTAACAAAACAGTTGATGCTTAGTTGCCTGGGCGGGCACAGTTTGGGTAAAATCCAGGAAATTACGGGGTTTTTTACAAAAAATTCCATCGTGATCGGAAGCCGTTCGGACGAATTCTACACATCTGTAGAACAAATAAAAAATGATCTGGATACTGATAAATGGACGAATGGGAGAAATTATATCTGCAGGCCGGTAAAAGAATGGTTCCAAAGCATTTCTCTGTCGGAAAAGGTGTTTCTGGTATGCGGCAATGTCAAGTTTGAATTGCTTTTTGTATCCGGAAAGGAAGAAGAACCCGCCGGGGATTCCAGGACGGGATTGTGGGAAAAGGAGGTACGGATCAGCGTGGTCTGGAAAGAGGAAGAAATGGAATGCTCTGCTTCCACGGAAACAGAATGTCCCAATAAATTCCGGGTGGCGCATATCCACTTATCCCTTCCCGAGGAGGATGCAGTACTGTACAGGAAGCCGGTCTGGAATGTGGAATCCTGTGAAGAATACCCGGCCGGGGGACAGCAGAAGGAAGCGGCATATTACCGGAGGCTTTCGGAAAGAGATTTGATGACCGGACTGTATAACCGGGGGAGCTTTGAACGTTATGTAAAGCAGCGGCTGAATGAAGCGGGCGGCGGAACCTTTTACATGATAGATTTGGATGATTTTAAAGCGGTGAACGATACCTATGGGCATGTGGCGGGAGACCGGGTGATTATGGGGATGGCGGAAATCCTCAGAGAGGTATTCGGGGAGGAGGCTGTCATAGGCCGGCTGGGGGGCGATGAGTTTGCCGTATTTGAAAATAAAAGCAATACAAGAAAGGAAGCGGAGGAAAAAGCGAGGAAGGCGATGGAGGCATACCGGACCATGTCAGAGAGGTATGGAAATGAAATTGTGTTGAGCTGCTCCATCGGCCTTTACAGGGAAAAAGGGGACGAAACCTTTGAAAACCTGTACTCCCGTGCGGATGAAGCGCTATACTTCTCCAAAAACAGTTATAAAGGAACGTTTCACTGGTATTACCGTCAGGGCAGATCCTAACAGATCGGCTGCTGACGGTTCTTTATTTCTGGAAAGATTTGTGGTAAGATAAGATAATGTTTTGCATAAGACAGAATTTTAACTGCCTAATCGATTGGAGGTATTATGAAAAAGAAGAAAACGGACAGTGCTGTAATCATTTATATCTGCCTGGCCGCGTTGCTCATTTTGGCGATCCGCTATTTTGACAATATTGCAGGACTGGCGGTCAGTTTATGGAATGTGGTTTTTTCCCTGCTGCTGGGGGCGGCAATGGCTTATGTGCTCAATATAATCATGGTGCGGGTGGAGCGGCTCTATTTCCCGCGCTCGGGGAATAAATGGATCCGGTCCAGCAGAAGAGGCGTGAGCATCCTGCTTTCCATCCTGCTTGTAATGGGGATAATAATGCTGATCGGAAGACTGGTTCTTCCTGAACTGGGAAAGGCATTCGGCGTAATCGGAAGAAGTGTTCCGGTTTTTCTGGAAGAGGCGGCCGTATGGCTTGAGAAAAACAACGCCATGAATATTGCCGCAAGCATTAAAGACGTGGACTGGAACAGTGCCGTGGAAAAGGTTATGGATTTTGCGAGAACCGGTCTGGGGGATGTGCTCAATTCCACACTTACCGCTGTGGGTGCGGTGCTGGGCAGTGTGGTGAATTTCTTCATCGGCCTTGTTTTTGCCATATATATTCTTTCCGGGAAAGAAAAGCTGCGTTCCCAAGCAGGGAAAATGCTTCATGCTTATGTGAAGGAAGAGACGATTGCCCGTATCCGGAATGTGTACCGGACGGCCAATGAAACTTTTTCCAGTTTTATTATCGGACAGTGTACAGAAGCGGTAATTCTGGGTACACTCTGTACTGTGGGAATGCTTTTGCTGAGTTTCCCTTATGCGCCCATGATCGGCGCGTTTATCGGGGCGACGGCCCTGATCCCTGTAGTGGGGGCTTATCTGGGAGCTTCGGTAGGGGCGTTTATGATACTTACGGTGGATCCTGTCAAGGCTTTGTTGTTTGTTGTGTTTATAGTGGTGCTGCAGCAGCTGGAAGGAAATCTGATATATCCCAAGGTGGTGGGATCTTCAATCGGGCTTCCCGGCATGTGGGTTCTGGCGGCCGTAACGGTCGGCGGCGGCCTGGGAGGAATCGGGGGAATGCTTCTTGGAGTCCCTATTGCTGCAACAGCCTATAAGCTTATCCGCAATGATGTCAACCGGCGAAACCAAATGGAAAAGAAGGTTCCGGCTGAGGGAGCAGCATCCGCAGGACAGAACGGGAAGCGGAAAGGAAGATAGCAGATGAAAGGGAAATACAAAAGACTGGTAGTCAACCGCATTGTTGTTACGGTTGTCCTCATTTTGCTTCAGATTCTCTGGATGATCTTTGTGCTGGAGGAGCTTGCAAATTATTCCAGTTGGATAACAACGGCTTTTACGGCGCTCAGTATTGCCATTGTTCTGTATATTATAGGAAAAGATGATAACGCGGCTTATAAGATAGGCTGGATCGTATTGATTATGACGCTGCCTCTGTTCGGCGGCCTGCTCTACCTGTTTTCGGGGGATAAAAAGCCGTCCCGGAGAATGAGGCGGAAGCTGAATGAACAGCATGAGCTGTTTAAGGACAGCCTGCTTCAGGAGGCGGAAATCCAGGATCATCTGGGAAAGGTCCACGGCCGTGCCGCGGGTACCTTTGACTATGTGAGGCGCGTGGGCGATTTCCCGGTTTACGGAAACACCGATGTGACCTATTACCCCAGCGGGGAAGAGATGTTCGTGGATATGCTGGAGGAACTGAAAGCGGCAAAGCATTTTATTTTCGTGGAATACTTCATTGTCTCCGAAGGGGAAATGTGGGAAGAAATCCTGGAAATTCTGAAGCAGAAGGCGGCGGAGGGGCTTGATGTCCGCATGATTTATGATGACATGGGATGTGTTACCCTGCTGCCCGGCGGATATTTTATGGGGCTTGAGAAATACGGAATCAAATGTATGGCCTTCAATCCTGTAATCCCGTTTTTCTCCCTGGTTATGAATAACCGGGATCACAGGAAGATCCTTGATATAGACGGTTACACCGCCTTTACAGGCGGAATCAACCTGGCTGATGAATACATTAACAAAAAGGTGCGCTTCGGCTACTGGAAGGATACCGGCGTCAGGCTGAAGGGCGAAGGGGTATGGAACTTTACGGAGATGTTTCTGGAAATGTGGAATGCCTTCCGTAAAGAAGATACGGATATCAACTGCTTCAAGCCCCATGTGCATCATCCGGATCCGTTTGAAGGAGAGGGGTTTGTCCAGCCTTATACCGATTCCCCTCTGGATAATGAGACGATTGCGGAAAATGTATATCTGGAAATCCTGAATCAGGCGAAAAAATATGTTTACATATTTACGCCTTATCTCATCGTGGATGACGTGATGCGCAATGCTTTGTGCGTGGCGGCCAAAAGAGGCGTGGATGTAAGGATTGTGACGCCGGGAATACCGGATAAGCCCATGATTTTCCGCCTGACCCGTTCCAATTATCCGCCCCTGCTTAGGGCGGGCATCCGTATTTATGAATATACCCCCGGTTTTATCCATGCCAAAAGCTATATATGCGACGACGAATTCGGCGTGGTTGGCAGCGTGAACATGGATTTCAGAAGCCTGTACCTCCATTTTGAGTGTGCAACGCTCCTGTACCGGACCGGCGGTCTGAAGGAATTGAAGAAGGACAGCCTGGATACTATCGCGGTGAGCAGGGAAATCACCCTGAAGGATTGTAAGCAGGGGATCATCGGCGGCCTGTTTGATTCTGTCCTCCGCGTATTTGCCCCTCTGTGCTGATCGGGAAAGGAAAGGGAGGCCCGCGGCCTTCCCGGCAGGTGTAAACGGGAAATGTGGATATTGTTTGCATGCGGTTCCGCGCTGTTTGCGGGAATTACCGCCATATTAGCCAAAATAGGGATCCGGGATACGGATTCCAATGTGGCGACGGCCATACGTACAGTTATCGTTCTGGTGTTTTCCTGGCTGATGGTATTTGTAGTGGGTTCCCAGGATACCCTGGGAAGCATCCGCGGGGAGACACTGCTGTTTCTGATCCTTTCGGGGGTTGCCACCGGAGCTTCCTGGCTTTGTTATTTCCGCGCTCTGCAGCTGGGGGATGTGAATAAGGTCACGCCCATAGATAAATCCAGTACGGTAATAACCATGCTGCTGGCTTTCCTGTTGCTGGGAGAGGTGGTTACGGTGCTGAAAGCCGCGGCAATGGTGGTTATCGGCGCCGGAACACTTCTGATGATAACCAGAAAGGCGAAAGCGAATGACGCCGGTTCTGAAAAGAAAAGAAAAAACAGCCGCAAATGGCTGCCATATGCGCTCCTGTCCGCCCTGTTTGCCAGTCTTACGGCGATATTGGGCAAGGTGGGGATAGCCGGTGTGGAGTCCAATCTGGGAACGGCAATCCGGACCATTGTGGTGCTTCTTATGGCATGGATCATGGTGTTTGTAACCGGCAAGCAGAAGGAAGTGACAAAGCTGGATGGAAGGAGCCTTCTGTTTATCTGTATTTCCGGAGTTACCACCGGACTGAGCTGGCTTTGTTACTACAAAGCCCTGCAGGACGGACCGGCCAGTGTGGTAGTTCCGATCGATAAGCTGAGCATTTTGGTGACTGTGGCTTTTTCCTGGTGGTTCCTGAAGGAGAAGCTGTCTTTAAAGGCCGGCGCGGGTCTTGCGCTCATCGTGGCCGGGACCCTGCTTTTACTGGTCTGAACCATTACACAAAATACAAAGCCTTTGCAAATACCATGCCGGGCGGCGTTGACAAGGGAAAATTTTGAATTTATAATAGGGTAGATTAGCGATTTTGGAGGAAAGAAACGTGAATAAATACGGAGTAAATGAACTGAGAAAGATGTTCCTGGACTTTTTCGAAAGCAAGGGACATCTGGTGATGAAAAGCTTCTCCCTGGTGCCCCACAATGACAACAGCCTTTTGTTGATCAATTCCGGGATGGCGCCGCTGAAGCCCTATTTTACAGGACAGGAGATCCCGCCGAGGAAAAGGGTGACCACCTGTCAGAAATGTATCCGTACCGGTGATATCGAGAATATCGGCAAGACGGACAGGCATGGGACTTTTTTTGAAATGCTTGGGAATTTTTCTTTTGGTGATTATTTCAAACAGGAAGCCATCGCCTGGTGCTGGGAGTTCCTGACAGAGGTGGTCGGACTGGATCCGGACAGGCTGTATCCTTCCGTATATCTGGACGATGACGAAGCTTTTGCTATCTGGAATAACGAAATCGGCATTCCTGCAGAACGTATTTTCCATTTCGGCAAAGAAGATAATTTCTGGGAACATGGATCAGGCCCCTGCGGCCCCTGTTCCGAGGTTTATTATGACAGAGGTGAAAAATACGGCTGCGGAAAACCCGGCTGTACGGTGGGCTGTGAATGTGACCGCTATATTGAGGTGTGGAATAATGTATTCACCCAGTTTGACAATGACGGACACGGCAATTATACCGAACTGGATCAGAAGAACATAGATACCGGGATGGGGCTGGAACGTCTGGCCGCGGTGGTGCAGGATGTGGAATCCATCTTTGATGTGGATACGATCCAGGCGCTGCGTAACAGGGTATGTGAGCTGGCGGAAAAGACCTATAAGGTAAATCACGACTGGGATATTTCCATCCGTATCGTAACGGATCATATCCGTTCCGCCACCTTTATGATTTCCGACGGCATTATGCCCTCCAATGAAGGGAGAGGTTATGTGCTGCGCCGTATTATCCGCCGTGCTGCCCGTCACGGAAGGCTCCTGGGGATCCAAGGGGATTTCCTGGCAACCCTGAGCCGTACCGTAATCGAAGGAAGCAAGGACGGCTATCCGGAGCTGGAAGAGAAACAGGACTTCATTTTCAATGTGCTCACCCAGGAAGAGAGTAAATTTAATAAAACCATTGATCAGGGCCTGAGTATTCTTTCCGATATGGAAGATACTATGATGAAGGAAGGAAAGACTCAGCTTTCCGGTGAGGATGCCTTCCGCCTTTACGATACCTATGGATTCCCTCTGGATCTCACGAAGGAAATCCTGGAAGAGAAGAATCTTACCATTGATGAAGAAGGCTTCCGGGCTTCCATGAAGGAGCAGAAGGAGAAAGCCCGTGCTGCCAGGAAGGTTACGAACTATATGGGCGCGGATGTTACGGTATACGAATCCCTGGATCCGGCGATCAGTTCGGAATTCGTCGGTTATGACAAGCTGGTGTGGGAATCGGCGGTTACGGCCATGACGACGGAAGAAGCCGTGGCGGATGCTCTTACGGATGGAGAGAACGGGACGATTATTGTATCCCAGACTCCTTTTTATGGAACCATGGGCGGACAGTGCGGGGATACCGGTGTGATCCGCGGTGCGGACGGGGAATTCGAAGTAAAGGATACGGTTCATCTGGCCGGAGGCAAGATCGGCCATATCGGCAGGATGACCAGAGGAATGATTAAAAACGGGGATAAGGTGGAACTTTCCGTTAACGCATCGGAAAGAGCGGCTACCTGTAAAAACCACAGTGCCACCCATCTGCTCCAGAAGGCTCTGCGCACCGTGCTGGGATCCCATGTGGAACAGGCAGGTTCATATGTGGACGCAGGCAGGCTTCGCTTTGACTTCAGCCATTTTTCCGCTATGACACAGGAAGAGCTGGACAAAGTTGAAACGATCGTAAATGAAGAGATCGCAGCGCATCTTCCTGTAAAAACCTCCCTTATGACATTGGAGGAAGCGAAGAAAACCGGCGCTATGGCTCTGTTTGGCGAGAAATACGGCGACAGCGTACGCGTGGTCCAAATGGGGGATTTCTCCACAGAACTCTGCGGCGGTACCCATGTGGCCGATACCGGAGATATTGCCGTATTCAAGATCCTGTCGGAAAACGGTGTGGCAGCAGGTGTCAGAAGAATCGAAGCGATTACGGGAACAGGCGTTTTCGCCTATTATAAAGAAGTAGAGGACAAGCTGGCCGAGGCGGCCAGAATTGTAAAAGCAACTCCGGCAAATCTCAGTGAGAAGCTTGCCCATCTCATGGCGGAAGTGAAACAGCTTTCCAGTGAAAACGAATCTCTGAAGAGCAAAGCCGCCAGAGATTCCCTGGGCAACGTTATGGATCAGGTAAAAGAAGTGAAGGGTGTCAGGCTGTTGGCCGCCAAGGCGGACGACGTGGACATGAACGGGCTTCGTGACCTGGGTGATCAGCTGAAGGAAAAACTGGGAGAGGGTGTTGTTGTACTGGCCTCTGAAAAGGACGGTAAGGTGAATCTGATAGCTATGGCCACGGAAGAAGCCATGGCAAAAGGCGCCCATGCAGGTAATCTGATTAAAGGAATTGCAGCCCTGGTAGGAGGAGGCGGCGGCGGCCGTCCCAATATGGCCCAGGCCGGAGGAAAGAATCCCGCAGGAATTCCACAGGCAATTGCCGAAACGGAAAAAATTCTGGAGGGACAAATAAAGTAACTGTTAACAGCACGGAAAACAGGAAAAAGTGAACAAAAATTGTTGAAAACCATGGCTTAAGTTCACTTTTTCTTAAAATATACTTAATTTGCAAAAAAAGTAGTTGACGTCTTTGCAATTTTTGGTATAATGTTTCTTGTGCATTGGTATGCATAAAAAACCCAATCAGTCGTGAACTTGAAGGGACTGAAGGGAGGTCAGGTGTGAGCTATGTCAAACATTATCGTAAAAGAAAATGAGACTTTGGACAGCGCTTTACGTCGTTTTAAAAGAAGCTGCGCAAAAGCCGGGATCCAGCAGGAAATCCGCAAGAGAGAGCATTACGAAAAGCCCAGCGTAAGACGTAAGAAGAAATCCGAAGCGGCCAGAAAACGTAAATATAACTAAGTAAACGGAAGTCCTTGGCATTTATTACCAAGGACTTGTGTTTTAGTAGCGGTTCAGACAAGTCTGAACGGTTACGTGTTTTATATGGTGCAAAGCTGTCCTGCAGAGCGGAACAGTTTTATGAGGATGATGAGTCCGGATTTAACAGAGGGGAAAGACAATATGTGGATTCATGGAATACTGGGAGCTGATGTGTGGCATCTGGTCGCGGCGTTCTGTATTTACAGTGTTTTGGGTTGGCTTGTGGAATCTGTCTATATGTCAATGTGCAACCGCAGGCTGACTAACAGAGGATTTGCCAAAGGCCCGTTCTGTCCGATATACGGGTTCGGAGCGCTTGCCGGTTATTTTTTACTGCGTCCTTTTGCCGGGAATCCGGTGCTGCTGTATTTAACAGGAGCTTTTACCGCCACGGTATTTGAATACCTGGTGGGCAAGGTTATGCTGCGTCTGTTTGGTGAGGTATGGTGGGATTACAAAGAGAAGCCCTTTAACTATCAGGGCATCGTCTGTCTGGAAAGCACCATTGCCTGGGGATTTTATGCGCTGATTATTATCGGTTATCTGCATAAGGCCGTAATGGATGTAGCCGCATGGTATACATATGGGCCCGGGCTGTGGATGCTCAGGGCGGTTATCATAATATTTATGTTAGACTTTTTACATCAGCTTCTTCTTGCCCTTCACATCAATGTGATGGAAGAGAGGGACAGGCTGATGGAAAAATATGAGGAATTCAAGGCCAGATGGTATTAACTCTGACGTATGAGGCGGGGACCTTCGGGCCCCGCCTTTTTACTGTACGAAATTGGCAGAAATTCCCTGACACATGAGAAAACAGGTTTAGTTACGAGAGAGAGCAGGAGGAAAGTTACGGATGAACTGGAAGAAAAGAATTGTCAGCCTGGTATTGGCGGCTGTCATTGGCTTTGGAACATTTCTTACATCGGGTGTGGAAGCGGAAGCAGCCGGTGTGGTAGCAAAAGGGATCGATGTGTCCAAATATCAGGGGGCCATTAACTGGAGCGCGGTGGCGGCTGACGGCTACAGCTTTGCGTTTATCAAGGTTGGAAGCGCCAAGAGCGGCCTGGATCCCTATTTTGCAGCCAATATGGTGGGGGCAAATGCCGCCGGACTCAAAACGGGCGTTTATCTTTATTCTTATGCCACAACTATTGAGGCGGCAATGGCGGAGGCCCAGTTTACCCTGGCGGCTATTGCGCCGTTTACGGTAAATATGCCCGTTGTTTTTGACCTGGAGGATGCGGTACATAAGTCCATGACACCGGAGCAGCTGTCGGCCCTTACGGTGGCCTTCTGTACGATTATACAGGCCGCAGGGTATTATCCCATGGTGTATTCCAGCAAAAACTGGCTGACACAGCGGATCGGGCCCGTTCCTTTTGATGTATGGGCTGCTCAGTATGCGGAAGCGTGCGAATACCCCAATCCGGCTTTCTGGCAGTTTACCAGCAGCGGTACGGTGAACGGTATCCAGGGAAGAGTGGATCTGAACTTCCAGTTTAAGGATTACTCAAATATCATTATCCCTTATGGATTTACCACAAGGGGCGGCAAGACTTATTTTTATAACAACTACCGTATGCAGTACGGCTGGGTGGATTATGAAGCAAACCGTTATTTCATGAATGCGGACGGAAGCCTTTATACCAACGGCTGGCTGACGGACGGAGTGAATACCTTCTATATGGACACCAAGGATGGCCACATGCTTCATGATCTGGTGACAATAGCAGGCAAGAATTATTATTTCGATGCCAACGGATTTATGCAGAAGGGCTATGTGGACATCGCAGGCGTTACCTATCTGTTCGGGGCGGACGGTTCCATGCAGTATGGCTGGTTTACGGATGAAAAGGGTGTCCGTTATTTCCAGGAGGACGGCAGCATGGCTGTGAACAAGACACTTGTACTGGACGGCAAGACCTATCTGTTCGACGCTTCCGGCTACGGCCAGGAGGTGGTGGCACCGGATATCGATCTGACAGGTGTGGATCCTTCCACCTGGGTACTGGATCCGGCGACCGGTAACATGATTGATACCGCTACAGGGCTTCCTGTGGATCCGGCAATCGCGGCAGCAGTGATTGCCCAGGCCCAGGCGGCAGCGGCACAGTAAACTCCTATGCCCGCAAATAACCACGGACTTCCCGGAAGGCGGCCATGCCTTCCGGGAGGCCTGTGGTTTTTTTGTACTTTATTTCAGACACTCTCCAGGAATAATCCCCACGCACGTACATAAAATGTGTTATAGAACTTATGTGGAGGGGAGTTTCCCTTATGAATTGTGTGTATCAAAAGGCAATAGCGAAAAAGCTTATTTCCTTCATGCTGGTCATATGTCTGATAGGAATGCCGGAAATAAAAGGATATGCCCAGGAAGGGGCCCCGGTGACCATATCGGCGCCTTCTGCCATTTTGATGGAGGCATCCACCGGGACGGTAATTTATGAGCAGAATGCGGATGCTTCCTGTTCCCCGGCGAGCATTACCAAAATTATGACGATGCTTCTCATTTTCGAAGCGCTTGACAGGGGGGATATCAAGCTGGAGGATGAAGTGATGACCAGCGCCCATGCGCAGTCAATGGGAGGCTCCCAGGTGTTCCTGGAAGAAGGGGAAATGCAGACGGTGGACACCATGATCAAATGTATCGCGGTTGCCAGCGGAAACGATGCGGCGGTAGCCATGGCGGAGTTCATTGCAGGAAGCGAGGAGGAATTTGTATCCCGCATGAATGAAAAGGCAGCCCAGCTGGGAATGCAGGGAACTCATTTTGAGGACTGCTGCGGCCTGACGGATTCGGATAACCATTATACGACAGCCAGGGACGTTGCAGCAATGTCCAGAGAATTGATTACCAGGCATCCGGCCGTTTTTAACTATACCATGATCTGGATGGAGGATATCACCCACAATACGGCCCGCGGAAGCTCCACTTTTACGCTGTCCAGCACAAATAAGCTGCTGAAGCAGTACCAGTGGACCACCGGCCTTAAGACCGGCTCCACCAGCAAAGCAAAGTACTGCCTGTCCGCAACGGCGCGGAAGGATGAAATCGATCTGATTGCAGTGGTCATGACGGCGCCGGATTATAAGGTACGTTTCAGTGATGCCGCCACGCTGTTGAATTACGGTTACAGTGTCAGCGCCCTGTATAAAGATGAAAATAAGGATGTGCTGCCCCGTCTGCTTGTGGAAGGCGGTGTGGAAGAGGATGCGGGCCTGGTTTACCAGGAAGAATTTTCCTATCTGGATGTAAAGGGCAATGACCTGAATGCGGTGGAAAAGGTCCTGAATCTGCCGGGAAGCGCCCGGGCGCCGGTGGAAGCAGGGGAAAAGGCGGGAGAAGCAGTCTACAGGCTGAATGGAGAGACCATAGGAACAGTTCCGATCCTGTTTTCGGATTCGGTTGCGAAAGCAGTATATAAAGACTATGTTTTAAAAGTTCTGGCATATTTTCTTTTATAATAGAGAAAAATATGGTATACTGCTGATAGCCGTCCAGCAGGCCTGTGCATTTACTGCACAGGCCGTAAGAAAATGATTCAGGAGTGAAAAATCCCATCGTCCCGGCGGTATTGCGTGGATTTTTGCATGTGACTGTGAAGGTGCATAACAGTTACTGCTGCTGAAAGAAAAGACGCAGAGGCAAAGGAGTAAACAGTGATTCAGATTCTAGCAGGCCTGGCGGCCGTGGTGGTCTTATTTTTTCTTGTTGTTATCATATGGGATGTTAACCGATTTGTTACGATAGAGTACCGTATTCCCTGTAAAGGGCTGAAAAAGAGCTATTGCTTTGTCATGCTCTCCGACCTGCACAACAAGCAGTTTGGGGAGCATAACAGCAGGCTGTTGGCGGCTGTTGACGGCTGCAGGCCGGACAGTGTCCTGGTAGCGGGTGATATGCTTACCTCCCAGACCTCCGGCAGTTTTGTGCCGGCGCTGGAAACGGTGAAGGCGCTCGCAGGAAAGTATCCGGTTTATTATGCCAACGGCAATCACGAATACCGGTTGAAAATGGATACGTACAAATACAAAAACAGGTATCAGGATTATGCAGAGCAGCTCAGGCGGGCGGGGGTGGTGTTGCTGGAAAACCAGAGTGTTTCCCTTCCCGGTGCGGGTATCCGCGTTTATGGTGTGGAAATAAATATGGATTATTATCAAAAGCTTCACCGCAGGGATATGAAAGTTTCTTACCTGGATTCCCTTCTGGGCCGCCCTTCTCCCGGGGAATACAATATCCTGATTGCCCATAATCCGGATTATTTTCATGCTTATGCAGGCTGGGGGGCGGATCTGGTCCTGTCCGGCCATGTACACGGGGGAATCATGCGTCTGCCGGTGCTGGGAGGTGTTCTGTCACCGGCACTCCGTCTGTTTCCCAAGTATGACGGGGGGTTGTATGTGGAAGCGAAGCGTTCCACGGAAGAAAACAGCCGTATGATATTGGGAAGGGGGCTGGGTACCCATACTCTGCCCATCCGTGTATTCAATCCGGGGGAATTGATTGTGGTCCGTCTGGATCCGGAAAGAGGAAGCTGATGGCGATTGAAGTGAAGCTGCAGGTATTTGAAGGCCCGCTGGACCTTCTTCTGCATTTAATAGAAAAGAACAAGGTGGATATTTACGATATCCCCATTGCGGAGATAACGGAGCAGTATCTGGACTATATCCGTCAGATGGAATCCGAAGACATGAATGTGATGAGTGAATTCCTGTTGATGGCGGCCACATTGTTGGATATTAAATGCAGGATGCTTCTTCCCAAGGAAGTGAACGAAGAGGGCGAGGAAGAGGATCCCAGGGCGGAACTGGTCCAGAAGCTGCTGGAATATAAAGCTTATAAATACATGTCTTATGAATTGCGGGACATGCAGGTGGATGCCCGGAAAAACTTTTATAAAGCGCCCACAATCCCCGCGGAGGTGGCAAAATACCGGGCGCCTGTGAATTATGAGGAACTGCTGGCGGATGTGACGCTTACCCGCCTGCACCAGATTTTCCAGACCTGCCTGAAGCGGCAGGAGGACAAGGTGGATCCTGTCCGCAGCCATTTCGGCAGGATAGAAAGGGACGAGGTCAATATTGATGCCAAGGCCAATTATGTGGCAGGATACATAAAAAGCCATAAACGGATGAATTTCAGGGAACTGCTGGAAAACCAGGGGAGCCGGATGGATGTGATTGTCACCTTCCTGGTGGTCCTGGAGCTGATGAAAACGGGGGCGGTTTTTGTGGAACAGGAATCCATACAGGATGATATCATCATTACAACGAAGGAGCTTCCGGAAGGGGAACTGGAATTTCACGGCCTGACATCTCTGGGCGGTGACGGCGGGGAAGAAGAGGGAAGCATGGGTAACAGTTCAGGAAGGTCTGCGCAGTAACGGTTCGGCCTTGTCTGAACGGTTACAAGCATGGACAGGGAGGAGAAGAAGGATGGAACGCAGACAGCAGGAGGCTGCTATGGAAGCGGTGCTTTTTGCTATGGGAGAATCCGTTGAGATAGGCAAGCTGGCTGAGGTGATAGAGGAAGACGAAGAGACTGCCAGACAGATTATCGGAGAAATGAAGGACAAATGGGAGCAGGAAGGCAGAGGCGTCTCCATTGCGGAGTTTGAGAATTCTTTCCAGATGTGTACCAGGGGGGATATGTATGAATATCTGATCAAGGTGGCAAGCACCCCCCGGAAGTATGTGCTGACGGAGACTCTTCTGGAGACGCTGTCCATCATAGCCTATAAACAGCCGGTAACAAAGCTGGATATCGAAAGGATCCGCGGGGTGAACTGTGACCATGCGGTCAACCGTCTGATAGAATATGAACTGGTGACGGAGCTGGGAAGGATGGATGCTCCCGGAAGGCCCCTTCTGTTTGGGACAACGGAGCAGTTCCTGCGGAGCTTCGGGGTAAAATCCCTGGAGGAACTGCCCGAGCTGAATGAAATGAAGCTGGAAGAATTCAAGGTGGAAGCCGAAGAGGAAGCCAATCTGCAGCTGCATTTATGATTGCTTCCAGGGCCGCATATGCGGTCATAGGAGAACGGCAGCCGCCAGGAGAACGCGTAAGAGCGTCGTTTGGTCCGCTGTCCGCGGAAATAAACATGGTGCCCGAATGAGGCACACACAAAAGGAGGAGAAGGTATGATAGGTTACATCATTGCCGGAGTAGTCATCGTTTTAGTCATTGTCATTTTATTTTCCGGGTACAAGAAGGCGCCCCCGGATACAGCATTCATCATTTCGGGTCTTCGGAAGAAGATCATCATCGGGAAGGCCAGTGTCAAGCTTCCCTTCTTCGAACGTATGGATAAGCTGAGTCTGAAGCTGATAGCCATTGATGTGAAGACCACCAATGCGGTTCCCACTGCGGATTATATCAACATCCAGGTGGATGCGGCGGTCAACATAAAAATCAGCAGCGTGCCGGACAGGCTCGCGGTGGCGGCAGAAAACTTCCTGAATCAGAATACCCAGTATATCGCAGCGATTGCCAGGGAAGTGCTGGAAGGTAATATGCGTGAAATCGTGGGTCGTATGCGTCTGGAAGAAATGGTGAGCGACCGCCAGAAGTTCGCCAATCTGGTAAAGGAAAATGCGGAGCCGGATCTGGCGGCCATGGGACTGGATATCGTCAGCTTTAATGTACAGAATTTTTCTGATGGGAACGGCGTAATCGAAGACCTTGGTATCGATAACATATCCCAGATTAAGAAAAAAGCGGCCATTGCTAAAGCGGAGGCGGAAAAGGAAATCGCCGTGGCCAAGGCGGACGCGGATCGTCAGGCAAATGATGCCCGGATTAATTCGGAACGGGAAATTGCCAAAAAGAACAACGAACTCGCCCTTCAGAAGGCTGAACTGAAAAAACTGGAGGATACCAAGAAGGCCGAGGCGGACGCTGCCTACAGCATCCAGCAGCAGCAGCAGAGGAAAACCATCGAGGTGGCTACCGCAGAGGCCAGCATTGCCAAACAGGAAAAGGAAGTTATCCTGAAGCAGCGTGAAGCCGAGGTACAGGAGATGGCGCTGGACGCTCAGGTAAAGAAGAAATCCGAAGCGGACCGTTATGCCCGTCAGCAGCAGTCCGAGGCTGAATTGTATGAACGGCAGAAGAGAGCGGAGGCGGAGAAGTTTGAAACCGAAAAGAGCGCCATGGCAATGAAGTCTACGGCAGAAGCACAGAAATTTGCCAAAGAGCAGGAAGCTGCGGGTATCCGTATGGTCGGTGAAGCGGAAGCGGAAGCCATCCGTGCAAAAGGTGTTGCGGAAGCGGAAGCCATGGAGAAGAAAGCGCTCGCTTATCAGAAATACAACAATGCCGCTATGGCGGAAATGATGATCAACGTACTTCCGGAAATTGCCGGCAAGATAGCGGAGCCCCTTTCCCAGATCGACAAAATCACGATTATCGGAAGCAGCGACAGCAACGGTGTGGGAGCCGTTGCGGATCATGTCCCTGCAGTAATGTCCAAGCTGTTTGAAACCATGAAGGAAACCGTGGGGATCGATATGGCCGAAATCGTGAAGGCAGGAACCTACGATGCCAAGGTAAACCGCAACATCAATATCAACGGTGTGACGGAGGAGGAAGCCGCAAGGCTTACCCAGGCGGCACAGGCGGCTGCTGTTGTGGATTCCATGAGAGAGTAAAGATCCGGGAGACGGAAGGACAAGCGAACCGGTTCAGGACCGTCTGAACCGGAATGGAAAAGTTACACACATAAAAATGGGGACTGCCCAATAAAATGTATTAATACATTGTGAAAAGGTACCCATATGCGCACGAAACATTTTCGTATGAAACTTTTCCGCACAAAAATGATCCAGGCCGTGATTGTCACCTGTATTTTGATTCTGAGCCCGGTTGTATTGCTCCCGGCACAGACTGTCCAGGTCTGTGCGCAGGAAAATGACAAAGATGGTACAACCAGTGAATTATACGCCCTGTCCGCAGTCCTCATGGATGCGGACAACGGGCGTATTTTACTGCAGAAAAACGGGACAGAGGTACTTCCCATGGCCAGCACTACCAAAATTATGACCTGTATCCTTGCCCTGGAGCAGGCCAATCCTGATGATTATGTTTCCGTTTCATCCTATGCGGCGGGAATGCCAAAGGTACATCTGGGGGTAAGGAAGGGGGACGTTTTCCGGCTGGGGGACCTGCTGTACTCCCTGATGCTGGAATCCCATAATGATTCGGCGGCTATCATTGCGGAGCATGTGGGAAACTGTCTTGCCGGAGGCGGTAAACGCAGCGCGGACAATTCGGAGGAGGAAAGCAAGGAAGCCATCCTGCGTTTTGCGGGCCTGATGAATTCCAAGGCGGAGGAAATCGGCTGCACGGATACGTTTTTTGTCACCCCAAACGGACTGGATGCCATACTTACCTATCAGGATGAAAGCGGCACGGAGGTACAGAGACAGCATTCCACCACAGCCAGTGATCTGGCACGTATCATGAGCTACTGTATTACGGATTCGCCCAAAAAAGAGGAATTCCTTTCCATTACCAGAACCCCGTCTTATACGTTCACCGATTATAAGCTGGGGGAAGACAGCCAGTGGCAGAACGGGAGCAGGCAGTTTTCCTGTACCAACCACAATGCGTTCCTGAATATGATGGAGGGCGCCCTGTCGGGCAAGACCGGCTTCACCGGAAAGGCGGGCTATTGCTATGTGGGGGCACTGGAACGGGAAGGGAAAACCTTTACGATAGCCCTGCTCGCCTGCGGATGGCCGAACCATAAAAGCTGGAAATGGCATGACGCCAAGCTGTTGTATGAATATGGCCTTGCTAATTTTGAAAAAAAGAACATCTATGAACAGGCGGATCTTTCGCCGGTCCCGGTGGAAGGCGGTATCCGTGAGGAGACCACGCTGCAGGTGCAGGAGCAGGAGATCTCCCTGCTGCTTTCCGGACAGGATGAGGTACATATGGAGCTGGAGGTGCCGGAATCCCTGGCAGCCCCGGTGGAGGCCGGTAAAACGGTGGGCTGGGAAACCTATTACGTGAACGGGGAGATCTATGCCCAGATTCCTGTTACGACAGCGGAAAATGTGCTGCAGCTGACCTACCGGTACTGCCTGGACAGCATACTGGAGCTGTTCTGGCTGTGAGCCGGTTTATGAAAAAAGAAGGGAAAATTTACGTTTTCCATCTAGTCCTTTTTTAGGTTTCGTGTTATACTACTAAAATACGGATGCTATGAGCACAGGCCGCAGGAGGGCGGGGAGGGTTACAGATCGGAACCACTTCCTCCGGCCGCAGATTTCAGCCTGCAGTGCTTGTACAGTCGTAGATTAAAGTTAACTTTTTTATTAATATAAAATGGAGGGCTGAAAAATGAGTATTACTTCACAAGCGAGTCAAAGAATTACCGCTTTGCTCGATGACAACAGTTTCGTTGAAATTGGCGCAATGGTAACGGCCAGAGCGACTGATTTTAATTTGAAACAGACAGAGACTCCTTCCGACGGTTGTATTACCGGTTATGGAGTGATTGATGGCAACCTTGTGTATGTTTACAGCCAGGACGCTTCCGTATTAGGCGGCAGTATTGGTGAGATGCATGCGAAGAAGATTGCCGGACTCTATGATTTGGCGATGAAGACAGGTGCTCCTGTTATCGGACTGATTGATTCCGCCGGTCTCAGGCTGCAGGAAGCAACCGATGCCTTGAATGCATTCGGTGAGATTTACAGGAAGCAGACCATGGCTTCCGGCGTGATTCCCCAGATTACGGCTGTATTCGGAACCTGCGGAGGCGGACTTGCCTTATTCCCTGCGCTTACAGACTTTACCTTTATGGAAGAAAAGAAAGCGAAGCTGTTTGTAAACGCACCCAATGCACTTGCAGGCAATGAAATTTCCAAGTGTGATACCTCCAGCGCCGCATTCCAGAGCGGAGAGGCCGGTATCGTGGATTTCGTTGGTGACGAAGCATCCATTCTCGGACAGATCAGAGATTTGGTATGTATGCTTCCTTCCAACAATGAAGATGACAATTCTTTCGTAGAATGTGCGGACGATCTGAACCGTGCTGATGCGTCTTTGGCTAACTGCGTGGGAGATACCTCCATCGCGCTTTCCACAATCGCTGACAATAATGCATTTGTTGAAGTAAAAGCGGCTTATGCAAAAGAGATGGTAACCGGCTTCATGAAGTTAAACGGTGTTACCGTAGGCGCTGTGGCAAACCGCAGTGAAGTGTACAATGAGGAAGGCGAAAAGGCAGAGACCTTTGACGCGGCTCTTTCTCCTGCCGGCTGCGATAAGGCGGCTGAATTCATCAGCTTCTGCGATGCTTTCAATATCCCCGTTCTCACCCTGACCAATGTCAGCGGTTTTACGGCGGACAAGTGTTCCGAGAAGAAGATCGCCAAGGCGGCGGCAAGACTTACATATGCATTTGCAGACGCTACCGTTCCGAAGGTAAATGTTATCATCGGCAAAGCGTACGGAAGCGCTTATGTTGCTATGAACTCCAAGGCCATCGGTGCAGATATGACCTATTGCTGGCCGAATGCTGAAATCGGAACCATGGATGCCAAGCTGGCAGCCAAGATTATCTGCGATGGACAGGGTGCTGACGCAGTAACCGAATGTGCAAAAGAATATGCTTACCTGCAGACCAGCGCAGTTTCTGCTGCTAAGAGAGGATATGTGGATGCTATTATCGAACCCGCCGACACCAGAAAATATGTTATCGGTGCATTCGAAATGCTCTTCACAAAGAGAGAAGACCGCCCTGCAAAAAAACACGGTACAGTATAAGAAAGGATGATACTTAATATGAAAAAAAGGTTATTAGTATTAGGTATGGCTATCATCTGTATCTTCGGCATGACGGCCTGTGGCAAAGCCGCAGATGACACTGCAGCCAATGCACTTGGTATCACGGAAGAGGGAGCCATTAACTATGCGGACCAGGTTCTTGATTCCGTAAGGACCATTGTGGATCAGAACATGCAGGAGCAGTATGCAGGCGATGCGGTTGTTTCCGCAGCCCTGACAAGCTGGACATCTGCGATGGAAGACATCGGCGAATTCAAGTCCATTACGGATCATGAAGTGATTGTGGACAAGGATGGGGCTACCATCAATGTGATGATAGAAGGAACCGATCACAACGCTGTTGTGGAAATCCTTCTGGACAGTGAGCTGACATTGACCGGTATCACAACGAATGTTCAGTATTCCTTTGGGGAACTGATGGAAAAAGCGGCCCTGAATACCATACTCGGTATGGGAACCGTTTTCGTTGTACTGATACTTATCAGTCTGCTTATTTCCTGCTTTGTTTTCATTCCCAGGATACAGGCCGCCCTCACCGGGAAAAAGGATGAGGACTCAACGGAGCCTGAAGCAGTAGCAGCCGCACCGGTAAGTACTGCCGCAGCCGCCGTTACGGAAGATTTAACAGATGATTATGAACTGGTAGCAGTTATTGCAGCCGCTATTGCAGCAAGCGAAGGCGCTGCATCCACAGACGGTTTTGTAGTAAGAAGCATCAGACGCGCCAATACCAGCAAATGGAAAGCAAATTATTAATAAATGAATTAACAGGAGGAATTTTCACCATGAAGAACTATACAATTACCGTTAACGGAAACGTATATGATGTAGTAGTAGAAGAAGGCGCTTCCACAGGCGCACCTGTAGCTGCTCCCAAAGCGGCGCCCAAGGCAGCCCCCAAAGCAGCTCCCGCACCTGCGGCAGCTCCCGCAGCAGCATCTGCCGGTGCAGCAGGCAGCGTTAAGATCGAAGCCGGTGCAGCCGGCAAGGTATTCAGCATTGATGCCAAGGTTGGACAGGCCGTGAAAGCCGGAGATGCTGTAGTTACTATCGAAGCAATGAAAATGGAAATCCCCGTTGTTGCACCTTCCGACGGAACCGTAGCAAGTATTGATGTAGCTGTTGGCGATGCTGTTGAAGCAGGGGCTCTGCTTGCAACATTAAACTAATCAGAAGGAACGTAAAGCGTCCTACCAAAGCCCATGAAAATAAGTTTATGAGTTTTGGCTGAATTAACATGGGAGGTCAACAGAATGGATTACATAGTAACCACATTAGACAATCTGGTGCATCAGACGGCGTTCTTCAATTTGACCTGGGGAAACTACCTGATGATCGCAGTAGCTTGTATATTTCTCTACCTGGCTATAGCCAAGGGATTTGAGCCGCTGCTTCTTCTTCCGATTGCTTTCGGTATGCTGCTTGTTAATATCTATCCGGATATTATGCTGCATGCAGACGAGGCATCCAACGGAGTTGGCGGTCTGCTTTATTATTTCTACGTACTGGATGAGTGGGCAATCCTGCCGTCCCTGATATTCCTGGGAGTAGGAGCCATGACCGACTTTGGCCCCCTTATTGCCAATCCGAAGAGCTTCCTGCTGGGTGCAGCAGCGCAGTTCGGTATCTTTGCGGCATATTTCGGAGCCATCGCTTTAGGCTTCAACGATAAGGCGGCAGCAGCCATTTCCATTATCGGCGGTGCTGACGGCCCTACCTCCATTTTCCTCTGCGGTAAGCTGGGGCAGACGGCTCTGCTGGGACCTATCGCCGTAGCGGCATATTCTTATATGTCTCTGGTGCCGATTATCCAGCCGCCTATTATGAAGCTGCTCACCACAGAAAAAGAAAGAAAAATTAAAATGGAACAGCTGCGTCCGGTTTCCAAGCTGGAAAAAATCCTGTTCCCTATCGTTGTTACCATCGTTGTATGTCTGATTCTTCCTACCACAGCGCCCCTTGTTGGTATGCTGATGTTAGGTAACCTGTTCAGAGAATCCGGAGTTGTAAGACAGCTGACAGAAACAGCCTCCAACGCCCTGATGTATATCGTAGTTATCCTGCTCGGTACCTCCGTTGGAGCTACCACGAGTGCAGAAGCATTCCTGAATATGGATACTCTTAAAATCGTTGCCCTGGGCCTTATCGCTTTCGCGTTCGGTACTGCGGCCGGTGTCCTGTTCGGCAAGCTGATGTGTGTGATAACGCATGGCAAGGTTAATCCGCTGATTGGTTCTGCAGGTGTGTCCGCAGTTCCTATGGCCGCCAGAGTTTCCCAGAAGGTGGGGGCGGAAGCAGATCCTTCCAACTTCCTTCTGATGCATGCAATGGGACCTAACGTAGCCGGTGTTATCGGTACGGCAGTTGCTGCCGGTACCTTTATGGCTATCTTCGGAGTATTCTGATTGAAACAGCCATTCAGATTACGGAACTTTATTAGAAATTTAGGAGGAAAAGGAAATGTCAGACCCGAAACCCATTAAAATTATGGAAACCGTATTACGTGACGCCCATCAGTCTCTGATCGCCACAAGAATGCCTACCGAATTAATGCTTCCTATTGCAGAGAAGATGGATAAGGTTGGCTATGAGGCAGTAGAGTGCTGGGGCGGCGCTACTTTCGATGCATCCCTGCGTTTCTTACATGAAGATCCCTGGGAAAGACTTAGAAAATTAAGGGCAGCGTTTAAGAATACCAAGCTGCAGATGCTTTTCAGAGGACAGAACATCCTGGGATACCGTCACTATGCAGATGACGTGGTACAGTACTTTGTACAGAAGTCCATTGCAAACGGTATTGATGTCATCCGTATTTTTGACTGTCTGAACGACCTGCGTAACCTGGAATGTGCCGTGAAAGCCTGCAACAAGGAAAAAGGACATGCACAGATCGCGCTGAGTTATACACTGGGTGATGCTTATACCATGGATTACTGGATGAACATCGCCAAAGAAATCGAAGATATGGGTGCAGATTCTATCTGTATCAAGGACATGGCAGGACTTCTGGTTCCTTATGAAGCAGACAGACTGATCCGTTCCCTGAAATCTGCTACCAAACTGCCTATCCAGCTGCATACCCATTATACATCAGGTGTTGCCAGCATGACTTACTTAAAGGCGGTGGAAGCAGGCGTTGACGTTATCGACTGCGCAATTTCTCCTTTTGCACTGGGAACCTCCCAGCCTGCAACAGAGGTTATGGTTGAAACCTTCCGCGGAACTCCCTATGACTGCGGTTATGATCAGGCTCTGCTGGCGGAAATCGCAGATTATTTCAGACCTTACAGAGAAGAGTGCTTAAAGACAGGCCTGATGGATGCCAAGGTTCTTGGCGTAAACATCAAGACCCTGATGTATCAGGTTCCCGGCGGCATGCTTTCCAACATGGTCAGCCAGCTGAAAGAGCAGAATGCAAGTGATAAGTACGACGAAGTGCTTCAGGAGATCCCCAGAGTGCGTAAAGACCTGGGCGAGCCCCCGCTTGTTACTCCTTCTTCCCAGATCGTTGGTACACAGGCTGTATTTAATGTACTGATGGGTGAGAGATACAAAGTGGCTACCGACCAGACCAAGGATCTGCTTTCCGGAAAATACGGCGTTACCGTTAAGCCTTTCAATCCGGAAGTTCAGAAAAAGGTTATCGGCGATGCGGAAGTGATTACCTGCCGTCCCGCCGACCTGATTCCCAATGAGCTGGCAAAGATCGAGTCCGAGATGAAGGAATGGAAGCAGCAGGATGAGGATGTGCTCACTTATGCATTGTTCCCTCAGGTTGCACTGGATTTCTTCAAATATCGTCAGGCTCAGCAGGAAAAGGTTGATATGACACAGGCTGATACCAAAAACGGAGCTTATCCTGCATAAGCAGCCGTTTCCAATCAGAGTTTACAGGAACAGGCGGACATCTCAGGGTGCCCGCCTGTTATTTCCGCAGAGTATTTGATACGGTGAGAAGAATAGTTAGTATGAGGTGAAGCATGACTGAAGTAAAGGAATATGGAAGAAAGATTCAATATTATGAAACGGACAGAATGGGGATCGTCCACCATTCCAACTACATCCGCTGGATGGAGGAAGCCAGGACGGATGCGCTGGAGCAGATAGGACTGCCCTATGATAAAATAGAAAAAGCAGGAATCCTGATCCCGGTACTGGGCGCCTCCTGTGAGTACAGGATTTCTTTCAGATATGCGGAAAGCTTTCGGATAAAGGTAATACCTAATGGATTTAACGGCATTAAAATGGGCCTCAAATATGAAATTTATGGACAGGAGGACGGAAAGCTGCATGCGGCGGGCGAAACCAGCCACTGCTTTCTGGATCGCAAAATGATGCCGATTCATTTAAAGAGGGATTATCCGGAGATTTATGACAGACTCACTGCATATATGGGTATTTAGTAATAAATTTATTGTGAGGGCCTATACCCTCTGCCCGGGCACGCAGGCGGCCCGGGCAGAGGAGATGGATCCGGGCTATTCGGGGGAGCCTTGCAGGGGCTCCTTTTTTAATGGAATATAAGGATGGTTCGCAGAGCGCAGCGTCCGTTGTTTGCAGGCCTGGCCGTATTCTCTGGGGGAGCAGCCGCAGTATTTCCGAAAATACCGGGTGAAGTGCTGCAGGCTGGAAAAACCGCAGAGACGGGCGGCTTCCTGTACCTGCAGGGCTTCATTGCTCAGAAGGCTTTTGGCTTTTTCCATGCGTACGTGGAGCAGATCGTTTTTGGGGGTCGTGGAAAAGAAATGATGGTAATATACGTAAAACTGGCTCTTCTCCAGATTTATTTCCTGGCAGAGGCGTTCAATACTCCAATCCTCCTGGCAGTTGGAAAGCATTTTCAGGCGCAGGTTCTGGAAAAGCTGGTACAGGTTTTCACCATCCTCCTTCTGATCCGCGCAGTGAAGCAGATCCCTGGAAAGTGAAATGAACATTTGGGAAATCAGGCAGTAAATATATTCCTCCCGGAACTCGGAGAGAGAGAAATATTCCATTTGTATTTTACGTATAAAAGAGTCTGTATCTCCGGGATTGGCCGGGTAAAAGATTTTGTTTTCCGGGAAACCGTATTGTCTGGCGGGACTTAAATCGGAAGAAAAGTGCAGATAGCTGTTGCAAAACCGTTTGACCGCCTGGTAATGCTGGGGAGTCCGGGGCGTGAAAAGGATACAGGCGTTTTCCTTGGTGATGATAAGCTCCTCCTGCAGATAGATTTTCATGGGTGTTTTCAGCAGAAGGAACAGGTAATCCCCGCTTCCGCCCGGGCGGCAGATCGTGTCATAATCCTGGTTAAAACGATTGTATTCGCAAAAATGAAGGGTAATCATAAGCAGTCTCCTGGTAAATGGCATCGGCGCAAAAGCCGTATAATCTCTTTTCCTGAGGATAGCACAGAACCGGAAGAAAAGTCAAATAAATCGGAGGAAAAGAACTGGCGGTTTTTGTCTGCGGAGATTATGATAAAAATACAGAAGTAAGGAAAGCGGCCGGGATACGGCGGAATGGAGAATGGTATGAAAAAAGCGGAATTGATTGTAGACAAGTACTATCTCACGGGAAAGGTGGACAAACGGATTTTCGGTTCTTTTATTGAGCATCTGGGAAGAGCCGTATACGAAGGAATCTATCAGGAAAACAGCCCCTTTGCCGATGAGCAGGGGATGCGGAAGGATTGTTTGGAATTGGTGAGGGAGCTGAAGGTTCCTATCGTACGTTATCCCGGGGGTAATTTTGTGTCCGGTTATCATTGGGAAGACGGTGTAGGCCCTAAAGACATGCGTCCTTCCAAGGTGGATCTGGCATGGTCGGTGATTGAAAGCAACCAGTTCGGGCTGAATGAATTTGCCGACTGGGCTAAGAAAGCCGGAACGGATATCATGATGGCTGTCAATCTGGGGACCAGAGGGCCGGAAGAAGCCAAGGATGTATTGGAATACTGTAATTTCAAGGGCGGCACCTATTACAGCGATTTAAGAAAGAAGCACGGCTATGAAGCGCCTCATGATATCAAACTCTGGTGTCTGGGAAATGAAATGGACGGTCCCTGGCAGATGGGCCATAAAACGGCAAAGGAATATGGCCGTATCGCTGCGGAAACAAGCCGTCTGATGAAATTTATGGATCCTACCATTGAAACCGTAGCCTGTGGAAGTTCCTCACTGACGATGGATACCTTCGGTTACTGGGAAGAGGATGTGCTCAGCGAATGCTATGAGCAGGTGGACTATCTTTCCCTGCATCAGTATTACGGGAACAGGGATAACAACACAAAGGAATTTCTGGCAAATTCCAAAGGAATGGATGAATTTATCAGCTCTGTTCTTTCCATCTGTGATTGTGTCAAGGCGAAGAAGAGAAGCAAAAAACAGATTAACCTGTCCTTTGACGAATGGAATGTCTGGTATCACAGCAATGATGCGGATGCCCAGCTGGAAAAATGGGTGCAGGCGCCTCATCAGCTGGAGGATGTATACAACTTTGAGGATGCCCTGCTGGTGGGCAGTATGCTCATCACCATGCTGCGCCATGCGGATCGCGTAAAGGTGGCATGTCTTGCCCAGCTGGTAAATGTAATAGCGCCGATCATGACCTCCGATACGGGAGCGTGGAGACAGACAATCTTTTATCCGTATATGCATGCGTCCGTATACGGCAGAGGAACGGTGCTGAATACCCAGGTACAGGCACCTGTTTATGAAAGCCGGACCTATGGGGAGGTTTCCTTCCTGGACAGCGTATGCATCTGGAACGAAGAGGAAGAAGAACTTACCGTTTTTGCGGTAAACAAGGATCTGGAAGAGGATTTGGAAGTGAGCTGTGATTTCAGACAGTTTGCGGACTATAAACTGGTGGAGCATATTGTGCTGACGAATGAGGATTTGAAAGCTGTTAATACGGAAGCAGCTCCGGATTGTGTGGTTCCCGTACGCAGTGATGCTTCCAAAATGGACGGAGGACATTTTACAACTCTGTTCGGCAAACATAGCTGGAATGTGGTAAGGCTTAAAAAATAATCGAAATGGTATGGCAGAGGGCGTTTTCCTTTCAGGAGAACGCCTTTTTTGGACAAATGAAGCAAATTGGGTAAAAGGGAAACGGGAAATCCTCTTGCCTTCCCCGGAAGCCGGGACTATAATTTCCACTGACGAAACGACGAAGGTAAGAGGTGTGTCAGATGGAAGATAAAAAAGAAAAAGGGAATTTTTGGCTGACGGTTGCCACTTTTATCGTGAATAAGAGGAAGGCAATTTATGTCCT
Source organism: uncultured Lachnospiraceae bacterium (assembly GCA_900548905.1). Taxonomy (GTDB): domain Bacteria; phylum Bacillota; class Clostridia; order Lachnospirales; family Lachnospiraceae; genus Eisenbergiella. The sequence continues at coordinate 13,085 of URMK01000005.1, read as the reverse complement.
CTTTTTTATAGCGGTTATTTACAGTGTGGTGTCCATAAACAAGGTATCGGTAAATCAGGATATAACCAAGTACCTGCCTGCCGACAGTGAAACCAACCGGGGCCTTTCCCTGATGGAGGAGCAGTTCCTGACTTATGGAAGCGCCCGTGTCATGGTGTCCAACATCACCTATTCCCGGGCGGAGGGGCTGGTGGGGAAACTGGAAGAAGTGGACGGGGTGAAGGAGGTGGCCTTTGACGATACACAGGATCACTACACCGGGACAAATGCCTTATATGATATAACCTTTTCCGGAGAAGAAGAGGAGCCGGTCAGCAAGGAAGCCATGGAAGCGGTCAGAAATGTCCTCTCCGGCTATGATACTTATGTATCAACGGAGGTGGGTGCCGAAGAAGCCACCAGTAAGGCACTGGAAAAGGATATGAACCTGATATTGGTTTTGGCCGTCATTATTATCGTTGCGGTTCTCCTTCTTTCCACAAAGGCCTATATGGAGATTCCCGTATTGCTCATCACATTTGGCGTGGCGGCGATTCTGAATAAAGGAACGAACTACTGGCTGGGAACTATATCGAGTGTTACCGATTCCATAGCCGTGGTACTGCAGCTTGCGCTGGCGATCGATTATGCCATTATCCTGTGTGACCGCTTTATGGAGGAGCATGAAACCATGGATGCGGAAAACGCGGTGAAGGTGGCGCTGTCCAAGGCCATCCCTGAAATCAGCGCCTCCTCCCTGACAACCATTTCCGGTATGGTAGCCATGATGTTCATGCAGTTCCGCCTGGGCTACGATATGGGTATTGTCCTTGTGAAGGCCATTATATTCAGCCTGATTTCCGTATTCATGCTGATGCCGGGTGTCCTTCTTCTGTTTGCAAAAGGGATTGACCGCTCTCATCACAGATGCTATGTACCCAATATAACTTTTGCCGGAAAGCTGGCAAACAAAACGAAATATATCATTCCCCCGCTGTTTGTGCTGGTACTTGTTTTTGCTTTTGTAAAATCAAATAACTGCCGGTATATTTATGATACCAGCTCGGTGGAAAGTGCGAAGAAAAGTGAGTCGAAAATCGCCCAGGAAAAGATAGAAGAAGCCTTTGGGGTATCCAATCAGCTGGTGGTCATGGTCCCCAACGGAAATTATGAAGGGGAGGAAGCGGCTCTGAAGGAAATCGAAAAGCTGGAATATGTGGACAGCGTACTTGGGCTGGCCAACGTATCCATAAACGATGACTATGTGCTCACCGATAAGATATCTCCCAGGGATTTTTCCGAACTGGCGGATTTGGATATTGAAATCGTTAGGCTTCTCTATGTGGCCTATGCCTATAACCAGGAGCAGTACGGCCCGGTATTTACGGGGATCGATGAATATGAGGTGCCTATCATCGATATGTTCCTGTTTCTGTACGACCAGTATCAACAGGGTTATGTGACGCTGGATTCGGAGATGGATAAAAATCTGAATGAACTCTATGATACGCTTCATGATGCCAAGCAGCAACTCCAGGGAACGGATTATTCCCGTTTCGTATTGTCCCTTAAGCTCCCCGTGGAGGGGGAGGAAACCTATGCCGCTCTGGATGAGGTGCGGGCTGTCTGCCGGAAGTACTATCCGGGAGAAGAGATTATTCTGGTGGGCAATTCTACAAGCGATCATGATCTGATGTCCTCCTTCGGATCGGATAATTTGATTATCAGCATCCTTACGGCATTGTTTGTTATGGTAATCCTCTTTTTTACCTTCCAGTCCGCAGGGCTGCCGGTGCTGCTGGTCCTGACAATCCAGGGAAGCATCTGGATTAATTTTTCCGTTCCCGCATTGTCCGGGGATCCGGTATTTTTCATTGCGTATCTGATTGTATCGGCTATCCAGATGGGCGCCACCATAGATTACGCTATCGTGATTTCCAACCGGTATCTGCAGCTGAAACAGGTTATGCCTATCAAGGATGCGATTGTGGAAACCTTGAACCAGTCCTTCCCTACCATTTTTACCTCAGGCTCCATACTGACCTGTGCCGGTTTCCTGATCGGCAGAATAGCCTCGGATGCTACAGTGGCATCCATCGGAATCGCTTTGGGGAGAGGGACATTAATTTCCATCATCCTTGTTATATTTGTGCTCCCTCAGATTTTACTGTTCGGAGACTTTATTATCGAAAAAACCGCTCTGACCATCAATCTGTCCAAATACAATACCAGGGAAATCGGCGGCCGTATGAGTATAAACGGCCATGTGAAAGGTTTTATCCAGGGAGAGATTGATGCGGAAATCAAAGGCAGCTTCCAGGGGCGTATGAACGCTTCCCTGGAAACGCGGATGCCCGGAAGACAGACGGAAATAGAAATGCTGGAGGATGGAGGAGAAGTGAAATGAGAGGAAAAGCATACATAAAGAATGCGAAAGGTATGCGAAGCTTTGAAAGGATATCCGCTGCCCTTTTACTCGCCGTTTCCCTTTTGCTGTCCGATGCCGGTACCTGTATGGCCGCCGATACAGGCGTCGGCAGAGAGGCAAATACGCAGGAGAAGCCGGCGGACGAAACGGCGGAAGCGGCGCAAATAACAGAAGGAGTGGAACGAATACAGATAGCTTCGGCGGAGGATTTGATAGAGCTGGCGGAAGAATGCCGTAACGACTGGTACAGCTATGGAAAAGTTTTTTCCATGTCAGCGGATATTGATGTAAAGGGCACCGGCTTCCAGGGGATTCCGTATTTTAACGGCACGTGGGAAGGGAACGGACATACTATAACCGGCTTCCTCCTATCACGTAAGGGATCTGAAATCGGATTCTTCCGGTATCTGGGTAAAAACGCCCTTGTAGAAAATTTGACTGTCGAAGGCAGTATCCACATGGAAGGCAGCGGAGAAAATGTGGGCGGCCTTGTTGGGGTGAATTTCGGTATGCTGTCAGGCTGCCGTTTTGATGGCGTTATATCCGCCGCAAAATCCGCAGGAGGGATTGCCGGCTACAATAAGGCAGACGGAAGGATAGTGGGCTGCAGCGCCGCCGGAACGGTAACCGCAACCAATGGGACCGGCGGTATCTGCGGGGAAAACAAAGGGCTTATCAAGGATTGTGTCAATGAGAGTACGGTAAACGGAGAAGATTTGAAAACCACGCTGAATCTGGACGGCGTGGATCTGGGCGATTTGAATCTGACGCAGAATGTGGTTACCAGAAACGACAGCGGCGGCATCGCAGGCATTTCCTCCGGAACCATATCCGGATGTACCAACCAAGGAAATGTGGGATATGCCCATGTTGGCTATAATGTGGGAGGAATAGCAGGCAGACAGAGCGGAACCATTCTGGAGTGCACAAACGAAGGCAGCATCCTGGGAAGAAAGGATGCGGGAGGTATTGCAGGCCAGGCGGAGCCTTACATGGAATCGGAATATCTTTCGGATCGTCTGGAAAAGCTTCAGGATGATCTGGGGAGTATGAACAGTCTGGTAATCCAGATGTCCGATGCGCTCAGCCGGACCTCCAGCGATGCGGGACAGTATGCCAGGACCCTTCAGCAGCAGTATGAGGATACTATTGACAGTCTGAACCGGGAAGTGAATTCTCTCAGGGATACCATTTCGGAGGATAAAGAACAGACCCGGGATTATCTTAACAGCATCAGTGATGCATTGGATAATATCGGCAGTCTGGGGAATGAAACGGTACAGCATATGGTGGACGGTGTGCGTAAGGATATGAATACGGCCATAGATGCCGTGAATGGTGCGGTAAATGATATAAAGGATAAGATTGAAAACAGCAAACCCGGGGATATTCCCGGATTTGGGGATAAAGAGAAAGGAGATTCCGACACAGGTACGTCAGGAGGCGGAACGGAGGACGGCGGGACGCAAAGTGGCGGGACAGGAGACAACGGGACGCAAAGTGGCGGAACGGAGGACGGCGGGACGCAAAGTGGCGGGACAGGAGACAACGGGACGCAAAGTGGCGGGACAGGAGACGGCGGGGCACAGGGAGGATCCGGAAATCATAGCGGCGGCAGCGAAGAGGGCGGAACAGAAAGCGATGCCGATGGGGATAAGAACGGAAATGCCGGCGGTGGAGGAACTGCCGGGGACAGCGGAACGGATAACTCATCTGAGGAGGCAGACAATGCCGGAACGGTCACTGCAAGAGAGGCACGAAGCGGATGGGAGAATGATGCACAGCCCGGCATAAAACAGGTATATGCGGCGGATTTCCCGTACAGGAGCAGACACGGCGAAACACTGCGGGAAAATGGTCTTGGAGGTATCATTATCACCTGCGCCGATGCGACAGGTGCAGAAGCGGGAACCGATACCGGTGCGGAAAGCGGAACCGGGAAGCTTCCGGAAATAGACAAGGACAAGATAGAAGAAGGCCTGGATAATGCCAAGGATAAGCTGGAACAGAAAAAAAACAGTATCAGCATGCCGGAAGCGGATCCGGAAATAAAAGAAAACCTGAACAAAATGAAGGAGGAGCTATCTTCCATATCAGGGAACATGAAAAATATGCAGAATACCTTATCGGACAGCGGGGATTCCGTTTCTGACGCGGCGGGGAACATTTCCAATGAACTGACGGATCAGAGCAAGCTTTCCGGGGATACCATTGACAGCCTGACGGATTCCATCGACGGCGGGATTCAAAGCCTGACAAACAGCATGAAGGGCCTTATGAATACCCAGCAGCACATTACCGATTCCGTGAGTTCGGATTTGAATATCCTTATGGGAAATGCAGATGCTCTTTTGGATGTATCCTCTGGAAATATTACAGAAAAAACGCGGGGAGTAATTTTCAGCTGTACCAACAACGGATCTGTGGATGCAGATATCAATCCGGGCGGAATCGCCGGGACTATGAACGTGGAATATAATATTGATCCTGAGCTGGATCTGGACTTATCCAGGCTGACGGATGTGGCTGTGCGTTCCACAACCAACGATGTGATCATCCACTGCAGCAACTATGGAAAGATAACCGCGAAGAAAAATAACGGCGGCGGAATTGCCGGCAGTGAAGAACTGGGGTTGATCTATGACTGTGAAAATTACGGGGATATCAGTGCGGAAAGCGGGAAAAAGCTGGGCGGAATCGCGGGTATCAGCACCAGCACCATCAGTAAAAGCTATTCCTTCTGTAAAGTGACCGGGGTGGACTACCTGGGCGGAATCTGCGGAGATGGTTATAATATCAGCGGCTGCGGATCCATGTGCACGCTGGAAAGCGACAAGGGAGAACGTGTGGGAAGCATTGCCGGGCATGTGGACGAAGAGGCGGAAATCGCGTCCAATTACTTTGTGTCCCGGGAGTGGGGAGGTATTGATAATATTAATTATTATGGAAAAGCCGAAGCCTGTACGTATGAAGAAATTATGAAGAAAGAGGATATTCCCCAGGGTTTTTCCACAGTAACGGTATCCTTTGAAAATGCAGGTGAGATCTGCAAAACCATAACGATTCCTTACGGCGGCACCATTCAGGAAGAAGATGTGCCCCGGATTCCTGCACGGGATGGTTATTGGAAGTGGGAAAAAGAGTTTCCGCTGCGCAGTGTGACGGAAAATATCACATTAAAAGCGGTGGAGCAGCGTTGGACTCAAAGCCTTGCATCCAGAGAGGAATCGGAAAGCGGCAAACCGTTGATCCTGCTGGAAGGAAATTTCTATGAGGACACCGGGCTGGAGCTTACCGCATGTTCCCCGCCTTTAGAAGAAGAGGCTTGCGCCTATGCATATTCCTGGACACTGGAAAAGCAGCCGGAGAATCAGGATCAGACAGAGCTGACAGCCCATTTCCTGATACCGGACAATGCGGACAGCGCACAGATATGGATCCTTTCCGATGGAAAATGGAAGGAAACCAAAACGCAGGCGGATGGAAGTTACGTGACCGCATCCATTCCCCTTGGATCATGCTTTGCCGTATATGGGAAAACGGAAAGCAAAGCCGTTTACTATGCGGCAGGTGCGGCAGCGGTTGTCATTCTCCTTATTCTACTGATTGCCAGGGCGGGAAGAAGAAAAAAGAATAGGAAAAAGGCGGCGGTAAAAGAAAAATAAATGCCGGAAGATGAGTAAAAAAGGCTGTGGAGCCCTTAGAGGGTTCCAGGCCTTTTTTCGGTAAAAGGATGGAAAACCTGGTATATGGCCAGGGCTCCTGCTGCAGTTTGCGCATTCTGAATTGCAGCTTGAGCACTGCGGTATTGCAGGAATGGAAGGGTCTGTTATAATCATAGAGTAGCCGGCAGAAAAGAGAGTAACGGTCCGGGCTTAACGGAACCGTTACGGGATGTAAAGGTAGAAACAGTATGAAAATCAATCAGTTCCGGGAACCCGGGCTTAAAGAAGATTATATGGATGTCCATTACCGGGAATATAACGAGGAAATCAGAAGGATCCTGGCTTGTGCGGAAAGCGGGAATGCTCTTCTGGGAAAACAGGAGGGAGTACAGGTTTATCTGGTTCCGGAGGAAATCTATTATTTTGAAACCGTGGATCGGAAATGCTTTGCCTGCCTGAAGGAGGAAATCTATCAGGTGGAACTGAGCATCCAGTCCGCAGCGCAACGGTTCGGGTCTTCGGGTTTTGTGCGTATCAGCAAATCAGCGGCAGTGAACGTCTGCAAGGTACGCCAGCTGACGGCGGATGTAAACATGCGCATGCAGCTGCTATTGGACAATGGGGAAAAACTGGTGTTGAACCGGGCATATAAAAATGATTTCCTGCAATTCATCAATGAAAGGAGAATGCGGAAATGAAATTAATAAACAAGAGTAACTTTTTTTCCACTGTTTGTGAGGTATATGCCCTGTTATCCATCGGGAAAATTGTCCTGGAAGCGGTTACACAAGGTAAATGGGGAAACGATCAGATGAATTTTATCCTGATGTTTGTGATTTCCCTGGGCGCCACCTTTGTGCTGTCCCAGTATTACAGGCTGGTGAGATTTCCTCTGACACTGGTGATCCTCGGACAGTATCTGGTGATTTTGGGGGCGCTTATGCTTTTCTTATGGGTATACAGCTGTTTCGGTATATTGGGAAGGCATGCTTACCGGGATATGTTTTTATCTTTTACCATTCCATATATTATCCTGGCGGGCGGGTATTACCTGAACCTGTTTAAGGAAATTAAAAAAGCGAATGAAATTCTGGAGGAATTAAGAAGGGAGAAGAAGGAGAATTATGATGACTGACAGAAAAAAAGGATGGCTCATAATGAATCTGGGACTGGATGCTTTTGCGGGACTTGGACTGGAGGTGCTGCTGGCCTTCTGGCTGGAGCCTATGCTGTATGGCGCACCTATGGAGCAATGGAATACCTGGCAGTCGGTGCTGCACTGGAGTATAACCTGTACTCTCTGGGGGCTGGCAGCGGCATATCTGCTGCGTACGGCGGATAAAAAATACGGGCTGAAGCTGTTAAGCCCGGAATCCGGCGACACCCTCCGTTCGGTAAAACTGTGGCAATGGGGACTGGTGGCAGCCGGCGGCGCCTGTAAAATCATTACCTCCATTATAAGCTGGGGAGGCTTTAAAGTATATCTGGAATGGAAAAGCCACGGAACGCTTATGTTTATTTTCCAGTACATATATTACTTATTTGAAGCCGTACTTTTTACTTTGATCCTGGTATTTGCCCAGATTGCCTTTGAAACCTGGTTTAAGAATAAAAAAATTCCTTACGGCGGCATTATCCTGGGGCTGACCTGGGGGCTTGCCCATGCTTTTACCAAAGGGAGTATCCTCATAGGGCTGGAAGGGGTGGTGGTAGGGCTTCTGTTCGGTTCCCTGTATTTATTGCTGAACCGGAATCTGAAAGGGACCTATTGTTTATTGTTCCTTCTGTTTGTGCTGTAATACGGTAACGGTCCCGGCGTGCCTGCACTTGTGCATATTTGGCGCAGCCTGAGAAAAAGTATGGATTTCCACTGGAATTTGTATAGAAAATCTGATAAAGTATAACGGTTCAGACAGGTTTGAACCGTTACGGTAAAGTTCTATTAGAGTAACCGCTCAGGAAAATATACGAAGGAAAGGGACGAAACGATGCTTCCGGAGAAGTTTATAATACGAATGCAGGAAATGCTCGGAGGAGAATACGGAGCTTTTGAGGAAGCTCTGAAGGAAAGCAGGTATCAGGGACTGCGGGTGAATACCCTTAAGGCGGATGTACAGGATTTCCGGGAGAGGGCGCCTTTTGCGCTGACCCCGGTTCCGTGGACGAAAACCGGTTTTTATTATGAGGCGGCACAACAGCCGGGGAAGCATCCTTTCCATGAGGCGGGGGTCTATTATATTCAGGAGCCCAGCGCCATGGCCCCGGCGGAACTGGCCGGTGCACGGCCGGGAGAGAGGATTATGGATCTATGTGCCGCCCCGGGAGGGAAAAGCACCCAGCTGGCGGCGGCTATGAAAGGACAGGGGATTCTCGTCTGCAATGAAATTCATCCCGCCAGGGCCAAAATCCTGTCGGAAAATATAGAACGTATGGGAATCCGGAATGCGGTGGTGACCAATGAGACGCCGGAAAGGCTGGCGGAGCGGTTTGCCGGTTTCTTCGATAAAATTTTGGTGGATGCGCCCTGCTCAGGAGAAGGGATGTTCCGGAAAAATGAAGAAGCCTGTGAGGAATGGAGCCCTGAGAACGTGGAAATGTGCGCCGCAAGGCAGGATACCATCCTGGACAGCGCCGGGCAGATGCTGCGCAGCGGGGGGCTGCTGGTGTATTCCACCTGTACCTTTGCCCCGCAGGAAAATGAAGGGACGATCAGCCGATTCCTGAAACGCTGCCCGTCTTTTTCCGTGGAGACGCCTGCGGCGGTGCCGGAGGGCTTTTCCTATGGACGGCCGGACTGGATCCCGGAGCCTGCGTCTGGAATAGAAGGAACTATGAGGCTGTGGCCCCATAAGCTGAAGGGAGAAGGCCATTTCCTGGCTGTCCTCAGAAAAGAGGGGCTGCTTACGGACGTTTCCGCTTTCCCTGTCCGAAAAGACGGAAACCGGGGGATACCGGAAAAAGACTGCGGAGAATTTCCTGCATTTGCGGCACAGTTTTTAAAGGACTGGCAGGGCGGTACATATGTTGTCTTTGGGGATCAGCTCTATTTGCTGCCTGTTGGAATGCCGTCCCTGCAGGGGGTAAAGGTGCTGCGCCCGGGCCTGCATCTGGGAACGTTGAAAAAGAACCGGTTTGAGCCATCCCATGCGCTGGCGCTGGCGCTGAAGCCGCAGGAATCCTGTCTGTGTGCGGAACTGCTTTCCGGGGAAGAAGGCAGGGATTACGGGCCGGCCCGCGCCTGGATCAACGGGGAAACTTTTCCTTCCGACGGCGAAAAGGGCTGGTATCTGATTACGGCGGACGGCTACAGCATCGGCTGGGGCAAGCTGGCCGGCGGAATGATGAAAAACCACTATCCCAAGGGGCTTCGGAAGAACTGGAAGCAGTAGTCCCTGGAAAAACGCAACATAGCTTATTTATGCATGGGACAATCCGGGAAAACGCAGCTTATGCTGACGGAACGGATTGTCCCGTACCTTTTTTTCTAAATGATATGGCATGTTTTTTCCTTTCTGTTCCGTCTGCAGACGCTCACTCACAGGAGGAAGGATATTCAGCCTTTCTCTTCCCGCTCCATTTCTTTTAACCGCTGATTCCACTTTTTTGCCTCGTTTTTGTTATAAAGATAAAAAGCCGTCCATATTGCCACAAAGCTCAGAATGCCGATGACTACAAAGGATACCAGGTTCCAGCTCAGCTGTCCGGGAATCCATTCCAGATAAAAGGCGGTCAGAAAATAGATTCCCATTCCTACCGTGAAATGAATAATGATCTGCAGGCTGTGGGAGAGCTTTTCCAGCGTATATACGATACTTGTGCTTCCGCAGGCAATTCCTACGAGAACGGATCCAGCGGCATGTCTGGGAAACTGATCCACAATCGGATCCAGATAAGCACGCCCGCCCAGGAAATAGCCGATGAGACAGGTGAGCACGAAGAACGTGCAGCCCCAGGAAATACCCCAATACAGATATTTCAATAATTTAATAACTGTTTTTTTCTTCATTATCACACCCCCAGACGTTGTTTGAATTGCTGCCGATAGCTCCTGGTTATCACTTCTTCCACCCCGTTTTTCATCACCAGCTCCATCGTGCCGTTAAAGGAGGCTTCCACATGGCTGATCCGCCTGATATTGACAAGAGCGGATTTGGAAATTCTGACAAAGCTGTTTCCCAGAAGCTTTTCCAGCTCATATAATGGCTTGCTGAGAAGAAACCGCTTTTTCTGCCGGTCGTAAAGGACCAGCTCCCGGCCCTCGGTACGGATGATTTCTATGGTATCCGGTTCCAGGATATAGGTTTTCCCATCCCGCTGGGCGGAAAAAATGGTTTCTTCGCCTTCTTTTTCCATGAGAGCCACTGCAGCCTGCAGAGAGGGGGTCAGTCCGGCAATGTGCAGAACCGCATAAGGCTCCTTGCAGCCCGGTTCGATCTGGATTTCCACGTGCATTCGTGTACCTCCTGTGGATGTGTTCTGTGGTTACGGACCAGTCTGCCGTCTGTGTCCATGGGCAGGCTGAACTGTAACTATTATAGCATAAAATATGAAAAGTGAAGTGCATTTTATCCCCCACACGTGCAGCTTATCCCGGAAAAGAAGCATCTTGCCCCACAGCGGTTGTATCCCGGGATGGCTTCTTTTATGATAAAAGAGAAAAGGGATAACAGGGGAGGGACGGAACCGTTACAAAGAGGCATAGAAAACAGTCACGGAAAGGAGGATCGCATGAAAGAAAAAATAATGATAAAGGCAGAACACCTGAAGCTGTATTACGGTAAGATATGTGCGGTGGATGACGTATCCTTTTCCATGCATAAAGGGGAAATCCTGGGAGTGATAGGGCCGAACGGCTCCGGAAAAACATCGCTTATCGAATGCCTGGAGGGGCTGCGGAGACCATCAGAGGGGAATATTGAAGTTTTCGGGTACCATCCCTGCAAAGACAGGCGGGAGATTTATAAGAAAATGGGCATCCAGCTCCAGGAGGCGGCATACCCGGAAAAAATCAAGGTAAAAGAGCTGTGTGCCCTTTTTGCCGCGTTTTATGAAAATCCTGCGGACTGGAAGCTTTTATTACGGCAGCTTGGCCTGGAAGAAAAGGCGGGGCGCATGGTAAATAAGCTGTCAGGCGGGGAAAAGCAGCGCCTTTCCATATTGCTGGCCCTGCTGCCAAGGCCGGAACTTCTGATTCTGGATGAGCTTACAACGGGACTGGATCCGGAAATCCGCAGGGGGCTGTGGGAAAGCCTTTTACGGATAAAGAGGGCGGGGACCGGCATCCTCCTTGTTTCCCATTATATGGACGAAATAGAAGCGCTGGCGGACAGGCTGCTGGTTATGACGGAGGGCCGCTGTGTGTTCCTGGGGACAAAAGAGGAATTCCGGCGATATGCAAGACAGATAATCGGAGAAGAAAAGTGGAGCGCACAGTTGTCCCTGGAGGATATTTACCTGCTACTTTCTCCAAAAACCAATGTATTGACAATGGAGGGGATCTTATGAAAAAATTCATGGCTCTGTTACGCATGGAAGCCCTGCTGTTTATCCGTGATTTTTACGGCTTCTTTTTTACTTTTGTATTCCCCCTTCTGATGCTGTTACTTTACGGGAGCATCTATGGGAATGAACCGTCGCCTTATTTCGGCGGAAGGGGCACAATAGATGTTTCCGTACCGGCCTATTCCGCCATGATCATCGGAGTGACGGGGCTGATGGCTTTTCCGCTGACCCTGGCTGGCTATAAGGAAAACCGGATTTATAAACGGTTTGACGCTTCGCCGGCAGGAAAGGGGATGGTTATAGCCGCCCAGGTGCTGGTGAACCTGCTGATGACCCTGGCAGGCTTCGGGCTGCTGTTCGGGGCGGGGAAGCTTTTGTATCGGATACAGACAGAGGGAAGTTTTCCGGTAATATTCGCCTCCCTCCTTTTATCTGCCGGCGCCATTTTTTCCCTTGGCTTCTTTTTTACCGCAGCGGCCAGAGATATGAAAATCAGTAACCTGCTGTGCTATCTTTCCTATTTTGTCATGATCTTCCTGTCCGGGGCCACGCTGCCGAAGGAAATGTTCCCGGATACGGTGAGGTACATTTCCCGGTGGCTTCCGCTGACCTATGTGGTGGAGCTGCTGCAGGGAACCTTCCGGGGAGCGCCGCCGGAGGAATACCGAAGCAGCCTTATCCTTCTGACCGGGATCCTGGTGGTGTGCACCGGGGCGGGCGCCTTTCTCTACCGGAGAAAAAGCTGGGTATGAACCCGGCTTTTTTTAACTGCTTTTATAGTACAGCTGTTAGTATCATCCTAAGAAGCCGGTGCTGTCACTATCGCTGCCAAACGGATGGGGCACCAGGCAGCAGGCCATGTTAGGGAATGGAGGATATGTATGGACAGAAAAGCAGTTTGCGCCGCCGTTTTGCTTCTGGCCGCTGTTTGTATACTGGCGGCCTGCGGGGAAGGACGGCAGGCAAAGCAATCCACGGAAACAACGGATTCCGTGCAAGACGGGGATACCATCCAGGCCCGGATTAGGGTAACTCTTCAGGACGAGGATGGATCCGTGCTTTCCGGCGGTGAACTCCGGGCGGAAAAGGGAACGGAAGAACAAAACTGGATCGCAGATGAAAGCGGGATCCTGGAAATTTACGGATGGGAAGAAAATAAGGTAATGGAAATCAAGCTGTTCAACGCTTCCGGGACGGAATTGGGAGAGGCCGCCCTGCAGCTGCTGACAAGTCTGGTTACGGATGCGGCCGTGCTGGAGGATAATCATATCCGGATATGTGCGGCGGAAGGTGCCGGGTATGTGGAGGTTATTTTCCGGCCGGACGGCTCGGGCGGCATCCTGTGCCGGCTGAAGCTGGACGGAGGCTGGGAGCAATGAAGCTGCTGTCCGGACAGCGGTGCAGGAGGGCGGGAACAGTAACGCCGGATCGTAACAGTTCAGACGGCCCTTTGTGTCCTGCGGCATCCCCCTCCCCTGCATTTCCCTGGGGCGGCGGTGCTGCAAGGTTCC